>DASUOH010000011.1:0-71319 GCA_036276735.1 Solirubrobacterales bacterium | reverse complement strand
ATCCGAGGAAGTAGTCCCTTGCCCGGCGAGTCGCCGAGCTCGAGGCGAAGCAGAAGATGGGCTGGTCAGGTAAGCCTCAGCCGCTGCGTCACGCAGCGGCAAGCTCTGGCGCGGGTGCCAACTCGCGCTCGGGCTCCTCGTCGGGAACCTGACGCTCGATGCCGATCAGCAAGTCCTCATCCAGCACCGCGAGGATGCGCTTCAGGACGGGAATCGTCGGGATGTGACCGCCGCCCTCAACCTTCGAGATGAAGGAGTGGGAGGTCTCGGCTCTTTCGGCGACCTCTTTCTGGGTCAGGTCAAGCTCGTAGCGCCGTTCGCGAATATGAGCCGCAATCCAGTTTCTCTCGCGCAACTCGCGGATTGCCTCGTACTCGCCACGTGCCTCCCGGTACTCGGCGCTGCCCCGAGCGCGATCTCTCGCCCCCTCGGCGGCAACCCTGCCCTCCGGACTGATGCGGCCGTTCTCCTTCGCGCTCATGGCGGCTAGTTTATCTATATAGGTAAATAAATCAAGGACCTACCGGCTGTTCGGTGGCGCGTCTTTGCCCGCTGCACGCGGCGGTTTCCTCGGTTTCGCCTCCATGCGCCGCTTGAAGTCAGCCATCCTCCGCTTCGCCAAAGCCTTCTCCGAGGCAGGCACGGCTCCCGTGTTCTTCTCGAAAGCGTGCAGCAGAATGATCAGGTTCCCGGATCGCTGATAGAGGATTCGGTATCGAGTGTTGGCGAACCGGATCCTCAACTCGCGCAACTCGCCCTCGATCTGCGAGCTAATCGGGAATTCCGGTGGTGGGGCATCAGGTGCCTGCCCGTTCAGGTGCTCTTCGATGTAATGATCGATCTTTGCTGCTCGCTTTACTGGAAGCGTGTCTATGAACTGGTCGACTGGTTCTGAGCCACGCTCGTCGCGATAGAAGATTGCCTGCGTCCCCGCCATCCATCGAGCATCGCAGACAACTCGGCGCAGACGTGACCGCAACGGGTTCTTGACCACTGACCTTGTCGTCAAACTTGCATCTCTGAAATCCATGAGGTCAATCGTGCCGGCGAAGAGGTATTCGTATAAGGAGGAAAATCAGGCCAAATCCCTCCCTCAGCCGGGGCCGAAGCTCGTTGAGCTCCTTCGCGAGCGTGTCCGCTCAGGGAACGACGGTTGGTGGATTGGCTCAGCCCCGGGGCTGGGACGCATGGGTGTTCCGCGCCAGCTTGTCAGTTCGATTTCCGAGTTTTTCAACGGCCCCGAGCCGGAGGTCCCACCGGCTGAGAGCTTCCTGCCACCGCGCCTCGCCGCGGCGCTCGTCGGCGGCGATCCGTTGCATCCGACCGTCTATGCGACGCTGACCGCCCACGATCGCGTCTCCGGTCGACGGCTCTATGCGGCCGCCCTCCGTGACCTCGCGGACCTGGAGTGGGATCAGGTCGCTTCAGCATGTGGGATCGAAGGCATTGACCCCGAGCGCCAGGCGCGTGCCTATGCGGAACGCGGACGAGGCCTCTGGTACAAGCTCGGCGGCTGGCCCTGGTATCACCTTCCGGAGCACTGGCAACCAAAGTCACGGGAGCAGTGGTGGCTCAATCCACGAGTTACCAGCGCGCTTGCCATTTGGCTTGGTGAAGTGACGACGCGCCCCTAGAGAGCTCCGTTCCCAGGGTTGTAAGAAATCTGCTCCCAGGAATGTAGAACCAACTCCGGAGGAATCCTTCAGCCTGAGACCCTTGGCGGCGGGCTCTTTACCTGGCGCAGGCGACGGGCGAGCCGAGATCGCCCGCACCAGACTCCGCGGCTCCTGATCCATCTCAGGGGTGAGCTGTGCAGCGATGTCGCGGCGATCTCCTAGATGTCCCTTGCCTGGCAATGCAGGGACCCCAGAGGGCACCAGCGGGCAAGGCGGTTAGCGGCGGCGACGAAGGTCTCTAACCTCGCAGGGCAGGTCCGCTGCCCTCTCGATGATCTCCGGATCTCCGGTAAGCAGCGAGGCGCTCTCAGCGGTCGCGAGGGCGACAGCGAAACAGTCGGCAAGCGCAATCGGATTCTCCGCCTTGAGGCTGGCCACCCTCCGCATCGTCGATACGCCAGGCAGATCCTCGGTTATCCGTCCGCGCAATTCCGAGAGAACACGATCCGCCTCCTCCTTGCCGTGATCGCGCGCCACGCGGTAGTGGACCTCTACTAGGTTGATCCAGCTCATTGCAGCGCGCTCGCGATCAAGTGCTTCCTCGACCACGCCGGCGGCCGGCTCTTCGCCGTCAAGCCAAGCGAGCACGGCCCATGAGTCCAGGCAAGATGGCACGAGCTACCGAGGCTCGTTGCGACGGTCCTGCAAAAGCCGCGCCGCCATGCCGCTACCCCCATACCTGCCGCGGAGCGCCGCACGACGGTCTGCGCGTCGCACGATGACTCCATCCTCGACAGGCTCGAACCACACGTCTGCACCCGGGCCGAATCCGGCGCGGTCGCGCAGTTCCTTTGGGATCACGACCTGGCCCTTGGCTCCCATTCGCTGAGTCATACGTACCCAGTATAACGCTATTCCTGCCGACAGGATGGAAGGTTGACTTCGTCTTGACCTGGCCGGAAGGGACGAGTGGGGGGCTTCGGTCTGCCCGGTCGAGGTAGTCGCTGAACTCACGCTTTTCTCGATATGAACTCTCCGCGCGACACCTTCTACCACCGCTGGGCCTCACGCAGGCTCGGAATTCCCAGCGACCAGCTCTCTCTGGCCGAGCTGGAGCGGATACCAGCGCCCGTCGACCTTCCGGATGGTCCGGGCTCGGAGATGGGGGGAGAGACCCAGTCGGTTCTCGATGCCTTCACTGAGAGCGAATTGCTCGAGTTGGCAGCCTTGGGCGATCAGATCATCGAGGAGCTGCCCGCCCTCCCCGAGGGATACCGGCCGACCGACACAGGCGCGCAGCTGCCAACCCGCTGCTAGGGCTGCACAGCGTTGAAGCTGGTGCGATTCGGCGTCAGATGCCCGGAGCCATCGTGCGCAAGCCGGCAAGTCGCGCAGCGGCGCCCTGGCGCTCGTCGTAGGTTACGAACGCTTCGATCGGATCGAGGTCGACCGCGGACGCGACGTGGATCGCGTCGAGGGCACGTAGCGCCGGCTCGGCGAGCGCTCCCGCTCCGGCGAGCAACGCCCGATCAAGCGGTCGCAGCGCGAGCACGTCGATCAGCTCGTCGGCGCGTTCGAGCAACAGGTCGAGGGATAGCGTGGGGTCCTGCGCGACAGCCCGGCGCACCGCTCGAGGAATCTCAGTCAGAACCAACTCGCTGCTGACCAGATCCGCGCCATCGAGATACGCCCGCAAGGCATCGGACTCTGCCTCCTCGCGGACGAGCTTGACCAGGGCGGACGCGTCCGTATAGACGACCGCCACTCTCAGCGATCGCCGCGAATGTCGTCGAGCGCCCGGCTCAGAGCCCGCGGATCGCCCGTCAGCTCCAGCGGCGCTGGCAAGCTCGACCGCCTCGGGCGCGATACCCGCCCTTCAGCGATCAGCCGGTCCAAGTCTGGGCCAGTGCTCGGCGCCGGCCCCAGCTCAGCCACCGGCCGGTTGCGATCGGTGACGAGCAGCCGCTCGCCACGGCTGACCCGCCGGAGGTACACGCTCAAGTTCTGTCGCAGCTCCGCAACGCCCACTGACTTGCCCATGTACATGAAGGTAGCAGTTGGCCCCTATCCTCTCCTCTGTTCCTTTGTTGGCGCAGATCCGGGATTTTCGCTTGAAGCCTGACTTTTAGCCAGAAGAACTCCAAATTTCAGGGATTCAGGAAGTTGAGAGACGGTCGATTAGACGGCTGTGAAAGATCTGCCAGTGCCCTGGTGCTCAAAGGCAAACCCGCCGCGAGGTGGGGGCGCAAAGCCCACGGGGCTCCTTTCTGGAGCCGGCCGGGCTACCACCGGGGTCGACAGACACCACGTGGCTTCTCGCGACGGGGCTCTGGCTCAAACGATTAGGACCATAGGAGGTCTCTAAATGTTTATCCAGAATCTCCGGGCGCGTATGAGTGCCCGGCTCAGTGGCGATCGGGAGGCGGGCTTCACGCTCATCGAGCTTCTCGTCGTCATGCTGATCCTCGGCATCCTCGCCGCGATCGCGATCCCCGCGTTCTTCAACCAGCGGGACAAGGGCACGGACGCTCAGGCCAAGGCCGCGGTCCGAACCGCCCAGACGGCGATCGAGACGTGGGCGACCGAAAATGGTGGGTCGTATGAGACTGCCGCTGCTGTCGACCCAACCCCTGCCGAACTGGCCGCGATCGAGCCGACGATCCAGACCGTCGGTGACAACGCCATCAGCGTTGTCGCGGCGAGCGGAACCGGATACACGGTCCGCGCGACCTCCGGTACCGGAAATACGTTCGACATCATCCGCAACGGCGGAAGCGTGGATTTCAACTGTGCAATCCCGGCGGGCGAGACCAACCGCGGCGGGTGCCCCTCCAACGGCAACTGGAACGAATAGCGTTTCAGCTAGTCCAGTCGTCGGCTTTCTTGCCGGCGCTCGGCAAAGGCGGGTCCTTCGGGGCCCGCCTTTTTTCGTACCGATTTCTCGCCTGGACGGATGGCCGATCCGTCCAGCGCCTCGTCGCCTCACGCGGGAACTTGCGGGAATTCCTCAAGGCAGCGCCTAAAACGTCGATCTAGACCTGGACGTATGGCCGTACCCAACCGACTACTCAATGCCGTGACGAGCCGCTTTGCCTCCGAGGCCGGCTTCGCGGTGCCGACGGTGACCCTGATGATGGTCGCCGCGCTCGGCATGGCTGGTATCGCCGTCTCGACCTCGATCCAGGGCCAGGGCGGTGCGGTGCGGGATCAACGCTCCAAGTCGGCGCTTGCCGTGGCGGAGTCGGGCGTCGCCGAGGCGTTGCTGCGGTTCAACCGCGCCGGGGTCGTCGACGAGTCGACTCCGTGCGCGCCGGTCGAAACGACGATGGAAGCGGACGGCTGGTGCGGCGCGCCGCCCCCGACCAACGTCGGCGGCGGCATCGCAACCTTCCGCGTCAGGCCGACCGCCTCCGAAATGCCGAACGGGGAATTCGCCTTCACCGAACTGGAGGCCGTCTCCGAAGCGACTGTGAACGGAGTGACGCGGAAGGTCGAGGTGACGGCAAGCTCCTCGAGTGGGATGGATCCGTTCATCGACGCCAGCGTCAAATCCAAAGACGGGATCCACCTCGATTCGAACGCGGAGATCCATGCGGGAAGCGCGACCAACGGTGACATCACGCTCGACGACAACGCCAGGCAGTGCGGCATTGCGACGGTCGGCATCGGCAAAGCGCTGAACGGAAACGGCTACTTCGCCGACCTCGAATGCGGCGTGGTCGGCGGCACGCCGGGCGAAGACGAAATCAGGCTCGATCCGGTCGATGCGAGCAAAGCTGCCATCAGCAACGACAATTCCCGCCTGTTCAGCCAAGACCTGATCAGCGGCAACAAAAGCACCGTCTGCTTCAACGGCTTGAACGGAAAAGGCGCTCCGGACGATTCCTGCGGCGCGCGAGAGCTCGTCATCGGCAGCAACAGCTCGGTGACCTTGGGCGGGACCGTTTACATCTTCTGCAAAGTGAGGCTGGACAGCAACAGCTCGCTCTACACGGTCAAAGACAAGCAGGTGTGGATCTACTTCGACTCGCCCGAGGCGTGCGGCTACGAGGACGAGGACGAGCCGGTTACGCAGCTCGAAATGCGCTCCAACTCACGCATCACCTCGGAGGCTGGGAAAGCGAACAAGGTGGCGCTGCTATTCGTGGGTTCTGACGACATCGCGACTAAGGTCCTGATGAACAGCGAAACGGCGGTCGACGGACCGTGCGAGCAGAACTTCGCCGTCTACGGCCCCTACACCGACATCGAGCTGGACAGCAACACCAAGTTCTGCGGCGGGCTGGCGGGCAAGACGGTGACGCTGCACTCCAACGCCGAGGTGTGGACGAGCAGCGGCATCCACGAATTCTATTTGCCGTTGACGGCGCCGCACTTCATCCCGAATCGTTTCGTCGACTGCAGCACCGCGCCCGCCGTCATAGCGCCCGACGAAGGTTGCTGAGATGAGGCGCCTGGGGGAGAGCGCCGGGGCGCTGCGCCGGTCGGAGCGGGGCTTCACGCTGATCGAGCTGCTGGTGGCGACGACGATCGGGATGGTCGTGCTGGGTGGCGCTGTGACCGTCTTCATGGGCGCGGTGCGCAGCGAGCCGCGCACCGCTTCTCAGGTGAGCGCCCTCCAGGAGGCCAGGGTCGCGGTGGAGCGGATCACGCGGGAGGTGCGCCAGGGGATGTACGTGGTCACCGCCGGCCCGAGCGACCTGGCGCTGGTCACCTACGTGCGGCCGGGAAGCTGCGGCACCGCCGGCGGTGCCGCCGAACCGTGTCGCGTCATCTACGACTGCGCGGCGGACGCGTGCACGCGCGCCGTCGCCGAACCGGATGGCGACGCGCCGAGTGCGCCCATCGAGGTGGTCAGCGGCCTCGCCTCGACGGCTGTCTTCCAGTACTCGCCGAGCGGACCGGAAGCCGAGCCGAGCTACGTCGACGTCCGGCTCTCCTTCGCGACGAACGAGGGCGGGCCGGTCGTCGTCGCTGACGGCGCCGCCCTGCGCAACACCGAATCCTGATGAGTGCACTGGTCGAAAGAGCGGTGAGGCGGGCGCGCCAGGAGGACGGCCTCACGGTGGTGGAGGTGGTCGTCGCTGGCCTGATCCTGACCGTCGCCAGCCTCGGCGTGCTCGGCATGGTCGACGCCGCCACCCGCAACACCTTCCGCGTCGAGCAGGCCCAGCTGCTCAACAACGTCCTGCAGCGCGAGATGGAGGAGATCCGCGCGACGCCCTACGACGACCTCGGACTTGGGTCGCTCCCGGCTCACCAAAGCGGCGAGAACAACCCCAACTCGCGGGTCGTCGGCACCTCCTTCTACACGAACCGCAACGGTACGGCGCTGAAGTCGATGGTCGCCGGCGGCACGCTGCTCGCCGGCCCCGAGCCGTTCGCGATCGAGGACGTCACCGGCTCGATCTACCGCTACGTGGTCTGGGACAACTGCCCCGGCACGACGTGTGTCGACGGCGAGCTCCTGAAGCGGGTGATTCTCGTCGCGAAGCTCAACGACACGGCCTCAGGCGGAAGCAACCGCCGCTACCAGGAGTTCCAGGCGGAGATCGTCGACCCCGACGCGGCGCCGACCGAAAAACCGGGGCCGGCACCCGGCGGCGCTCCGGTCACCCGCTGGCTCCTCTGGCTGACCGATACGCCGTGCAGCAGCTCGGGCCGCATCGAGATCGAGGGCAACCACCTCGCGCACAACACCCGCGGCGAATGCGCCACCGGGCTCAAGACCGGCAACGAACCCGGCGCCCCGGACCTTCTCTGGGCAGAGGCGCCGCCGCTGACTCTCGAGACGCCGGTCTACGACTACGCGACCGACGTCGAGCCGAAAGCCAGCCCCGACACCGACAAGGGTCTCCAGTTGGAAGCGGGCGCGGACTGTGGCGCGATGCCGGCGACGACGATCGCCACCGACCCTGAGAGCGACGCCGTGATGTTCCACAAGCTGCACAAGTGGGTGACGCCGCCGGTCCCGGCGACGGTCACCAACCTGGGGCTGACCGGCGACGGCACGCTCAGCCTCTGGACCCAGTCGATCGAGGGCGGCGTCTACTTCGCGCGCGTCTGCGTCTGGCTCTTCGTGCGGGAAGCGGGCCTCGACACGGCGCTGGTGCAGCCGCTCGAAGCCTCCCCCTACACGACCTACAGCGAAGCGACCTGGCCGGCCTCGGGCTGGACGGAGGTCAGGATCCCGCTCGACCTGCTGAACCCGGCCGGGGGGG
Source organism: Solirubrobacterales bacterium (assembly GCA_036276735.1). GTDB lineage: Bacteria > Actinomycetota > Thermoleophilia > Solirubrobacterales > 70-9 > VRUE01. The sequence goes on along the minus strand of DASUOH010000011.1, from coordinate 63,482 downwards.
CTTTGATCCCACTTCCTCCCGGCGCCCGTCTCGGCTTGGCGCTGTCGGTCGACGACGACACCGGGGCTGGGGAAGAAACCGGCATACAAACGCTCTACGACGAGCCGAGCTTCGACAGCCGCCTCTCGCTCGAGACGACCGGCACGCTGCCCGAATGGGAAGCGCCGTGACCGCTCCCCGCCTCCGCTAAGACCGGGCGCGGATGCGGCCGATAGGTCGGGACGATGGCGGCGATCCTCCTCTTCCCGGCCGGACTGGCTTTCGGCAGCTTCCTGACCGTGGTCGCCCACCGAGTGCCGCGCGGCGAATCGGTGGTCGGAGGCCGTTCCCATTGCCCCGCCTGCGACGCGCAGATCGCCGCTTACGACAACGTGCCGGTCTTCTCCTGGTTGGCGCTGCGGGGCCGCGCCCGCTGCTGCGGGGCGGCGATCTCGCCGCGCTACCCGCTGACCGAGCTCGCGACCGGCGGGCTCTTCGCGGCCGTCGGGCTCGCCTTCGCGGGTGATGCGACCGAGCTGGCGCTTGGGCTCGTCTTCGTCGCGGTCCTGGTAGCGGTCACGCTGACCGACCTCGAGCGGCGAATCATCCCCAACAAGATCCTGCTCGCCGGTGCGATCGCCGCCGTCGCGATCGTCGCCGTCGGCGACCCCGGCAGCCTGCCGGAGCGGGCGATCGCCGCCCTCGCGGCAGGCGGACTCCTCTTCGCCGCGGCGCTCGCCTACCCGAGCGGGATGGGACTGGGAGACGTGAAGCTGGCGGCGACGATGGGCCTCTTTCTGGGGCGAGACGTCGGGCCGGCGATCCTCGCCGCGCTGGTAGCAGGCTCACTGGTCGGCCTGGCGCTGATCGCCCGCCACGGCGCCGCGGCGCGCAAGCAGGCGATCCCCTTCGGCCCTTTCCTCGCCCTCGGCGGACTCGTCGGCCTCTTCGCCGGCGAGGCGTTGGTCGACTGGTACCTTGGGACCTTCTGAGCGGGAGAGAGTGTCTTTGTCTGCGTTTCCGCCCGCCTGGCCTGGCAGTCTCTCGGCCTTCAAAGGAGGTGGTCAAGAAGAGCGGTCAGCTATACGGAGTCGAGACGAAGGCCCTGACCCGTGCTGTTCGCCGCAACGAGGAGCGTTTTCCCGACGACTTCATGTTCCGGCTCTCTGCCGAGGAGTTCGGAGACTTGAGGCGCCAAACTGGCACCTCAAAGAACGGGCATGGTGGACGCCGCTATCCGCCCTACGCCTTCACTGAGCATGGCGTGGCGATGCTCTCCAGCGTCCTGCACAGCAAACGGGCGATCGCGGCCAACATCGAGATCATCCGGGCTTTCGTGGAGATCCGGCGGGCGGCAGCAAACTTCGAGAAGCTCGAAAAAAGGATTGCTGAGCTTGAAAAACGGACGGACGGCACGCTCGCAGAGCATGAGAAGCACCTTGTCGCGATCTTCAGGGTCCTCAGGGAACTGGCTGAGCCGCCGCCGACGAAGTCGAAGCGGCCGATTGGCTTTGTCCCTCCTGAGCCAGACGCCTCGTAGAGACGTCCAGGTTCTCCCATAAATGAGTAATTGCAGGACGAAAGGTTTGCGGCCTTTCTGTCGATTGGGAGGAGGCGGGCGCAGGCATCGGGTCGTCCGCACCCAAACGTGATGCGACTGACCAGGCAAAAAATGAGCGGAGACGTGGTCGGCCTCGACATCGAGGCCGGCAGCATCGCCGCGACCGAAGTCCGGGTGAACGGCGTCGCCCAGCTCACCGGCTCGGCGATCGGGCCGCTGCCCCCGGGCGCCTTTCACGAGGGCGAGGTGCTCGACGCAGACCTCCTCGTGGAGGCCCTGAAATCGCTCTTCGCCGAGCACAAGCTCTCCAAGCAGGTCCGGCTCGGCATAGGCAACCAGCGGGTGGTCGTGCGCACGCTGCGGCTGCCGGCGATCGAGGACCGCAAGGAAATGGAGGCTGCTGTCCGCTTCCAGGCCCAAGAGCAGATGCCGATGCCGCTCGACCAGGCGGTGCTCGAGCACCAGGTCGTCGGCGGCGTCCCGGCGGAGGAGGGCGGTTCGCCCCAGCTGGACGTCGTCGTCGTGGCGGCCCGGCGCGACATGATCTCCTCCTTCCTAGAGCCGCTCCGCCGTGCCGGCCTCGAACCGGTCGGTGTCGATCTCTCCGCCTTCGCGATGATCCGCGCGCTGGCCGACAGCGTTGCGGCCACTGACGTCGAGGTGGACGCCGCGGACGCAGCAGACGCTCCGACCCGCCGCCTCGACCAGGCCGTCCTCTACTGCAACCTCGCCGACGTCACCAACCTCGCTGTGGCGCGCGAGCGCGCCTGCCTCTTCACCCGTGTTTCCTACGCCGGCCTGGAGGCGATTGCGGGCCGGCTCGCGAGCGTCCGCGGGCTCGACACGGAGACGGCGACGCAGTGGCTGGAACACGTCGGCCTCGAGCGGCCCGTCGAGGAGGTCGAGGGCGACCCCGAGACGGTCGCCGACGCTCGCCGCAGCCTCGAGGAGGGCGTCTCGACGCTGATCGACGAGTTGCGGCTCTCACTCGACTACTACGGCGCCCAGGAGGGGGCTGTTCCGGTCGAGCGCATCGTGCTCGGCGGACCCGGCAGCGCGATCCCCGGTTTGGCGGCGCAGATGGAGAGCCTCGGACTGCCGATCGCGGTTACCCGCCCTGCAGCGCTCGCCGGCCTGGATGACTCGGCCGCGGCGCGCCTGACTCTGTCCTACGGACTTGCTTTGGACGCCTGAGCGATGCGCCCCGTCAACCTCATCCCGCTCGAGGAGCGGCGCGGCGAGCAGGCGCCGCTGCGCAGCGGCCCGCTCGCCTACATCGTGTTGGCGGCGCTTGTCGCGCTTCTGGTCGGTGTCGCGGCGCTGGTGATGGCCGGAAATCAGGTCTCCGAACGCGAAGCCGAGATCGCCAGGCTGGAAGTCGAGGACGCCCGCGAACGCGCCAAGGCCGAAAGGCTCGTGGCCTACACCCAGTTCCGCGACCTCAGCGAGCAGCGCGTCGCGACCGTAGCGAGCCTCGCCGACAGCCGCTTCGACTGGGAGCGGGTGATGCGCGAACTGGCGCTGATCCTGCCGCGCGACGTCTCCCTGGTCAGCTTGACCGCTAGCGCGGGCGGCGGCGCTGAAGGCGGCGAATCAGGCGGAGGAGGCTCCGGCCTGGGCGCCTCGGCGCTCGGTCCGACCCTCGAACTGAGCGGCTGCGCCGCGGGCCAGAAGGGCGTGGCGGGCTTCGTCGGCGCACTGGAAGACATTGAGGGTGTGACCCGCGTTGGCGTCAGCTCTTCTGAAATCGGCGGCGAGTCGGGCGGGGCCGCCGGCGGTGGTGAAGAGGGCGGTGGATCGGGATCGGGCGACGACTGCCAGACCCGTGACTTCATCGCAAGCTTTGAGATCACCGTCGCCTTCGACGCGGCCCCGACGCCGGAACTGAGTGCCGAAGCGGTGCCCGTGACGGCCAGCTCTGAAGAAGAAAGCTCCGAAGGCGAAGGCTCTGAAGAAGAAAGCTCGGAAGGCGAATGAGATGAAGTTCCAGATGAACTCGACCAATCGGCTGATCGCAGCGATCGTTCTCGTCGTGGTGCTCGCCGCCGCCTTCTGGATGACGCTTCTCAGCCCCAAGCGCGACGAAGCGAAGAAACTCGGCGTGCAGGTGGAGCAGCTGGAAGCTTCGCTGGCCCAACATCAGTCCGAAGTCGCGGAAGCGGAAGCGGCACGTGAGGAGTTCCCCACCGAGTACCAGCGCCTCGTCGTGCTCGGCAAGGCCGTGCCCGGCGATGACGACATCTCTTCCCTCCTTGTGCAGGTGAACGGAATCGCCAAGCGTGCCGGTGGCACCTTCCGGAACATCAGCCTCAGCGCCAGCGGGAGCGGCGAAGAAGCGGCCCCAGCGCCGGCAGCCGGGACGGCCGGCGCTCCGGCGTCTCCTACCGAGGTGGCGGCTTCACTGCTCCCACTCGGCGCCTCGATCGGCCCGGCTGGGCTTGCCGTCATGCCCTACCAGGTCACCTTCGACGGCGGCTTCTTCCAGATCGCCGACTTCATCAAGGGCTTGGACTCGCTCGTCAAGACCGGCCAGGACACCGTGCGCGTGGACGGGCGCCTGGTGACGATCAGCGGCTTCTCCCTGGAGGCCGGCGAGAACGGCTTCCGGTCGCTAACGGCGAATTTCTCTCTGAGCACCTACCTCACCCCCCCGAGCCAGGGCACGACCGGCGGCGTCACGCCAGGCGCGCCAGCCCCCGCGACGCCCGTCGCGACGACGACCGGAGGCACGCCGTGAAGCGACTGGGACCGGAGCTGAAGCTCCCGAAGCTGAAGAGGTCCGGTTCCGGCGCGGCGGGGCCCAAGGGGCCGAGCGTCAGCGTGCCGCCGCTCGTCGCCGACGTCTACTACGACTTGCGGGAACGGCGCCTGCTGCCACTCGTCGCACTCGTCATCGTCGCGATCCTCGCGGTCCCATTCCTCCTGGGCGACCCGGAGGAACCGGCACCGCCGCCGACCGCCGTCCAGAGCGCCGAAGAAGCGGTGGAACTAGAAGTCGCCGGCGATCGGACCCTGACCGTGGTGCAGGCGAAACCCGGCCTTCGGGACTACCGCAAGCGGTTGCGAGGCCGCACCCCCACGGATCCCTTCCGGCAGAAATACAGCAGCGTGCCGGCGACCTCGCGCCTGCAGAGCACCGCCGTGGAATCGGCCCCGCCGGTCTCCTCGGCAAACCCGGTCAATGAAGACTCGACCGATGTCTCTGTGACCGATGAAGGGGAGACCGTCACCGTGGAAGTCGAAGAGGACGGCGACTCCGGCGGGCCGCCCCCGAGCGACGGCGGCTCCAAGCCGGGCGGCAATCGTGGCTCGGGCGATGGCGGCAACCGCTCCGACGATGACGGCACCCAGTTCTTCGCCTATCGGCCCGACGTGCGCTTCGGCGTCGCCGGTGGGGACGAGCTGAGGGAATATGAGGATCTGCCGATTGCCAGTCTCCTGCCAAAAGAAAATCCGGTCCTCTTCTTCATCGGCGCAACGGAAGCGGGCGACCGAGTGGTCTTTGACGTCTCCTCGGAGGTCATCCTCGTCAAGGACGGCGGGAAATGCATCGGCGGCCGCCAGTCCTGCGGCCTGCTCTTCATCGGCCCCGGCGAAGCGGTCACCCTGCGGACCGAAACCCCCGGCCGCACCTTCCGGCTCGCTGTCGACTCAATCGACTTCGTCCCGATCGAGCGCCCGAAGCCGGCCGGCTCCTCGTCGGCAGACGGGTCCGAGCTGCCTGGACTTTCCCAAAACTTCAGTAAGTGAAGCCATAGCGCTACACTCGCTGAAGCGAGGAGATTTCCGTTATTGCCCTCGCCGTGAATGCGATGAGCGCTGAGAGCAACTCCCGATGTCCCGTCTGCAGGACCGCCGAGGTGGTTTGCGGCAAGTGGACGCTTCTGGTCATCCGTGACCTGGCCGAGGGGCGCAGCCGCTTTTGCGAGCTGGAGCGCTCGCTGGAGGGGATCAGCCCGCGGACGCTCTCGCTGCGCCTGCGGGCGCTCGAAGAGGAGGGGATCGTCGCCCGTCACACCTTCCCCGAGGTGCCGCCGCGGGTCGAGTACGCGCTGACCGAGAAGGGCGAGGCGCTGGTGCCGCTGATCGAGGACATGCGTCGGTACGGCCGCCGTTGGCTGATGGACGGCGACGAGGAGTGCTGCGGGGACGACGCGGAGGCGACTGCGCCCCGCACCAAGCGCACCCCCGCCACCGTCTAGCCACACCCGCCGGCGATTCAGCACCCTATGGGTGCCTAACCTACGGCGGGCCCTGCAAGCCGTCGTGCAGGCGCAGGAGCGCCGCGCCTGGGGCGGAAGGCAGGGCCGTGCGCGATCCGCTCCTCAACGAGGCCCTGAAGCGACTGGCCGCGGAGGCAGCGACCCGGTTCACGACGCTGGTCGCCAGCGGCGAGCAGATCCCCTTCGACGTCGCCGAGGCGGAGGGCCCCGACTCCCTGTTCCACAGCTACGTGCCGCTCACGGCCCGCTTCGTGCGGGAGCACGAGGACGAGCTGCGCTCGCTGCCGGCCTTCGAGCCGGCCCGCGAAGCGGTCGACCTGGGAGGCATCGCGTCGGTCTACCTAGAGCAACGTGGCGAGGCGGTCCCGGCCCGACCGGCGGAGCGAGCCGCCCGCATGCTCACCATCTTCCTCGCTTCCCTCTGGGACGGCTGCGCCGAGTTCGCGCTCGACCGCGACCGGCTCGACAACGCCCTGGCGGTGCTCGACGCCGAGATCGGCGACGTCGACGAGGCCGACGTGATCGTCGCTCCGATCGTCGGCTTGCGGATGCCGGTCGGCCGCCTGGAGCTGGCGCGCGGCATCCAGATTGTCCGTGCCGACAGCATCGACGCTCCCGTCGAGGCGATGCGCAGCGAAGGAATGAACCGAGCCTCGTGGGAGCCGCAGTTTCTCGCCGTCGCCGAGCAGGGCGATGGTCCCGAGAGCGCCATCGAGGCCCTGCGGCAACTGCACGAGTTGATCAGCGTCATGCGTCTCTTCAAGAGCGGCGGAATCGCGCTGGGCCCGTACGCCTTCGCGCCGACCGGCGAGGGGCACTGGCGACGGCTCGCCACCGGTGTCGCCGCCCCCCGCGACGGCGGCTATCGGCTCAACGAGGGGGAAGCTGCCGCGCTCGCCGAGCTGGCGAGCGAGCTGGAGACACAGCCCGATCCTTCCGGGCCGCTGGCCTGGGCCGTCCGCCGCTTCGAGCTGGGCTGCGAGCGCCCCAGCGCCCTCGAGGGGATGAGCGATCACCTGCTTGCGCTGCGCGCTGTCCTCGACGGCCACGGTCCGGTGGGCGCTTCGCTGCCGATGCGGGCTGCGGCGCTGATCGCCGACGGCTCGATGGACCGCCTGGCCGCCCGCGAGCGGCTGGAAGAGGCGATGGAGGTCGAGCGTGCCGTGATGGCCGGGAGCGGCGGGACCGCGGCGCTCCAGCTTGCGACCTGGATCGAGGACGGCGTCCGCCGCATTCTCCTCGACGCGGCCCTCGGCGAGCTGAGCGGCGACCTCAGCGAGGCTGCCGACGAGACCTTGATCGCCACCGGGCTCGACGCGGGTGACGCCGACGTCGCGGTTGCCGAGGAGTTCATATCCGCTGCAGAGCCTCTCCCCGAAAGCGCATCCGACATTGACCCCCCTCCAGTGTGGTCAAGGTCCGAAGCGGCGAGAAACGAGCCAAGCACCGAGGAGGACCCGCACATGGAGCAGGACACCCGCATCCTCGAGCCGATCCCGGCCGAGGACGAGATCCAGATCACCGCGACGAACTGGCTCGAGGAGGTCGACGTCGGGGAGAGCACGCTCGACTTCCCGGCCATCGAGGGCGACGTCTCACACCGTGAGCGGATCGACACGCCACGCGTCCGCCACCTTTTCCCCGTGCCCGACGACGCCGACTGGGAAGTGCGCGAGCTCAAATACGACCACTACGGGCGGCACCACGCCGGCTGAGCGGACTCCGGGCCGCGTCGATGGGGGTGTCCCCGAGTGATGCGCTACCCTGATGCATATGGTGCGCACCACGGTTGACGTCGATCAGGGAGCGCTCGACGCGGCTCGTCGGGAGCTGGGCACCAGCGGTCTCAGCGAGACGGTCAACGCGGCACTGCGGGACGCGGCGCGCCGACGCGTGCTCCAGGATTTCGACGTCTTGCGCGATGTCGATGGCACGCCGGACGAAGTTGCTGAGGGGCGCGAGCGCTCCGGCGGAGAGTGACCTCGCTGCAGCTTCCCCAGCTCGATCGGCCAGCTCTCTTCGATACGGGTGTTTGGACGTGGGCGCGGGACCGTCGTTTCCCTGAGCTCGCGACGTGGTTCAACGAGGCTGTGGGTGCCGGGCTCGTGCTCGTCTGCGATCTCGTCGTCCTCGAGCTGACGCGAATGGCGCCAAACGAGCAGCGGGCGCGCGACGTCGCCGCTCGCCTCGCGGCCTTCGAGGCGATCGCGATGCCGTCCAGCCTGTGGTGGTGGAGTCGCCTGACTCAGCTAGACCTCTCCAGCGGTGGAGATCACCGCCGTGTCCCACCTGCCGATCTGCTGCTCGCGGCCACCGCCGTCGAAGCCGATGTTGCCTTGGTCCATTACGACCGCGACTTCGAGCGAATTGCCGCGGTCAGCGACCTCCGGCATCAGTGGCTCGTACCCGACGGGACCTTTGCCCAGTAGCCGTGCCGCCTGATTCAGGGGCGGCCGGCGGCGAGGGCGACCCGCTCCTCGGCGCTCGCGAACAGATAGCGGTTGATTTCGGCAAGACCGCCGAGATCGTGGACGTCCTCGTCGAGATAGGGGATGCGGATTACCCCCTTGGTGCGCAGCTCGGCCGTTAGTCGCTCGATATTGCGCGCGTCGCGCTCCGCGAGCGCCTGGTAGTCGGCGAAGTTGGCGGCGACGCGGCCCGCCAGGTCGGCGTCGCCGAGCCGCTCGCCAAGCGCCGCCTCCAGGTCGCCGCCGTTGCCGCGCGCCGCCTCGGCCGGGTAGTGCACCTTGTTGACGATCACGCCGCCGAAGGGCAGCTTCGCCTCGACCAGCTTGCGGTGGAAGTAGACGGCCTCGTCGATCGGCTCGCCCTGCGGGCCGCAGACGACGAGGAAACAGGTGTCGGGATCGGCGAGCAGCGAGTTGACCCGCTTAGCACGTTCCTGGAAGCCGTCGACCATGCCGCTGAACGCGTTGAAGAACTCAGCGAGGTCGGCGAGCAGGTCGAAACCGACGATCCGCTTCAGGACTCCGAGCGCGACCGTCGCGCCCCTGCCCGCGACCTTCGCCGCCAGCCCGGTCGGCTTCATGAAGACCCGCAGCGAGCGACCCTCGATGAACTGGGTGAGGCGGCGGGGGGCGTCGAGGAAGTCGAGCGCGTTGCGGGTCGGCGGCGTGTCGAGCACCAGCAGGTCGAAGCGCCCTTCGCTGTGCAGCTCGAAGAGCTTCTCCATCGCCATGTACTCCTGCGAGCCGGCGAGGGCGTTGGAGAGCTGCTGGTAGATGCGGTTGTCGAGCACCCGGTCGCGCGACTCCTCATCGGGCGCCTGACGGGCGACCAGCTCGTCGAAGGTCGCCTTGGCGTCGAGCATCATCGCCCACAGCTCACCCTCCATCTCCAGCCCATGGTCCGCAAAGAGCGCCGGGTCGACCCGCCGCGCCTCGTTGCCGAGCTCCTCCAGGCCGAGCGAGTCGGCGAGCCGCTTCGCCGGGTCGATAGTCAACACGCAGACCTTCAAACCCCGCGCCGCCATCCCGGTCGCGATCGCCGCCGCGGTCGTCGTCTTGCCGACGCCGCCCGAGCCGGCGCAGATGCAGATCTGCTTGCCCGCGAGGATCTCGTCGATCGCTGCCATCAGTTCAGCTTCGCGGCCAGTCCCCGGGCCGCCTCGACGTCGAGCTCGGGCTCGAACAGGAAGGGGAGAGTCTTGACGGGCGCCTCGACGCGGCGACGCAGCCGCGCCAGCTGGCTGCGCTGCGAGCGGGCGCGGCCGTGCTCGGAGACGGCGGCGCGGGCGGCGGCGCGAACCGCTCCGTTCTCACCGGCGGCGAGCTCGGCGAGGCGCTCCGCCTCCGCCTTGGAGAAGCGCTCCGGATAGAGGCCGTTGAGGTAGACGCGGTCGACCGCGACGCCGACCTCGGCGCGCAGCTCCTTCTCCAGCGCGGCGGACTCGTTGACCGGCATCTCCTCCGGCAGGGCGACGATCGCCGTGCCGGTGTGCTCGTGGTCGGTGATCAGCCGGTCGAGCTCGAGCGCCTGCGAGTGGATCGGCCCGACTCGGGCGATGCTGGCGAACGTGCGCGGCGTCTGCAGGAAGCCGATTCCGTGGCCGGTGGCCGGCGCGTCGACGATCACCAAGTCGTACTCGCGGCCGCCCTTCACCTTGCGGTCGTGCTGGGCGAGCTCCCAGATCTTGCCGATCGTCACCAGCTCTTTGAGCCCCGGCGTGGCGGCAGCCAGGTAGGTGAAGATGCGGCTGCGGAAGAGCATGTCCCGCATCGCGCGCACCTTCAGCTGCAGCAGCACGTACTCGCGCATCGACTCGTCGGGGTCGATCGAGATCGACCACAGGTTCTCGTCCATCTCGACCTCGTGGAAGCCGACCTGGGCGTGCTCGAAGATCCGCGAGGCGTTCTCCTGCGAGGAGACCTCACAGACGATCGTGCGCTTGCCCTCGGCGGCGGCGCGCAGACCGAGCGCGACGGCGACCGTGGTCTTGCCGACGCCGCCCTTGCCGGTCACGAAAAGCAACCGCTTGTCTAGGAGGTCTGGCGAGGGGATCGGTTGATTCCTAGCAATTTCGATGAGCGGGAGGAAAAGCGGGTGACCATGCGAATACCCGCGCAATGGGATTCCTGAGCCGCAAGAACAAGTCCGCGCCCGTCGCCGAAGAGCCGCAGCCGCTCGCCGAGGAGCTGCAGGAGATGGAGGAGGCGGTGCCCGAGGTGCCGGTTGCCGAGGCTCCGGAGGCCGAGGGACCAGCCGTCGAGCCGGCGGGTCCTGTCGCGGGGCAGGGCACCTCGTCCTCGCAAGCTGCGGGCGAGGAACCCAGCCCCACGCCACCCGCCGGAGAGGCGGAGGAGGCCACCGGCCGCGGCCCCGTCGTCATTGCCGAGCCCGAAGAGCCTGCCCGCATGATGGCCAGAGATCTGATCGCGCCGAGCAGGCACGAAGGCGCGGTGGAAGAGCCGGTCGCCGAGGTGCCGACCAAGCACGCCGACGTCATCGCGTTCGCCAACCAGAAGGGTGGGGTGGCGAAGACCACTACGACCCTGAACTTGGCCGTCGCCTTTGCCGAGACCGGCCACCGGGTGCTCTGCGTCGATCTGGATCCGCAGGGGAACCTGACGATGAGCCAGGGGATCGATCCCGACAAGGTCGAGAAGAGCCTCTACGACGTGCTCGTCAACGACATGCCGATCTCCGAGATCATCCAGAAGCGCGAGATCGACATCGCCGTCGCCTCGATCGACCTGGCCGGCGCCGAGATCGCGATGAGCACCAAGATCGGCCGCGAGCGCTCGCTCGAGAAAGCGCTCAAAGAGGTTTCCGGCGACTACGACTTCGTTTGCATCGACACGCCGCCCAGCCTCGGCCTGCTGACCATCAACGCGTTGACCGCGGCGAACAAGGTGATCGTCCCGGTCCAGTGCGAGTACCTCTCGATGCGGGGGCTGGTCCAGCTCCAGAACACGCTGCGGATGATTCAGGAGAACCTCAACCCCGACGTGAAGATCGAGGGCATCCTGCCAACCATGCTCGACGCGCGGACGGTGCACGCCAAGGAGGCGATCGAGATCCTCGAGGAGAACTTCGGCGACCTCGTCTTCAAGTCGCGGATCCGCAAGGCGATCAAATTCGCCGAGGCACCGGTCAAAGGCGCCAGCGTCCTCAAGTACGATTCCGGCAGCAGCGCCGCTAGCTACTACCGCGATCTGGCGAAGGAGGTTTTGGCGAATGAGTCGGCGTAAGCGGGCGAGCATGCGCGAGGGTCCCCTCGCCGACCTGTTCCGCTCTACTGCTGACGATGCGCCCGAGGCCGAGCGGCCCGCGGGTCCTGTCGCGGACGAGGGGCCTTCGTCCTCGCAAGCTGCGGGCGAAGACCCCTCATCCACGCCACCCGCGGGAGGGACGGAGGAGTCGCGCGAGTCGGCGCCCGAAAGGCTGAAGAGGGTCTTCTCGGAGGAGCCGAAGGCGCGAGAGCAGATTCGCCGCGAGGAGCCATCTCCTGAAGCGCCGCGCTACGGGCGCGAGGAACCGGAGTACGAGCCGCCCGGCAGCGGCCAGCCGCACCAGCCCGTGATTCGGGTCGTAGGGGTCGGTGGGGCCGGCGTTAACGCGGTCAACCGGATGGTCGATGCCAATGTGCCGGGCGTCGAGTTCATGGCCGTCAACACCGATCTTCAATCGCTGCAGCTCTGCGTCGCCGACGTCACCGTCCACATCGGCGAAGAGCAGACGCGCGGCCTCGGCGCCGGCGCCGACCCCGAGGTCGGCCACCGCTCAGCCTTCGAGGAGCAGGACAAGATCAAGCGCCTGCTCAAGGGCTCCGACATGGTCTTCGTCGCCGTCGGGGCCGGCGGCGGCACCGGCAGCGGCGCCGCCCCCGTGATCGCCCGCCTCGCCCGCGAGGTCGGTGCGCTCACCGTCGGCATCGTCACCAAGCCGTTCAGCTTCGAGGGCTCGCGGCGCGGCAACCAGGCCGAGAAGGGGATCCAGGAGCTTGCCGCCGAGGTGGACACGCTGATCGTCGTCCCGAACGATCGTCTGCTCGAAGTGCTCGACCAGCAGACCTCGATGGTCGAGGCCTTCCAGGTCGCCGACGACGTCCTGCGCCAGGGCGTCCAGGGCATCTCCGACCTCGTCACCCTGCCGGCCGTCATCAACCTCGACTTCGCCGACGTGCGGACGATCATGTCGGAAGCCGGCCGGGCGCTGCTCGGCATCGGCATGGGAAGCGGGCCGGAGAACCGGGCGGTGCTGGCCGCCGAAAAAGCGATCTCCTCGCCGCTGCTTGAGACCTCGATGGAGGGCGCCAGGGCGATCCTGCTCTCGATCACCGGCGGCCCCGAGCTTTCGCTGGTGGAGGTGTCCGAAGCCGCCAAGCTGGTCGGCGAGGCCGCCCACCCCGATGCCAACATCATCTTCGGCGCCAACATCGACGAGGAGCTGGGCGACCAGGTCTGGGTCACCGTCGTCGCGACCCGCTTCGACGGTCGCGCCGCGCCGCGCCGCGCCGCCGAACCGACCATCCGCCGCACCAAGGACGCCGGCCGCGCTCCGCGCAACGAGAAAGCCGGCGAGCTCAGCAGTCTCGACGTCCCCGAGTTCCTGCCCGGGTAGCCTCGCCCCGATGAGGGGTGTCGTAGCCGCCGGGCATCCGATCACCGCCGAGGCCGGCGCCCAGGTGCTGCGCGATGGCGGCAACGCGGTCGACGCCGCGGTTTGCGCGGTGCTGACGTCGTTCGCGGTCGAGAGCCCGCTGACCGGCTTCGGCGCGGGCGGATTCATGATGGTGCACTCACCAAGCCCTCCTCGCCCCTCGGCAACCACCTTGATCGATTTCTTCGTGTCCGCGCCCGGCAAGGACGGGGCCCAGCGCGGGGCGGAGCTGGCGGCGGTCGACGTCCGCTTTGACGCCGAGACGACGCAGACTTTCTACGTCGGTCCGGCCTCCTGTGGGGTCCCCGGCACCGCTGCCGGTCTCGAGTTGGTCCTGCGGCGCTTCGGCTCGGTGCCGATGCCGGAGCTTGCCGCGCCGGGAATCCGGCTCGCCCGCGAGGGTGCGCCGGTCAACGCCGAGCAGGGCTACATCCTCGAGATCCTCTGGCCCATCCACGAGCGCCTGGAGGGAACGCGGGCGCTGTACGCGCCACAGGGCAAACCGTTGCGCCAGGGCGATGTCTTCCGCTTCCCCGAACTGGCCGAGGCGCTGGAGCGCTTCGGAGCCGAAGGCGCCGAGCCGTTCTACCGAGGGGAGGTGGCCGCCTCCCTCAGCGGCGTCGTGCGCGAGCACGGCGGCACCCTCGGGCCGCGCGACCTGGCCGAGTACGAGGCGGTCGAACGCGATCCGATCCGCGTGCCCTTCCGCGGTACCGAAGTGCTCACCAACCCGCCGCCGTCGGCCGGCGGCATCCTGATCGCCTACGCGCTGAGCAGGTTGGAGCGGCTCGGCGAGCGCAGCGGCCCAGAGCAGCTGGTGGCCGCGATGGACGCTGCCAACGAGGTCAGGAACGAGGCGTTTGCGGAGGCGCTCTACGGCGACACGCTGCCCGGCGACCTGCTCGGCTCGACCACCCATATCTCGGTGCTCGACGGCGACGGGATGTGCGCCAGCGTCACCTGCTCGAACGGCTCCGGCTCCGGCGTCCTCGTGCCGGGCACGGGGGTCGTCCTCAACAACATGCTCGGCGAGGAGGACCTCAACCCGCTCGGTTTCCACGCGATCGCGCCAGGTCGGCGCGTCCCCTCGATGATGGCCCCGACCGTCGTGCTGCGGGGCGGCGAGATCGAGCTCGGACTGGGCAGCGCCGGCTCGAACCGGATCCGTTCGGCGATCCTGCAGACGGTGGTGCGGGCGGTCGAGGAGCGGATGGCCGCCGGCGAGGCGGTGCGGGCGCCGCGGCTGCATTTCGAGCAGGGCATCGTCCAGGCTGAGCCCGGAATCGACGAGGCGGCACTGGAGCGGATAGAGGCGAGCGGCGTCCCGGTCCTGCGGCGACCGCGGATCAACCTCTTCTTCGGCGGTGTGCAGGCGGTCGCCCGCGATCCGTCCAGCGCTGCGCTCAGCGGCGGCGGTGATCCGCGACGCGGCGGTAGCGTGGCGGTCGCATGAAGGTCGATTTCGAGGCTGAGGGGCTGCTCGACGGTCTCGATGGCGAGGCACGCGAGTCGCGTCGCGACCTGCTCCAGCGCCTGGCAGACGAAGGCGTGCCATTGGGGGAGCTGCGGGAAGCGGTCGCGGCGGGCCGCTTGACGCTGCTGCCGGCTGAGCGGGCGCTTGCCGGCGGCCCGCCCCGCTACACGCCGCGCGAGATCGCCGCAGAGGTCGGCCTCGACATCGACCTGCTGCAACGGACCACGGCGGCGCTCGGCGTCCCGTTTCCGAATCCCGACGAACGCTCCGCCACCGAGGCCGATCTCGAAGCGGCGCGTCGGGTCAAAGCGTTCCACGACGCCGGCATGCCGGAGGAGGGCATCCTGCAGGCGGCGCGGACGATCGGGATGGGGACCGCCCGCATTGCCGAAGCAAATCGCGAGCTGATCATCCGCACGCTGATGCGGCCCGGCGATACCGAGCGCGACCTTGCGCTGCGCTTCGCCGCCGCCGCGGAGCACATGCTGCCCGTCTTCGAGCCGATCCTGATCCATGCCCTGCGCTCCCACCTGCTCGAGCAGGTGCGGCGCGACGTGATCGGTGCCGCCGACCTGGCCGCCGGCGAGATCGGAGCGACCACCGAAGTGGCGGTCTGCTTCGCCGACCTGGTCGGCTTCACCAAGCTCGGCGAGCAGCTGGAGACCGAAGAGCTGGGCCTGATCGCAGGCCGGCTGGAGGAGCTGGCGACCGCAGTGGCGGAGCCGCCCGTTCGCCTCGTGAAGTTGATCGGCGACGCCGCGATGCTTGTCTGCGGCGACGCCGCTGCGATGGTCGAGGCAGCGCTGCGGATGGTCGAGGCGGCCGAGCGCGCCGACACCCACTTCCCGCGGCTGCGGGCCGGGATCGCGTTCGGCTCGGTCCACGCCCAGAGCGGCGACTACTACGGCCGCCCGGTCAACCTTGCCAGCCGCCTGACGGCGGTGGCGCGCCCCGGCAGCGTCCTGCTCGACGAGGCCGCCAAGGATCGGGCGGGCGAGGGCTTCCGCTACTCCTACGCCGGTGAGAAACAGCTGAAGGGCTTCGACTCCCGCACCAGGCTCTACCGCGCGCGCCGGCACCGGGCGAGCTGAGTCACCGGCCCGCCCGCCGGTCGGGGGAGAATTTGGGCGGTGGATGACTTTGTCCGGTTATCACCGGACAAATGCTTCCATCACCAGGGAGGACGCCCCAATCATCGTCCGCGCGTGCCTGGTCCCTGGCTCGGCGACAGCACGGCGTGCTGACACGAGCGCAGCTCTTGGGGCTGGGCTTTGGCAGGCATGCCATCTATCACCGGATTGCCACCGGAAGGCTGCACCGGCTCTGGCAGGGCGTCTATGCGGTCGGGAGGCCAACGCTGGGGCGACGGGGAAGATGGATGGCGGCTGTCTTGGCCTGCGGCCCGGGCGCGTTGCTGAGCCACCGCAGCGCAGCGGGGCTCTGGGGAATATTGCGGCCGTTTCCTCAGCTCGAAGTCGTCATCCCGCGCGAACGCACCGTTCGACGCCGCGGTATATCGGTGCACAGGCGGTCTGGGCTGGCGCCAGGTGCGCGCAGGGTCATCGACGGAATCCCGGTGACGGACATCGTGACGACGCTCGTCGACCTTGCGACCTGCGTCAACGACGGCCTGCTGATCCGGGCGGTGAACCAGGCGGATCGACAGGAGTTGATCGACGCCGAAGGATTGCGGACGGCGCTTGATCAGATGGCGCCGCGGCCCGGCGTCGGACGGCTCAAGGCGCTGCTGGACCGGCAGGGTGGCGCCTTCGCCGACAGTCTGCTGGAGCTGCGCTTTCTGGACCTCGTGCGCGCCGCGAGCCTGTCGGAGCCCGAGCTGCAGGCGCGCGTCAACGGCTATCGGGTCGACTTCTACTGGCCCGACCTCGGCCTGGTGGTCGAGACCGACGGCCCGCGCGACCATCGCACGCCTGCGCAGCAGTCCAAAGACCGTCGCCGCGACCAGGTGCATGTGGTAGCGGGCCTCACCTCGCTCCGCTTCACCGAAGCGCAGGTGCGCCACGAACGCGAGTGGGTCCGCGAGACGCTGGCGAGGGTCGCCGAGCGTCTACGCGCTCAGGCGGGCTTGCGGCCGGAGAGCAGCAGGTTGTAGAAGAGCTCGGCGGGGAGGTGCGGCTCGAGCAGGCGCGTGTCCAGCTTCTGCAGGGCGATGTAGCTGTTGAAGGCGAAGCGGCGCCAGCCGAAGGGCACGGTTTCGGGCTCAGCGGTCGACTCGACCGTCCGCAGTCCCCATCCCCAGGCGTTGGCGAGCAGTTCCTCGCCGCCGACCCTCGGGCGCTCGAAGCCGGCATCGCGCAGCGCCCGGCGCAGGTCGGCCGGGGCGAAGGCGTGGACGTCTACTTCTCCCTCCAGCGCGTGGCCGTTCGACTGTTCTCCCTCGAGGACGGCGCGCTGCCTGGCGCCGACGAAGCGGCGCCAGGCCGGCGCCGCGAGTACGCCGGCTCGCTTCGGGGCGGCGGCGAGTCGGTCGCCGTATCGGGACGGCTCACCACAAAAGGCGACGACCCCGCCAGGGCGGAGGACGCGCCGGAACTCCGTCATCGCCCGCTCGAGGTCGGGGATGTGGTGCAGGACGGCGTGCCCGAAGACGATGTCGAAGCTCTCGTCCTCGAACGGCAGCGCCTCCGCCTCGGTTGCGACCGTCTCGACCTCGAGTCCCAGCGTCTCGGCGGTGGTGGCGAGTCGCTCCAGCATGCCGGGTGAGATGTCGGTGGCGGTGAGCCGCTCGACGACGCCGAGTTGCATCAGGTTGAGCGAGAAGTAGCCGGTCCCCGAGCCGATCTCGAGCCCGTCGCCGAAGCGCTGAGGGTCGAGCCCGCCGAGCGCCTTTTCAAGCTTCAGGCGGACCTGCTCCTGGCCGGTCGCGCCGAAGTCGATTCCCCACTTCGCGTCGTATTCGTGGGCCGCCGCGTCGTGGTAGCGCGTGTTGACGTCCTTTATGTGCTCCGGCGTCGCCGTCGGGGAGGCGGGCATCGGGCCGGAACTCTACGCGGAATGGCGTAATGCACGGGGCTCAGAGCCGCAATAGCGTGCCGTGCGTGAACCGTGAGTACGTCCAGCAGAACCAGCCGCCCGGCGTGCCGCCGCTGCCGCTGACCGGCGAGCGAACCCTGCCCGACGTCCCCGAGGAGAACTACTGGTACCGGCGCCACCTCGTCGTCTACGAGTGGATTGCAAAGCGGGTGAGCGGCAGGCGGGTCGTCGACATGGCCTGCGGTGAGGGCTACGGCTCCGACGTGCTGGCCCGCTCGGCGGCGAGCGTCGTCGGGGTCGACGCAAACCCCGAGGCCCACGAGCACGCGCGGCTGCGCTACCGGCGCGAGAGCCTGCGCTTCGAGCGCGACATGGTCGAGAGCTTCGCGGAGCCATGCGACGCCGTCGTCTTCCTGCAGACGATCGAGCACGTCCAGGACCCAGGGGCGATCCTCGAGCACTTCAAGTCGATGCTGGCGCCCGGTGGCGCCGCCTACGTCTCGACGCCGAACCTGCTGACCCTGGCCCCGCCCGGCGCCGAGAAGTCCGACAACCCCTGGCACGTGAAGGAGTACCGCGCCGAGGAGTTCAGGGCGCTTTGCGAGGCGCACTTCACGCGCGTCGAGATGCTCGGCCTCTTCCACGCCCGCAAGCTGCGCGCCCACGAGAGCGCAATCGCCTCGGGCTGGGACCGCGTCCACAAGGCGCTGCGCTTGACCAAGCCGTTCTACGACCGCTTCACGCCGGCAATCGCCGCGTCCGATTTCAGGCTCAGAGAGGGGGGCCTCCACCGAGCACTCGACTTCCTCGCCGTCTGCCATGTCTGAGCAGACGGTCGGCGACCTCGCACTCGTCCTGCACAGCCACATGCCGTACGTCGAGGGCTTCGGCACCTACCCCTTCGGCGAGGAGTGGCTCTTCGACGCGGTCATTCGCTCCTACCTGCCGGTGCTCGAGGTGGCACACGACCTGACGCTGACGGTCACGCCGGTCCTCGCCGACCAGCTGGAGGACGCCGGCGCTGCCAAACGGCTGCGCGACTTCTTGATCGAGTGGCGGATCGGCGCCGCCGAGACAGATCTGGCGCAGGTGCCGGCGGAGTGCCGGGCTGCGTGCGAAGGGGAGCTGGCCCGCTATCGGCACGCTCTGGAGTTGCTCGATGCCGCCGGCGCCGACCCACTGCAGCCCTTCCAGGCGGCCGCCGCAGAGGGACGGGTCGCGCTCGCCACCTCGGCCGCCACCCACGCCGTCCTGCCCCTCCTCGCGACGCGAGCGGGGCTGCGGCTGCAGGTGGATGCCGGCATTCGCTCGCATCGCCGTCGCTTCGGCTGGGACGGCGGCTTTTGGCTGCCTGAGTGTGCCTATCGGCCGGGCCTGGAGTGGCGCCTGGCCGAGCATGGCGTGCGCTGGTTCTGCGTCGACCAGAGCTCTCACACATCGCCCTACGACGCGCTGGTGCCCGTCGCCACCGAGGCTGGACCGGTGGCGCTGCCGATCGATTGGGAGGCGATCTCCTGGTTGTGGTCGCTGGACGGTTACCCGTCGGATCCGGCATACGCCCAGTTCGCCGGCAAATCGCTGCGCGGCGTGCGCATCTGGAAGGTTGGCGGCGGCGCCTACGACCCGGCGGCGGCCGAGGCAGCGGCGCGGCGCCAGGCGGCCGAGTTCCTGACCGCCGTCGCGGCGCGCCTGCGCGACTTCGCCGCCGAGCGAGGCCGCCGCGGCCTGCTCGTCTTCGCGATCGACACCGAGCTGCTCGGCCACTGGTGGTCGGAGGGCGCGATCTGGTTGCGCGAGGTGCTGGCAGGCACTGAGGCGGCAGGGGTGCGACCCGTCACCGTGCCGCAGGCGCTCGCCGAGCACGAGCCGGTCCAGCGCACGCTGGCCGCCTCGACCTGGGGCGAGGGGAAGGACATGCAGACGTGGGACTCGCCCTCGGTCGCCGATCTGGCGTGGGGGTCGCGGCGGCTGGAGCTGCGCCTGCTGCGGGCGCTGTCGGAAGGGGTGGGGGCCGGTCCCGCCGCCCGGGCCGCCCGCGAGCTCCTCGCCGCGCAGGCGAGCGACTGGGCCTTCCTGGACCAACGCAAGCAGGCCGGCGACTACGCGTTCCAGCGGGCGACGGGGCACGCGGAGGCGATGCTGAACGCCATAGACTCCCGCGACATCGATCCGCGCATGCGCTCGTTAGCACCGGACCTCAGCCTGGCGCCTTTGCTGGAGCCGTAACCCGACGCCGATGACCCGAGTCCTGATCCTCTCCTGGGAGTACCCGCCGCTAATCGAGGGCGGCCTTGCCCGCCACGTTCGCAAGCTCTCGGAGGCCCTCGTCCACCATGAGGTCGAGGTCCACGTGCTGACCAGGGGTGGGGAGGAGTCGCCTGCCGAGGAGCGGCGCGACGGGGTCTTCATCCACCGCATCCGCGAGCCGAAGCGACCGACCGACCTCGGCGAGTTCGTCGCCTGGGTGGAGCGGATGAACTCCGACATGCTGGCCGCCGGCGTCGAGTTGGGCGACCGCCACGACTTCGATCTCGTGCACGGCCACGACTGGCTCGTCGCGAATGCCTGCGACCACCTCGCGAAGCGCTTCGAGGCGCCGCTCGTCACCACCATCCACGCAACCGAGCACGGGCGCCACCAGGGCTGGGTCGACAAGCATCCCCAGTCCTACATCCATGGCGTCGAGCGCTGGATAACCAACCGCTCCGAGCGTGTGATCGCCTGCTCGCACTACATGCGCGAGCAGATCGCCGACATCTTCGGCGTCGAGGAGGAGCGCGTCAGCGTCATCCCGAACGGCATCGACCCCGGCGACCTGCAGCCGCAGGACCCCGCCGAGCTCCACCGCCTGCGGGGCGAGTTCGCCGCGCCCGACGAGAAGCTGGTGCTGCTGATCGGCCGCCTCGTCTATGAGAAGGGATTTCAGCTGGCGCTGGAGGCGATGCCCCGCGTTGTCGAGGAGGCACCGGGGACGCGCTTCCTTGTCGCCGGCTCCGGCACGCACGAGGCGGAGCTGCACAAGCAGGCCGAAGAGCTCGGACTGATGGAGCACGGCACATTCCTGGGTTGGATCGGTGACGACGTCCTGCACTCCCTCTACCGGATCGCCGACCTCACCGTGGTTCCTTCGATCTACGAGCCGTTCGGGCTCGTGGCGCTGGAGGCGATGGCATCCGAATGCCCCTGCATCGTCGCCGACACCGGTGGCCTGCGAGAGGTCGTGCCCCACGAGGACGTCGGCCTGCGGTTCCGCTCTCATGACCCCGAAGCGCTGGCCGAGGTGGCGATCCGCGTTTTGCGCGACGACGAGCTCGGGCACCGGCTCGTCGCCGAAGCCTACGAGCACCTTCGCCAGTTCGATTGGGCCGACGTCGCCGAGCAGACGGCGGCCGTCTATGCCGACCTGGTCGGCGAACCGCGACCGGCCTGAGTTAGTTCGAACGCGGGTCTCCCGCCGCGACGGAAAAGCCGCCGACGCTGCTGCTGCCGGGGCTCCACTCGATTCCCTCGAGCAAGTCGCCGGGCTCGATGCCGAGGGCACCCGCGAGTTTGACGAGCGTGTCGATGCGAGGCTGGCGACTGCCACGCTCGAGCAGCCCGATCTGGGTGCGATGGAGGGAGGCTCGGATAGCAAGCTCTTCCTGCGAGAGCTCGGCGCGCCGCCGGCAGCGTTTGAGGTTCTCCCCGAAGCGGGTGGCGATGTCCATACCGCGCAGTGTTTTGTCTATGAATTGCAATGTCTACATACATTTGGAATACCGGTGGTTGCAGGGAAACCTCGCGTCATACAGACAATACAATCCCTAGCTGATAGCATCTCTGCCATGGCGACAAATGCACTGAGAGGTCAAGGACACAGTAGAGAAAGATGTGGCTTGTGGCCTTTTCCGCCTAACATGACCACATGCGCGAAATTGGAGTACGCGATTTGAAGGCGACGTTGAGCAAGATCCTGCGCGAGGTCGAGGACGGCGAGCAGGTGAGGATCACCTCGCATGGTCGCCCGATCGCCGATCTCGTGCCAGCTGGTTCCCGGCG
The DNA here is from genome assembly GCA_036276735.1 of Solirubrobacterales bacterium. GTDB lineage: Bacteria > Actinomycetota > Thermoleophilia > Solirubrobacterales > 70-9 > VRUE01. Next base: position 42,091 of record DASUOH010000011.1, on the reverse strand, counting down.
GGCGGATGAGCAGATGCGCAAGCTTGTGGCCGAAGGGAAAGTGACCCCCGCAAGCAGGCCGTTTCCGCCCAACGCGCCGGCGCCCCGGCGAACCGGCAAGTCCGCGACGGCTTTCGTCCTGGCCGAACGCGAAGCAGAGCGATGACCATCTACACCGATGCGAGCGCCCTCGTCAAGCGCTACATCGCCGAGGACGGTAGTGATGAAGTCCGGGGCGCGATCGATCGCGCCGATGCGGTCGCGATGTGCCGGGTCGGGTTTGTCGAGACCGCACGCGCGGTCGCGCTCGCCGGCGAGCGTCGTGACGTGAAGCGGGTCGAACGGAACTGGGCGGCGATCGACGTCGTCGAGGTGGATCGCGCGCTCACCGAGAGAGCCGCGGAGCTTGCGATCTCATACGGCCTGCGCGCACTCGACGCCCTTCACCTCGCCGCAGCGCTCTCTCTTCCGCCCCGCGACCTCCTCTTTGCCACCTGGGACCGTCGCCTGCATCGCGCCGCGCGGGCCGAGGGGCTGACGGTCCTGCCCGAGGACCTCGACTAGCGGTCCCCTACTCGGACGGCGGCGGTGGCTGCATCGTCGTCCAGGCTGCCGGATCAGGCTCGACCGGTTCGGGCCAGCGCAGCCGCTCGGGCGCCTCGCGCATGCGGACGATTCGGGCGGGCACGCCGGCGACGACGGCGTTGGCGGGCACGTCCTTGGTGACCACCGAGTTGGTGCCGACGATCGAGTTGTCGCCGACCCGAACGCCCCGCAGGATGCAGGCGCCGTAGCCGATCCAGACATTGGAGCCGACTTCGACGTCACGCGTGTAGATGCCCTGCTTGCGGATCGGGCGCTCGACCTCGACGACGCCGTGGTCGAAGTCGATGAACATCGCCCGGTCGGCGATCACGCATTCCTCGCCGATCCGCACGCGGCTGTAGGCAGAGATCGTGCACTCCTGTCCGAGCACCGTCTTCGGGCCGATCTCAACCCTCCCCTCGTGGCAGCGAATCTTCGTGCGGTGCCCGAGCCAGACGAAGCGGCCGAATTCGATCCGGCCGCGCCGGCCCACCTGGAGCTCGAGGCCGCCACCAAGGAAGAGGGGGCCGTCGGTTCGCCAGCGCCAGCCGGCCCGGGTCAGAAGCCGGCGCCGCAGGTAGCGACCCAGCAACAGCGCGTATTTCGGCGTCAACATCCCGTTGCTGGCACAGAAGCGGAGGAATCGGAGGCAGCGGTTCACGAGCGGCCGGGACTTTAGACCCGGCCAGACTCTTAGACTCACCGCTCGATGCCCGACGCCGCCAAAGCCACCTCGCTTGCCGAGCGCCTCGTCGCCGGGGAGAAGCGCGCGCTGGCGCGGGCAATCACGCTGATCGAGTCAGACGACCCGGCAGGTTGGGAGCTGGTCCGCGAGGTCTATCCGCGTACCGGCAAGGCCCGAATCGTCGGCTTCACGGGACCGCCAGGGGTGGGGAAGAGCACCCTGATCGGGGCGCTCACCACGGAGCTGCGCAAGGCCGAGCGGCAGGTCGCCGTGCTCTCGATCGACCCCTCAAGCCCCTTCACGCGAGGCGCGCTGCTCGGCGACCGCATCCGGCTCTCCGAGCACTTCCTCGACCCCGGTGTCTTCATCCGCTCGATGGCGTCGCGCGGCGCTCTCGGCGGCCTCTCGGAGGCGGCGCTGCAGGTGGCGCTGGCGATGGACGCGGCGGGCAAGGACGACGTCCTTATCGAGACGGTCGGCGTCGGCCAGGCCGAGATCGACATCGTCGACCACGGCGACACGATCGTGCTGGCGCTGATGCCCGGGTCGGGCGACTCGATCCAGGCGCTGAAGGCGGGCGTGATGGAGATCCCCGACATCATCGTCATCAACAAGGCAGACCACCCGATGACCGACACGATGGTCCGTGAGGTGAAGAGCGTCCTGGCGCTGTCCCACGAGCCCGGCAGGTGGCAGGTGCCGGTGCTGCGGACCGAGGCGGCGACCGGGAAAGGCGTGGCGGACCTCGCTGCGTGCATCGACGAGCATCGCTCGTTCATCGAGGAGAGCGGCACGCTGGAGCAGCGCCGGGCGCGCAACCTGCGCAGCGAGGTGCTGGGCATTGCCGCCTCGCGGCTGCGCCGCCGGCTTGAGACGACCGCAGACGGGGATCCCGAGACGGCCGCTCTGCTCGACCGCGTCGTGCGGCGCGAACTCGACCCGGCCAGCGCCGCGAGCGAGCTGATGGAGAGGCAGGCGGGTGAGCACTAGCTGGTTGGGGTTCGCGGTCGACGGCATCGAAGGCGCCCGTGCCGGACGGGTGCGAGCGGTCTTCGCCGACGTGGAGCGCGGCGAGCCTGCCTGGCTCGTCGTCGACCTGCCAAGGCGGTTGCCGCTACTGCGCCGCCGCCGCGGGCACCTCGTCGCCGTGCCGATGCGCAACTGCGCCGCGGGCGGCGGCCGCGTCTGGACCGCGCACCGCCGGGATGAGCTGCGACGCGCCCCGACAGTCGATCCGACCCGGCCGCTGCTGCGCGAGCACGAGCTCGCGATCTGCTCGCACTACGGGATCGGCGAGCGGGTCGGGCGCGCCGCCGAGGTTGCCGGCCGCGCCGAGGGCTCTGTCACGGCGCAGCCCATTAGGTGAGTGCGCAGCATTTATCGAGTACCGGTAGGGTTCTCGCCGATGCGAGCCCGACCCTTGATCGCCATCGCCGCCACGATCGCCTTGCTCGCGGTCCTCGCGAGCGCGGCAAGCGCTCACACGCTGAAAGCCGCCAGGGCGGCGAACGCGAACAACCTGGTGGCGCGGGAAGTCTGCCGCGGCTTCGTCGACGACCCGGATCTCGGTACGTGCGTCGATTGGACCTCGGGCCCTTGTCGCCGCGTCTCGGAGCACAGGATTCGCTGCCAGATGGTCCATTTCTTCGAGCATGAGAACGGCGCGAGGCTCCGCTGCCAGCAGGTTCAGGAATGGCTCGTCTCCGAGGGCAAGGGCGAATTGAAGGTCCGCCCGGTTCCACGCTCGGCCTTCTGCCGCCAGACTCATCCGCCGGAGGAACCGGCCGCTCCCTGACCGACCCGGCGCTAGCAGCCGAGCTGGCGCGCGATCACCATCTGCTGCACCTCGTCGGTGCCCTCGCCGATCGTGAGGATCTTGGCGTCGCGGTAGAAGCGGCAGACGGGGTACTCCTCGATGTAGCCGTAGCCGCCGTGGATCTGCACGGCCTCCTCGGTGGCGCGAACGGCCAGGCGTCCGGTGATCAGCTTCGCCTGCGCCGCCGTCAGCGTGAACGACTGGCCGGCGTCCTTCTCGAGCGCGGCGCGCCAGGTGAGCAGCCGCGCCGCCTCGATCTGCGCCGAGAGGTCGGCGATCTTCGCCTGGATCGACTGGAACTTGGCGATCGGCTGGCCGAAGGCGCGCCGCTCCTTCGCGTAGGCGATCGCCTCGTCGAGCGCGCCCTGCGCTAGCCCGACACCCATCGCGGCGACGCCGATGCGGCCGCCGTCGAGGATGTGGAGGAAGTTCTTGAAGCCGTCGCCGCGCCGGCCGAGCAGGCTCCCCTCCGGCACCCGGCATTCCTCGAAGCTGAGCGGACGCGTATCGGAGGCGTTCCAACCCATCTTGCGATACGCCTCGCCGACCTCATAGCCCGGCGTCCCGGTCGGGACGATGAAGTTTGAGATCTCCTTGCGCCCGTTCACCTCGCCGGTCACCGCGGTGATCGAGACGCAGCCCGAGATGTCGGTTCCCGAGTTGGTGATGAACTGCTTGGCGCCGTCGATCACCCACTCGCCGTCCTCGAGCCGGGCGGTGGTGCGGACGTTGCCGGCGTCCGACCCGGCTTCGGGCTCGGTGAGGCCGAAGGAGGCCAGCCGCTCGCCGCTGCAGAGCCGCGGCAGCCACTCGGCCTTCTGCTCGTCGCTGCCCCAGAGGTAGATCGGCATCGTGCCGAGTGAGGTATGGGCGGCCATCGTGATGCAGACCGAGGAGTCGATCCGGGCCAGCTCTTCGACCGCCAGCACGTAGGAGAGCGTGTCGGCGCCGCCGCCCCCGTACTCCTCGGGGAAGGGGATGCCCATCAACCCAAGCGACCCCATCTGCGCGACGATCTCGTAGGGGAAGCGCTTCTCGCGATCCAGCTCCTCCGCAACCGGCGCCACCTCCGCCCGCGCGAAGTCCCGCACCGTGTCTCTAAGAAGCTTTTGCTCAGCGGAGAGATCGAAGTTCACGGTCGATCAGCCTATTCCGCTTGGCGAAGAGGGTCGTGTCCCCCTCCCACGGAAACTCAAGGGACCACGTCTGGACCCTTCGTAATCGATTCAGCTGCGCAACGGTTTCCGGGGGAGGGGGGGACGACCCTCCCAACCCCTACAACTGCAGGCTCTTGACCTGCAGCAGCTCCTCGATCGCGTAGCGACCGTTCTCGCGTCCGTGGCCGGACTGCTTGAAGCCGCCGAACGGCGCGATCGGGTTGAAGGGGCCGCCGTTGATCTCGATCTGGCCGGTCCTAATCCGCTTCGCGACGCCGACCGCTCGCTCCGGGTCGGCGGACCAGACGCCGCCGGCGAGCCCGTAGACCGTCTCGTTGGCGATCCGCACCGCGTCGTCCTCATCCTCGTAGGGCTGGATTACGAGAACCGGCCCGAAGATCTCCTCCTGGGCGATCGTCATCTCCGGCGTCACCTCCGAGAAGACGGTGGGGCGGACGAAGTAGCCGCGCTCGAGGCCCTCCGGCGGCGCCGTGCCGCCGGTCAGGAGTTTCGCGCCCTCCTCCTCGCCCTTGCGGATGTAGTCGCGGACGCGCTCACGCTGCAGGTCGGAGACGAGCGGCCCCAGCCGGGTGGAGGGCTCGAACGGATCACCGGGCGCGAAGCCCGCGGCGGCCTGAACCGCCAGCTCCTCCGCCTCGGCGAGGCTGTCGCGCGGCACCAGCATCCGGGTCAGGGCGCTGCAGGTCTGGCCTGAGTTGAGAAAGCACTTGGCGACACCGTCCGGGACCGCCTTGGCGAGGTCGGCGTCGTCGAGGATCACGTTGGGGGACTTGCCGCCAAGCTCCATCGCGACCGGCTTCACCGTGGCGGCAGCGAGCTCTGAGACGCGCCGACCCGCTCGGGTCGAGCCGGTGAAGGAGACCATGTCGACGCCGGGGTGGGCGGCGATCGCCTCGCCGACGACCGGCCCGGTACCGGTCACCAGGTTGAAGACGCCCGGCAGCAGGCCGACCGACTCGATCACCTCGGCGAGGATGAAGGCGTTGAGCGGAACCACCTCGCTTGGCTTCAGAACGACCGTGCAGCCGGCGGCGAGGGCGGGGGCGACCTTTGCGGCTATCTGGTTGAGGGGGTAGTTCCAGGGCGTGATTGCGCCGAGCACGCCGATCGGCTCGCGTAGCACCCGCGAGTTGCCGATCTCCTCCTCCCAGGCGATCTCCTCCATCAGCTTCGGCATCGCGGCGAATTGACCGGCTGGGAGGCCAGCCTGGATGATCTTGCTCAGCTTCAGTGGCATCCCAAGCTCCTGGGCGATCGTCGCGGCGATCTCGTCGGAGCGCTCGCCGAGGCCCGCCGCAATCGCCTCCAGGTAGCCGGCGCGGTCCTCGCGGGGCGTCTGCGACCAGGTCTCGAACGCGGCGCGGGCGGCGTGTACCGCCCGGTCGGCGTCGGCCGGCGCGCAGGCCGGGATCGAGCCGATCGACTCCTCGGTGGTCGGGTTGATCACCTCGATCCGCTCGGCGGACTCCGGCTCAACCCACTTGCCGCCAACGAAGATCCTGTCGCGCACCTGCAGCTCAGCCGCCGTCGCCATCTCGCTCTCCCTACTCGCTGGTCTGGGCGGCCAACGCTAGCGCCTTCGCGCCGGGCCCCGGAAGGGCCTGTGCGTCGCGCGCGTGCAGCAGCTTGCCGCACTCCTCGCAGATGCCGCGATCGCTGATCTGCCCGCCGCACTCCTTGTGGACGATCAGCATCGGCGGGCCATCGGGGTACGGCGAGTGGCGGTCGCCCCAGCCGAGCAGCGCGATCAGCGAGGGCCACAGATCCAAGCCCTTCTCGGTGAGGAAGTATTCGTAGCGCGGCGGGCTCTCCTGGTAGGGCCGCCGTTCGAGGATGTCCTCCTCGACGAGCCGCTGCAGGCGGGTGGAGAGGACATTGCGGGCGATCCCGAGCCCCTTCTGAAGGTCGTCGAAGCGCCGCCGCCCGCCCATCACGTCGCGCACGATCAGCAGCGACCAGCGCTCGCCGATCACCTCGAGCGCCTTGGCGATCGAGCAGACCTGTCCCGGGTAGTCGTGGCGAAGCACGCGTGAATCTTCTCACATTGGGTTGCACGAAGCAACTGACTCGGCTAGGGTGGTCTCCAACGGAGTTGCATCGTGCAACCCACTCGAAGACGCAGCCCGATTGGAGGCTCCCTGATGAAGCTGATTTCCCGACATAGAGGCCACCACCGGAGCAAGGCTCCACGGATCGCGATTAGCCAAGCCGAGATAACGGCGGACCTGCACTACCCGGCCAACCGGGCGATCGAGGCGCGGCGCGCGCTCGAGCGGCGCGGAGCGCGCGGATGAGCGCAGGAGCCGCCGACGCCGTGGAGGCGGCGGAAGCGTTCGCCACCTCCAGCCCGGAGACGACCCGCAGCCGCACCCTGGTCTGGCAGGACCCGGTGCCGACCGCGGCGGCCGGGGCGACGATGACCGGCATGGAGTACATGGAAGCGATCGTCGCCGGGAAGCTGCCGCCGCCGCCGATCGCGGTGACGATGCGGTTGCGGCCGATCGAGCTGGGGGACGGCCGCTGCGTCTTCGAGGGCGAGCCGGGCGAGGAGCACTACAACCCGATCGGCGTCGTCCACGGCGGCTACGCGGCGACGCTGCTCGACTCCGCCCTGGGTTGCGCGGTCCACACCACCCTGCCGGCGGGCGTCGGCTACACGTCGCTGGGGATCGAGGCCAAGTACGTGCGCCCGATAACGCGCGACACCGGCCGCGTCCTCTGCACGGCCGACGTCGCCTACCGCGGCCGTCGCCAGGCGACCGCCGAGGCGAAGCTCACCGCGGCCAGCGACGGCAAATTGCTCGCCCACGGCGTCGCGACCTGCATGATCCTCGGCGAGGCGTCATAGCAGATCAGCTATAAACACATATTTGCTATATTTCAGGCGTGAAAACTCCTGGAGAATTGCTCCGCGATGCCCGTCATCGCCATGGCGTCAGCCAGAAGCAGCTGGCGATGCGCGCGAGCACGACCCAGTCGGCGATCTCGCGGATCGAGCGAGATCGCGTCTCCCCCTCGGTGGAGACCTTGCGCGAGCTGCTCTACCTGATGGGCGAGGATCTGACCCTGGGGGCGGAGGGACGGGACTTCGGAATCGATCACACGCTCAACGACGAGCGCTTGAAGACCTCACCGTCCGAGCGCCTCGAGTACGGCCTGGCAATGGTCGAGCAGCTGATCGCGATCAGTCCGCGCGTCCGAACCGATGCGGCGTGACCACTGAGCCGCTTCCCCGACGTGCCCCGGATCTGCGGGCGCTGCTGACGCCGCTCGTCCGCCACGGAGTCGACTTCGTCCTGGTCGGTGGCATGGCTGGGATCAGCCACGGCTCCAGCTATCCGAGCTACGACCTTGACGTGATCTATTCCCGCAGCCGCGACAACATCAGGCGGCTGGTCGATGCCCTGCGAGAGATAGGCGTGCGCCTGCGAGGTGCGCCCGAGGGCCTGCCGTTCCTGCTTGACGCCAAGACGATCGAAAACGGCTCGAATTTCACCTTCATCACCCCACACGGCGATTTCGACATCCTCGGCCACGCGGACGGGATGCCTCGGTACGACGAGCTGAAGGCCGAGGCGCCGGTCCGCGAGATCCTCGGTCTCGAAATCCGCGTCGCTTCGATCGACCACCTGATCGCGATGAAGCGTGCCTCGAACAGGCCGAAGGATCGGTTGATGGTCGAGGAGTACATCGTCATTGCCGACGAGCAGCGCCGGATCGCCGAGGCAACGAAGGACAAGTAGGGCGCGTTCAGCCGGCCAGCCCGCGAGCCAGCTCGACCAGCAGCCGCACGCCGTAGCCGCTGGCGTCGTTGCCGGTGTACTCGCGGCCGACGTCCCAGGCGGTGCCGGCGATGTCTACGTGCGCCCAGGGCGTCTCGCCGACGAACTCCTCGAGGAAGGAGCCGGCGTAGATCGTGCCGGCCTTGCGCTTCGACGCCGTGTTCGCCCAATCGGCGACGGTGCCCTTGAACAGCTCCTTGTACTCGGGGTGGAGGGGGAGCCGCCAGACCAGCTCGCCGCTTGCGCGACCCGCTTTCTCGATCTCACTGGCGAGAGCGTCGTCGTTCGACATCAGCCCCGCGTAGGTCGAGCCGAGCGCGACGACGACGGCGCCGGTGAGCGTCGCCAGGTCGACGATCCGCTCGGCCCCCAGCTCGACTGCGTAGGCGAGCGCGTCGGCGAGGATCAGCCGGCCCTCGGCGTCGGTGTTGTTGACCTCGACCGTCTTGCCGTTGTACTGGGTGATCACGTCGCCCGGCTTGATCGCGTTGCCCGACGGCATGTTCTCGGTCGCCGGGACGACGGCGACCAGGTCGAGCGCCAGCTCCAACTCGGTGATCGCCGCGACGGCCTCCAGCACGGCGGCGGCGCCCGACATGTCCATCTTCATCTCGTGCATCGCGGCGGAGGGCTTCAGTGAGATGCCGCCGGTGTCGAAGGTGACGCCCTTGCCGACCAGGCCCAGGGTCGGCCCGGAACCGCCGCCGGCGTAGCGCAGGACGATCAACCGCGGCTCCTCGTCGCTGCCCTGGCTGACCGCGACGAGCCCACCCATCGCCTTGGCGGCGATCTCGTCGCGGCCGAGAATCTCGACGCTGAGTGCCTCGCTGCTCGCGCCGATCCGTTCAGCGCGCTCGGCCAGGTAGGACGGCGTCGCGACGTTGGAGGGAAGGCTCTGCAGGTCTCTTGCCCGGTTCTGCGCCTCGGCGCAGACCCGCGCCGTCTCGGCGGCTTGCGCGAGGCTCTGCGGGCCGACGATGGTCAGCGACTCGATTCGGGGCGGGGGAGGGTCATCGGCGTCCCTGCTGAGGAAGCGGTCGAAGCGGTAGTCGCCGAGCATCGTGCCCTCGACGAGCGCTGCAGCCAGGGACTCGGCACCACCGGCGTCCGGCACGACCCAGGCGACCCTGGTCGCCGTCAGGCGCCCCGCCTCCTTGGCGGCGAGGGCGGCGGCGACCCTGGCGCGCTCGGGCTCAATCTCCTCCCGCTTGCCGAGCCCGACCACGAGCGCTCGGGCCGGGCGCTCCGGGTGGACGAGCGAGAGCTTCTTGTGGTCGCCCGCCGCGTCGCCGGCGCCAGGGGCGCTCGCGAGCGGCTCGCGCAGCTCTTCGTCCTCGAAGAGGCCGACGACGAGCAGATCCGCGTCGACCTCGGTCGGATTCGCGTCTTTGACCTCGACTCGCACGGGCGCGAGTCTATGCGCTCCATCACGCCGTTCCTGGCCTTCCGTCGCTATCTTGGAGAGCAGGGCCTTGCGGCCCGTCCGAGCCGAGACCCGGCATAAACCAAGACAGAAAGGCCGCCAGATGCCCAGCACCGTTGTCCTCGGAACCGCACGCACGCCCTTCGGCAAGATGGGCGGAACCCTCTCCTCGCTTGACGCCACCGACCTCGGCGGGCACGTGATCCAGGGAGCGCTCGAACGCTCCAACGTCGATCCCGAGCAGGTCGACCAGGTCGTCTTCGGCCAGGTCCTGCAGGCCGGCCAGGGGCAGATCCCCTCGCGCCAGGCCCAGATCAAGGCCGGGGTCCCCAAGGAGGTCCCGTCGGAGACGATCAACAAGGTCTGTGCCTCCGGCATGCGCTCGCTCGGCCTCGCCGACATGGCGATCCGCGCCGGCGACGCCGAGGTCGCGGTCACCGGCGGCATGGAGTCGATGAGCAACGCGCCGTACCTGCTGCCCGGCGCCCGCTTCGGCTTCCGCATGGGCGACGTCAGCGCGATCGATGCGATGACCCACGACGGGCTCACCAACCCCTTCACCGACAAGCAGATGATCAACGAGGCCAGCGAGGTCTCCAACGAGCTGGAGATCACCCGCGCCGATATGGACAAATTCGCCGAGCGCTCGCACCGGCTCGCTGCCGAGGCGACCGACGCCGGCCGACTCGCCGAGGAGATCTGCGGCATCACGGTCAAGTCGCGCAAGGGCGAGAACACGGTGGAGACCGACGAGGCGATCCGCGCCGACACGACGCTAGATGTCCTCGCAAAGCTGCGGGCGATCGGGGGCGAGGACGCGACCCATACCGCGGGCAACGCGCCGGGCGTCAACGACGGCGCCGGCGCCGTGATCGTCGCCTCCGAGGAGTGGGCACAGCGCGAAGGCCGCACGCCGCTGGCCCGCGTCCTCTCCTACGGGACGGTCGCCGACGACTTCCCCTACCTGGCGAAGACCCCCGCCAACGCCGCAAAGCAGGCGCTGGAGAAGATCGGCAAGAGCCCCGCGGACGTCGACCTCTGGGAGATCAACGAGGCGTTCGCCTCGGTCGCCCTCAACTCGATGCGGATGCTCGGCGTCGAGGAAGAGAACGTCAACGTGAACGGCGGCGCGATCGCGCTCGGTCATCCGATCGGCGCCTCGGGCTCGCGGATCGTCGGCGCGCTCGTCCACGAGCTGCGCCGCCGCGGCGGCGGCCTCGGCGTCGCGGCGATCTGCTCTGGTGGGGGGCAAGGCGACGCCATAGTCCTCGAGGTTTGACGGTTCAGCCCGCGAAAACCGAGTCTGGCGCGGACGCAGGGAGGCCGGCGCCGCGAGCGCACTAATGGTGCGTGAGCAAGCCGGCCGACCGAGGACAAAGCCAGACGACGGTTTGCAACGGGCTGCAGCCTTTTTCGACCTCGACAAGACCCTCATGGCGGGGTCGTCGGGAATGCAGTTCGCCCGTGTCGCCACCCGGCACGGCATCGTCGGGCGCCGTCAGCTGGCCAGCTGGGCGGTCGAGCACCTGCGCTACCGCCTGCGGGGAACGACCGACGCGCGGACCGAGGAGGTGCTGCGCGTTGCCCGCGACCTCATAACCGGCGTGCCGGTGCGCAGCCTCGAACGGCTGAACCCCGAGGTGATGGCCGGGATCCTGCCCCGCATCTACCCGCGGATGCTCGACGAGGTCTACGCGCACCAGGACGCCGGCCGCGCCACCTTCATCGTCAGCGCCGCCGGCGACGGCGTCGTGCAGCCCCTCGCCTCGGTCCTGGGAATGGATGGCGGCATCGGAACCAGCTACGAAGTCGCGGACGGCGCCTTCACGGGCCGCTTCGACGGGCCGTTCGTCTACGGGCCGGGCAAGGTCAAGGCGATGGAGGAATTCGCCGCCCAGCACGGCATCGACCTGGCCGCCTCCTATGCGTACTCCGACTCGCTCTCCGACCTGCCGATGCTGCGGGCCGTCGGCAACCCTGTCGTCGTCAACCCGGATCCCGAGCTGGCGAGGATCGCGCGGGAAGAAGGCTGGCAGACGATGCGCTTCGAGCAGCTGGGTCGGCGCCTGGTTGCCCTAATCATCACCGCCCTCGCCACGCTCGGCGGCTTCGGCGCCCGCCACGTCGCCGCCCGCCGCCGCGTGCCACCCCCGCGCCGCTTCGCCGTTCGTCGCTGAGGCCCGCCTAGACTGTCGGCATGGCCAGCCAGCCGGGCGCCAAGCCGGAGGAGACGCGGGTCGAGCCCCAGGCACTGGAGGGCGACGCGCGCCTTGAGTCCGCCAGGGTCGAGCGATCGACCATGTCCGGTCATCCGATCGAGCCGCTCTATGGGCCGGAGGAGGCGCCGGCCGACCCCGAGGCGTCGATCGGCCGTCCCGGCGAGTTCCCGTTCACCCGCGGGCCCTACGAGTCGATGTACAGGGGGCGGCTCTGGACGATGCGCCAGTTCGCCGGCTTCGGCACGGTCGAGGAGACCAACGAGCGCTTCCACTACCTGCTCGACCACGGGCAGACCGGCCTCTCGACCGCCTTCGACATGCCGACGCTGATGGGCTACGACTCCGACCACGCTCGCAGCCTCGGCGAGGTCGGCCGCGAGGGCGTCGCCGTCGACAGCCTCGATGACATGGAAGACCTCTTCGAGGGAATCCCGCTGGGCGGCGTCACGACGTCGATGACGATCAACGCGCCCGCCGCGATCCTGCTCGCTTTCTACGTCCTGGTCGGCGAGAAGCAGGGCGTCCCGCCCGAGAGGCTCGGCGGCACGATCCAGACCGACATCCTCAAGGAGTACATCGCCCAGAAGGAGTGGTGCTTCCCGATCGAGCCGGCGATGCGCCTGGTCACCGACATGATCGAGTGGTGCTCGCAGCAGATGCCCCGCTGGCACCCGGTCTCGATCTCCGGCTACCACATCCGCGAGGCCGGCTCGACCGCACAGCAGGAGCTTGCCTTCACGCTCAAGGACGGCTTCACCTACGTCGAGCGGGCGCTGGAGCGCGGCCTCGACGTCGACGACTTCGCCCCGCGGCTCTCCTTCTTCTTCAACGCCCACCTCGACTTCTTCGAGGAGATCGCCAAGTACCGGGCGGCGCGGCGGATCTGGGCCCGCGAGATGCGCGACACCTACGGCGCCAAGCGCGAGGAGTCGATGCGGCTGCGCTTCCACGCCCAGACGGCCGGTGTCTCGCTGACCGCGCAGCAGCCCCTCAACAACGTCGTGCGCACCTCGCTCGAGGCGTTGGCCGCGGTGCTCGGCGGCACCCAGTCGCTGCACACGAACTCCTTCGACGAGGCGCTGGCGCTGCCGACCGAGGAGGCGGTGCGGGTGGCGCTGCGCACCCAGCAGATCATCGCCTTCGAGTCGGGCGCGCCGAACACGCCCGACCCGCTCGGCGGCTCCTGGTTCGTAGAGAAGCTGACCGACGAGATGGAGGCGGCGGCCTACGACTACTTCGCGCGGATCGACGAGCTGGGGGGGATGGTCGAGGCGATCCGTCGCAACTTCCCCCAGCGCGAGATCGCGGACGCGGCCTTTCGCTACCAGCGCGAGGTCGACGATCGCAAGCGCATCGTCGTCGGGGTCAACGACTTCGCTCAGGAGGGCGAAGCGCCGACGCCGATCCTCCGCATCGACCCCGCGCTCGAACGCAAGCAGGTCGACCGCCTCCAGGCGACTCGCGCCCGCCGCGATTCCGCCACGGCCGAGGCGGCGCTGGCCGAGTTGAAGCGTGCCGCCGCCGGCGAGGCGAACCTGATGCCGCCGATTCTCGAGGCCGCCCGCGCCCGCGCCACCGAGGGCGAGATGATCGCCGCGATGCAGGAGGTCTTCGGGACGTACACGGAGAGCCCGGTCTTCTAGGCCGGCCCCTGCAAACCGGCGCATCTCGGAGTCTTCAGTCGGCCTCCTCGGGTCACGCACGAAAAAGTGCGCTCCCCTCGTCGGCCTCCCTGCATCCCCCGACCTGCTTGGTTTTCGGGGCCGGTAATGTCCCGCCCGCGCATGGAGGCAGCCACCGCCCGCAAGATCCGCGTCGTCGTCGCCAAGCCCGGCTTGGACGGGCACGACCGCGGCGCCAAGATCATCGCCCGCGCCCTGCGCGACGCCGGCATGGAGGTCATCTACACCGGCCTGCACCAGACGCCCGAGCAGATCGCCGAGACGGTGATCCAGGAGGACGCCGACGCCGTAGGGCTCTCGATCCTCTCCGGCGCCCACATGACGCTCGTCCCGAGGGTCGTCGAGCTGTTGCGCGATCAGGGCATCGACGACGTCCTCGTCACGGTGGGCGGGACGATCCCCGCCGAGGACATCCCCGAGCTGAAGGGCCTCGGCGTCGCCGCGGTGTTTACGCCCGGCGCTCCGACCGACGAGATCGTCGACTTCATCCGGGCAGGCGCCGCCGAGCGCCATGCGCAAGGCTCCTAGGCGGCGAAGGAAGACTTTGTCCGGCTATAGCCGGACAAACCCACCCACCGAGCCCCGTCGCTGCGTGATATCGATCACGGCGCACCTCGGCACGTCCGGGTGCAATAGATAGACTGATTGACTGGTCAGTCAATCAGCGTAAATCGGCTTGAGCAACCAGCCAAGGAGGCTTTCAACTTGAAGATCTGCGTCCTGGTCAAGGAGGTACCGGACGCCGCCGTCCAGAAGCGCATCGACCCTGGGACGATGCGATTGGACCGCAGCGGCGAGAAAAACCTCAACCCCTTCGATACCCACGCCATCGAGGCTGCCATGCAGATCAAGGAGGGCGGCGCGATCCCGGTCGAGGAGGTCGTCGCGGTGACGATGGGCCCCGATTCGGCGGTCCGCGCGCTGCACAAGGCGGTGGCGCTCGGCGCTGACCGCTCGGTGCACCTCTCCGACGCGGCGCTCGAGGGCTCCGACGTCTGCGCCACGGGCTACGCGCTGGCGAAAGTGCTCGAGTCCGAGAGCCCTGACCTGGTCCTGCTGGGCCAGCAGTCCGACGACGGCGAGTGCTACACGATCGGCGCGGTCGTCGCCGACCACCTGAAGATGCCGTCGCTGACCCAGGTGATCCAGATCGACGTCGCCGACGGCAAACTGCGCTGCGAGCGCCAGGCCGAGTACGGCTACGACACGGTCGAGGTCGAGTTGCCCGCCGTGATCAGCGTCGGCGACGCGATCAACGAGCCCCGCTACCCAAGCCTGAAAGCGATCATGGGCGCGAAGAAAAAGCCCCTCGACGGCAAGGCGACCGCCGACGTCGGCATCGACGGCGGCATGGTCGGCGAAGGCGGCTCCAAGACGCGCGTCCTGGCGCTCAACCCGCCGCCCCCCAAGGAAGCCGGGGAGATCATCGAGGACGAGGACACCAACGAGACGGTCGAGAAGATCGTCGCGTGGCTCGACGAGAGGAAGCTGATCTAGATGGCAGGCATCCTGACCTACGCCCTGCACGACGACGAGGGCAACTTCAACAAGAACTCGCTCGGGGCTATCTCCGAGGCCGCGAAGCTGGCTGCCGAGGTCGGCGGCGAGGCCGCCGCGCTGGTGGTCGGCGACGTCGCCGACGACGCTTGCGCCGGGCTCGGCAACTGGGGCGCGGCGAAGGTCTACCGGGCCAAGAACGTGCCCGAGGGGCTGGCCCAGCCGATCGTCGACGCGATGGCCAAGGTCATCCAGGAGCAGGGCTTCTCCTACGCGCTGTTCGGCGGCGGACTGCTCGGCTTCGAGATCGGCGCCGGGCTGACCGCGCGCCTCGGCGCCGGCGTCACGATGGAGGTCACGCAGGTCAAGGCGCAGGACGGCAAGCTGGTCGTCGAGCGTCCGATCCTGCAGGACTCCCAGGTCGCCGACGTCGGCTACGTCAGCGAGCCGGGGATCATCATCGGCCGGCTCAACGCATTCGACGCCAACGAGACCGGCGGCAGCGCCGAGGTCGTCGACGTCGAGGTCGAGCTCTCGGCCTGGTCGAGCAAGGCCAAGCTGGTCCAGCGCGGCGAGCAGCGCGGCGCCGACGTCAACATCGAGGACGCCGACATCCTGGTCGGCGGCGGTCGCGGCCTCGGGGCAAAAGAGGGCTTTGAGCTCTGCGAGCAGCTGGCCGACTCGATGGGCGGCGCCGTCGCGGCGACCCGCGCCGTCGTCGACGCCGGCTGGTACCCCTACGCCGCCCAGATCGGCCAGACCGGCAAGACGGTCGCGCCGAAGCTCTACCTGGCTGCCGGCATCTCCGGCGCGATCCAGCACAAGGTCGGGATGCAGAGCTCGGAGAACATCCTGGCGATCAACAAGGACCAGAACGCGCCGATCTTCGAGTTCTCAGACCTCGGCGTGGTGGGCGATCTCCACAAGATCCTGCCGAAGCTGACCGAGGCGATCAAAGCGAAGAAGGGGAGCTAGTCCGGATGGCCGTCAAGCCCAGCGAGTTTCCGCCGCCGTTCGACGCCGCCGAGGCGATCGGCCCGCCCACCGATCCGGTCGACGACCGGATCGAGGTCGGGATCGCGATCGTCGGCGGCGGGCCCGCTGGGCTTGCCTGCGCCAACAAACTGATGCAGCTGCTCGAGGACGAGCCGGAGCTGACCGAGAAGCTCGGCGAAGTCCCGGTCGCGGTCATCGAGAAGGGCAAAGTGCCGGGCGCTCACCTCCTCTCCGGCGCGAACGTCGATCCGTCGGCGCTGACCCGGCTCTTCCCGGACATGGACCCGGCCGACTGGCCGCCGGTCTACCAGGAGGTCACCAAGGACGCGACCTACTTCCTGACCTCCAGCAAAGCCTTCCCGCTGAAGCCGCCGCCGCCCAACTTCCGCAAAGAGGGCACCTACACGCTCTCGGTCTCGAAACTGGGCCGCTTCCTCGCCGACAAAGCCGAAGAGGCGGGCGTCTACATCCTCTCCGAGACCGCCGCGACGAAGCTGCTGGTCGAGGACCGCATCGTCAAGGGCGTCCGCTCCGGCGACCGCGGCCGCGGCAAAGAGGGCGAAGAGCTGGGCAACTTCGAGCCGGGCTCCGACGTCGTCGCCAAGGCGACGGTGCTCGCCGAGGGGACGATCGGGCACCTCACCTACGCCGCCTACGACTATTTCGACATGCACGGCTCCGACCCGCAGGCGTGGGAGCTCGGGGTCAAGGAGATCTGGGAGGTGCCGAAGCCGCTCGACCGGGTCATCCACACGCTCGGCTGGCCGCTGCGCTGGAGCCCCCGCTACAAGGAGGCCGGTGGCAGCTTCATCTACCCGATGGGCGAGGACAAGGTCTGCTTCGGACTGGTGGTCGGCCTCGACTACACCGACGCGACCTTCTCGGTCCACGACGAGCTGCAGAAATTCAAGAAGCACCCGTTCATCGCCAAGATCATCGAGGGCGGCAAGCGGGTCGGCTGGGGCGCCAAGACGATCCCCTCGGGCGGCTACTGGGCGCTGCCCAAGCGCTTCTCGGTGCCCGGCATGCTGGTCGCCGGCGACGCCGCCGGGATGGTCAACATCGCCGAACTCGCCGGCATCCACTACGCGATGCACGCCGGCATGTACGCGGCGGAATCGATCGTCGAGTCGCTCAAGGCCGACATCGACTCGGTCAACTTCGAGAGCTACGACGAGAAGATCCGCGGCTCGGTGATCGAGAAGGACCTCTACCGCTCGCGCAACATGAAGCAGCCGCTGACCCGCGGGCTGATCTTCGGCGGCATGATGGGCTCGGCGATGGTCGCGACCAAAGGCGCCTTCCCGGGTGGCCACTGGAAGGTCGAGGACAACGCCGAGGTGCCGGTCGAGCTCGGCAAGGCGGCCGACAAGTACGAGCAGCCCGACAACGAGCTGACCTTCAGCAAGCTCGACTCGGTCTTCCTCTCGGGCAACGCGACCCGCGACGACGCGCCCAATCACGTCCGTATCCAGACCAAGGTGCCGCGTGAGATCGCCCAGACCTGGGTCTCGATGTGCCCGGCGCAGGTCTACGAGATCCCCGAGGAGCAGATGGAGAACGGCGCCACCGAGGTCGACGTCCACGTCACCGCCTCCAATTGCGTCCAGTGCGGCGCGATCACCGCCAAGGGCGGCCGCCTGACGCTGCCCGAGGGCGGCGACGGGCCGCTGTACCAGGAGACCTGAGCGTCACGCCCGCGTCAGCGGGCGTGAACAAAATCGGCACATTCTGCGCGCCACGCGTGCGCCGGGCGGGGGTACGGTCGGGCGGTGCTGCTCACCGCCTCAACCGTCAGCCAGTTCGCCGAGGGCTCAGGCTTTATTGCGGCCACGATTGCCATCTGCGGCTTCCTCGCGCATGTTCCCCGGGCACTGAGTGGAGCCGAAGAGGTCGCATTACGACGCGCCACTGCCGGCGGCGGCCTCATCGGCTTCGTCCTTGCCGTCGCTATAGTGGTTTTGTCTGCATAGGAAGGTACTTGACGTATGACTGAAGCCAAGGCTCTGATCACGACCTTCGCCGCCGCCCTCACGTTGCTTGTTGCCGTCATCGTCGGACTTGACCTGATCGGCGCCAACGACGAGCTTCTCGTGGTCGCGTACATCCTCATCGCGGCCGGGGGGTCGTTCGCGGTCTCTGAGGTCGTTGCGCACTACGCGAAGCGGGACAAGAGCGCGCGCCGCCAACCGCATAACCCGCCACCGTCCGGGTAGCGGTCCCCCGTCCTTGCAACCAACCGCCGGAGGGATGCCCAATGGCTGAGCTGACGGTGCTCGAGGAGAAGCTCTCGGAGGTGCTGGGGTTGGCGCAGGCCGCCCAGGACGCGACCCAGAAAGTCGAGGGCCTGGTCGACGACGAGCAGATCACCGCGGCGCTGCAGCAGATGCGCGAGGAGGCGGCGGAGACCGAGCTTAGCGGGGCTTTCGAGAGAGGGCTAAGCCGCGCGTCGCTCCTGGGCGCTGTCGTATGGGGCATGGCCGGCGGCCCGCTGCGGGCCGCCTAGCCACGGGGCGACCTCCAGGGTGCTGCGCCGTGGGGAGGGGGGCGCCAACGTCCACTCCTCGCATCCCGCGAACGCGGCGGCGAGGCCACGCGCCTTCGCGCTGCGGGGCTGGGGCCGGTCCTGGTCGAAGATCTCCTTCGGCATGGCTCTCCGTCCTTCTGTGGGGTTCCCGCTTCTGTGGGGAACGTCACAAAAGCATGGCCGCCCGATCAGACGAGAAAAACCGCAGCCCGAAAAAGACGCCGCATCTTGCGGCTTCGCGCTGCACCGCCTCGTCAGGCGGTAGCCGGCGCGCCCGCGCCCGCGCCGACGAACGCCGCTATCTCGGCGGCGAGGCGCTGCGGCTGGTCGATCGGCACGAAGGTCCTCGAGTCGGGGATCTCGACGATCCTGGCGTTCCCGGCTTCCGCTGCGAGCCGTTGTGCGTAGCGAAGCGGAAAGAAGCGGTCGCCGGGCGCCCAGGCCAGCAGGATCGGCAGGTCGGAGCCGCGCAGCTTCTCCGCTGCCTCCAGCGTGTAGCGGTTTTCCATGCCCAGCGTTACCTTCTTCAGGTCGCGCCGAACCGCGGTATCCCGCTGGCTTGGCTCCAGCCAGGACTGGATGAGGGCGGGAGGGAGGGGCCTGGCGAACGGCCTGTAAGCGGCGCGGGCAAACGCGCCGATGCGGAGCGGCGCCCTCATCGCCGTCATCACCCCGGGGAACCGCACGAGCGGGAGGATGCGCTTGAAGATCCCGGGCGGGAAGTTCTCATGCGTGTCGCAGTTGGTGAGGACGAGGCGCCCTATGCGCTCGGGGTGCCGCGTCACCAGCACCTGGGACATCGCGCCGCCCGAGTCGTTGCCGACGATCGTGACGTCGCGAAGATCCATCTTCTCCAGGAAGTCGTGGATCAAGGTCGCGATTCCGGGAGGGGAGAGGTCGGCGTCGGCGCTCATCGCGATCTGCTGCGAGCCGATCGGCCAGTCGGGGGCGATGCAGCGAAAGCGATCCGAGAGGGCATCGACGACGCCGTCCCAGAGGCGCCCGTCGACCAGATAGCCGTGGACGAAGACGGTCGGCGTCCCCTCGCCGGCTTCGCGGTAGCGGATCCGGCCACTCGGCAGGTCGATCTCGCGGCGCTGGTCTGGATGTGCCATGACGTCCTCCTCGAAGACTTAGCTTTGCTTTGCCAGGGCCGCTAAATTACATACAGACAGTATGAATGTCAACAAGAAAGAGACCGTGGATCGAGACGCCGGGCGTCGGACCCAGAGCGAGCGCTCCCAGACGACGCGGAGCGCGCTGATCGCGGCGGCGCGCCGGCTCTTCGCCGAACGCGGCTATGCCGACGTCGGCACCGAGGAGATCGTCCGAACCGCCGGCGTCACCCGCGGCGCGCTCTATCACCACTTCGCCGACAAGCGCGACCTGTTCGAGGCGGTCTACTCGCAGCTCGAGGCCGAGTTGACGGAGCGGATCGCCTCGGGCGCCCTGACCGCGAACGCCGATTCGCCGTTGGCCGCAATGTGGGCCGGCGCTGAGACGTTCCTCGACGCCTGCACGGAGCCGGAAGCCCAGCAAATCGCCTTGCTCGACGGGCCGGCCGTGCTCGGGTGGGCCCGTTGGCGCGAGATCGGCGCCGAGCATGGGCTCGGCTTGATCGAAGCGACGCTGAGGGCCGCGATCGACGCCGGGGGGATTCCCGAGCAGCCGGTCCGCCCGCTCGCCCACCTGCTGATGGGGGCACTCGACGAGGCGGCGCTGCTCGTTGCGACCGCGGAGGACCCGAATCGGATGCGCGAGGAAGCGGGGCGGACCCTGCGGTTCCTGATCGACTCGCTCAGCTCAGGGGTTTCAGCGCGCTAGGTCGGGACGCGGTCAGGACAGGCCAGTCGCTGCCGCTGTCCTCGCGTGCCCGCCGCAGCTCCTTCTGCGCGTACATCCGGACGTCGGCGAGGCGCAGCGCCTCTGCCGCGTCGGGCGCCTCGGTGGGGATGACGGCGGCGCCGAGCGAGGCGTCGACACCATGTTCCTTGCCGCTCTCTCCCAGCGCCTCTCCGGCGCCGCGGATCACCGCGTCGAAGCGCTCTGGCCTGCAGTCGAGCAGAGCGCAGAACTCGTCGCCGCCCACCCGGTAGACGGTTCCGTCCTCACCGATCGCGCCGCGCAGCTCGCGACCGAGCCGGATCAGCAGGCTGTCGCCAGCCGGATGACCGTAGGTGTCGTTGTAGCGCTTGAACCCGTTCAGGTCGAGGAAGACGAGCGAGACGGGCTCCTCAGGCGTGGCGCGCGCCGCCGCGGCATCGAGGTCGGTCTGCATGCGGGCGCGGTTGCCGAGACCGGTCAGCGGGTCGGTCTGGGCCTGTTCGAGCAGCCGCCGGTTCTCGCGGGCGGCCAGGGCAAGGCGGGCAACAACGGCGATCATCGTCAGTGCCCAGAGGGAGGTGGACAGGCTGCTGCGTCCGCCCAGGTACTGCATCGTGAAGAGCCCGATCATCACCGTCGCGAACAGGGCTGGGACGATCAGTTCCCGCCACGCCCCCGGCTGCTCGGTCGGTCGGATCGTCGCCGGCGCCGGCTGCCAGACGGCGACGCCGAGGCAGGCGGCAGAGATCAGGTAGATCGGTTCGGTCCAGCCGCCGCCGGGCAGGGCGCCGGCGGTCCATTGCAGGGTGTAGGCGACGTCGGCAACCGCCATCGCAGCCAAGGCGGCAAGCAGCAGGGCCCAGGTGCGGCCGGGACGCCATCCGGTCAGCGCGACCACGCCGGCAAGGAGCGAGGCGAGCGCGATGTCGCCCAGCGGATAGGCGAGGGTGATCGCCTTTTCGAGCGTCGTCCCGGTCGCGTGGCCGGCGACGAAGTCGAAGACGAAGGCAGTGCCCAGTGCGGCGGTGCCGAGGGCGGCGATCAGGCCATCGGTCCAGAGTCGCCAGTCCATCTGGTGGGCTCGGGCGCGGACCAGCAGCGCCAGGCCCGCATACGCGAGGGGGTAGAAGAGGAGATAGCCGACGTCGGCGAGGGACGGGTAGGGAGCGTCGGGGTTGTCTTCGATGAAGGCCGTCCAGTAGACCTCAGCCGCCGCCCAGAAGCCAACGGCGAGGCCGATCAGGAGCCAGGCGGAGCGCTCCTGGCGATAGGCAAATGCGCGCAGCAGGCAGGCTACGGCCGCCCCGATGACCACGGAGTCGTAGAGGACCCCATTCAGGGCCAAATCAAGGTCCGCCCCGCCCAGTCCTAACCAGGAGTGCAGGGCGACGATGACCGTGCCGCCGAGGAGGAAAGCCGCCAAGCCTCGGCGAAGCGCCTCACGGCGCAGGGGATCAGCCGCACCCGGCTCCCTCGTGTTCACGGACTACGTATCGGCCGCCGCGGCCCGCTCCACAAGCCCCGAAATGGAGTAATTCGAGGGCGAGGCCGGCCAATTCGTCGTGTCATCTAAACTGACGGGACGATGAAGGCAGGAATCCACCCCGAGTACACGCTGGCGCACGTCCATTGCTCGTGCGGCAACCAGTTCTACACCCGCTCCACGAAGGCGGACCTGCACGTCGAGCTCTGCTCGGAGTGCCACCCCTTCTACACGGGCAAGCAGAAGCTGGTCGACACCGGCGGCCGGGTCGAGCGATTCCAACGGCGTGCCGCCAAGCACGCCAAGGCCAGCAGGTAGAGCATGGACGCGGAGAACGGTTCTCCGCAGTCCGATGACGCGCCCCTGAACGGCGCAGACCCGCTCCGCATGCCAGACGGCGCGCTGGTCGCCAAGCGCGACGCGCCGCTCGGCGGGCAGGCCGTCCTCGAGGGTGTGATGATGCGCGGCGTCTCGACCTGGGCTGTCGCCGTCCGCAACCCCGAGGGCCAGATCGAGATCACCTCGCAGCCGCTCAAGCCGTGGGCGCAGCGCCACCGCCTCTGGCGGGTGCCGGTCATCCGCGGCGTGGTCGCGCTCGGCGAGTCGCTGAAGATCGGCTTCCGTGCCCTGGCCATCTCCGCCAACGCACAGCTCGAGGAGGACGAGGACGGCAAGCAGGAAGAAATCGGCGGCTGGATGTGGGGTCTGACGATCGCCTTTTCCATGGCGCTCGCGGTCGGGCTCTTCTTCGTCGTGCCCGTAGGGCTGACCAGCCTGATCAAGGACCAGCTCGGCAACGCATTCCTCTTCTGGCTGGTCGAGGGAATCCTGCGAACCGCGATCTTCATCGGCTACATCGTCGCGATCAGCCGCCTGCCGGACCTGCGCCGAGTCTTCGAGTACCACGGCGCCGAGCACAAGACGATCTCCTGCTTTGAGGCAGAAGACGAGCTGGTCCCCGCCCGCGCCAAGCTCTATTCGCGCCTGCACCCGCGCTGCGGGACCAGCTTCCTGCTGATCGTGATGGTGCTGGCGATCTTCGTCTTTGCGCCGATTGGCCTGCCGGCCTGGTACTGGCTGCTGGCCTCGCGCATCCTCGGCATCCCGCTGATCGCCGGCCTCTCCTACGAGGTGATCAAGTGGGCGGGCAAAAACCGCAGCAAACGTTGGGTCCGCGCGGTGATGTGGCCCGGCCTGATGCTGCAGAACCTCACCACCCGCGAGCCCGACGAAGACGAGCTAGCGGTGGCGATTGCGGCGTTGGAGAGGGTCCTCGAGCAGGAACCGGAGGCTCAGAAGCAGGAGTCGCCGATCGAGATCGTGGCGTAGTGGGGCGGGAGGGTCGGGTCCCCCTCCCCCGAAGACCGTTGCGCAGCTGATCGCCGCGGCAGGGAGAGTCGGGCGCCCCTCCCCCGAAGACCGTTGCGCAGCTGAAGCGTCGCTTGGGAGGGCCGGGTGCCCCTCCCCGAAGACCGTCGCGCAGCTGAAACGTTTGCGCGGGTTCAGGCGTGGTCTCTTGAGCCTTCGTGGAGGGGCACCCGGCCCTCCTTCCCGCTGCGTATGTTTGTCCCATGATTGAGGCTCTCGTCGAGCAGATAGAAGCTCGGTTCTCTGAGCTCGAGGCGCAGATGTCCGATCCCGAGGTGATCGGCGATCGGGCGCGTTATGCGGAGGTGGGCCGCGAATACGGGGAGCTGCAGCCGGCGCAAGCTCTGGCGAAGGAGTACCGCACGCTCAAGGACGACCTCGAGGGGGCGCGGGAGCTGCTTGCCGAAGACGGCGACGATCCGGAGCTGCGCACGGTCGTCGAGGAGGCACCCGGCCGCCTCTCCCAGCTCGAAGAGGAGATCCGCCTGGCGATGGTCGAGCGCGACCCCAACGACGCAAAGAACGTTCTGGTGGAGATCCGCGCCGGGACCGGCGGCGACGAGGCGGCGCTGTTCGCCGGGGACCTCTTCAAGATGCTCACCCGCTACGCGGAGGAGCGCGGCTTCGGCACTGAGGTCATCTCCCAGTCGCCGGCCGAGGTCGGTGGCTTCAAGGAGGTCACCTTCGCCGTCAAGGGGGAGGGCGCCTACTCGGTCTTCAAGTACGAGGGCGGCACCCACCGCGTCCAGCGTGTGCCCGAGACGGAGTCGCAGGGCCGAATCCACACCTCGACCGCGACGATCGCGGTGCTGCCCGAGGCAGAGGAGGTGGAGGTTGAGGTCGACCAGAACGACCTGCAGATCGACGTCTACCGCTCATCGGGCCCGGGTGGCCAGTCGGTCAACACCACTGACTCGGCGGTGCGGATCACGCACAAGCCGACCGGGATCGTCGTCTCGATGCAGGACGAGAAGTCGCAGCTACAGAACCGCGAGAAGGCGATGCGGGTGCTGCGGGCGCGGCTCCTCGAGCGCGAGGTCGCCGAGCAGCAGGCGAAGATCGCGTCCGAGCGCAAGGCGCAGGTCGGTAGCGGCGAGCGCTCCGAGAAGGTTCGCACCTACAACTTCCCGCAGGGCCGCGTCACCGACCACCGGATCAAGCTGACCTCGCACAACCTGGACGGGGTGTTGGCGGGGGCGCTGGGCGAGTTCACGGACGCGCTCTCGGCGGAGGAGCGGCGCGAACGGCTGGAGGCGGCTGCGGCCGCCGGCTGAACGATGGCCGCGGCGACGGCTGGCAGCGTCCGCGACGCCCTCGGCGGCGCGGTCGACGCTCTGGCGGCGGCGGGCGTCGAATCTCCGCGGCTCGACGCCGAAGTTCTGCTCTGCGAGGCGACGAGGTGGGAGCGCGCCGAACTGGCAGCCGAGCCCGAGCGTGGCGTGCCGGCGGCGGCCGGCAGGCTCTTCGGCGAAATGGTGCGCCGCCGCCTGCGGCGCGAGCCGGTCGCCTACATCCTCGGTCGCAAAGGGTTCCGCCATATCGAGCTAGCGGTCGACCGGCGGGTGCTGATCCCGCGCCCGGAGACTGAGCTGCTGGTCGAGCTGGCGCTGGAGCTGCGCCCCGAGCGCCTGCTCGACGTGGGGACCGGCTCGGGCGCGATAGCCCTTGCGGTGGCGCACGAGCTGCCCGGCTGCGAGGTGACCGCGACCGACACCTCGGCGGCGGCGCTGGAAGTGGCTCGGGCCAACGCCGAGCGTCTCGGCCTGGGGGAGCGTGTCCGCTTCGTGGAGGGGACGCTGTCGCAGAGCGCCGAGCGGTTCGACCTGGTCCTAGCGAACCTGCCATACGTCGGCGAGGCGGAATGGAGGGGCCTGCAGCCGGAGGTGACGCAGTGGGAGCCGCGCGAGGCGCTGTTGGCGGGGCGGGATGGGCTTGACGCGTTCCGGGCGACGATTCCCGTGCTGGCCTCCGCCGCATCGACGCTCGCCCTGGAGGTGGGGATGGGCCAGGCAGATTCGGTCGCGGCGATGCTTCGCGTCGCCGGCTTCGCCGCCGTCGAGACGCGTCGCGACCTGGCGCGGATCGAGCGCGTTGTCGTCGGCCGCAGGGAGGCGCCATGACCGAGGTCGTCTCGATAGAGCGGGATGGTGCCGGCGTTGCGCGGGCGGCCCTGGAGCGCACGATCGCCGCGGGCGGCGGCGTCGTCTTGCCCGCCGATGGGCTCTACGGGCTCGCCTGCGACCCGCTCGACGCGGCGGCGGTCGAGCGCATCCACCGACTCAAGGGACGCGACGAGGGCAAGCCCTCGGCGGTCATGTACTTCTCGCCGTTGGCAATGCGCGAGCTTGTCGCAGGACTGGGGCCGCGCACCCGCGAGGCGGTCGGGGCACTCCTGCCTGGGCCGGTGACGCTGGTCGTCGCCAACCCGGAGCATCGGTACCCACTGGCCTGCCGCGAGGATCCCGAACGACTGGGCGTGCGGCTGATCGGCGGACCCCTGGCCGGAGCGATGTGCCCGCTCTTCCAGACCTCGGCCAACCGCAGCGGCGAGCCGGCGCCAGGCAGCTTCGCGGAGGTGCCGGAGGCGATCGTCGCCGGCGCCGACCTGGCGATCGACGGTGGCGCCCTGACCGGCGAGCCCTCAACCGTCGTCGACTTCAGCCGCTACGACGAGAGCGGCGAGTGGACGGTGCTGCGCGAGGGCGCGGTGTCGAGCGAGGAGGTCGCTGCCGTGTTGTAGAAGATTTCAAGAGCCCGCGCAGAGAATTGACATTCTGCGCGCCACGCGTGCGTCGGCGACTGGGAGGCTCGGATCATGTCGGCCCCCGCGCCATCGCTCACTGAGCTCGTCAACGGAGCTGCCGGTGTGGTCGTCGTATTGAGTGGCATCGTGGCGGCCACCACGAGGTCGATCGCCGTTCTACGCCGCTTGCCGGACAAGGCGGTTGAGCGTGCACGGCGATCGGCTTCCTCGCTGGCGCCGCCGCCGGCATTGCCCTGCTGGTCATCGGCCTGTCAGGAAGGTAATCTTTTGTCTGTGATCAAGAGCTGGGTGACCTTATTCGCCGGAATTCTCATCTCGGCGGCCGCCGTTGGGCACTTCCTGAACCCCGTCGAAGGAGGCCCGCGAGACTTCCTCGCGGTCGTCCTCTACGCCATCTTCTTGGGCGCGTGCATCGCCCATCAAGTCGCGCGCGAAGAGGGCGTCGAGCCGATTCACCGAGCGATACGCAGGGCGCGCGAAGCTCGCGACGACCGCTAGCAGCGCTGCGCGCCGTCCCGATATGGCAGGCGGACGATCCGAACCGAGCGGTTGTTGCGCTCGTTCGACTCGTAGAGGAGGTTGCGCGGGTCGACCCGCATCACGAAGGCGAAGCAGCCGCGCAGGCCGCTGACGTTGACCCACTGGCGGTCGTATTCGGCCGGATAGATGTCTGACCAACCGACCGAGGTGCCGAGGCGCACGCGCTTGCGGCTCGGGTCCTGGCTGCAGCCGGGGTAGACCCGGTTCGGTGGCGAGCGCCGCATCGCCCTGGTGCGCTCGAGGTCACGAAAGCAGTAGAAGACCTTCGGTCCCTCGCGGACGCGCTCCAGCGGCCGGCGCCCCTCGTCGAGCGACCAGATCTCCATGCTGAGCGGGTTCTCGACCTTCCAGTAGGAACCGCCCCAGGCGTAGCCGACGTCGAAGAAGTGGAGGCGGGCATCGGTGCGGAAGATGCGGACGCCGCCCCCGACCTCGTAGATCGCCTGGTTGGCGCGCATCCAGTTGCGCTTGTAGCGGCGGCCACGCAGCTCCATCGGGCCGCGGCCGCGGGACATGATGTTGTTGCCCGCGTAGAGCAGGGTTCCGCCTCCGCCTCCGTAGCCTCCACCGCGCCCCACCGCGAACAGGTCTTGGGCCGGGCCGACCTTGAGGTCGGGGCAGAGCAACTGCCGCGCTTCGGGCCCTTCGCAGGGATTGTCCGGGCCGAGTGGCGCGGCGGCCCCGCCTGGGGCCGCGAGCGCGACGCCCGCAAGCAGCGCGAAGGCCGCGCTGAGGGCGGCGAGAACCGGGAAAAGACGACTTTTCACGGTGGCCAGGCTATCCATGAGCGCTGGTATGGTCGCTCGCCGGAGCATTCGAGATGACCGACCTACCCGAGAACCTCCAAAGCGCACCTCTAACGGCTGTCGATCCAGAGATCGCGGCGGTTCTCGACGCCGAGCTGCGGCGCCAGCAGAACACGCTGGAGATGATCGCCTCGGAGAACTTCGTGCCGCAGGCGGTGCTGGACGCGGTGGGCTCGGTTCTGACCAACAAGTACGCCGAGGGCTACCCTGGCCGCCGCTATTACGGCGGCTGCGAGGAGGTCGACGTCGCCGAGCAGCTGGCGATCGACCGCGCCAAGGAGCTGTTCGGCGCCGAGCACGCCAACGTCCAGCCGCACGCCGGCGCCCAGGCCAACAACGCCGCCTACATGGCACTGCTGGAGCCCGGCGACACGATCATGGGCCTCGCCCTCGACCACGGCGGCCACCTCACCCACGGGATGAAGCTGAACGTCTCGGGCAAGCTCTACGAGATCGTCGCCTACCACGTCAGCCGCGACGATCTGCGCGTCGACATGGAGGAGGTGGCGCGACTCGCGGAGGAGCGCCGCCCGAAGCTGATCGTCGCCGGCTGGTCGGCTTACTCCCGCCACCTGGACTTCGCCACCTTCCGCGAGATCGCCGACTCCGTCGGAGCGAAGCTGATGGTCGACATGGCGCACTTCGCTGGGCTCGTCGCGGCGGGCGAGCACCCCAACCCGGTGCCCCATGCGGACGTCGTCACTACGACGATCCACAAGACCCTCGCCGGCCCGCGCAGCGGCATGATCCTCTGCCGTGAGGAGCACGCCACGGCGGTCGACAAAGCCATCTTCCCCGGGCAGCAGGGCGGCCCGCTGATGCACACCATCGCCGCCAAGGCGGTGGCCCTGCGGATCGCCGCGAGCGAGCCGTTCGGAGAGCGGCAGCGACAGACGATCGCCAACGCCAAGGCGCTCGGCGCCGGCCTGCAGGAGGGCGGGGTCCCGGTCCTCACCGGCGGCACCGATGTGCATCTCGTCTTGGTCGACCTGACGCCGAGCGGCCTCGACGGCAAGACCGCCGAGCAGCGGCTGGAGCAGGTCGGCATCACGGTCAACCGCAACGCGATCCCCTTCGACGAACGACCGCCGATGAACCCCTCCGGCCTTCGCATCGGCACCCCGGCGCTGACCACCCGCGGCATGGGCGAGGAGGAGATGACCGAGATCGCCTCGGTGATCGCGGCGGCGCTGAGCGACGACTTCGACGCTCAAAGGGACTCGCTTGCGGAGCGGACGAAGGCGCTGATGGAGCGCCACCCGCTCTATCCAGAGCTGGCCGCGGCGGCTGTCTAGAGCGCTCGGGTGCGCGTGTGGGTCGATATGTCGGCGCCGGCCCATGTGCTGGTGCTGCGCCCGATCATCGAGCGGCTGCGGGCGCAGGGCCACGAGGTCGAGATCACCTCGCGCGACTACGCGCAGACCCAGGCATTGCTCGATTTGCACGCGATGGCGCATACGCCGATCGGTCAGCACGGGGGCGCCTCCCGACTGCGCAAGGCCTACCGGCTCGGCGCCCGGACCGCGGCGATGCTCCGCTTCGGGCGGGGCCGCTCGTTTGACCTGGCGCTCGCCCACGGCTCCAACGACCTGGCGCTCGCCGCGAAGGCACTCGGTATACCCGAGGCGAACATGCACGACTACGAGTGGGCGGTAACCCAGCACCGGATCGGCTGCCGCCTGGCGAAGCGGGTGATGTTCCCCGACTCCGTGCCGCTCGAGCGACTGCGCCGCTTCGGCGTCACGCCTGAGAAGCACTTCCCCTATCCCGGCCTCAAGGAGGAGTACTACCTCTACGACTTCGAGCCCGACCCCGAGGCGCTGCGCCGGCTCTCGGTCGACCCGGCGCGCGTGGTCGTGATCGTGCGCCCGCCGCCCGACGTCTCGCTCTACCACCGCAAGTCGAACCCGCTCTTCCCCAAGGTCCTCGCCCGGCTCGGCAACGACGCTGACGTCCACGCCGTCGTCCTGCCCCGCACCGGTGAGCAGCGCGCCTTCATAGAGAGCCTTCGGCTTCCCTCGCTGATCGTTCCGCCGGGCGCGGTCGAGGCGCAGAGCCTGGTCGCCCTAGCCGACCTGGTCGTCTCGGCGGGCGGCACGATGAACCGCGAGGCGGCGGCGCTCGGCACTCCCGTCTACACCACGTACGGCGGCAGGCTGGGCGGCGTCGACGAAGCGCTGATCCGCTCCGGGCGGATGCGTCCGCTCACCGATCCGCGTGCGATCCAGCTCCAGAAGCGGACCGCCGAGGCGACTCCGACCCGACGAGACCCTAGTCTCCTCGTGGAGACGATCCTAGGAACCGTCGGAGCCGACCATCCCGCGGCAAGCCAAACCATCCCGAGCTGACTCGCTCATCCTTCCCGACGACGTCCGGGCGGAGCTGGAGCGCTACATCGCCCTGGCGGGGGAGGGGGAACCCCGCCCTGTCGATCGGCTCCTGCGGGCGCTCGACGTGACGATCTC
The DNA here is from genome assembly GCA_036276735.1 of Solirubrobacterales bacterium. Lineage (GTDB taxonomy): Bacteria > Actinomycetota > Thermoleophilia > Solirubrobacterales > 70-9 > VRUE01. The sequence goes on along the minus strand of DASUOH010000011.1, from coordinate 12,472 downwards.
CGGCCTCGCGTTGTTCGTCCTCTCGCCGCTGCTGGCGCTGACCGCGGCGGCGATCGCGTTGACCTCCGGCCGCCCGATCCTCTACCACGGCGCCAGGGTGGGGCGGTGCGGCGAGCTTTTCCTGATGTACAAGTTCCGCACGCTGAAGCCGGATGCCGAGTTGCGCCTCGGGCCCTACTACGGCGAGGAGCTCTCGCGCCGAACCGAAGACGAGGTGACTCGCGTCGGGCGCGTCCTCCGCAAGATCCATCTCGACGAGGTGCCGCAGCTCTGGAACGTCCTGCGCGGCGACATGGCGATCGTCGGCCCGCGCCCGATCCGGCCGGCCTTCTTCGCGCAGCTCTGCAAGGAGATCCCCGAGTACTGGCAGCGCCTCGTCGTCCGTCCCGGCGTCACCGGCTTCGCCCAGACCCGCATGACCCGCGAGGAGTCCTGGGCCGACAAGCTCGTGCACGACATGGAGTACATCGCCGACCGCTCGGTCGGCCTCTACGTCAGCGTCCTGCTCGCCACGGTCGGCAAGGTGCTCGGCCGCGGCCCCGCCGCCCCCGGTTAGGACGTTGACCCGTTTGACCACCCACTATGGGTGGTCAACGTGCACCAGGGTCTCGGCTGACAGACTCCCCGCCCATGTGCGGGATCTGCGGCATCGCCAACGCCGAGCCCGGCGCCTCTCCAGACCTCGACGCGGTGGCGCGGATGAACGGCCGGCTCGTCCACCGCGGTCCCGACAGCGACGGCGTCTTCCACGAGGGCGGTGTGGCGCTGGCGATGCGCCGCCTCTCGATCATCGACCTCGAGGGGGGAGACCAGCCGATCGCCAACGAGGACGGCTCGGTGACGGTGGTCCACAACGGCGAGATCTACAACTACCGCGAGCTGCGGGCAGACCTGGAGCGCGCCGGCCACCGCTTTCGGACGCACTCCGACACCGAGGTGCTCGTCCACCTCTACGAGGAGCACGGCGACGACTTCCTGGAGCGGCTGCGCGGCATGTTCGCGATCGCGCTCTGGGATTCCCGCCGCCGCCGGCTGCTGCTGGCGCGCGATCGCTTCGGGATCAAGCCGCTCTACTACCGCGTCGCCGACGGCGAGCTCTCGTTCGCCTCGGAGCTGAAGGCGCTGCTCGAGCAGCCGGGCTTCTCGCGTGAGATCGACCCCCGGGCGGTTGCCGCCTACCTCGCCTTCAACTCGATCCCAGCGCCGCTGACCGTCTTCGCCGAGGCGCGGAAGCTGCGCCCCGGCGCCCTGCTCGCCTGGCGCGACGGCGAGCTGAGCGAGCGTCGCTACGCGCGGCCGCGGCCGGTCCCGGCGCCCGAGGTCCGTCGCGGCCCCACCGCCGGGCTGGCCGACGAGCTGCGCGAGACGCTGCGCGACTCGGTGCGCGCCCACCTCGTCGCCGACGTACCGGTCGGCGTGCTCCTCTCGGGCGGCGTCGACTCGGCCGGCCTCGCGGCGCTGGCAGCCGGCGAGGAAGGAGCAGGTGTCAAGACCTTCTCCGTGGGGTTCGAGGAGGCCAGCTTCGACGAGCTCGACCGCGCCCGCCTGGTGGCGCGGCGCTACGGCACCGACCATCACGAGATCGTCCTGCGCCCCGACGCCGTCGACCTGCTGCCGAAGCTGGTCGAGGCCTTCGACGAGCCGTTCGGCGACTCCTCGGCGCTGCCGACCTACCTCGTCTCCGAGCTGGCGGCCGCGCACGTCAAGGTCGCCCTCTCCGGGGAGGGCGGCGACGAGCTGTTCGGCGGCTACTACACCTACGTCGCCGACCTCCTCGCGCCGCGCGTCGGTGGCATGGCCGCGCTCGCCGCGCCGCTGGTCGAGGCGCTCCCCAGCTCCGACGCCAAGACCAGCTTTGACTACAAAGCGAAGCGCTTCGTCCGTGCCGCTCGCCTGCCCGCGCTGGAGCGCCACCACGCCTGGAAGGAGATCTTCTCGCCCGAGCAGCGCGCCGCCCTGCGGGGCGCTCGCGATGACGGTTGGGACCCGGTCGACCTCTACCGCGACCGCTATGCGGAAACCGCCGGCGCCGAGCCGCTCGCCCGCCTTCAGGATGTCGACCTCGGCATCTACCTCGTCGACGACCTGCTGGTCAAGACCGACCGCTCGAGCATGGCCCACTCGCTGGAGCTGCGGGTCCCGTTCCTCGACAACGAGGTCGCCGCGTTCGCGAACAGCCTGGCGACCCCGCTCAAGGTGCGTGCCCTCGCCAAGAAGCGGCTGCTGCGCCGCGCCCTGGCGCCGCTTGTGCCGCGCGAGATCCTGCGCGGCCCCAAGCAGGGCTTCTCGATCCCGGTCGCCGCCTGGCTGCGCGGCCCGCTCGAGGGCTACGCGCGCGATGTGCTCTCACCGGCCAACCTCGACCGCCAGGGCTGCTTCGATGCGGCGACGGTCGGCGACCTGCTCGACAGCCACTGCTCGGGACGCGAGGATCTGAGCCGCCAGCTCTGGGGCCTGATCGCCTTCACCCTCTGGTTCGACCGCTACACCTAAGGCCGATGGAGCAGAACCCCGACGCTCTCGACGCGCTCTTCGCCTTCCTCGTGGCCGGCGTCGTGGCGCTGGTCCTGACGCCGCTGACCATCCGCCTGGCGCGCCGGATCGGGGCGATCGATCTGCCCAACTCGCGCTCGCTGCACGAGCTGCCGACCCCAAAGCTGGGTGGCCTGGCGATCCTCGCCGGCGCCCTGCTGGCGGCGGTGATCTGGCTGCCCTGGGATGCGGAAACTGAGGCGATCCTCGCCGGCGCGGTGGCGATAGCGGTCGTCGGCATCCTCGACGATCTCTACGACCTGAGCGCGGCGGCGAAGCTGCTCGGGCAGACGGCCGCGGTCGTCATCCCCGTCTCGGTCGGTGTGACGGTCGAGAGCTTCACCTTCCCCTTCCTCGGCGCGCTCGACCCGGCCTCCGTCGACCTCGTCGCACTGCCCGGCGGCGGCGCGATCGACCTCGGTGACGTCGGCACGACGATCGGCATCGTCGCGATGATCAACGTGATCAACCTGATTGACGGCGTCGACGGGCTTGCCGCAGGGGTCTGCGCGATCGCCGCGCTGACCCTGACCGCGATCGCCCTCTCGCTGGAGCGCAACGCCGCCGGCGTCCTCGCCGCGATCGTCGCTGGCGCCTCGCTCGGCTTCCTGCGCCACGGCTTCCCGCCGGCCCGCACCTTCATGGGGGACACCGGCTCCAACCTGCTCGGCTACCTGCTCGGGGTGATCGCCGTGCAGGGCGCGTTGAAGACGAACGCCGTCATCGCGCTCTTCCTGCCGCTGATCGTCCTCACCGTGCCGATCCTCGACACCGGCTTCGTCGTAGCCAAGCGCCTCAAGTACCGGCGACCGATCTACCGTGCCGACCGCTGGCACTTCCACCACCGGATGGCCAACATCGGCTTCTCGCAGCGCCGCACGCTCGCCTACCTCTACGGCTGGACGCTGGTCATGGCGCTGCTGGCGCTCGCCCTGCGCTTCGTCCCCTACAGCGACGACCACGGCAACTTCGACCTGCTCTGGAGCGCCGTGATGGTGGTCTGCGGTGTGGTCGCGATCGCCGCCAGCGTCTACTTGGTCGAGGTGCTCGAGATCCTCAAGCTGCGCAGGGTGCGCCTGCGTCAAGTCGTCGGAATTCGCGGTGACGCCGGCCGGCCGGTGCCCGCCAGCGCGGAGGTCGACGATGCGGTCGCGCAGGAGCTCGAGACCGGCTCGTTCCCGACCGTGGACCCCGAGACGGGAGAGTTCGAGGCAGTCGAGCCGGGTTAGTGCGATTTTGTCACAAGCGACTTTGTGCGATGTTGTGACAAGCGGCACTATGTGGCTCTAGAAAGCCAAACGTCGGGCCATTCAGATATAGTGATTTGTACGCCCGTGCACTCAGCCGGGCGCTTTTTCTCCCCGAACTCAGGACGTTATGTCTCCTCCAAAGCACGTCGATCTCGTAGTGCTGGCTGCCGCCGCGGCCGTCTTCGTGGTCGCCGGCTTCCCGCTGCTCGGCTATGCCGTAGCCGCGGGCGTTTGGCTGGCGCAGCGGGCGGTGCAGATCCTCGCCAGCCGCCGCGCGGGGGAGGACCTCAGCCACGGCAAGCGGCAGCGGGCGATGGGGACGGTGGCGGCGACTTCACTCGGTCGCGTCTGGCTGATGGCCACGGCCGTCCTGCTGGTCGGCATCGCCGAGCGCGAGGCCGGCCTCGCCGCCGCGCTGCTGTTGCTGCTGCTTTTCACGGTCTCCTTTGCGGCGCAGGGAATCGCCTACCTGATGGAGCCCGAGAGCCAGGGGGTCAAGGCTCGATGAGCACCAAGCGCAAAGTCCTGCTCGGCTTCGGCATCTACCTGGCGAGCGCGATCGCGCTGCTGCTGATCTTCGGCAGCGACGGCAAGAACGACCACTTCAAGCCCCAGAACGAGTTCAAACTGGAGGAGTGGGTGCCGATCCACCTCGGCGGCCTCGACCTCAGCATCAACAAGGCGGTCCTCTACCTCTTCCTCGCCAGCGCCCTGACGATCGCGACGATGACCTGGATCGCGCGCCGCATGGCCGAGAAGCCGAACCGGGTGCAGACGGCGGTCGAGCTTGCCTACGACCTGACCCGCAACAACATCACCGGCGGCAACATGGACGCCAAGCAGGCGGCCCGCTGGTTCCCCTTCCTCGGCGCCCTCTTCTTCTTCATCTGGTTCTCGAACATGATCGGCTTCCTGCCGCTGCCGGTGAACACCGAGCACAAGGTCGACATCTTCGGCCTCGAACTGCCGGCGCTGGCGATCTACGCGGCGACCGCCAACATCTCGATCCCGCTGATCCTCACCCTGGTCGTCTGGTTCTCCTACCACGTCGAGGGGATCCGGGCCAAGGGCTTCGTGCCTTACTTCAAGGGCTGGCTGCCGCCCGGCCTGGAGGAGATGAACCCGATCGGCCGCGGCGCGATCTTCATGATCGAGGTGATCTCGCACTTCGTGCGGCTGATCTCGCTCTCCGTGCGTCTCTTCGCCAACATCCTCGCCGGCCACCTGCTGCTGCTCTTCATGGGCGGCGGGCTGGCGGTGCTGCTGGGGATCGCGGCGCTCGGCGCGCTGACCTTCCCGCTGGCCTTCGCCTTCTTCATCTTCGAGGTGGGCCTCGTGGCCACCCTGCAAGCGTTTATTTTCGCGACCCTGACCGCCATCTACCTTGGCGGAGCTACCGCCGCTGAGCACTAACGAAAAAAGGAGTCGAACCCGAATGGATCTCACTGCCCTACCGATCGCCGAAGTCACCGACGAAGGCGTCAAAGGCGCCGGCAAAGCGATTGCGCTTGGTGTCGGTGCCGGCCTCGGCTCGATCGGCGCCGGCATCGGCGTCGGCTTCATCTTCGGCAAGGAGATCGAGTCGGTCGCCCGCCAGCCCGAGATGAAAAGCGAGCTGGAAAGCATCCGTTGGCTCGGCTTCGCGCTGACCGAGGCGGTCGCCTTCTACACCTTCATCTTCGGCCTGATCGCGTTCTTCCTCTCCTAGGCGCCGATGGAGGTCTTTGCCGACATAACGGGCATCCTTGTGCTCGCCGCCGAGGCGGCGGGCGGCGCCGAAGAAGAGTCCGGGGGCAGCTTCCTGGTGTCGCCGGGCGTCGGGCTGATGATCTGGACCCTGGTCCTTTTCCTGGCCACGATGTGGGTGCTGAGCAAGGTCGCCTTCCCGAAGATCCAGGAGGCGCTCGACAAGCGGGCGAAACTGATCGCCGAGTCGATCGAGGCGGCCGAACGGCAGCGCCGCGAGTCCGACGAGCTGCTCGAGGAGTACCGGGCCCGGCTTGCCGAGGCCCGTGAGCAGGCCGACGACATCATGGCTCGCGCCCGCAAGGCCGCCGAGACCGCGGAAGCGGAGGCCAGCGCCGCCGGCAAGGAGAAACGCGACGAGCTGGTCGCCGCGGCCAAACGCGACATCGAGGCGGAGACGCGGCGCTCGCTGCAGCAGATCCGCAGCGAGGTCGCCGACCTGACCGTGCTCGCCACCGAGAAAGTCACCCGCAAGAGCCTCAGCCCTGAGGACCAGCGCCGCCTTGTCGAGGAGGCGCTCAGCGAGGTCGACTTCACCGCCCTCTCGGGAGCGGAGGGGTCGAGCAACTGATGGAGGAGGCAGCTCGCGTATACGCCGAGGCGCTTTTCGACGTCGCCAAGAAGGCCGGCAAGCTGGACCCGATCCGCGAGGAGCTGGACCAGTTCGCCGACGCCGTCGACGGCAACCGCGAGCTGCAGGTGTTCTTCTTCAGTCCCTACTTCTCCTCGGCGGAGAAGTCGGAGGGGATGCGGCGCGCGATCGCGGGCGCCGACCCCGAGTTCGTCAACTTCCTCGAGCTGCTCGTCGAGAAGGGGCGGATGACCGAGGTCTTCCGCATCCGCCGCCAGTTCGAGGAGCTTTGGAAGCATGAGAACAAGCGGATCGACGTGACGGTGACCAGCGCGGTCGAGCTCGACCCCGCCGCGGTGGCGAGGATCGGCGAGGAGATCGAACGGCAGACCGGTCGCAAGGTGGAGCTGGCCAGCGACGTCGACGAGGAGATCCTCGGCGGCATAGTGCTGCAGGTCGGCAACATGGTTTTGGACGCGAGCATCCGCAGTCGCTTGGAGAAACTTCGAAAGAGCGTCGCCCGGGCGGCGTAAGGAAGGAATAGAGGCACCCACATGGAGATCAAGCCCGACGAGATCGCATCGATTCTGCGCGAGCGGATCGAGGGAATCGACACCGGCAGCGCCGACCTTTCAGAGGTCGGGACGGTCCTGTCGGTCGCCGACGGCATCGCCCGGATCCACGGGCTCGACAACTGCATGGCGCTCGAGATGCTCGAGCTGCCGCACGGCGTCACCGGCCTCGCCCTCAACCTCGAGACCGACAACGTCGGCGCGGTGCTCTTCGGTGAGTGGGAAAAGGTCGTCGAGGGCGACACCGTCAAGCGCACCGGCGAGCTGCTGCGGATTCCCGTCGGCGACGAGCTGCTGGGCCGCCTCGTCGACCCGCTGGGCCGCCCGCTCGACGACAAGGGTGAGATCGCGACCACGCAGAGCCGGCCGGCCGAGTTCAAAGCGCCCGGCGTCGTCCAGCGCCAGCCGGTGACCGAACCGGTCCAGACCGGGCTGATGGCGATCGACGGGATGATCCCGATCGGCCGCGGCCAGCGAGAGCTGATCATCGGCGACCGCCAGACCGGCAAGACCGCGATCGCGATCGACACGATCATCAACAACCGCGACAAGGACATGGTCTGCATCTACGTCGCGATCGGGCAGCGAATGTCGACGGTCGTCCAGCTCAAGGAGGTGCTGGAGGAAAACGGCGCGATGGAGAACACGATCATCGTCGCCGCTCCCGCCGACGAGGCCGCCCCGATCAAGTTCATCGCTCCCTACGCGGGTTGCGCGATGGGCGAGCACTTCCTCTACAACGGCAAACACGCGCTCTGCGTCTACGACGATCTCACCAAACACGCCTACGCCTACCGGCAGATGTCGCTCCTGCTGCGACGCCCGCCCGGTCGCGAGGCCTACCCGGGCGACGTCTTCTACCTCCACTCGCGCCTGTTGGAGCGGGCAGTGAAGCTGAACGACGACCTCGGCGGCGGCTCGCTGACGGCGCTGCCGATCATCGAGACCCAGGCGAGCGACGTCTCCGCCTACATCCCGACCAACGTCATCTCGATCACCGACGGTCAGATCTTCCTCGAGTCCGACCTCTTCTACTCGGGCGTGCGGCCGGCGATCAACGTCGGCATCTCGGTCTCGCGGGTGGGCGGCAACGCGCAGACCAAGGCGATGAAGAAGGTCGCCGGCAAGCTGCGACTCGACCTCTCCCAGTACCGCGACCTCGAGGCGTTCGCGCAGTTCGGCTCCGAGCTCGACCCCGAGACGCAGAAAACCCTCAACCGGGGCGAGCGCCTGGTCGAGCTGCTCAAGCAGAAAGAGCGCGAGCCGCTCGAGGTGGCCGACCAGGTCGCCGCGATCTACTCCGGCACCGGCGGCTTCCTCGACCGGATCAAGACCGAGCGGGTCAACGAGTTCCTGCGCGACCTGCGCACCCGGCTGCGCTCCGAGAAGGCCGAGCTGCTGGAGCGGATCGGCTCGAGCGGCAAGCTCGAGGAGGCTGACGAGGAGGAGCTGGGCGCGGCGATCCGCGAGTTCGTCGACGATTTCGGCCCCGACTTCGACGAGCACGGCGACCCGCTCGAGGCCGGCGAGTCTGACCGCGTCAAGTCCGAGGAGGAGCGGGCGCGGCCCAGTCGCGTCGAAGAGGCCGAGAAGGAGACCGCCGCCGCCTAGCGGCAGCGACCCCCGTCCCCATGGCCTCGCAGAAGGACGTCAAGAATCGCATCGCGTCGATCAAGAACATCAACAAGATCACGCGGGCGATGGAGATGGTGGCGGCGGCACGGCTGCGCCGCGCCGAGCAGCGGATCGAGCACCTGCGCCCCTACGCCGAGGGCATCCGCAAGCTGACCCGCCGCGCGGCCGAGCAGGCCGGGGGCGTCCCGCGCGTGCCCGTGATGGTCGAGCGCGAGGAGGTCAACCGGGTCGGCGTCGTCCTCGTCACCGGCGACCGCGGCCTCGCCGGCGCTTTCAACACCAACATCATCCGCGACGGGATGCGGCTCGGCAAAGAGCTGCGCGAGGACGGGGTCGAGACCTCCTACTCGGCCGTCGGTCGCAAGGGCGTCTCGGCTCTGACCTTCCGCAAGCAGGAGTTGGCCGGCTCCTACGTCGGCTTCACCGACCGTCCCGCCTTCGCCAACGCGCGCGAGATCGGCGAGGAGCTGACCGCCCGTTACGTCGACGGCGACGTCGACCGGGTCGAGCTCGTCTACAACCGCTACGTCTCGCCGCTCACCCAGCACGTCTGGCGCCAGACGCTCCTGCCGATGCAGCAGGCCGAGGTGATCGGCGAGGGTGTCGCCGACGAGCAGGAGAGCGCCGAGGAGACCGAGATCGAGAAAGCCCACGGCCGCTCCACTTGGGAATACGAGCCCGACGCCGAGCTGCTGCTCGCCCAGCTGATTCCCGAGTACGTGAACATCTCGGTCTACCGGGCGCTGCTCGAGTCCGCCGCCTCCGAGCTGGGGGCGCGGATGACCGCGATGCGCAACGCCGCCGAGAACGCGGAGACGATGATGGGCGACCTGACCCTGGAGATGAACCGGGCCAGGCAGGCGGAGATCACGCAGGAGATCTTGGAGGTTGTCGCCGGCGCCGAGGCGCTCGGATAAAGGCTTCGAACGAGGAAAAGGAACCAATGGCTGAGAGCAACAACGGAACGAACGTAGGACGCGTCGAGGAGGTGACCGGCGTCGTCGTCGACGCGGTCTTTCCGGAGCAGCTGCCGGAGATCTACTCGGCGGTGAAGATCGAGATGGCCGGCGACGAGGATCGCGAGGCGACCGAGCTCGTCTGCGAGGTCCAGCAGCACCTCGGCGACGACCGGGTGCGCACCGTGGCGATGGACGCCACCGATGGCCTGCGGCGTGGCGACAGGGTCGTCGACACCGGCGGTCCGATCTCGGTCCCGGTCGGCGAGGCGACCCTGGGCCGCATCTTCAACCTGCTCGGCGAGCCGATCGACCTCGGCGAGCCGGTCCAGGCCGAGGAGCGCTGGCCGATCCACCGGCCGGCCCCCCAGGCCTCCGATCTCGCGCCGACCCAGGAGATCCTCGAGACGGGGATCAAGGTCATCGATCTGCTCGCCCCCTACGCCAAGGGCGGCAAGGTCGGGCTGTTCGGCGGCGCCGGGGTCGGCAAGACGGTTCTGATCCAGGAGCTGATCCGCTCGATCGCCGAGGAGCACGAAGGTCTCTCGGCCTTCTGCGGCGTCGGTGAGCGCTCCCGAGAGGGAAATGACCTCTGGCTCGAGATGAAAGAGTCGGGCGTGATCGACAAAACGATGCTCGTCTTCGGCCAGATGAACGAGCCCCCGGGCGCCCGCCTTCGCGTAGCCCTCTCGGGGCTGACGATGGCCGAATACTTCCGCGAGCAGGGCGGCCAGGACGTGCTGCTCTTCATCGACAACATCTTCCGCTTCGTCCAGGCGGGCTCCGAGGTCTCGGCGCTGCTCGGCCGGATGCCCTCCGCGGTCGGCTACCAGCCGACGCTGGAGACCGAGATGGGCGGCCTGCAGGAGCGGATCACCTCGACCGAGCGCGGCTCGGTGACGTCGGTGCAGGCGATCTACGTGCCTGCCGACGACCTCACCGACCCGGCGCCCGCCTCGGTGTTCGCCCACCTCAACGCGACCACGGTGCTCTCGCGGGCGATCTCCGAGAAGGGGATCTACCCGGCGGTCGACCCGCTCGACTCGACCTCGACCATCCTCAAGCCCGAGGTCGTCGGCGAGGACCACTACCGCACCGCGACCGAGGTCCAGGAGGTGCTGCAGCGCTACAAGGAGCTGCAGGACATCATCGCGATCCTTGGCATCGACGAGCTCTCCGACGAGGACAAGCAGACCGTCTCGCGGGCGCGCAAGATCGAGCGCTTCCTCTCGCAGCCGTTCTTCGTCGCCGAGCAGTTCACGGGCCGCAGCGGCGAGTTCGTGCCGGTGGCCGAGACGGTGCGCGGCTTCCGCGAGATCCTCGACGGCCAGCACGACGACCTGCCCGAGGGCGCCTTCTACATGAAGGGCGGAATCGATCAGGTCACCGCTGACGCCGGAGCGGCCGCGGCCGCCTAGGGGAATCCATGGCCGGCGAGAGCACGTTCGAGGTCGAAGTCCTCACCCCTGAGGGTGAGGTCTTCGACGGTGAAGTCCGCCAGGTCTCAACCCGCACGGCGGTCGGTGAGATCGGCATCCTCGCCAATCACGCGCCGCTGCTGGCGGCTTTGCGGCCGACCGAGCTGCGCCTGCACGTCTCCGATTCGGAGACGCAGCGCTACGCGCAGGCGCACGGCTGGCTGCAGGTCTTCGGCAACCGGGCGCGGCTGCTGGTCGAGGAGGCGATCGACCCCGAGCATCTGGACGAGGCGACGCTGAAAGAGCAGCTGGCCGACGCCGAGCAGCGGTTGGCGGAGGCTGAGGAGGGCAGCGCCGCCCGATCGCGCGCCGAGAAAGACCGGACTCGGGCCGAGGCGTTTCTCGCGATTGCCGAGGGGTGACGGGGGCGATCCGATACCCCTTCGGCGGAATTGATGTCGCACGCGCTTCGCGCTTAGCTCCAGAGCTCGAGCGCGGCCTACGGCCGCGCGGTCATGAGATTGCATATCGCCGCCTTCGGCGACATTCCGGCGAAGGGGTATCGGATCGCCCCCAACGTCCCTGCGGAGTCGATTGCGTTGCTGCATCCAGCGCATCGGAGATTGACCACCCCTGGGTGGGGTCAATATCGGATGCGCGATCGAGCCAACTTGGATGGAGCTGCATATGAGCGAGGAACTGGTCGCGCTCGCCCAGCGGCTGATCGGCTACGACACGTCGCAGCCCGAAGGCGTCAAGGCGGCTGCGGGGTTCGTGAAAGGGTGGCTCGAAGCGCGGGGTATCGAGGCGGAGGCGGACGAGGTTCGGGGCCTGCCGGTGCTGAGGGCCGAGGTGGGGGCGCCGAGTGGCCCAACCGTCGTCCTGCACGGGCATCTTGACGTCGTGCCCGGCCGGCCGGGCCAGTTCGACCCTAGGGTCGACGGAGACCGGCTCTACGGGCGTGGCGCCTACGACATGAAGGGCGGCCTGGCGGCGATGCTCCTGGTGACCGCCGAGATGCGCGAGCAGGACCGCGTCAGGGTGCGGCTCGGCGTCGTTGGCGACGAGGAGTCCGAGGAGGAAGCGCAGCGCGGCAGCGACCACCTGGTCGACAGCGGTTTCGTCGGCGACTTCGCGATAACCGGCGAGCCGACCGACCTGCACATCGGCATCGAGGCCAAGGGCGTCATCGCCGTGCGCCTGGAGGTGAGCGGCGAAGCCGCCCACGGCGCCACGCCCTGGCTGGGCGACAACGCGGTGCTCAAGGCACACGACGTTTTCCGCAGTATCGAGTCGCTACCGTTTGCGCGGCAGAGTTCCGAGCTCTTCGACCGCCCTTCGATCAACCTCGGCCGGATCCTGGGCGGCGACGCAATCAACAAGGTGCCCGACCGATGCGCAATCGACGTCGACATCCGCTACCTGCCCGACCAGGACCCCGCCACGGTGCTCGAGGAAGTCGGGACGCTTCCGGACGCCGAAGCGACGACCCTCTTCACGCGGCCACCGGCTGTGGTGGACCGCAACTCGCCGTTCGTGCTGGCGCTGCGCGAGGCGGCCTGCGCCCACCACGACGGCGAGCCGATGAGCGTCGGGCGCGACGGCGCCTCCGATGCGGTCTCCTTCCTGCGGGTCGGCGTGCCGGCGGTCGAGTTCGGGCCAGTCGGGGAGGGCCACCACGGTCCCGCCGAGTGGGTCTCGATCTCCTCGCTCGACACCTACCGGCAGACGCTGAGCTCTTTCCTGCGCTCGCTGCCCGACCGCCTCGCCGCCTGAGGCCCAGCGGGTGATC
>DASUOH010000010.1:0-40780 GCA_036276735.1 Solirubrobacterales bacterium | reverse complement strand
AACCCGGAGTTGACTTTTCGGCCCGTCGGCGAACAGCTGGCCCTACAGGGAGGGACGCATCTGGCGAAGGCGGCGGACCCGCTCCTCGATCGGGGGGTGGGTCGAGAACATGCTGGCGAAGCCGCCACCGCGGAACGGCTTGACGATGTAGAGAGGCTCGGCCGCCTGGTTGACCTGCATCGGGATCGCCGCCGCCCCCTGCTCCAGCCGCAGCAGTGCGCTGGCGAGGGACTCAGGGTTGCCGCTGATCGCGGCACCGCCGGCGTCCGCCGCGTACTCGCGCTGGCGCGAGATCGAGAGCTGGATGATCGTCGCTGCCAGCGGGGCCAGCAGGATCATCGCCAGCATCGCGATCAGGCCGAACGGAGAGTCGTTGTCCTCGCCGCCGCCGAACCACATCAGCATGTAGCCGAGGTAGGTGATCGCGGCGCCGATCGTCGCGGCGACCGACTGGATCAGGATGTCGCGGTGCTTGACGTGGGCGAGCTCGTGCGCGAGCACTCCTCGCAGCTCGTCCTCGGAGAGCAGTTTGGTGATGCCCTGGGTGACCGCGACCGCCGCGTGCTTGGGGTCGCGACCGGTCGCGAAGGCGTTGGGCTGGTCCTGGGGGATCATGTAGAGGCGCGGCATCGGCAGGCCGGCTCGGGTGGTCAGTTCCCGCATGATCTGGTAGAGCCGCGGCGCCTCGGACTCCTCGATCGGCTTGGCGCCGCTCATCTTCAGCGCGATCTTGTCGCTGAAGAAGTAGGAGCCCATGTTCATCAGAGCCGCCATGCCGAGGAAGAGCAGCGCGGTCGAGGAGCCGCCGATCAGGAAGCCGATCGCGACGAATAGCCCAGACAGCGATGCCAGAAGGATCGTGGTGCGCAACGTTGCGCCGAAGGTGGACTCTCTGGTGGTGGTCATTCGTTCGCTCCTCGTGAGTTTGCGCTTCCCCTGACGTGCTTCCGGTGAAGTATTGCCCGCAGTGGGCGATTTCCCTATAGGGGACAACCCCTATTCTCGCCCTGTGACGACCCTGGTCATCGTCGCCCTCACGGTCGTCGCAGCGGCGCTCGCGATCAACCTCATCATTCTGCTGCGCCGCTTCGCACCGCTGGAGAAGCTGGTCGAGGACATGGAGAAGGTCGACCTGAGCCGGCCGGGCCCATTCGTGCCGGAGTCGATCGACGGCGTCGCCGAGACCGAGGAGGTGGCGCGGCTGGAGCTTGCCTTCCTGCGGATGATGCGGCGGCTCGAGGCGGAGCGGCGTCGCGCCGGCGGTGCGACGCTGCGTGCCCAGGAGCAGGAGCGCGCCCGCGTCGCCCGTGACCTCCACGACGAGGTCAGCCAGTCGCTGACCGGGCTCCTGCTGCGGCTGGAGGCACTGCGCGAGCAGGCGCCGCCGGAGCTGGCGCGCGAGTTGGAGGACACCAAGTCCGTCGCCAACCAGGCGATGCTCGAGCTGCTCTCGCTGGCCCGCCAGCTGCGGCCTACCGCACTCGACGACCACGGCTTGGTTGCCGCGCTCTCCGGGCAGATCGAGCAACTGCGGTCGGGCGGGATCGAGGCGGGGCTGCACTCCGAAGGCGAGTTCTCCGACCTGCCCGACGACGTCCAGCTGGTGCTCTACCGGGTCGCTCAGGAGGCGCTCACGAACGCGGCGCGCCACAGCGAAGCCGAGCGGGTCGAGGTAGGGCTGCGGCGGGGCGCCGACGAGGTCGAGCTGCAAGTGCGTGACGACGGCCGCGGCTTCGCCTTCGAGAAGTCCGAGCGCGGTCTGGGCATCGCCGGCATGCGCGAGCGGGCGCTCGCCGTCGGCGCCGAGCTGACGATCGAGTCGCGGCCGGGCCACGGGACGACCGTCCGTCTCGCGGTGCCTGACGAGGCGATCTAGCTTCCGGTGCGAGTTTTGCTCGGTATAGGCACATAAGTCGCACCGGAAGAACCTGACGGCCGTCTAGCCTGGACCGGTGCGCGTCCTGATCGCCGACGACCATGGAATCGTCCGCTCGGGGCTGCGCCTACTCCTGGAGCGCCAGCCCGACATCGAGGTGATCGGCGAGGCCGCCGATGGGGCCGAGGCGCGGGAGCTGGCGATCCGGGAGCGCCCCGAGCTGGCGATCCTCGACGTGCGGATGCCAAAGCTAACCGGGCTGCAGGCGACCCGCGAGATTCGCGAACAGGCGCCCGAGGTCGCGGTGCTGATCCTCTCGATGCACGACGACGAGCGCTACCTGTTCGAGGCGCTGAAGGCGGGTGCCTCGGGCTACGTCCTGAAGGCTCAGGCAGACACCGAGCTGCTGGAGGCGATCCGGGCGGTCCAGCGCGGCGAGCCCTTCCTCACGCCGGAGGCGCAGCGGTCGCTGATCCGCGACCTGCTCGAGCGCGGCTCGACCGGTGAGGAGGAGCTGACGCCGCGCGAGGAGGAGATCGTCAAGCTCGTCGCCGAGGCGCACACGACGAAGGAGATCGCGGCGATCCTCCACCTCTCCGAGAAGACGGTCGAGAACCACCGCTCGAACGCCATGCGGAAGCTGGGCATGAGGGACCGCGTCGAGCTCGTCCGCTACGCGATTCGCCGCGGCCTGATCGAGCCTTGAGGCAGACGCCGGGGCTTTGATTGACTGAAGCGCGATGACCGCCCCGCAAGAGTTCCAGGAGAAGCGTTGGCAGGCCCTCGTCCTGCTCTGCTCGGCTCAGTTCGTCGTCGTCCTCGACGCCTCGATCGTCAACGTGGCGCTGCCCTCGATCGGCGATGCGCTCGACTTCTCGCAGGCGAACCTCTCGTGGGTGGTCAACGCCTACGTCCTCACCTTCGGCGGCTTCCTGCTGCTCGGCGGAAGGCTGGCGGACCTGCTCGGGCGACGGCGGGTGTTCATGGTCGGACTGGGAATAGTCGCCCTCGCCTCGCTGCTGGCCGGGTTCGCGGCAACCGAGGGGCAGCTGATCGCCGCCCGGGCCGCGCAGGGGCTGGGCGCCGCGATCATCTCGCCGGCCGCGCTCTCGATCGTCACCACCACCTTCAGCGACGGCGCCGAGCGCAACAAGGCGCTCGGGGTCTGGGGCGCGGTCGCCGGCTCCGGTGGCGCCGCCGGCGTGCTGCTCGGCGGCATCCTCACCGACGGGCTCGGCTGGGAGTGGGTGCTCTGGGTGAATGTGCCGGTCAGCCTGTTCGCCCTCTTCCTCTCTCCCCGGCTGATCGCCGAAACCCGCGCCGACGCCCAGAAGCGGGTCTTCGACGTGGCCGGCGCGGTGACGATCACCGCCGCGCTCTCGATCCTCGTCTACGCGCTGGTCGACGCCAACGACGCCGGCTGGGGATCCACGCAGACCGTCGGGCTGCTGGCGCTCTCCGCGGCTCTCCTCACTGCCTTCGTCGCGATCGAGCTGCGCACCGCCAAGCCGCTCGTGCCCTTCTCGATCTTCCGCATCCGCACTCTGACCGGCGCCAACGTCGTGGGGCTGCTGATCGGCGCCTCGCTCTTCTCGATGTTCTTCTTCATCTCGCTCTACATGCAGCAGGTGCTCGAGTACAGCGCGATCAAGGCCGGGCTCTCCTACCTGCCGCTGGCGCTGCTGATCATGGCCTCGGCTGCCGGCGCATCGCAACTCGTCACCAAGGTCGGCTACAAGCCGGTGCTGGCCACCGGGTTGCTCTTCATCGTCATCGGCCTGGTCTGGTTCAGCCGCGTCTCGGTCGGCGGCGGCTTCCTCACGGACGTTCTCGGGCCCTCGCTTTTCGCCGCCGCGGGGCTCGGCTTCGCCTTCGTGACGACGACGATTGCCGCGGTGTCGGGAGTCGAGGAGAGCGAGGCGGGGCTTGCCAGCGGGCTGATCAACACCTCGCAGCAGATCGGTGGCGCGCTCGGCCTGGCCGTGCTGGCGACGATCGCCACCTCGCGCACCGAGGATTTGACGACCGGCGCCGTCCCCTCGGCGAACGCCCTCAACGAGGGGTTCCAGGCCGCTTTCCTCGGTGGCGCTGGGATCGCGCTGCTCGGCTTGCTGCTCACCCTGGTCTTGATCCGCGGCGCCGACAGCCGCGCTCACGTCGAGCTCGGCAAGGAGCCGGCGAGCGACGCCGCCTCCGCCTAGCGTCACTCGCCGCGCTCGCATAACCGACCGCTTCAGTAGGATTTAGCCGATGCTGTTTTCGACGAAGGCCGAGTACGGAGTGCGGCTGATGGTCGCGCTGGGGCGCCAACCTGGCTCTGCCCCGGTCTCCCTCAGCGTTGTCGCCGAGGCTGAGCGACTGCCGCTCTCATACCTCGAGCACCTCGTCGCCAAGCTGCGGCGCGCCGGTCTCGTCACCTCGACTCGGGGGGCGCACGGCGGCTACAGCCTCGCCAAGCCGGCCGAGGACATCACCCTCGACACGGTGGTAGAGGCACTCGAAGGCCAGATCGCGCCGATGGAGTGCTTCAACGAGACTCCGGAGGGCAAGGTCCTCTGCTCGCACGAAAGCGACGGTGACCATGCCTGCGCTACGAAGCTGCTCTGGACGCGAGTGCAGGGCGGCGTCACCAAGGCGCTGGCCGGCACGACCCTGGCGGAGCTGGTCGAGTTCGGTGGCGGCAGCCGCGAGAAGCCGGCGCCGGTCGGCACCGCTGCATAACGGAAACCCCCTAGAAACGGAGAAGCATGGCTGAGCTGGAAATTCGCAACCTGCACGTGAGCGCCGAGGGCAAGGAGATCCTTCGCGGCCTCGATCTCGACGTCGAGAAGGGCAAGGTTCACGCGCTGATGGGCCCAAACGGCTCCGGCAAGTCGACCCTCGCCAACGCGATCATGGGTCATCCGTCCCTCGAGGTGACCGAGGGCTCGATCGTCTTCAAGGGCGAGGACATGACCGAGGCCGATCCGGACGAGCGCTCGCGCGCCGGCCTCTTCATGGCCTTCCAGTACCCGGTGGCGATCCCCGGCGTGTCGGTCAGCAAGTACCTGCGGATGATCCTCAACGCGCGGCGCGAGGCGCAGGGCGAGCCGGAGATCAAGATCAAAGAGTTCGCGAAGGTCGCCCAGGAGGCGATGGAGCTGGCCAACATCCCGAAAGACTTCTCCAGCCGCTACCTCAACGACGGCTTCTCGGGCGGTGAGAAGAAGCGGATGGAGCTGCTGCAGCTGGCGCTACTGCGGCCCGAGATCGCGGTGCTCGACGAGACCGACTCCGGCCTCGACATCGATGCGCTGCGGGTCGTCGCCGATGGCGTCAACAAGTTCGCCGGGCCGGACATGGGTGTGCTGATCATCACCCACTACCAGCGCATCCTCCACATGGTCAAGCCCGACTCGGTCCACGTGATGTTCGAGGGACGGATCGTCAAGGAAGGCGGCCCCGAGCTGGTCAGCCAGCTCGAGGAGAAGGGCTACGGCTGGATCCGCGAGGAGGTGGCGGGCGCCTCCGCCTGACCCGATGGAGCCGGCGACCACGAAAGCCCCAGCGGCGGCGCCGGCACTCGACGCTGAGAAGATCCGCGCCGCGTTCCCCGCGCTCGCGCGCGAGGTGAACGGGCGGCCCGTCGCCTACCTCGACAGCGGCGCCAGCTCACAGCGGGTCCTGGCCTCGATCCAGGCGGTGGACCGCTACGAGCGCACCCACCACTCCAACGTCCACCGCGGCGCCCACACGATGTCGGCCGAGGCGACGGCCGCCTACGAGGGCGCCCGGGCGACCGTCGCCGACCACATCGGCGCGGCGGACCGCCGCGAGGTCGTCTTCGTCCGCAACGCGACCGAGGCGATCAACCTGGTGGCGCGGGCCTGGGGCGACGCCAACCTGCGGGCCGGCGACCGGATCGTGCTGACCGAGATGGAGCACCACTCGAACGTCGTCCCCTGGCAGCAGTTGGCCGAGCGGGTCGGGGCGGAGATCGACTGGGTGCCGGTGACCGGGGAGGGGCTCCTCGACATGGCGGCGCTGGCGACGCTGCTGGAGCGCGGACCGAAGCTGGTCGCGGTGACCCACGTCTCCAACGTGCTCGGCACCGAGAACCCGCTGCCCGAGATCGCGCGCTTGGCGCACGCGGCAGGAGCGCTGGTCCTCGCCGACGGCGCCCAGGCGGCGCCGAAGCTGCCGCTCGACATGGCCGCGCTGGGCGTCGACTTCTACGCGATCACCGGCCACAAGCTGTATGCGCCGACCGGCATCGGCGCGCTCTGGGGCCGGCTGGAGCTGCTGCGCGAGATGCCGCCCTTCCTCGGCGGCGGCTCGATGATCCGCAAGGTCACCAAGGAGGGCACGACGTATGCCGACCCCCCCGCACGCTTCGAGGCGGGAACGCCGGCGATCGCCCAGGCGATCGGGATGGCCTCGGCGTTGCGCTGGGTCGACAGCCTCGGCATGGACGCGGTGCTCGCCCATGAGCGCGAGATCGCCGGCTACACGCTGGAGCGCCTCGCCGAAGTGCCGGGGCTGCGCGTCTTCGGGCCGCCCGCGGGAGACGAGCGCATCGGCCCGGTCAGCTTCGAGCTGGAGGGCGTCCACGCCCACGACGTCTCCGAGATCCTCGACCGCCACGCGGTCGCCGTGCGCGCCGGCCACCACTGCGCCCAGCCGCTGATGGAGCGGCTCGGAGTCCCCGCCACCGCGCGCGCCAGCTTCGCCGTCCACACCGTGCCCGAGGAGATCGACCGCCTCGTCGAGGGGCTCCACGACGCGCGAAAGGTCTTCGGGCTGTGAAAGGCCGCGGCGCCTGATGGACGAGCTGTACCGAGAGCAGATCCTCGAGCACTACAAGCGGCCGCACAACTTCGGGCGGCTGGAGAAAGCCGACCTCGAGTTCGAGGACACCAATCCGTTCTGCGGCGACGAGCAGCACCTGATGCTGCGCCTCGACGCGGATGGTCGGGTCGCCGAGGTGGCCTTCGAGGGGCAGGGCTGCGCCATCTCGACCGCCGCGACCTCGCTGCTCACCGACGAGCTGGTCGGTAAGACGCGCGAGGAGCTGCTGCGGCTCCCCAAGGACTTCGTCCTCGACCTGCTTGGAATCGAGATCTCGGCGACGCGGATGAAGTGCGCGATGCTGGGACTGAAGGTGGTCAAGAGCGCCAGCCTCGGCCAGGCCGCCGAATGGGAGGACGAGGGCGAGGCCGGCAGCCCCAGCGAGGCGGCCGCCGACCTCGGCTCGGCCTAAGAGCCCTGCTGCATCGCCGGATCCGGCTGGATCACGGCAAACCAGGCGCCCCAGGGATCTTTGACAACTGCGATGCGGCCTACCTGGGGGATGTCGAACGGGCCGGCGGGGATCTCGGCGCCCCGCTGCTTCGCCGTCGCCACCGTTGCGTCGGCCTCGTCGACCGCGAAGTAGACGAGCCAGTGGGCGGGGACCTCGGCCGGGACTCGCTCGGTGACGTCGAGGATCCCCCCGATCATCTGCTCGCCCAGCTTGATCGCCGTGTAGCTGCCCGTTCCCTCGAACTCGCTGTCTTCGTAGGACCAGCCGAGGACGTCCGCGTAGAACTCCTTGGCCGCCGGCACGTCGCGCGTGTTGAGCTCGTTCCAGGTCATCGCGCCCGTCTCGCCCGCGAGCCCGGCGCCCTTGTTGCGGCCGGGCTGCCAGAGGCCCAGCGCGGCGCCGGTCGGATCGACGATGAAGGCCATGCGGCCGTAGTCGAGCACGTCCATCGGCTCGAACATGGCGCTGCCCCCCGCCTCTTTCGCCCTGGTGACCGTCGCGTCGACGTCCTCGACACAGACGTAGCTCGACCAAGCCGGCGGCTGTCCCTCTTCCATCAGCTTCATCACGCCGCCGATCGCCTGGCCGCGCAGGGTGGCAACTCGGTAGCCGCCCGTCTGCTCGGCGTTCTCGTCCTCCTGCTGCTCCCAGCCGAAGAGCGCACCGTAGAACCGGCCGGCGGCATCTTGGTCAGGGGTTCCCAGGTCGATCCAGCAAAAGGTGCCGGGGGCGTGGGTGGTCATCTCGGGCATCGCTGCTCCTCTCGTTCGAAGGCCGCTTTCAAATCTAGAGACCGGCCGCGAGTCGGAAACTCATCGGCCGCGCCCGCTAAAATCCGACTGTAGAAGTAGGATTAAGTCTCAACCCGCACGAGCGAGGCGGGAGCCCGGTATCGCCCGCGAGGCGTCCGCGGCCTCCCGCGAGGAGCAACATCTCTATGCCGGACACCGCAGGAACTTCCATCCCAGTCTGCCCGCTCGCCGAGCTGCCGCCCGGCCAGATGCGGCTGGTCGAGCACGAGGGTGACAAGATCGGGGTCTTCAACTGCGACGGGAAGCTCTACGCGATCGAGGACCGCTGCTCGCACGACGACGGGCCGCTCGCCGAGGGCGAGTTCGACGCCTCGACCTGCACGGTCGAGTGCCCGCGGCACGGCTCGCTCTTCGACCTGACCAGCGGCAAGCCGAAGACGCTCCCCGCCTATGCTCCCGTGCGTACGTTCACGACGACCGTCGTGGACGACACCATCGTCCTGGAGGTCTGACGCCATGGCAACGCCCGAGGCAGTCGCAGAGAAAAGAGAGCTGGCGGGAATCAACGCCGACTACAAGGAGAAGTTCGGCTTCAGCGACCCCGAGACCGGTTACGCCTACAAAGCCCCCAAGGGCCTGTCGCGCGAAGTCGTCGAATCAATCTCCGACTACAAGGACGAGCCGCAGTGGATGCGCGACTTCCGCCTCAAGGCGCTCGAGCACTTCGAAAGCCGCCCGACCCCGAACTGGGGCGGCAACCTCCACCAGATCGACTTCGAAGACATCCACTACTTCGTGCGGGCGTCGGAAAAGAACAGCCAGAACTGGGACGAGGTCCCGGAGGACATCAAGAACACGTTCGACCGGCTCGGCATCCCCGAGGCGGAGCGCAAATTCCTCTCCGGGGTAGGCGCCCAGTACGAGTCGGAGGTCGTCTACCACCAGGTCAACGAGAAGCTCGAGGCCCAGGGCGTGATCTTCACCGACATGGACACGGCCCTGCGCGAGCACGAGGATCTCGTCCGCGAGTACTGGGCGACGATCATCCCGCCCAACGACAACAAATTGGCGGCGCTCAACTCGGCGGTCTGGTCTGGAGGCTCGTTCGTCTACGTGCCAGCCGGCGTCTCGGTCGCGATGCCGCTGCAGGCCTACTTCCGCATCAACACCGAGAACATGGGGCAGTTCGAGCGGACGCTGATCATCGCCGAGGAGGGCTCCGACGTCCACTACATCGAGGGCTGCACGGCGCCCGTCTACTCGACCGACTCGCTGCACTCGGCCGTGGTCGAGATCATGGCCAAGCCGAGCTCGCGGGTCCGCTACACGACCGTCCAGAACTGGTCGCAGAACGTCTACAACCTCGTCACCAAGCGCGCTGTCGCGCAGGAGAAGGCGACGATGGAGTGGGTCGACTGCAACCTCGGCTCGAAACTGACGATGAAGTACCCGTCGATCTACCTGCTCGGCCGCGAAGCACACGGCGAGATCCTCTCGATCGCCTTCGCGGGCGAGGGTCAGCACCAGGACGCCGGCGGCAAGATCATCCACGGCGCACCGAAGACCTCGTCCTCGATCTTCTCCAAGTCGATCTCCAAGGACGGCGGCCGCAGCACCTACCGCGGCCTGCTCGAGGTGGCGAACGGGGCGAGCGAATCGCGCTCCAAAGTCGTCTGCGATGCACTGCTGCTCGACGAGGACTCGCGCTCAGACACCTACCCGACGATCCGGATCGACGAGAACGACGCCGACGTCGGCCACGAGGCGACCGTCTCGAAGATCGGCGACGAGCAGGTCTTCTATCTGCAGAGCCACGGGCTCGACGAGGAGGAGGCCTCCAAGATGATCGTCAACGGCTTCATCGAGCCGGTCACCAAGGAGCTGCCGATGGAGTACGCGGTCGAGCTGAACCGGCTGATCGAGTTGCAGATGGAGGGCTCGATTGGCTGAGTTGGCCACCCTCCCACCCCTTCCGGACCAGAAGACGAAGGGGTGGGAATTCACCGACCTCTCGCAGCTCGACCTCGACGCCTACGAGCCGGCTGCGGCCGGTGCAACGCTCGGCTCCAGCGAGGGGGCCACGGTGCTGCCGCTGGCCGAGGCGGTCGAGTCTCGTCCGGAGCTAGTCGAGGGACGGCTCTACGGGCTGGCGCCGGGCGAGGACCCCTTCGTCGCCCGCAACGACGCCGGCTGGCGCGACGGCGTGCTCGTCCACGTGCCGGCGGGAGTGAGCGTCACCGAGCCGATCAAGGTCGAGGTTCCGCTCGACGAGAGCGGCGCGGCCGTCTTCTGGCGGACGCTGGTCGTGCTCGAAGAGGGCGCCGAGGCGGAGGTCTGGGAGCACTGCTCCTCAGCCGACGACGAGACCGACGCACTGCTCAATTCCGTGGTCGAGCTGCATGTCGGCGAGGGCGCGACGCTGCGCTACGTCTCCACCCAGGACCTCTCCGAGCGGGCCTGGATCTTCTCGAGCCAGCGGGCCCAGGTCGAGCGAGACGGTCGCCTCGACTGGACGACGCTCGGGTTCGGCTCCGGCCGCGGCAAGGTGCGAATGGAGACCAACCTCGCCGGCCGAGGCTCCGAGGCGCGGGTGACCGGCGGCTACGCGGCAGGCGCGGGTCAGCACATCGACTACGACACGACCCAGGAGCACGCGGCGCCCAACACGAACTCCGACCTCGCCTTCCGCGGCGTGCTCGCGGCGGGCGCGACGGCGGTGTGGCGCGGGATGATCCGGGTCGACCCGGGCGCCCAGCAGACCGACGCCTTCCAGGAGAGCCGCAACCTGCTGCTCTCCCCCGACGCCCACGCCGACGCGATACCCGGCCTCGAGATCGAAGCCGACGACGTGCGCTGCACGCACGCCGCCGCGATCGCGCAGATCGACCGCGACCAGCTCTTCTACCTGACCTCGCGCGGGCTCGACCCGGCAGCGGCCAAATCGGTGATCGTCGAGGGCTTCCTCGAGTCCCTGGTCGAGCGCCTCGCCGAGGGCCCGGTGCGCGAGCAGGTCTCCGCCGCGCTCGAGCGGCGCCTCGCCGAGATTCTTTAGAACGCCTGCCGGCCAGCCCTGCCGGGTAGTCCCAGGCGTGTCCTACCGGCTCGGATTCGCGGTCAAGGTCCTCGGCGGCGGCGGGCTGCCCTCGCACGACACGCGGCGCTGGCAGTCTGGTCCCCACCTCCGCGTCTCGCTGCAACGGCTGGCGGCGATCTTCGACTACCTCGAGGCCGAGGACGTGCGGATGTACCGGATGGCCTCGGGCCTCGTCCCCTACGGCAGCCACCCGGAGATGCCGCAGTTCCGCGGACAGGTCGAGGAATGCGCCCCGGAGCTGGCGGAGCTGGGCGAGAGGGCGCAAGGCGCCGACCTCCGCCTCTCCTTCCATCCCGGCCAGTACGTCGTGCTCAATTCCGAGGACGAGGCGGTCCGCCAAGGCGCGGTGCTGGACCTGGAGCTGCAGGCCTCGGTCCTCGACGCGATGGGCTTGGGGCCGGAGGCGGTCGTCGTCCTCCACGTCGGCGGCGGCGCTGGCGGCACCGAGGCGGCACTCGACCGCTTCCTCGCCGGCTTCGAGTTGCTGAGCGACGCGGCGCGGAAACGCCTCGTGATCGAGAACGACGACCGCCGTTTCGGACTGGCCGACGTGCTGGCGCTGTCGCAGCGAACGGGGCTGCGGATCGTCTGGGACGCACTCCACCATCGCTGCCACGACCCCGAGCGAATCCCCAATGACGAGGCGCTGCGCCTTGCCCTGGCCACCTGGCCGGAGGTCGTCGCGCCGAAGGTCCACTACTCCTCGCCACGTACCGCTGTCGAGGAGCACAAGCTTCGGCGCGGACGGCGGGTCGAGCGCCGTCTCATCTTGCCGCCGCTCCGCGCCCACGCTGACCTGATCGACCCGATCGGCTTCGAGGCGTTCCTGCGCGGCCCCGCGGCGGGTCTCGACTTCGACGTGATGCTCGAGGCCAAGGCGAAGGATTTGGCTCTGCTGCGGCTGCGCGAGCAGCTCTGCGATCGCGGGTTCGGCTGGGAGCGGGGCGGGATCGTCGTCCCCGGCAACTTTGGCCAAGTTGATGACCCCATAGGGTCATAAAGTCAGCCGAAGTCTCGATCAGGGGGTCGGATCGGTGACTTGACGGACCTGGACCCGGCCTTCCTGCACCCGCGCCTCGAAGGCGGGCTGGGGTGAAGCGGCCGGGCCGCGCTCGAGATCGCCGTCGGCGAGCCGGAAGATGCTGCCGTGCCAGGGACAGGTGATCGTGCCGTCGCGGACCTCCCCTTCGTGCAGCGGACCGCCGCGGTGGTTGCAGCGGTTCGCCAGGGCGTGGATCCGCTCTCCTTCGCGCACTAGGAGGACCGGCACGTCCCCCGCGACAGCGCAGGCCGGCCGTCCCTCGACGAGCTCCGTCGCGAGAACCGTCGGCGTCCAGTCCGCGGGACCGGATTCGAAAGTGGTGACGGCGACCCCCTCGCCGTTGACGTAGGAGAGATGACCGCCGAGGTGGCCACCGACGGCCAGAGCTGCTCCCCCCATCAGCGCCGTGACCCGGCCGCTGCGGCCGCGCCGCCGCGCCAGGTAGGAGCCGCTGAAAAAGCTGAGCGCCGTCACGTTGGCCGCCGCGTGGACGAGTCCGATACGGCGGGTGCTGGCCCGACGGCCGGCGCTGTCGGCCCACTCGACCGCGCCGGTGAGGGCCGTCGGCAGCGAGGCAAGGATGCCGGTGCCGACCAGCTTGCGGGCCGCGCCCCTGCTCTCGCGGCCGCCGACCGCGTCGAGGACCAGCGCGCTCGTCCACGAGCCAATCGGCAGGTCGGTCATCAGCGGGTGCAGGGCGTGGCCCAGGAAGGTGCCGCTCAGCGCGTCGCGCAACCTTCCGGGCTTCAGCGCGCCCTGAGCAACGTCGAGCAGCTTGCGCGCGGGCGGGTCGAGGGCCTCGTTCTCACCGAGCTCGGTGACGGCGCGGTGCAGGGCGGGTCGTTCCATGGCTCAGTCGCGGCTACCCGCCCGGGTGCGCCTCAACCCGGCCGCCAGGGCGGCGGCCCCAAGGCCCGCCGGGACGGCCACCGCCGCGCCGCGCCGCGCCCGGTCCCAGCCCAGCGCCGCGCGGGCGCCGCTGGCGCCGGGCGCGCCGTGCACTCCTCCACCCGGATGGATCGCCGAGGAACAGAGGTAGAGCCGTTTGACAGGGGTCTCCGGCCGCCCCCAGCCAAGGGTTGGGCGAAAGACGAGCTGCTGGTGTATCTGCGAGGTGCCGCCGTTGAGGGCACCGTTGACGAGGTTGCGATTCGCCGCCTGCAGCTCGTGCGGGGCGAAGACGTGGCGGCGGCGGATCAGCGACCGGAAACCCGGCGCCAGCCGCTCGACCTCGGCCTCGATGCGCTCGGCGAAGGTGTCGACCTCGCCGCGATCCCAGCGGCCGCTCAGCTGCCCGGCTGCGTCGCCGAGGCAGCGCTGGGGGACGTGGGTGTAGGCCCAGGCGACCTCCTTGCCGGGGGGCATCCGGGTCTCGTCGACCGGCGCGTACTGACCGAGGACGAGAAAGGGGCGGGCCGGAATCAGGTGCATGGCCAGCTCAGCGCTATGGCGGGTCAAGTGGTCCATATCGTCAGCGACGTGGATGGTCCCGGCGTGGCGCGCGGCGGGAACTGCCCACGGGATCGGCCCGTCGAGTGACCAATCGACCTTGACGGTGGCGCTGTCGAACTGGAAGCCCTCGAGGTCGGCGCGCACGCGACTCGGCACCGCCTCGGCGGGCAGGAGCTGGCGGTAAAGCTGGGGCGCGTCGACGTCGGCCAGCACGGCACGGCGCGCGGCGACGTCTTCGCCGCCGGCGAGTCGCACGCCGGCGGCGCGGCCGGAGCGGACGGCGATCGCCTCGACTCGCTGCCCGCAGCGCACCTCGCCCCCGTGGGCGCGCAGGCGGCGGACGAGCGCCTCGATCAGGCGGCCGGCGCCGCCTTCGGGGACCGGGAAGCCGACCTGCTGGCCGAGCGAGGCGAGCACCCAGCCGTAGAAGGCCGAGGGCGGCAGCTCGGGCGCCAGATCCGCGTGCAGTGCGTTGCCGGCGAGCAAGCGGCCGCCGCCGGCGCCGCGGAACGTCTCTTCGGAGTGGCGGCGGACGCCGAGGACGGCCATCCGCGCCAGGCGCAGTGTGCCGTGCGGACCGAGCTCGCGTGCCAGTCCTGCGGCGGGGCGGAGCGGCGGGAAGGCACCGGTCAGCATCGCCATCACGTCCTCGCCGACCCGCAGCCACAGCTCGTAGAGGCGCCGCCAAGCGTCGCCGTCGCCTGGCGCGAACGCGTCGAGGGATGCCGCGGTCTCGTCGAGGTCGGTGGAGAGGACCGGGCAGGTGCCGTCCGCCGCCGGGTGGGCAACCGCGACCCGGCTCCTGCGCCAGCGCAGGCCGTGCTCCTCGAGCCGCAGTTCGCGCATGGGCGAGGGCGCCGCGGCGAGCGGATAGAAGGCGCTGAAGAGGTCACTGACGAAGCCGGCCTCGGTCAGCTCGCCGGACTTGACGGCGCCGCCCGGCTGCTCCTGCTCCTCCAGGACCAGCACCTCCCAGCCGGCGTCGGCGAGCAGGTTCGCCGCGACGAGTCCATTCGGGCCCGCCCCGATCACCACCGCGTCTGGCACGGCGATTACCTCTCGAGTCGGCTGTAGGTGGCGTGGGTGACGGCGGTGTAGACGGCGTGGTGCCCGACGGTGCGCGCGACGTCGGCGGGAGTCCAGCGCCAGAGCGGCGGCGCCAGGCCCATCGCCGGTACGACTGCGGCGTCGGGCGTCGCCGCGAGCACGTAGAGAAGTGGCGCGCGAAGGCGGCTCGGCAGCCCTGCGGAGGCGATCGCTCCCCAGACTCCGGCCATAAGCCCGGAGACGAGGAAGTGCGCCGTCGTGGTCACCCGCCGCTCCGCGGTCTCACCCCGGACCCGGATCGCGAGCAGTCGCTCCGCCGCTCTGACCGGCACCTTGCTCGGCGCGCGGCCAGTTAGGCGCATCTCGGCGACGGTCGAGGCGCTCATCGCGACGCCGCCGAGCAGGCCGGCGAGGAAGCCGCGTCCGAAGCCCGCCGCGGGCGTAAAGGGTACGCCTTCGCGTTCGGCGCGACCGGGGCTTTCGACGGGTTCCCGCCGCAGGTCGCCTTCCGGCATCGGCACCCTGCCCTCGGCCAGCTCCTTCAGCCGCGCGACCGAGTCCTCGTTGCGGGTGTGGACGACGCGGTCCAGCAGCGGATTGAAGAGGAGCCGCGTCAGGCGGTCCGCCGGCTCCTCCTCCATCGTGACACGGCTGCCCCCGTCCTCCGGTTGCATCGTGACGGTCACGAAGGCGGTCCCGAGCGGCCGCGCCTTGGCGCGCATCCGCAGGCGTCGGTTCGGCTCGACCTCCTCGACCACGGTGTGGTCTTGAATTCCCCCTTCGAAGGTGTGATGGAACTTCGACCCCTCCGCCGGCCAGTCGACGTCGGCGCCGCGGATCTCCCGTGAACCAACCACCCAGTACGCGTAGGAGCGGGGGTCGCTCAGCACCTCGAAGCAGCGCTCCGGGGGGGCATCGACGTGGGTCTCGACCATGGCCATGGCGTCCGCTTACCCGTGCGGTTGCGGGGGACTAACCAAGCGCCGCTGCCGCGTGCCTGACAGCCGTTGTGGGTACCCGGACCTATGAGCGAACAGCGCATCCTGATTACCGGCGGCACGAGCGGCATCGGCCTCGCCACCGCTCGCCGCCTCGCAAGCCGGGGCGCCCAGGTTGCCGTCCTGGCTCGCAACGCGACCGGCCTCGTTGCCGCCCGGCGCCAAACCGCGGCGGCCGGTCGGCAGTGCCTGGCCCTGCGCGTCGACGTGACCGACCGCGAGGCGCTGAGCGCCGGGGTCGAGCACGCCGTCGCCGAGCTGGGCGGGCTGGACGTCGCGATCGCCAACGTCAGCGCCGCCACCTATGGGCGGTTCCGCGACACGCCACCCGAGGACTTCGAGCGAGTCGTCGACGTCACCTTCGGCAGCGCCGTCGACACGACCCGCGCCGTGCTGCCCCACCTCGAGGCGAGCCACGGCTCCCTCGTGGTCGTAGGCTCGCTGGCGAGCGAGGTGCCGCTCCCTCGCATGTCCGCCTACACGGCCTCCAAGCACGCGGTTCGCGGCTTCGTCGAGGTGCTCGAGATCGAGCTCCGTGCGCAGGGCTCGAACGTCGCCGTGTCGCTGGTCGAGCCCGGACCGGTCGACACGCCCTTCTGGCACAACGTCGTCAGCGAGGACGGGCTGCTGCCGCCGGCCGTCCGGCCGCTCCACCGGCCGGAGCGGGTCGCCGCGGCAATCGAGCGAAGCGTCGACCGCCGGGCGGCACGCGCAACGGTCGGCCGGATCTGGGTCCTATCGCGCCTCGCCTACCGGTTCGCGCGGCCGTTGAGCAGCCGCCTGATCGCCTGGCTCCTCTCGGTAGCCGAGCGGCGTGCGGAACGGGGCCCCGGCAGGGCGGCGATCTGGAACCCCAGCGGTGAAGGGGCCGA
Source organism: Solirubrobacterales bacterium (assembly GCA_036276735.1). Taxonomy (GTDB): domain Bacteria; phylum Actinomycetota; class Thermoleophilia; order Solirubrobacterales; family 70-9; genus VRUE01. The sequence continues at coordinate 24,366 of DASUOH010000010.1, read as the reverse complement.
GCGCCGCTAGCCGAGTTCGATCACGCCGAGCAGCAGCAGCAGAACGAGCGTGACGATCGCCGAGACGAGCAGCGAGCCGCCGCAGCCGAGCCGGTTGGAGAAGAAGAGGAACAAGCCCTGTCCCTACCCGCCGCGGTCGGCGGCTATCTCGTGCGGCCAGATCGCGACATCCTGAGGGCGGGCCATGTGGAGCAACGGCTCGCCCTCCAGCTCGATCCCGAACGGCACGGTCATCGTGTTGTCCGAGATCTCGGCCTCCGCCTCGTGCACCCGCCAGGGCCGATGGTGTATCTCGGCACGCAGGACCCGGCTCTTCTCGTCGAGCGTGTAGGCGCAGTAGCGTTCGATCAGCTTCCGCTCGAGGCTGCCGGGCACGGGCTCGAACGCCTCACCGAGCGGACCGTAGCTGCCGCGGAACGCAGCCGCCGGACCGGCGCCCGGCACGCGCTCGCTGCCGTATTCGATCGTCTCGCCCTCGCGGCGCACCGACATGCGGGCGTGGAAGTAGGGAAAGCGGTAGGTGCGGCGCGCCGCCGCGACGGCGAAGCGGCTGTCGGCGTCGAGGCTGAGGAAGTAGAGGCCTGGCTTGCCGTCCACGGTCACATAGGTGCGGACGTTCAGCTCGGGGAAGGCGGAGACGACCGGCGCCGGCAGGGTGAAGCGGGCGCGCAGCGCCCTCACTTCGAAGGGCGTGATCCCGATCCAGGCGCTGCCGTCGATCTCCTCCAGCTCGAGGCCGGTGGGAATGACGCGGCGCAGCCGCTCCGCGTCGACCCGCCAGTGGGCGAAGAGCAGGTCGATCCAGCTCTGTCCCATCACCCAGAACCGCTCGGGCAGGGGCCACGGCCGGTGTGCGACCTTCGAAGTGGATGTCCCCTGCCGCACCGCGGAGGCCAGGTCCTCCAGCGGCACCAGCGGCGAGGGCATCTAATCGCGCCGCCTTCGTTCGGTGCGCATCGTCCAGAGGACCGAGCCGAGCACGATCAGCACCGGCGGCACGTAGAGCACCCACAGGTAATGGCTCACGTGCGCAAAGTGCAGGAGGTCCGCCATCTCGGGCTCAGTATGCCCCAGCGGCGAAAGGGCGAAACGAGGGCGGGAGGGCGGTCCCGGCGCTTAGCTGTTCGCCACCGAGAGCAGGTACAGCCCGAGGCAGGTGAAGGCGACCATCACCGCGAGCATCCAATACTGGGAGCGCGCCGCCTGCCGGTAGTCGCCCCAGAGCGCCGTGGCGCGATCGTGGGCGAGCACCAGGCCGACCACGTGGCCGACGACGAGCGCACCGACCTGGACGTACCAGATGGCATTGGCGCTGAGCACCCGGTAGTCGATGCCTCCCGACGCGGTGCCGAAGAGATCCTGCCCCGTCCCAAGCGGATCGGAGAGCAGGTACGTGAACTGAGCCTGCTCCTGGAAGACGAAGAGGCTGAAGTAGTGAGCGACGAGGTAGGCGAGCGCGATCGGGATAAGCGTGTGCGCGAAGGCGGTTCGGAGACGAGCGAGCGGCGGCGCCCCGCCGACGCTGGCCATCCCACGCACGCCGATCTCGTAGACGGCCCAGATCGCCGCGATGCAGAGCAGAATGAAGCCGGTGTCGGCGATCCGGGTCGCGGCGATCTCGCTCAGGCCGAGGTCGACAAGCCATTCGCCGACGCTCTCCATCGGCCCTTCCAGCCCTCCCTCCTGCGCGCCGTCAAAGACGGTCGTGCCAAGCGAGGCGATCACGACCGCCGCCGAGGCCGGCAGCGCCGCCCAGCGACCGCCGGCCGAGAGCAGCTTGCGGGCGCCGAAGCGGCCCTCGCGTGCGGCGAACGCACCGAGCGAGGCGAACATGCCGAAGTAGAGGGAGAAGACCTCGCCCCGCTGGCACCACCTCTCGACTCCGAACGACGCCATCATCGCCAGCGTGTAGACGGTGTAGACGAGAGCCGCCACGGCGGCGTCGTCGGGCGAGAGCGCCACCGCGATGCCGCCGCTTGGCCCATAGACGATCTCCAGCCAGACGAAAGCGACGAGGCCAACCGCCGCCGGCCAGCGGCCGAGCCGCTCGGGATAAGGCAGGTGACGCGGCTCCTGACGGGCGATCGCGGCGAAGGCGCCGCCGACCAGGCGGCCGATCGCGCGCCAGGGGTTGAACGGGCGGAAGACGTCGCCGAGGAACACGCTCAGCACGGGAAAGCCGAGCCAGGCGGTGACGAAGACGAAGGTGATTGCGAAGTTCCGGTCCGGTGCGGTGGTCCCGTCGAGCCCGGCATAGACGGTCACTCCCAGCAGGAAGACGCCGATCGCCCCGCAGAGGATCTGGAGCGGGACCCCGAGCAGCGCTCGGGAGACCGCCGCTCCATAGGCCCGCCAGCGATCGTCCTCGAAGCGCGGCTCCCGCCAGGCGACCGAAAGGGCGAAGAACGAAGCGATCAGGACGATCGAGGCGCCCCACGCGAAGAGCCACGCGGGGATCGGTAGGTCCTCGCGGGCGACGAGCGCGTGGGCGAAGGGAAGGAGCGTCACTGACCGGCTCCCTTACGGGTTGATGCGCAACTCCGCGATCTGTTCGCCGCTCTCGTGGAGCTCGGCCTCGAAGATCCCTTCGATGCTTGCCGGGAACTCGACCTGCACGGTGCGGCCGGCCGGCAGGTCGCGCTCGACGTCATAGCCGTGCACATGCAGCTCGTCGGGCGCATCCGAGTGGACTGCGAAGCGCACCGTCCCCCCCGCCTCGAAGTCGAGCTCCTCAACGCCGCCCACCGGCTTGCCGCCGCGGACGATGATCATCGGCGTTCTGGGGGCGCCGCCGTCGCCCTGTCCCTCGTTCGCATTCCCTTCCCCGGGCGGCTTGGACACGCTCGCTCCGCGGTCGCCGCCGTCGTCATCGCCACTCCCCGAGTCGTCGCTGCTGCTCAGAACCACCAGCAGGACCACCGCTGCGGCAACGGCGACGATGCCCAGCCCAATACGTCCGATCTTCGACTCCACGGCTGCTACGCCGTGACACCGTCCAGCAGCCGCCAGTTGGCCTTGAATGCCTCCTCGGCGGCGGCGACCAGGGCGTCGGGGTCGGCTTCGGCGAGGTGGGACTCGATCAGCGAGCGCCCCTCGGAGGCGTGCTCGACGTCGGCCTTCTCATGCACCCTGAAGTACTGGTTGCCCGGCCCGTCGTCGACGCCGTAGTGCTCGGCGAGACCCTCACGCTTCGTCTTTGAGATTGCCGGCTGGCCGCTCTCGATCGCGTAGAGGCGGACGAGCTGGGAGAGGCGGTCGTCGTCTGCCGTCCAGCAGTCGACGCATTCCTTGGTCTCGGGCGTCGGCGCGGCGGCAACCTCTCCCCCAACTGCCTCGACGAAGCCGTCCCAAAGCGCGATGTGGGCCTCCTCCTCCTCGGCGTGACGGCGCAGCTCAGCGCGCTCGCCCTCGGGCGCCGACTCGGCGACGGAGGTGCTGAGGCGAGCGATCGCCGCCGTGGCGTGGCGGTACTGGCCGGAGTAGGCAGCGAGCTCCTCGCGGCTCAGCTCGCCCATCGACCAGCGCTGGTAGAAGGGGTGCTCGAGGACGTTCCAGCGGGCGCGGGCCTGCTCGATCCTCTGCCAGACGTCGTTGCTCACGGGGCCTCCTCGGGGTCGGCGGTAGACGAGGCGCTCAGGATACCGTCCGCGAATGCGCCCCGAACGCGAGGACATCGCCTCCCCCGACCTACCGGGCAGCCTTCTCTGGCTGGAGGACGACCCGGGCGCGATGCCGCTGCTGACCGCGGCTGGCCCGGCACTCGTCCACTTCTTCGACTTCGCGCAGTTGAACAGCGTGCGGACGCTCCCCTACCTGGCGGAGTGGGATCGCCGCTACCGCGACCAGGGCCTGACCACGATCGGGATCCAGACGCCGCGCTTTCCGTTCGGCGCCGAGCGCGATGCGGTCGCGGCCGGCCTGCGCCGTCTCGGCGTCGACTTCCCCGTCGCGGTCGACGCCGAGCGCGACCTCTGGCACGACTACGGCTGCGAGGGCTGGCCGAGCCTCTTCCTCTGGCGCAGCGCCGGCGCCCTGGCCTGGTTCCACTTCGGCGAGGGCGACTACCTCGGCACCGAGGAAGCGATCCAGGCGGAGCTGCGCGAGCTCGACGCGCTGCGCGAGCTGCCGGCGCCGATGGCGCCGCTGCGACCGACCGACGGTCCCAACGCCCGCGTCATGGCGCCGACGCCGGAGCTTTTCCCCGGCGGCTCGTGGGAGCAGCCGTGGGTCGCCGGCGAGGACGGCGAGGAGCTCGAGGTCGAATACGAGGCGGGGGGCGCGTACGTGACGGCGGAGGGCAGCGGGGAGATCGCCGTCGAACTGGACGAGGGCGCCCGCGCCGCGGTCGACGTGAACGGCCCCGCTCTCTATCCGCTTGCCGAGCACGACCGCCACGGGTCGCATCGGCTGACGCTTCGGCCCTCCCCCGGCCTCCGCGTCTGGTCGGTCAGCTTCGCCGCCGGCGTTCCCTAAGCCGACGCGGCCGCGGTTGCCTCGCGGATCTCCTTGGGCAACATGAAACGGACGTCCTCGTGGACGGTCCGCAGCTCGGAGACGTCGGCGGCGCCGCGCTCGCGGAAGAACTCGACCAGCCGCTCGACCAGCTCCTCCGGGGCGCTCGCACCCGAGGTGATGCCGACGGTCTCGACGCCCTGCAGCCACTCCTCGCGCACCTGGGTGTGGTTGTCGATCAGGTAGGAGTCGGCGCCGTGCTCGCGGGCCACCTCGACCAGGCGGTTGGAGTTGGACGAGTTGGTCGAGCCGATCACGAGGACGAGGTCGCACTCGCGAGCGAGCTGCTTGACCGCGATCTGGCGGTTGGTCGTCGCGTAACAGATGTCGTCGGACTTCGAGCTGACGATCCCCGGGAACTTGGCGCGCAGGGCGGCGATCACCTCCGCCGTCTCGTCGACCGAGAGCGTCGTCTGGGTGATGAAGGCAACTTTGTCGGGATCCGGGACCTCGAGGGCCTCGACCTCCTCGGCGGTTTCGATCAGCACGATGCTGTCGGGCGCCTCTCCCGTCGTCCCTTCGACCTCCTCGTGGCCCTCGTGGCCGATCATGATGATCGTGTAGCCCTGGGCGGCGAAGCGGCGCGCCGAGACGTGGACCTTGGTGACCAATGGGCAGGTCGCGTCGATCGTCCGCAGCTTGCGCGCGGCGGCATTCTCATGGACGGCCGGGGCGACGCCGTGGGCCGAGAAGACGACCATCTCGCCCTCGGGGACCTCGGTCTCCTGCTCGACGAAGATCGCCCCCCGCTTCGCCAGCTCCTCGACGACGTGCTTGTTGTGGACGATCTCCTTGCGCACGTAGACAGGCGCTCCATAGGTGTCGAGCGCCCGTTCGACCGTCTCCACGGCGCGGTCGACGCCGGCGCAGTAACCGCGCGGCGCGGCCAGCAGGACTTTTTTCGGCGCGGAGGCAGCAGGAGTCATCAATTGCAGGGTAGCTAGCCTTGGGGAATGAGCACCTCGGGCGCCCACCTGGAGCGGCTTACCGCGATCGACGCTTCGTTCCTTACGAACGAGAGCTCGTCGAGCCACATGCACATCGGCGGCATGCTCATCTTCGAGGGCCCGCCGCCGAAGTACGTCGATCTGGTCGAGCACATCCGGGGCCGCCTCGACAAGGTGCCGCGCTTCCGGCAGAAGCTGGTGACCCCGCCGCTGGAGGCCGGCCGGCCGCTCTGGGCCGACGACGTCAACTTCAATCTCGCCTACCACGTCCGCCACACGGCGCTGCCCTCGCCCGGTGGCGAGGCGCAGCTGAAGCGGCTCGCGGCGCGCGTCTTCTCCCAGCAGCTGGACCGCTCCAAGCCGCTCTGGGAGATGTGGCTGGTGCAGGGCCTGGAGCGGGACCGCTTCGCCCTGCTGACCAAGACGCACCACGCCGCGGTGGACGGAATCGCGGGTGTCGACATCGGGACGGTGCTCTTCGACCTCGAGCCGATCCCCGAGCCGGCTCCCGTCGAAGACGGCTGGGAGCCCGAACCAGCGCCCAGCGCGGCGCAGCTGATCGCCCGCGACGTCACCGACGCCGTCGCCACCCCGCTGCACCTCGCGGAGCGGGCCGTCGCCGCGGTGCGCAACCCTGAGACCGCGGCACGGCGCGTCGTCGAGGCGCTCGAGGGCGTCAGCGAAATCGCCGGCGCGCTCGCCGATCCCGCTCCGGACGTGCCGCTCAACCGGCCGATCGGGCCGCACCGTCGCTACACCTGGGCACGCTCGGAGCTGGCGACCTTCAAGCACATCAAGGACACCTTCGGCGGCACCGTCAACGACGTCGTGCTAGCGGTCGTGACCGGCGCGCTGCGCAACTGGCTCGACCGCCGGGGGATTCGCACGGAGGGCCTGGAGCTGCGGGCGCTGGTGCCGGTCTCGGTCCGGGCCGAAGACGAGCGCGGCCAGCTCGGCAACAAACTCGCCGCGATGCGCGGCCCGCTGCCCGTCTACGTGGAGGACCCGGTGCGACGCCTGCGGGTGGTCAGCGAGCAGATGGAGGGCCTGAAGCGCTCCAAGCAGGCGCTCGGCGCCGAAGTGATCTCGCGCTTCAACGACTTCGCGCCGCCGACCTTGCTCGCCCAGGCGGCGCGCCTCAACTTCTCGACCCGGCTCTTCAACCTGATCGTCACCAACGTGCCGGGACCGCAGATCCCGCTTTACGTCCTGGGCCGCGAGCTCGAAGAGGTCTTCCCGGTCGCCTTCCTGCCTGAGAACCACGCGCTCGCCATCGCGATCATGAGCTACAACGGGCGCATCTGCTTCGGCCTGCTGGCCGACTACGACTCGATGGAGGATGTCGAAGTAATCTCGAACGGCCTCGAAGAGTCGCTGGACGAGCTGGAGCAGGCCGCCACGGCGGCTGCCGCCGCAGCCTGATGGCGCTGCTGGTCGCGCTCTTCATCGTCGTCCCGATCGTCGAGCTCTACGTCATCGTCCAAATCGGCCAGGCGATCGGCCTGGTGCCGACCCTGCTGCTCCTATTGGCCGACGCGGTGCTTGGCTCGCTGCTGCTGCGCCAGCAGGGGCGCGGCGCCTGGCGGCGCTTCAACGCGGCCCTGCAGGAGCGGCGCTTCCCGGGGCGCGAGGTCGCCGACGGCCTGATGATCGCCGTCGGCGGCACGCTGCTCTTGACGCCGGGCTTCATCACCGACATAGTCGGATTGGTCCTGCTTGTCCCGCCGAGCCGGGCCTTCGTGCGGCGGCTGATGAGGGCGTACGTCGGCCGCCGCTTCCTCGTCGTCGGGCTAGGCGACCGCGCGACCCGCTCGCGCGGACCGAGCGACCCGGCCGCGGAGGGCCGTCACTACGACTACGAGGGAACGGCGGAGGAGATCGACGCGGACGATCCGCGGCTGGGGCGGTAGGCCCCTACGTTATACTGGCGCGTATGACTCATCGGGTTGGCACGAAAGGCCAGGTCGTGATCCCCAAGGCGATCCGCGACGAGATCGGTATTCGACCGGGCGATGAGGTGGTGTTCGAACCACGAGGCAGGGAGGTGAGGATCCACCGCCTCGCCGACGAGAAGAACGAGCGCCGCAAGCGGATCGAGGCACTGCGAGGGGCATGGGCCGGCATTCCCGGGCTTTCCACCGAGGATCTCGAGGCGGAGCGGCGCGGGGAGCGCGCGCGAGAGGCGCGCAAGGCACAGGGCCTGCTCGGTGATAGTTCTTGACACCTGGGCGCTGATCGCGCATCTGCGTGACGAGCCATCGGCCGCAGCCATTCGCGACGAGTGGCTCGACTCGGGTGCTGCGATGTGCTCGGTCAATCTCGGCGAGGCCCTCTACATGGAGATTCGCGTCTGCGGCCCGGCCCAGGCTGGCCAGACGGTCGAAAACGCCCGCCGCGAGTTGACGGTTCTCGACCCCGACTGGGACCTCGTCGTGATGGCCGCGAAGGTCAAGGCGAGCGGAGGCCTCTCCTATGCCGACGCTTTCTGTGTGGCGACGGCAGAGCGACTGGGTGCGGTGTTGTGGACCGGTGATCCCGAGATCATCGGTCTTGCCGAGAAGCTGCCCTGCGAAGTGCGAGATCTGCGCCCTACGCGCGGCTGACCCCTGGACACGTTCCTGCTATTCGCCAGTTTCTCGCGGGCCGTGGGGATGGCGGTGGGGATGTTGCCTACCGCAGACGGTACAGCCGCTCAGGCCAACTACGAGTGCTTCGCGATCAGCACGCTCGAAAAGACGCGGGCGACCTGTGCGATCTTCATCGATGCTCACCTCCCTCAGCGTCAGCGATGTAGACAGCCTTCGTGTGAGCGTTCTCGTCAAGCGGCTGCCGCAGTGTCCCGTCTGTATATAGGCCGTAGGTATCGACCAGGCTCAGGCCGGCGCGTTCGACGGCTGAGCCTATTTCCGCGCGGGCAAAATGCCGCTGCCGATGCTGGTGCGTTGTCGTCGGCCCTCCGTCCTCTTCGAGGATCGCTTCACAGATCGACCCGGGCTCCGCATCCCTCGCAGCCTGCCCGCGCCAAACAAATCGCCTGCCGTCGCGCTCGACCACGACGGTTTCGGCGAAGAAGCTGCGATAGGCGACCAGCGTGTTGACATCGAAAAGCAGCAGACCTCCCGGCGCGAGATTTGCCTTCATTCCGGTCAGAGCCTCGAGCAGTTCCTCCTCGCTGAGGAGGTAGTTGATCGAATCGTCCAGAGCCCAGACGAGATCGAACTTGCCGATCTCGGGGAAGTCCCGCATGTCAGCCACTGACAGCTGGACTGCCTCTCCGACCTTCGCGCGGGCGCGCTCCAGCATTGCAGGCGAGATGTCGCAGGCGGTGACATTCCAGCCCCGCTTCAGCATCGGCAGGAAGCTCCTTCCGGTCCCGCAAGCCACGTCGAGTAGGCGATCTCCGCTCAGGCCGTTGCGCTCGAGCGCTGAGACCAGCTCGCCTATCCAAAGCTCGTCGTCGTAGTGAGCAGTGAAGATGTCGTAGACGGGCGCGAAAGCCTCGTAGGCAGTCTTCGCGTCGCCCGTTACGGTCGCCATACATAGAGCAACGACCCGGCACTACTGGAATAAGTTTCAGTAAATTGCCCGCAGCGGCCGGGGTCCTATGATTCGTCTGACGGCGTCGTCACCGGAGCTCTGCGGCAACGAACGTGTCCCAGCGACGTGACGATGATCGACTTGGTCGGCTCGCCTGACCTGGCACAGCGGTTGGTGGATTCCGCCTCGATCTCCACGACTCGCTCCCAATGCCGCGCCTGCTCGTCGGCTATGTCCTCGCGCCCCTGCGCATCGACGTGGAACCAGCGCCAGGACAGCCAAACGCGGGGATCGTCAGCCATCTTCCCCGCCCAAAGGGCAGCCAGAGCCTCGGCCATGACAGTCTGGAGGATCACGCCAGCAAGCGCCTGCCTTTCCTCTGGACGCAGTGCCTCAATTTCCTCGTCGCTGTAGAACGACAGTTTGACCGCTCGGTAGTAATGCTGGATCAGGTTCCCGACGCGCTTGGAGTAGGCCAGTTCGATCGAGCCCTCGTCCAGCAATTCCTTGAGGTGGTGCTTGATCTTGTCCGGCTCCTCGCCGATCAGCGCGGCCAGTTCGTAGCGGCTGCGCTCTCCTTCATTCAGAAGGCCCAGAATTTCAACCCGCTTCCGGTGCTTGAGCGCGTAGCCGACCGCTTCCTCGACTCCCCGCCTCCCCTGTCCCAACTTCAGCGGCCGCGGCGCGCCTTCCTCCGAGCCTGCCGCCGGCAGCGGCGGCGGTATTGAGAAACGGAAGCGCTCATATCCCAGCGAGGTGACGATGATTGACTTGGTCGGCTCTCCCGACTTGGCGCAGCGGTCAAGGGACTCGGCCTCGATCTCTTGGATTCGCTCCCAATGCCGCGCCTGGTCGTCCGCTATGGCCTCACGGCCCTGAGCATCGACGTTGAACCAGCGCCACGACAGCCAAACCCGTCGATCATCGATCATCTTCCCCGCCCAAAGCGCGGCCATTGCCTCGGACATGACCGCCTCAAGGATCACTCCCGCGATGGCCTCCCTCGCCTCTGGCTCTATCGCCGCGATCTCCTCGTCGGTGTAGAACCGAAATTCAACCGTTCGGTAGTAGTGCTCGAAGGCGTTTCGCACTTGTTTGACGTAGGCCAGCTCGATGGAGCCGTCAGCGAGCAGTTCCCGGAGGTGATGGGCGATGTTCTTGCTCTCTGGACGATGGATCAGACGCTCTAGTTCGTCCTGCGAGCGTGGCCGTTCGTTGAGAAGCGCGAGGATTTCCGTCCGAGCCTGGTGAGTAATCGCGTAGGCGACAGCCTCGGCAACGCTCCGCTTCCCCTGCCCCAATCTGGTCGCCGTCTCGACTGCCAAGCTCGCTGCTCCGTTGTCTCCGTTGCTCAGAAGCCCCGGAGCATAAGGCCGCGTTTGGAGGAAAAAACGTAGCCAAGCCGGATTTCCGCGGATACTCCGGTTTTTCTTAGCATTCTCTCTCTGTTCGGCGGGACCACCCGCTGAAAGACAAGGAAGGGAGGTGAATGCGATGAAGATCGCCAAAGTTGACCGCGTCTTCTCGAGCGTGCATGTGATGAAGCACGCCTAGGGCGCGCAATGTGAGGGGCCGGTCGCGGCCCGCTTGCGTGGGGCTCGTGGCCGGCTCCACCGTCTTCGTCCCGAGGCGGCATGGAGGAGCGGGAGTTTACGCGAGGACTTGTGAACTTTCCTATGGCAGTTTCCATCCCCAGCGCAGACGATCCCCGCCGTGGCGCACTTCGGGAGCAAACTGCGGGAGGCACGGGAGCGGCTGGGGCTGACCCAGGAAGAGGTCGCGCAGCGCAGTGGCGTCCATGTGACCGAGATCAGTCGGATGGAGGCTGGAAAGCGCGATCCGAAGATCTCGACCCTGCGCCGACTTGCAGAGGCGCTTGAGGTCAAGCCCGGCCAGCTTCTCGACTAGTCGGCACCGCCGGGCCGTGCCCTACGCCTAATACTTAAGAAGTATCGACTAAAGAGAAAAGCGCTGCGCGGGTTGTGAAACTTACTGATAGGTCGGTAAGACTCGTCGCGTTCCGACAAGGAACCGCTTCTTATTCCAACCTCACCGATCGCTCAGCCATTAAGGGAGCGGTTGGCACCGGGGCATCGAGGGGGTAGCGCTTTTCATCCCTTCTGTCCCCGCTCCACCAGAAGGGACGAACAATGGCAAAACCCAAAAGCAAGAAAAAGCGCCAGGTAGTCGATCAGCGATTCTTCAAGGCGCTAGCGAACCCGCTTCGCGTCGAGATCCTGGCCATCCTCGTGGAACGGGTGGCGAGCCCAAAGGAACTGACTCAGGAGCTGAAGGCCAAGCTGCCGAGCGTCAGCTACCACGTCAAAGTCCTCGAGGAGTACGGCCTCATCACGCTGCTCAAAACCGAGCCACGCAGGGGCGCGGTCGAGCACTTCTATCGCGCCACGGCGAGCACCCTGCTTCCGGCGGCGCAGTGGCGGGGGATCGACGGAGGCCTGCGGACGGCAATCGGCGCTGGCCTTGCAAGCGAACTGTTCGACAGCCTCGCGGACGCCGTGGAGGCGAACAAGCTGACGGACGCAGATACGCACATCGGCCGGATGCCCCTCGTCCTCGACGCAGAGGGGTGGGAGAAGGTCAGGGCAAGCGCCGAGCGATTCACCAAGGAGGTCGAAAAGGAGCAGGGGGCGTCTGCGGCGCGGGTAGCGAAAGCCAACGGGAGCGCGGACGCAGTCAAGAGCTACACGGTCGGCGTCCTCGCCTTCGAGGACAGCCGCGACCTCTCGAAAGGCAAGGCGAAGCGAGTCAAGGGAAAGGCCAAGACAGCCGGGAGGAGCCGCGCCGGCAAGAAGCGGAAGGCCAAGACCGTTGGATGAGGACACGCTTGCTCGCCGCCGGTCGGAGGTGAGCGTCGTGCTCCTGGAGACCGATCGGCTCGCCGAGGTCAAAACCGCGATCCGGCCGGCGATTCCGGCGGCCGACCGCACAAGCAGCACTCCACGCCCACGCCTTGCTCGCCGTGCATGACTGACCGCAGGATTTCACCTAAGTACGACGTGGCCGTGGTCGAAGCCGTGATCCTTCAGGTCGCGGCCGAGCTGGACCCCGAGCACTTTTCGACGGGCGCGCTCCTGCTGAAAGTGGTCAGCGATGCCGACGATGCAAGGGAGATCGAGACAGGGGTGCAGGCGATCCGCAGCCTCCGCGAGATAGGGCTATTTACGCATCGCGACGACGAGATCGTCGAGCCGACGCCGGCCGCCGTTCGCGCGGTCCAGTTGCTCACCTAGCCCGCGTCCCCCGACTACTCCGACCCAGAGGCTCGCAGGTGGGCCAGGGCGGCGGTGCGGTCGGGCTGAACGAAGTCCCGCCCGAGCAAGCCAGTGATGTCGAAGACGCGCTCGACCTGACCGGAGCAGCCGAAGGCGGCGATGCCCCGGCCCGTCGCCTCTGCCGTCTTGGCGGCCTGGACGATCACGGCGATGCCGGTCGAATCGATGAACTCGCAGGCTTCGAGGTTAAACAGCAGGACCGAGCCATCGTGCTCCTCCATCGTCTCCTGCACCTGCGGAGCGGCTTCCAAGTCGAACTCGCCGACGATTTCGATCTCACAGCAGCCATCCGCCGGCTCCCTGACGTTGAGCGCAGACTGGGCCATGAGCCCAGGCTCTCAGGGCACATTCTGGATTTCAACACAGGAGCGCGCAGCGCTCGCCCAACAATCGGTTGAGCTGAAAGGCGGTGTTCCTATCAGTCGGTGACCTTGAAATCCGTTATCTGGCCGGATTCCAGGTGCCCGGGGATGTTGCAGAAAAGCTGATAGTCGCCGGCATCCAGCGTCACCGTTTTCTCGATGGTTTCACCTGGGTTGATGATCTCGGCGATTCCCGTCGCCTCGTCTTCGGGCGACTCCACCGGGGCGACGCCGGCCAGCAGGGCGTGCGGGGCGGCGCCCTCGTTGGTGATCGAGAACGTCAACTCGCCGGCGCTGACCTCCGGGACGTTGGTCTCGACATACATCTCCCCCATCGTCACGCCGACGTCGGCGTCGACCGCCGGCACCTGATCGGTGCCGTGGTCGTATTTGCCGTGGTCCATCTCAGGTGCTGCCGGTGCGTTCTCGGTTTCGAACACGCCAATCGCCCCCTTGACGGTGTCGCCGAAGGCATGGGTCACGAACGGGTAGGCGCCCTCGCGGTCGAGCGTGAATTCGACGATCCCTCCCTGTGAAGGGGCGAGGTTGACCGTCTGGGCGTGGAAGCCCTCGACCCCCTCGATTTCGGTGCGGTCGAAGACCGTGCCGATCACGTGAAAGGCCGACCAGATCGAGGGACCTGAGTTCAGCACGTAGACCCTGGCCCGCTCGCCGCGGCCCACCTCGATCGGCGCCTCCTGGTACTGGGCGGCGTAGCCGTTGAAGGCGATCACGTCCGGTTCTTTGGCCTCCATCTTTTCGAGGTCACCGTCGCCGCCGGGCTCGCCGATGTAGTACTCCTGCTGGTTGATCCAGAACTCGTGGTCGGCCGGCGGCAGGTTGCGCGGCTTGACGATCATCATCCCGACCATGCCCGAGCCGGTGTGCTGCAGGACGGGCTGCGTCGCGCAGTGATACATGAACACGCCGGGATGCTTGGCGGTGAATCTCAGGGTCGTCTTCTCACCGGGGGCGATCGTCTTGAAAGCGGTCTCGGGATTGAGCTCGGAGGAGTGAAAGTCGATCGAGTGCGGCACCCTCACCTGCATCGCCTTGCTGCTTCCGTTGAACAGGGTCATCACGACCCGGTCGCCCTGTTCGACCACCATCGGGGACGAGACGCCGTTGCCGCGGTTGAATTCGCCGTTGACCGCGTAGGACCAGACGCGGGTCGGCGGGAAGTCGTTCGAGACTTTGGTGACGTGCTCGTAGACGTCGATTTTGAACTTCTTGACGGCTCCGGGCGGGACAGGCGGCAAGGTGGGGTCGGCCCGCTTGAACCGCTCGGAGCCCGGCACTTTCACGTTGGCGAGAGCGGTGAGGTCCTCTTCGGGCTTGTAGGAGGCCGAACCCGCGGGCGCCTGGGCGGTCGCGGCGGTGGGCGACAGCGTGGAGGCTTCGTCGCCGTGCTTGGCGGCGTAGTAGGCCACGACCGCCACGATGCAGACGAGGATGGCGAAGCCGAGTATGCGCATGATCCAGCCGTCGATCCGGTGGCTCATGTCGTTCCGATCCGGCTCACCACGGGCCTCGCCTTGGTCGGGTCCTGATTCGGTCGCGTTGCCTGACGACATGCCCACTCCTTCCGGCGGAACGTTTCGTGTCTCTGCAGAGCGGTCTTATCACGCGAGCCGGCCTCCTACTGTGCAGATGCACAGAACGAGGAGCAGGCGATGAATTCGTGGCAACTGTGAAGCAGCCATGCAGGTCGATCCGATGAAGGCCCAGCCGATGAGCGCGTCCTGATCGCCGGAGGCGGCGTCGCGGGCCTTGAGCGGCGATCGGTCTGCGAGAGCTGGCCGGCGACCGAGTCGAAATCGAGATCTGCTCGCGGCTTGACCTCGACACCCGCCCGCTCGCCGACGACGCTCGCATCTGATCGAGTTCGACGGCCGCCCGCCGGAGCGCTACGCGGTCATGCTCCAGCTACGGATTGAGGGTCGCTGGCAGACCATTCGCCCGCTCGACAATGCCCACGTGGTGTCACTCCTGCGGCGCCACTGCCCGCCGATTACCAGGTTGAGATCAGGGACCGCGAGCCTCTAGCGGCCTAGAACCCGAGCGCGAACTTGGCGTCCTCGGTCATCATCTCGCGGGAGGCTAGACGCAACGGCCCTGCAAATCCACCACTTCTGACGTTCGTGGGGACAGGGTCACGATGCAATCGACCGGGGAGACTGGCTGGTGTATTGGTTGCCCAACGCTCTGACCTTGGCGTAGTCGCGATCAGAGAACTTCTTGCCGGACTCCTTGACCATGCCGGCGATAACTGCGATCTGGGGTTGGTCAAAGCCGCGTTTCCGCAATTCGCCTGAATCGGCGTTATCGAGGAGACAGAAAAGCCGGTACTGGCGACGCCCAGGGCCGGTGAGGCGAATCTCGTGAAACCCGCCCATATCTCCGTGCATCGCCTCCCAGTAGCCGCCACCGCTGAACTGCGGCGGCGGCGCGGCGCGCACGGCCTCCAAGACGGCATAGAACCGGGCCTCGATCTTCGCTGGGCAACCGTCCAGAAAGTCCTCGGCGGGCACCCGGCCATCCTTCGCCTTGAAGTAGACAATCCCCCACGCCATCCAGCGCAGGCTAGACACGTCTGCGGCGGTTGGGCGCTTCCGCTACCTACGCGACGGCAGCCTTGCTGCGCCTGGTCCGCTTCTTGTTCGCCACCACCCTGATCTCTGCCCCAAGCGCATCGGCGACAGCGGCGACGGTCTTCAACTCGGGGTTGATGTCGGCAGTGAAAAACCGCCGGATGCTCGATGGCTCCTTCCCGATGGCACGGGCAAGCTCGGCCTTCGACATTCCCGCCCGCTCACGCAACTCGTCAAGCTGACGGACGACCGAATCGATCTGAGTGATCTCGCGGCGCTGCCGCTCAAACTCGGCACGGAACTCGGCGTCCTCCTTGAGTCGTCGCTCAAGTCGCCTGTCGTGGTAAGTCGTGTCGATCTTGGTTTGTGGAGTCATATCGTCAACAACCGTAGCACAGAAGTTACGCTGCCTCCACGCCAAATTACGCGTAACACCAGCCGTGGGGACGGGATGGGGACAGAACTGACCCCCTATGACCCCCTATGACCCGCAATCCCTGCCTAGAAGCCGAGCGCGAACTTGGCGTCCTCGGTCATCATCTCCGGGGACCAGGGTGGGTCGAAGATCATCTTCGGGTGGACGGCGCTGACGCCGGGGAGGTCGCCGACGAACTCCTTCATCTGCTCGGAGACCTGGGGGCCGATCGGGCAGGCGGGCGTCGTCAGGGTGAAGGTGACGTAGACCTCATCGCCCTCGATGTCGACGTCGTAGACGAGCCCGAGGGAGACGAAGTCGAGGCCGAGCTCGGGGTCGATGACCTCCTCGAGCGCCTCGAGGACGTCGTCCTCGGTGAGGACTTCGGCGTTGGCGGGCGTGTTGCCGTTCTGATTCTCAGCGGCGCTGGGCGGGTTATCGGCCATGCAGGAAGCCTAGCGGGGTCGACTAGGCTCCCTGCCGCATGGGCCCGCGAGGCGACATACGGCGGCGGTCGATCGGGATCGTCTTCTCCGACGGCGGCCTGCTGGCGCTAACCGCGGCGCGCCCGACGACGGCCTCGGGCCACGGCGAGGAGACCGTCAGCGCCGTCCTCTGCGATCCCGATGGCGCACCGCTCGAGGTCTCCGAGGCGCTCCTCTCAACGGAGTACGGGGCGGACGGCGTACAGCGCCGCGCCACCCTGGAGCTCTGGATCGACGAGGAGGGCGGAACCGGGCCGCTGCGCGGGTCGGGCACCCTGATCAGCTCAGCGCAGGTGCCCCAAGACGAGCTCGTCGCCGACCTCGCCTTCTTCCGCTGGGAGCTCGACGGGCGCGAGGGCCTCGGCCACTACGAGGTGGCGCGCGATGCCTGACGGTCGCAGCATCGAGGCCGTCATCTCCGACTTCGGCGGCGTGCTGACGACGCCGTTGGTGCAGTCGTTCATGGCCTTCCAGGATGAGACCGGCATCACGACCGAGTGCCTCGGCAAGGCGATGCAAGCCGCGACCGAGGCGAACGGGCAGAACCCGCTCTATGAGATGGAGCGCGGCGAGATCAGCGAGGAGGCGTTCCTCGCACTGCTCACCGACCACCTCGAGCCACTGCTGGGCCATCGTCCGCAGATGCACCGTTTCAAAGAGATCTACTTCGAGGCGCTGCAGCCGAACCCGCCGATGATCGACCTGATGCGGGAACTGAAGGCGGCCGGCTATCGGATGGCGATGCTCACCAACAACGTCAGGGAGTGGGAGCCGCTCTGGCGCTCGATGCTCCCGGTCGACGAGCTCTTCGAGCTCGTCGTCGACTCCGCCTTCGTCGGCTGCCGCAAGCCCGAGTCGCGGATCTACGCGATCACGCTGGAGCGCATCGGCCTACCGCCCGAGGCCTGCATGTTCGTCGACGACGTCAAGGTCAACTGCGAAGGGGCGGAACGAGCCGGCATCGCCGCCGTCCACTTCCAGGACAACGAGCAGGCGATCGCCGAGATCAGGTCCCTGCTCGAGCTCGAAAACGTCGCCTAGCGCTTCACTAGCAGCCGGTCGCGTCACGAAGCGTTCGGCAAGCCTCGCTCATTCGCGGGTCGGACAGCGCCGTGACACGACGGCGAAAGGCGCCTCGCGGCACGGTGTGAATGTTGTCGAAGTTGACGACGCAATCGGTCGGAAGGCCGTCGTCGGTGGCACTCAAAGGCAACTCGGAGACGAGGTCCCGTTGCGTTCGCGTAAGCGCCGCGACAACAATCGCCTCGATTCGATCCGCCACAGGGTCGCGGGTCAAGACGAGAACGGGGCGGTCGCCGCCCGGCGTGGCGGCGAACCAGATCTCACCCCGTCGCATCGGCCCAGTCGGTCCAGTCCTCCGCAGGGCCCCAATCCGCGACGTCAGCCAGGGATTGCTCCTCGGGCGTTGGCGGCACCCGCTCCCAGGTCGCGGCGTCTATCTCGCTGCGGAGCCGAACAAGATGCCGACGAAGCGCCTCGCGCAGAAGCTCCGATCGATCGACACCCAGTGTCTCCGCCCAACGCTGAACTTCGGCAGCGTCTCCCTCGCCGACCCTGAAGCTGAGCATCGTCATACGGCCAAGCTAGCACGTATGACGGCGCGTATCGAGCTGCTGCTGCTGAGTCTCATTTCAAGTAAAAATTGGCTCTAGGAGCAGCTTTTCTCATGCCTTGAAGTGCTTAGCGGGAAAATTTTCGGTCTTTAGCGGGAAAGTCGCCGCAAGCCCGCTTTTCAAGCCGTTTTGCGCCGCTTCCGCTTACCGCGTTTCCGCTGACGGCCCGGCACTTGGGCTGCTTTGAGGCTAGCTCCGATGACAGCCGCGCGGCGGGCGTTTGCCTTCTTGATCTCGTCTTCCTGCTCAGGCGTGAGTTCAGCTTTGTCTTTGACTCGTAGCCAGTCATCCACTTTCTCTCGGAGCCAGTAGGGGACCCCAGCAGCAACGGCTCCCTCGGGGCGCGGTACGAGATCCCAGCGCTTCTCTCGAACTCGCCGTCCGAGCGCCTCTGCGCTCAAGCTAAGGCGGGTACGCAACTCCGACGCATCCATGTAGAGGTATTGGAGTTCTCCTTCGGAGAGCTTGCTAGCGGCCAAGCCACGCTTGTAGCGCTTCAAGTCCTCGTAAAGCCAGGCGCGCCGCCCCTCGATCACAGCGGCGGGCGTCGGGAAGTGGGGGCTCTGTTCGATAGCCCTGCGAACCGCCGCCTCTTTTCGTCCGAGCAGACGCACGACACCGGGCAAGCCGAGGATCGCGTTCGAGGTCGCTCTCGGCAGGAGTTCGGCCAGCTCGTGTTCACGGGCAGCCCTAACGGAGAGCTGCCCACGCGCGACCGCGAGCACGTTTGGCCAGCGCAAGCCAAATGCGCCACGAACAGACTTAGCCGACCGCAACCGCTTCTCCCCCGCTTCTTGCTCGCGTTCTCCACGCGGGCGAACTTGTCATAAGCGGTAGCGGTTTCTTGCCGGGGTCGGGAGCTGAGCCAGCGTTTGACTCCACGGATCGGCTCCTCCCGGTTCTTGTGACTGCGGTCTTGAACAGCGCGGAAATCCCGCCCAAGGAGCGCCCGAGTGTCGCGCTCGCCCTTGAACACTTCCTGCGCTAAGCGCCAGCGCTCCCAAACCCGGATCACCTGAGCGCTTTTCCATTCGAGGCCCAATTCACTCGCGGCCTGATCAAACTGCTTCATCGTCGGAGCGTCGCCCGCTGGCAATCCGAGGTGTTCAGCGACAGCTAGAAAGGCTTCCAGGGCTTCTCGGCGACCTGCGGCCCGCTGCTGCTTGCGGCCTGCCTCCCCCAGTTCCACGCCGAGGTCTTTCGCCAAGGCCTTCAGAACTTCGAACTTGGCCAAGTCCGGCCAGGCTCGCACCCGGTCAATCAGGACATCGATCTCTTCGCGAGTCGCCATCCAATCCTGACTTTCGTCGCTGCGCGTTCCGCTCCTAGTGGTTCGAGCTGGAACGGAAGAGAAGCGAGACGATCCCGACGACCGTGCCGCCACCAGAGACAAGGAGCTTGACTGGCTCGGGACTCGTCAGCGCGAAGACCGCCAGCGCGATCATGCAGAACATGGTTACGGCGAGCTTGAGGCCAAAGATGACCTGATCTCGCGTCAGCTCGAACCGGCTGCGGGCATTCCTAATTCGCCCTTCTTCGACGACATTCTCTTCCTGCTTCCGCCTAGCCCTGATCGTTAGCGCCAGGTCGCGTGCGACCGAACGCTGGATTTCGGACTGGTCAGGCTGCTCGACCGCTGAGGGTGGTGGCTCGCCCCCACGCTGAACCCGGCGGGGTCTTGGCCACTGATCAGGCTGCTCTTGTTCTCTCAACGGATCTTGTCTCCTATGCGCGTCAACGACCTGGCGTCAACCAGGCGGCGCTAGCAGGCAAGAACCGCGTACTTCAGTGCTGCATTAACAACTTATTTAGTTGCCGGACAGACTTGCCCGGATTACGTCACTCGGGGCCTGCTAGCGCCAAGACATCTGGATCGGAAATCCATCTCGTATTCCTTTCGATTCGGGTGGTTCCGCCAGCTCTCTACTGGCGTGAAAGGAACAGTAGCGCGCGGCTCGGAGAGTTCTCAAGGCAGAGAAGATCTCCTTTCTCGGGGCCCCCAAGAACACAGAGCTTTGAAGATCTAAATCCCGGTGCTTGGGCACTCTGCCTGCCTAAGAGCCAGAAGCATCCAGAACGATGGCTACTCTCAACCAATGGCTAAAGAGACGCGAATCGTCTCTCAGAATCCTGAGGGCGGCTGGGACGTGAACAAGCCCAAAGCGAAACGGGCTAGCGCGAACCTTCCGACTCAGAAGGACGCGGATAAGCGAGCTGGCGAGATTCTCAAGAACCTCGGCGGCGGTGAGCGAATTACCAAGGGAACGGATGGGAAAATCCGAAGCAAGGACACCATCGCTCCCGCGAAAGACCCGAATCCGCCCAAGGATCGAGAGCACTAATCAACGCGGAAGCCGCCTGGGTATCCGAGTGATGCCCAGGCGGGAACCGCGATAATGGACTCATGACGCAAGAAATTCGCTGGCGAGTACTGATTGCCGACCCTCGCGTTCAGAACTTCGTCGCTAACGGACGCGATGGAAGCGAGCTGACGGGGAAAGCAATCGCCTCCGAGATCGTTGAGACCTTGAAGGCCAATCTCGATTTGGAGAGCTTCGAGCCTGAGCGCACGTTGGAATGGCTGGAAGCTCAAGAACCCGCTGACGCTGGCGACTCGGCGACCTTGAAGCTGAACAAGGATCTTGAACTAGAGATCGTCGTCCGAGCTGTTTGACGGCTCCCATTCTTCGAGCGGCTTGCGTTGCTCCCTCTCGAACTTCTTCTGTTCGCGTCTCATTCGCCAATTCATCCAGAAGCGCCGTGGGAACCAGTAGCCCCGCCCCTTAAACCGAACGCCATCAAGCTCACTGA
This sequence comes from Solirubrobacterales bacterium, assembly GCA_036276735.1. Classification (GTDB taxonomy): domain Bacteria; phylum Actinomycetota; class Thermoleophilia; order Solirubrobacterales; family 70-9; genus VRUE01. Next base: position 3,779 of record DASUOH010000010.1, on the reverse strand, counting down.
GGCGGGGCATCTCGCCCTCATAGACAGCTACCTCGCGGAAGGGACCTCGTCGTCCGTAATGGCAATACAGGCGCGGTAAGCCGTAGGCGGGGTCGCCTTCCCACTGAATCAGCGCGATTGACTCCAAAGGAATCCGACCGACCACGAAGACGTTGAATCCATTTTCGCCTCTCTTGACGGGACGTGCCTTCCCTCGCTTCACACGGACCTCTTGGATGGAGGCAAAGATTTCCAGGCTGTCATCAGTGATGGCCTTGACCTCAAACTTGAACCACGACGAAGACCAAAAATCGATCACGCGATCATCGGGATTCGGGTACTTCAAGTAATCCCGCAGCCGGATAACGATCACTTCTGGGCTCGCGTCTCTCTCCGGCCAAGTCAAGTCCTGGCGCAATTCCTCTCCGCGCCTCTGCCGCTCCTCCAGCATCTTCACTGGATCGGGTCGTCGCGCAAGCTGGGAGAGCAAGCCCACCGCTCGTCCCCAGCGGGAGACGTAGGCGAGATCGGACGCTCGGATCTCTGGCTCAGTCATCGCCTCAGTAGTGCATCTGGGCGATTTGCGCGAACAAGGCCTGCTGGCGAACTTTGATCTCTTCCATCTCGGGAGTGGGCGTAATCAAGCCGTGGTAGTCGGCCAGCTCGGCCCGGTTCATTACCTCGTACTCGGCTTCGAGCGCCTCAATGAACTCCCTAACAAGAGTGTCTTTCACGAGCGGGACGCGCTCATTGGGAATCTGCCGCCCCTCGTACTCCAGGCCTGGATCTGGAAGAAATACGGTTTCCGTAAATCCAGGGAAGTGCGGAGACACGTCTAGCAGAGACCCCTCTGGCCTGCGCCATACGACGTGGAATTCGGCCTCGATCATCAAGTCGGGGAGCGGCTCCCACAAACGCCAGCCGTTCACAGCTTCTCCCCCGAACTCCTTGATCACCCTGGCCACATTGTCGGTGCATTCGTTCGCCTCTGCCCAGGGAGGGACATCGAGACGAACGAACTTCGGGGTCTCTCCCGGCACGAGCCGCCCGCACAGGACTCGCATCTCGGGAAGATCCCTCGCCTGCCTTGGCAACGGTGGGGAGTTAGCCATCAGCCGAAAATAGCTCGCACAGCGGCGGGCTCTTGGCTCTCGTTCCCACTTTCCGGGGAAACCTTGCCCGTTTGCTCCTGCGCTTTGCAGGTCAGGCGACGGTCACTAGGGGGCATCCTCAAACTATGAACCCATCTAAGAGCGTAAAACAGACAGCGTGAAGCATTGCGGGTGTATATTTTCGATGAAGCCTCTTGTGAGAACGACTACACAAAGACTTCTTCTACATGCATCAGGCAACGGCACCCGTAAGACAGGTGCCGTTTCCGTTTCTGACAAGACATGATTTTCGCCACTTAGTCGGGTGTATGCTGATGGAGAAGTGCATGTAGAAATAGCGGTTCTGCAACTGGTTCTATTAGGAATTAGAACCATTGTAGAAGTTAAGAAATACCTGGAAACAAAGCAGCAAGGGTAGCTCTTAGCCGAGTCAGGAGTAGGTGGTGTGTAATGACTCGTGTAAGACTAGGTCCAACACCGCCACTGAGGGCCGCCCTGGTAATACGGGGCGGCCCCGAATCTATCTGGTCAGTGGCCTGCCCTTCCCCCAACCCTGTATCGCCCGAGCCGCGTTCCTCCTGGCTGCCACTCGATCCCACGCAATAGCTCAGTGGGCTCGATCTGGAGACTGCCGGCGAGCTTCACGAAGGTGCTGAAGTGCGGCAGTCGCTCGCAGCGCTCCAACTGCCCGATAGCGGTGCGGTGCAAGCTCGCACGGATCGACAGCTCTTCTTGACTGAGGCCCGCTTCGCGGCGGCAGCGTTTCAGGTTGGCCGCGAACGACCGGGCGAGCAGCTCATCCTTGTTCACGCTCCTCCTCCCCCTCACCAATCTCGAAGCCGCCGGTGTTGATCTCGATCTGAGCGGTGTTCCAGACGATCCCGGCGAGGAGATCGTTGGGACTGACGCGGAGCGCGCCGGACAAGCGCACGAGCGTGTCGATGCGGGGTAGGCGCTCGCGCCTCTCCAAGATCCCGACCTGGGTGCGGTTCATGCCCGCCACGAAGCCGAGCGCTTCCTGGGATAGGCCCGCGTCTGTGCGGAGCCGGATCAGATTTTCACTGAAGCGCTGCGCGACCGGATTAGTCACTGAGCAGCTTGCTCATGTGCCGAGCAGCGCGTGAGGGCGAGATCAAGGTCTCGGCGCGCTGGGCCAAGCCAACGCGGATCAAATCCTGGATCGCCCGTTTGATCCCGTCTTCATCAGCGAAGTCCGGTTCCTCATCGAGCAACTCGCGAGCGATCTCCTTCTCGCTCAGTGGATGTGGTATCTCCGCCAAGAGCAAGGAGAGAACCCGCGCCTGCCAACGTGCATCTTCTCTGGCGGGCGCGAGCGCCTCCTCGCTGTCTTCAACTTCAGAATTACGATTCCCGTGCATGGGAAAGCACTCCTTTCCTGTGCCACGCCGCCCGGACTGTTCACGCAGTCGCGGGCGGCACTTTGATTTTTCGTTTATCCGCGCTTGATCCCTCGGGCTCGGATTCGTTCTTCCCCGCGCGTGCAGACAAGACTCCGCGAGCGCCTTGCTGGGTTCAGCGGACACTCAAAACCGCTGACCCGGCAGACCAACGCCTCGCAGAACTCTCGACTCGGGTGGAGCAAGACCTTGCGGGCCACCCGCGTAGCCAGGGTGCAACCGACCCCGAGAGCCTCCGTCTTTACGTAGAGGTCTCCCCGAGCGTGGGACAGGCCGCAGTTCTTCCATGACCCAGCCAGAATCTTCAAGGTCCGATGACAAGCCGGACAGGGGCGGGGCTTACTGCTCTTGATGACGCGCCGAGGCTGCTCGCGAGCGCATCGAGCGACATGGGGTTCGCTCCCGCGTGGCTCGCACTTCCAGCCACTGATCCCGCCCCAAAAGCCTCCTGGCATTAACGCGCGCCAGATGACGCGGCGAGCCTCCCGACACGGGACCTGGCCACTCGTGACCAGGACAGCCGCCCGGTAGTAATCGTCGTTCGAGTAGATCTTCTTGACGACGTGACCGCAGTGCTTCACGTCCGCTGCGGTCGCGCCACCAGGCGCTAAGAGCGTGACGCCGAGTACCAGCGCAACCAGCGCGCTGATCCCCCTCCCGATCCTCGGTACTCGCTGCCTCTCCCGCTTCGCTGCTGACAATTAGTTTCTCCTTTCGTCGGCTCCGCGGCCGCGAAGGCCTCGAAGCGGCCGGGCACCCTAGCAGCTTTTGACGGGTTTTCCTATCCAGGTTTATCCTGTGGTCTTAAGACGGGCGGCGCAAGAGACTCCCGCCCGTGCCCGAGCCCGACATCGCGAAGCGCTTCTCGGAGAACCTCTCGCGCGCTCGCGAGCGCTCCGGCCTCACCCAAGAAGCCCTCGCTCAGACGGCGGAAATCCATCGCACGCAGATCGGCGAGCTACTACGCGGCAATCAGCTTCCCCGACTCGACACGCTCCTCCGCCTCGCCGGAGCCTTGAACGTCGAACCCGCCGATCTCCTCGACGGGCTCTCCTTCGAACCCTCCGCCCCAGGCCGCTACAAGGTCAAGCCAGGCAAGCGCTAGGCGCTAATCGTTATCTGGGCGATACTGAGCCAGGCCGGGTTTGACGGAGACCTCGAAGCCAGGATTCCTCCTGGTGGAAGGGAACCGATCAAGCCATGCCACGAACGAGGAAGTACCCCGAAGAGCTGTTGGAGCGCGGCGCCCGGATGGTCTTCGAGTCCGGCC
>DASUOH010000009.1:0-58546 GCA_036276735.1 Solirubrobacterales bacterium | reverse complement strand
GCGATCCCCGCCTTGCAGTCGGCCGCCGTGTTGGCCGGCACGGTGGTCGTATCGCAGATCTCATAGCCGGTGCCGTTGGAGTTCGGCGGCGCGCCGGTGTTGGTGATCACATCTTGGCCGAAAGCCCTGATGAAGGCGCCGTCGGCGTCGAAGTGCTGGATGCGGTTGTTGCCGCGGTCGAGGACGTAGACGTCGCCGGCGCCGGCGGCGCCTGCGCCGGTGCTGTTGACCGCGACGCCGCTGATGCCACCACCAATGTTGCCGAACTGCCCCCCCTGGGCCCCGCTCGTCCCGAAGGTGTCATAGACCCCTTTGTCCGCTTGGGCCCCGGGGGCGACGACGAGCAACCCGAGGAGCGCGAGCGCGAGCGCGCGGAGCCGTGGCATCAACGGGCCCTCCTTCCCTTACGGCCCTTCCTGGCCTTCTTCTTCTTGTGCTTGACGCAGCGCACCTTGCCTTTGACCTGCTTTCGCTTGAACCCCTTCCTGCACCTCGGCGCTTTCCTGGCCGGGGGCATCGGGGCTGCGCTCGGCGCCGGTGGCCCGCTGTGGTCCTGGGGCACCTCGGGGTCGGCCTTGGGCGGGCAGGCGGCCGAGTCGGTCTCACAGGTGTGGGCCAGGGTGGCGAAGGTCCGGTCCGGTCCGGTCATGGTCCCTCCCGCGTTGACCACGATGAAGCGGAAGTGGTAGGTCGTGTTGGCGCTGAGCCCGCTCAGGACCGCCTGGACCGCCACCGGATCGGTTCCCGCTCCCGGCAGCGATGCGCAGGAGCGCCTGGACCCGTAGGCCGCGGTCGGCCCGTACTCGACCTCGCATTTGCTCAGCGCGACGCCGTTGGGGTCGACCTCGGCGTTGACGGTCGCGGCGCTCTGGCTGATCCCCGTCGCGCCCGCACTGGTCGTCAAGCCCGGGGGGTCGGCGTAGGTGTACTTGGCGTCGGCGTCGATCGGCGAGGTGCCGCCGGCGGTGGTCGCGGTGACGTCGACGGTGCCCGTCGACCCGGCTGGGACGGTCATCGTCGCCGAGGTGCCGCCGAGGCCGATCACGACGCCGGTGGCGCTGGCGGCGCCGAACTTGAAGCTGGCGCCGGAGAGACCCGTGCCGGTGATGGTGACCATGTCTCCGCCGGCGCTCGGCCCCGCGTCGGGGCTGACCGAGGCGATCGTCGGCACGGCGATGTAGGCGTATTTGGTCTGCGCGCCGGTCGCCGAGGTGCCGCCGGAGGTGGTGACCGTGACGTCGGCCGCCCCGGCGCTACCCGCCGGGGCGGTGGCCTTGACCTGGGTCGGGCTTTCTACCGTGAAGGAGGTCGCGTTCGCTGCGCCGAATTTGACCGCGCTCGCCCCGGTCAGGTTCGTGCCGACGATCGTCACCTCGGTCGCTCCCGCGGTGGGGCCCTGGTTGGGGCTGAGGCTCGAGACGGTCGGGGCTGCCGTGTAGGTGAAGGGGCAGGGACCGGTGCTCGAGCTGCCTGCCGGCGTCGTGACCGAGATCTCGACCGTGCCGGTGCCGGCCGGCGAGGTGGCTTTGATCTGGGTCGGGCTTTCTACCGTGAAGGAGGTCGCGTTGGCAGCGCCGAATTTGACCGCCGTGGCGCCGGTCAGATCGGTGCCGGTGATCGTCACCTGGGTGCCGCCGGCCAGCGGCCCGGCGCTCGGGGCACAGGAGGTAAGCGCCGGCGGAGTGCCGAAGCTGTAGTTGTCGGCGGCGGTGTTCGCCGAGGTGCCGCCGATCGTGGTCACCGAGACGTCAACCGTGCCGGTCCCGGCCGGTGCGGTCGCGGTGATCTGCGTGGCGCTGTCGACCGTGAAGGCGGTCGCGTCGGTGGCGCCGAATTTGACCGTTGAGGCGCCGGTGAAGCCGGTGCCCGTGATCGTCACCGAGTTGCCGCCGGCCGGTGGGCCGGTGCTGGGGTTGAGGTTGGTAATGGTCGGTGCGGCGTGGTACGTGAAGTCGTCTGCGGCGGTGTCGGCCGAGGTGCCGCCGACCGTGGTCACGGTGACGTCGGCCACTCCGGCGCTTGCGGACGGGGAGGTCGCTTTGATCTGGGTCGGGCCTTCGACGGTGAAGGCGGTCGCGTTGGTCCCGCCGAACTTGACTGCGCTGGCGCCGGTGAAGCCGGTACCAGTGATCGTCACCTCGGTCCCTCCGGCGCTCGGTCCTTGGCTGGGGCTGAGGCTCGAGACGGCCGGCGCGGCCACGTAGGTGTAGTCGTCGGCGGCGGTGTCGGCCGAGGTCCCTTCAGCGGTGGTGACCGAGATGGCGACCGTGCCCGGGCTTCCTGCAGGGGCCGTGGCTTTGATCTGGGTAGGGCTTTCGACCGTGAAGGCGGTTGAGTCGGCCGAGCCGAATTTGACCGCGCTCGCACCGGTGAAGTTAATGCCCGTGATCGTCACCTCGTTGCCGCCCGCTGCCGGGCCCTGACTGGGGCTGAGCGAAGCGATCGCCGGTTTTTCGTCGGCCAGCGTTTTGAAGGTCACCTCGGAGCCGTTGGTCGTGCCGCCGCCGTTGGTGGCGACAAGACGGAATTGATAGGTCGTATCGGCTGCGAGCGATCCGATCGCCGCGCTGACCTCGACCGAGCTGTTGCCGGAGCCGGGGCTCGGGGAGCAAGGGGCGGTCGAGTCATATGGGAGCGTCACCGGGGCGGTCTCATATTCGAATTTGCAGTCGGTGACCGCTTCCAGTTTCGGGTTGACCGAGCCGTTCAGGGTCGCGGTCGCTTTGCCGATCGAAGTCGCGGCTTTGGTCGTCACCTCGGGGGCCAGCAACGGCGCCGTGGTGAAGGTCTGGTCAGTGCCCTGGCCGGTGCCGCCCTCGTTGGTCGCAACGAAGCGGAAGTGGTAGGTCGTACCGGGGGCGAGACCGGTGAGTGATGCGCTTACCGCGACCGGGCTCGTGCCGGCTCCGGGGTCCGCGGGGGAACACGGTTTCTCAGAGCCATAATTGGTGTCGGTCCCGTATTCGACCTCGCAGCTGCCGGGGTCGATCTGGGAGCCGTTGGGGTCGACCGAGCCGGCGACCTCGGCCGCTTTGGGGAGGATGTTGGTCGCTCCCGCCGTGGTCGTCACAGTCGGCGCGGCGGCGAAGGTGGCGCTGACGCTCCTCGCCGCGCTCATCGTCACTTCGCAAGCGCCCGTGCCAGAGCAGTCCCCGCCCCAGCCTTTGAAGGCGGAGCCCGGCTCGGGGGTGGCGGTCAGGGTGACCGGGGTGTTCTCGGCGAAGGTCTCCTCGCATTCGGAGCCGCAGTCGATCCCAGCCGGGGTGCTGGTGACTTTGCCCTGCCCGGTGCCCTGCTTGGTCACCGAGAGCTGGAAGCCGGCGAGCGCGAACTCGGCTTCGATCGAGCTGTCCTGGCTCAGCGTGATCGTGCAGGTCGGGGTGCTGGAGCCGTTGCAGGTCGCCGCCGACCCGGTGCCCCCTTTCCATTCTTTGAGCGCGAACCCCGCTTCGGGTTGAGCTTCGAGGGAGATCGAGCTTTCTTCGGCGTAGGAGGCGGCGCAGGCGGTGCCGTTGCATTTGATCGAGCCCGAGCCGCCCGGGGTGAAGGAGGTGGCCAGCGTTTTGGTCGGCGAGAGAGGCGAGTAGGCGTAGACCGCGCCGCCCGTGACGCCGCCGGCGCCGCTCGCCGCGGGAACGTAGAGAGTGCCTTTGCGCGCGGGTGAGTTGTCGACGGCGAGGTCCGAGGTCGGGGCGATCGCGCCGAATTCGGGCGCCGCGGAGCGTTTGACTTCGCCGATGAATTTCCCGGCGGCGTTGAACTCGACGACCGCTTTGTGGGCTTGCATGTCGGAGACGAGGACATTGCCGTTGGTCTGGTCGACGGCGAGCGTCGCCGTGCTCATTTCAGCGAACGGCGCCGCCGCTTCGGATCCGTCGATGCTGGCGAGAACGGTGCTCCCGCTCGGATCGAGGATGTAGGCCTTGTTCTGGTTGGCGTCGACGGTGTAGACGCGGCCGTTTGCGCCATAGACATCGACGCCGTAGAAGTTGGCGCCAGGGAGCGTCGAGCCGATCGTGTCGGAGATCAGCGTCCCGTCAGGGTTGTAGGAGGCGATGCGGTGGGCGCCCTGCGCGCCCTGCGCCAAGGCACAGGAAGGGCTCGTGCCGCCGGTGAGCGAGGGATTACAGGTCATCAACGGGACGTCCTGCGCGGTGAGATTGCCGGCGAAGGTGATGCCATGGGACGCCGCCTGGGTGACCGTGAAGGCGGCGCCCGGGCAGGCGGCTTTCAGGGCGTTTTCAATGTTGGATTTGCGCTGGGAATTGGTCCCCCAGGCGATTGAGGCCGTGCCGGCGGAGCAGCCAGCCGGTAGGTTTTCGAGCGTGAAGCTGCCGCCGGTCGGCGAGCCGGTAAACGACAGCGTTTGCTGCTCGCTTTGCGACTGCGAGACGTAGACGCTCTGATCGCTCGGGTTGACAGCCACCGCGTTGGCGTTGGCGGCGACCAGGATCCCGTTGCCGTTGATGGAGTTATCGAGGGAGTAGGTGGTGCTCGCAGTCGGGGGAAAGCTCGTGCTCGGCGCATATTTGGCGATCCCCGAGAGGTTCGAGGCGGTGTAGATGTTGCCGTTGGCATCCACGGCCAGGCCGCACCTCGTGATCCCGGGGACAGCGAGCGAAGTGATCTTTTCCCACGGCTCGCCGGGTTTGAAGACGGTTATCTGGCGGCCGCCGAAGCCTTTTTCTTCGGCGACGTAGACGTTGCCGGCAGCGTCGGTGTCGATCCCGCAGGGTTTTCTGAGGCCCGCAGTGAGGGTGACGCCGGGCTGCGTCCCTTCTGCGTTGACGGGTGAGCCGAATTCATTGACCAGCGAGAGGCTGGTCGGTTCGAGCGAGCCGATCCGAACGGCACTGAAGGCCGGGATTTTTTCACCGGCGATCGCCTGGCCGACTTCCAGGCCGGCGGTGCTGGAGAGGTTGGTGACGGTGTTGGACGCAGCGGTCAGATCGCCCGTAACGACCACGGGAGGCTTGGAGAGGCCGGCGTCTTCGGTGCGCGTCGGCGCCGCCGAGGCGCCTGGGGCAAGAGCCAGTGCCGTGAAGGTGGCAAGCGCCAACGCGAGCAGCGTGATGCGGCAAGCGTGGGGATTGAGGCGACTCTGGTTCGACATGGGTCCCCCAAGCGATGCCTTCGCAAAAGCTCTCACGTTTAGCTCTCTCCTTGTCCCATGAGCCGCTGTCGGCCGCTTCCCTGGCGACCATCGGACTCGTTTCCCTGTGTGCGCTACCCCTGCTTGGACGGAAACATGGACATCACTGTTTCTCGTCTGCGCAACAGGTTAGACAGAAGTGTCTCTGAATGTCAAGCGGAGAGGAGCAGGCCGCTCGGCCGGGCACCATGGCGCTCAGGCCGGATCGCGGAGGGTGAGGCCGCGTTCTTCGGCCTCATCGGGCGCGACGAGGGCGTTGCTGCGCTCCAGCTGCACCGTCGCGCGGGCCATCCCCGACCAGTCGACAAGCGAGGCCCACCGCGGCGTTGAGCAGGGCGCGGGAGACGCGTCCGTTGCCGTCGGCGAAAGGATGCACCTCGCTTCGGGAGCGACGAAGCCGGTGCCGCCCGCCCGGTTGGACCGCTGCTTCCACTCGCCCGGCGCCTTGTCGGGACGACCCTCGAGGATGCGCCGGTTCAACAGCTTCAGCAGCTCGGCGAAGTCGTCGGCGTCGGTGGGGGTCTGACCCCGCAACGCCGGGTCGGTGACGACACCAAACGTACCGAGGACGTCGTGGGCGTCTTCCGGTCGCTGCTCGGGGATCACCCCTTCGAAGACGATCGCCTCCGCCTCCCCCAGCTCGAACTCCGTGCCCTCTATGAAGTTCGCTGCTGCGTTTCGTCCCTGATCCTGAGCAGGTCCGACTCCCCGCGGGAGGCGCAGCAGCTGGCTCGATCCAGCCCTCAGCGACGCCAGGCGGCGATCAGATCGTCCGGCGACAGGCGGGTGTCGAGCGGAGCATCGTCATCGAAGCCCTGGGCGCTGACGCCCACCAACCGGGTGCTGTCCGAAGCTCCTGGAATCTCCGAGCGTGCCGCCGCCAGCGCGAGCCCGTCGGCGCGGTCGAATGGCCGAGCCTCCCGCCACTTGACCGAACCGACAAAGCCGATCCGCTTCGCGACCGGCCGCTTGTCGCCGCCGACCAGATCCACCTCGACCGTTCCGGCACGGTTCCAGTAGCCACCGACGTAACGAGCGTCCCCGAACCGCTCGGCGTCGGGCAGCAACAGCTCGGTCGCATCGCGGACCAGATGCTCGATCGCGCGGCCGCGGTAGGTCGGCCAGTCTCGCTTGAAATGCTCCAGCAGCAGCGAGCCGCGTCCCCGCTCGATCAGGTCGATCTCTCGATCGACGAAACCGAGCCAGAAGCGCAAGTAGGGATCGACCACCTCCCAAAGCACCGTCTTCGTCGTCGCCCTGGTCGAATACGGGGTCAACCTGCGAACCACGGCCCGCTTGCGCAGGGACTCGAGCGTGTCGTTGACGGTAGTGGCGCTGAGGCCGGTATGGCTGAGGATCGCGGAGTGGGCGCGCGCGCCAGCGCCGATTGCGGCCAGGACGGCGCGGGGGGCCGGCGCCGGGAACTCGGCGCTGAGAGTGCGCTCGCCGCTGACGACGAGGAATGAGGTCGGATCGGTGAGCGCCTCCTCCAGGTAGGCGCCGAGATCGCGGCCGGGACCCCACTCGGTTGCCAGAACCGGGAAGCCACCGATGACCAGATAGGCGTCAAGGGCCTCGGCGGGGGACAGGTCGAGCAGATCGCCGACGTCGGCCGGGCTGAGCGGCGGGACGACCATCTCCTGAAGCCGGTCGTAGAGCGGCCGGCCCTGCTCCGTGAGCGCCCGCATCATCGCCTCGTCGGAGCCGATCAGGAGGATCATGACTGGACTCGACTGCCAGTTGCGATCCCAGACTTTCTGCAGGAGGGCCTCGATGCTCGGCTCCTTCTCCTCCAGGTAGGGGAACTCGTCGATCACCAGGATCAGCGGCTTCTCACGGGTGGTCCCCTCGGCGGCAAGCGCCAGCGCCGCCTCCCAGCTCTCCGGTCGCAGGCCCGCCCGGATGTCGGGGGCGCGCGGCGCTCCCGAGGTCTCGACGGCTTCGACGAAACGGTCGAGCTCCGCTTTGCCGCCCTGCTGGACGGCGGTGTAATAGACGTAGGGACAACCCGAGCCTTGGGCGAACTCCTCCGCGAGACGTGACTTGCCCACTCGTCGACGACCCCGCATGGCGATGAAGGCCGCTTGCCCGCTGTCGCGCACTCGGTCGAGGCGCCTGCACAGGAGGGTCATCTCGTTGTCTCGTCCGACGAATTCCATGTGGCCCGGAAGGGTATTAAAGGCCGTCGAACTTTACAACGGAAATGGTTTTGTTTGTTTTTTGGGCCTTTCGAGGGAAAATGGCCGGACTAGGGGCCGGCGCCCTCGAACTTGTAGCCGTAGCCGCGCACGGTGAGGACGAGCTGGGGGTCCTGGGGGTCGCGCTCGACCTTCTGGCGGAGGTTCGAGATGTGGACGTCGCAGGCGCGCTCGTCGCCGTCGAACTCGCTCTGCCAGAGCTCTTCCATGATCTTGCGGCGCGAGAAGACCTCGCCGGGCCGGCCGACGAGGAGGCGGAGCAGCTGGAACTCGGAGCGGGTCAGGGCGGCAGGCTCGCCGTGCACCGTGGCGAGGTGGCGGACGAGGTCGATTGCGACCGGGCCCGATTCGATCACCACCGCCTCGGCGGGGGCGGTGCGGTCGAGCTCGCGGCGGCGCAGCTGGGCGCGGACGCGGCCGAGCAGCTCGCGCACCGAGAAGGGCTTGGTGACGTAGTCGTCGGCACCGACCTCGAGACCGACGACCTTGTCGATCTCGGCGTCTTTCGCGGTCAGCAGGATGATCGGCACGGCGCTGCGCGAACGCACCTCGCGGCAGATGTCCAGCCCGCTCGGGCCGGGCATCATGATGTCGAGGATCAGCAGGTCATAGGGAACGCCGTCGTTGACGATCTCGGTGGCTTCGTCGCCGTCGGCCGCCGAGGTCACCTCGAAGCCCTCCTGAGCCAGCGCGTAGCCGACCGAGTCGCGCACCGACGGCTCGTCGTCGGCGATCAGGATCCGTCCGCTGCTCATCTGACCCTCATCCTCAGCTTCATGCGACCGGGGTGGGGGTCGGTTTGGCGAGTGGCAGGCGGACCCAGAAGGTGCTGCCCTCCCCCTCGACCGAGGTGGCGCCGATCTCGCCGCCCATCACGCCGACCATGCGCCGGGCGATCGCCAGGCCGAGGCCAAATCCCTCGCGCTTGCGCGACTCGTCGCGGCGGTAGAAGCGCTCGAATACGCGCTCGATCTCCGCCTCCGGAATGCCCGGCCCAGTGTCGATCACCTCCAGCACCACCTCCCTCTCGCCGTCCCGACGGCCGCGAACCGTAACGGCACCGGGCAGGGGCGTGTGCTTGAAGGCGTTGGTGAGCAGGCCGACCAGGACCTGGCGCAGCAGGGTGGGGTCGCCGCTGGCGGCGAGGTCAGGCTCGACGTCGACGCTGAGCTCGATGTGTGAGGGCGTCTCCACCGCCGCCACCGTGTCGGCGATCGCGGCGGCGACGTCGACGACCTCGGTCTCCCCCGCGCCGATCGACTCGACCCGGGCGAGGGTGAGCAGCGCCCGGGTCAGCCGGTTCATCCGCTCGGCGTCCTCGGCGAGGCGGCCGAGGAAGTGGTCGAGCGCCTCGGGGTCCTCCTTGGCGCCTTCGCGCAGCACCTCGATCGCGCTCGAGATCCCGGCCAACGGGTTGCGCAGCTCGTGGGCGGCGTTGGAGATGAAGTCGGCTTCGGCAAGCTCGCGCCGCATCTCTTCGGTGCGGTCGCGGGCGACGACGAGCACGGCGCCCTCGTCGGGCAGCGAGCGCGCGGTCATCGCGTAGGCGCGGTCGCCGATCCGCAGCGCCGGGTGGGCGGCGAAGCCGAAGTCGGCGGCGCGCCTGAGGTGGAAGCGCATCATCTCCGGCGGCTGGCCGTCGGAGTCGAGCAGCTTCGCCGCGGCGCGGTTGGAGAAGCGGTGCGAGCCCTCCTCGTCGACCACGATGACCGCGTCGGTGAGCCCGTCGAAGATCGCTTTCAGCTTGTTGCGGTCGGCCGTCAGGACGCCGAAGTTCTCCTTCAGCGAGGCGCGCATCGACTCGAGCGCCCGGGCGAGGTCGCCGATCTCGTCGGCGCCGCCGGTGGAGAGCGGCGCGTCGAACGAGCCTTCTGCCATCTCGCTGGCGGCGCGCGAGAGGCGCGTGACGCGGTGGGTGATCCCAACCGCGATCAAGAAGCCGACCAGGACGCCGAGCGCGACCGCGCCGAGCACGGCGCGCGGGCGGTCGCCGAACGTGTAGACGACCCCGGCGGTCAGCACGGTCACAGCGGCGAAAGCGGCGGCAAGCCAGAGGCGCATGCCGATTCGGCTCATCGCTGGCGGCTCCCCTTCATGAGGATTTACTAACACAACTGCGGGAGGGCCGGCGCCTCGCCGCGTGGGAGAATCGCGGCGGATGCGAACTTTGGTCTTCATCCCGGCCTGGAACGAGGCGGCGTCGGTCGCCGCCGTGATCGCCGGCGTGCGCGAGCGATTGCCGGACGTCGACGTGCTCGTCGTCGACGACGGCTCGAGCGACGCCACGGCGGCGAAGGCGCGCGAGGCGGGCGCGGTGGTGGCCTCGCTGCCCTTCAACCAGGGCCTGGGGGCGGCGCTGCAGACCGGCTACCTCTACGCGCTGCGCCGCGGCTACGACTTCTGCGCCCACCTCGACGCGGACGGGCAGCATCCGCCAGCCGAGGTGGCACGCCTGCTCGAGGAGGTCCGTGCAGACCGCGCCGATCTCGTGATCGGCTCCCGCTACCGGGAGGCCGAGCAGCGCCTCGACACGACGGGAGACGACGAGGACGGTGGCGTCGACTACCGGGCGACGTTCTCGCGCCGGATCGGCATCAGCGTCTTCCGCTTCTTCCTGACGCTGGCGACCCGACAGCGGTTCACCGACACGACGAGCGGCATGCGCGCCGCCAACCGCCGCGTCATGAAGCTGTTCAGCGAGCGCTATTCGCCCGACTTCGCCGAGATCGAGTCGCTGCAGCTGGCGGTGCGGGAGGGGCTGCGGGTCGAGGAGGTGCCGGTGCGGATGCTCGAGCGGGCGGGCGGCGACTCCTTCCTGACGCCGCTGCGGTCGGTCTTCTTCATCTTCAAGGGAATGATCGTGCTGCTGGTCGGGCAGTTCCGCCCGCGCCGGGTCGAGGCGGAGCGGTGAGCGCCGGCGCGCTGTTCGCGGCGGCGGCAGCCGAGGCCGAGCCGAAGGTCCAGCTCACCTCGCAGACGCGGATCCTGGCGGCGGCGATCGCGCTGATCTTCATGGCGATGATCCTCGAGCTGATCCGCCGCGACCGCCTGCAGGAGCGCTACAGCGTCGTCTGGTTCGTGGCCGGGCTCGGGATGCTGGCCGGGGCCGCTTTCCCCGGCCTGCTCGGCACCGTCGCCGACCTGATGGGGGTCCGGGACACGAACGTCGCCCTCTTCTCGATCATCCTGCTGCTGCTGCTCGGGCTGGCGCTCAACTTCAGCGTGATCATGTCGCGCCAGGCCGCCCAGATCACGCGGCTGGCGCAGGAGCGGGCGATCGAGGGAGTGCGGCGGCAGGGGAAGTCAGGCGAGCAGCCGGTCGAGGCGGAAGAAGAGCGACTCCAGCGCTAGCTCCTCGGAGACGTTGAGGTCGAGGCGCCGGCGGGTGTCCTGGACCAACTCGGCGGCCTCCCGGGCGCGGGCGGGTTCGACCCGCGCGGCGTGCTCGGCGAGAGCGTCGCGGCGATCGCGGTTGTGGGCGACGTCGGCTGCGCCGACCGCCACGGCCGCCAGGTCGCGGTACCAATTGGCCGTCAGGCCGAGGCCGAGCTCGAGCAGCTCGGTGCGACGGCGACGGCCGGCGCGCTTCGACTCGTCGGCGACGTCGCGGGCGGAGCGCTTCATCCCGACGTCTTTTTCGGCCTCGAGTGCGTCCCGGGTCGCCGCCTCGGCTTCCTCGCCGGCCGCCTCGGCGTCGGCGAGCAGCGCCTTGAAGTCGGGGGCGGTGGCGTCGGCGCGGAGCTTGCGGCCCTGCTCGCTGAGCAGGAAGCGGGCCAGCTCGGTGTCGCCGCCGGAGAGGCGCGCGGCGGCGGCGATCTCCTCGGGTGCTGCCGACGAGCCGGCGTCGCTGCCGGCGAGCGCCGCCTCGACCGCCGCAGCGGGCAGCGGCGCGAAGGAGACCGGCTGGCAGCGGGAGGCGACGGTCTCCAGCAGGAGTGCCGGTTCGGAGCTGAGCAGGACCAGGTGGACGAACTTGGGCGGCTCCTCGAGCGTCTTAAGCAGGGCGTTCTGGCTCTCGTCGCGCAGCGCCTCGGCCGCCTCGAGCACGAAGACGCGCTTGCCGCCTTCGTAAGGGCGGTAGACAGCGGCGCGGATCACCCGCTCGCGAACCTCCTCCATTAGGTGCTGGGCGCCGGTCGGCGCCAGCCAGACGAGGTCCGGGTGCGGAGAGGGGTCGAGCAGGGCGCGGCGGCGAGCGTCCTCGGGATTGTCAGCGACCGAGGCGAGGATCTCCGCGGCGAAGGCGCGCGCCGCGGCGCGCTTGCCGGCGCCGCGCGGGCCCTGGAAGAGGTATGCGTGCGATGGGCCGGCGGAAAGGGCGACGGTGAGGGCCGCGCGGGCGCGCGGCTGGTGCTCCAACCCCCTCTGCAGCGACGATGGAAGCATTTGGCCGGTCATAGCCGGACAAACTCATCCATCGTCGATCGCGGCCCGCTCACGAACCGCCTCCATCACGCGCTCGTGGACCTCCTCGACCGTGCCGTCGGCATCGACGACCGCCACTCGGTCGCGGGCGATCAGGGCGATCTCCTCGTAGGCCTCGGCCACGGCGCGCTGCAGGTCGATTCCCTCGGCCTCGAAGCGATCGTCGCCGCCCGCTCGGCCCAGCCCCGTCTCGGGGTCGAGGCGCAGCAGGATCGTCAGGTCTGGCCAGAGGCCGTCGATCGTCATGTCGACCAGCGAGAGGACGTGGCTGGTACCGAGCCCTCGGGCGCCACCCTGGT
The DNA here is from genome assembly GCA_036276735.1 of Solirubrobacterales bacterium. Taxonomy (GTDB): domain Bacteria; phylum Actinomycetota; class Thermoleophilia; order Solirubrobacterales; family 70-9; genus VRUE01. The sequence continues at coordinate 46,472 of DASUOH010000009.1, read as the reverse complement.
AGGCGACGCTGGAGTCGGCGAAGCGATCGGCGACGACGTCGCGACCCGCCTCGACCGCCGGCCGGATCACGCGGGCGACCAGGTCGGCGCGGGCGGCCGAGAAGAGGAGCAGCTCGGCGAAGGAGTCGATCTCCAGCGCCGGGTCAGCGAGCAGCGAGCGGATGCGCTCGGCCGCGTCGGTCCCCCCCGGCTCACGAATCGCCAGCGTCTGCGGTCCGAGCGCCTCGGCGAGCAGCCGCGCCTGGGTGCTCTTGCCCGAGCCGTCCACCCCCTCCAGAGAAATGAACACTTCAGCCTCCGCCGTTCCGGTGCGAGTTCTCCCCCATATATATGGACAAGTCGCACCGGAAGGTGGCGGACATCCTATTTCGCGCTGGCTTTGGCCCGTTTGCGGCGACGCGTGCCGGTGTCGGCTTTGCTCGTCTTGGCAGCACCGTTCTTCGCGTCGGGCGGCGCCTTCTTGGCCATCTCCTCTTTCGCGGCCCGCGCCGCTTCGCGCTCGGCGCGGCGTTTCTTCATCTCTTCCATCGACGGGCACTCGTCGTTGAGGCAGAGGTTCCAGGGCCGACCGCGGAAGGGCTGCACTTTGAGGCGGGGAGTGCGGTCGCAGATCGAGCAGCGCTCCTCGAGCCGGAAGACGTCGCCGCGCTGGGGCAGCGGGAAGGTCTGGTCGCAGGAGTCGGGGTCGTCGAGGGTCCACCCCGTGCAGCCGACGAACCGTTTGCCCGATTTTTTCGCCCGGATGATGCGCAGCATGTTGGGCGAGCCGTCCTCCTTGGTGCGGCCGGCTTCCTCGCAGACCTTGCAGGGGCCGAGGATGCGGTCCTCGTCCATGCCTTTCCAGATCACTTTCGCCAGGTCTTCGCGGGCGGCGTCGATCTCGTTCCAGGTTTTGTGGAGAAGGTCGCGGCTGTCCCCGACCACCTTGCCCTTGGTCATCTCGCCGGCGGCGATCTGATCCATCTCAGCCTCGAGCGTGGCGGTCATCTCCGGGGTCGCCATCGCCGGTACGTAGTTCTTGAAGGCCTCGTAGAGGGCGATCCCGGTCTCCGAGGGGACGGGCGGATTGCCGTAGACGTAGCCGCGGTCGAAGAGCTTCTGGATGATGTCGGCGCGGGTCGCTTTGGTGCCGAGGCCGCGCTCCTCCATCATCTCGATCAGTTTGGCCTGGGAGATGCGCCCGGGTGGCTGCGTCTCCTTGTCGACGATCCAAGGCTCGCCGTCGAGCGGCAGCTGCTGGCCCTCCTCGAGCTTCGGGATCTCCTCGTCGGAGGAGCGGGCGTACGTGTAGATGCCGGCGTAGCCGGGATCGACCACCACCGAGCCGCGCACGAAGTAGGTTTGCGAGCCGGCCTCGATGTCGGCGCGGGTCGACTCGGTGATCATCGGCGGGCTGAAGGTGGCGAGGAAGCGGCGCACGACCAGTTCGTAGACCCGCTTCTTGGGGCCCTCGAGTGCGCCCGGGTGGATCGCCTGGGTCGGGTAGATCGGCGGGTGGTCGGTGGTCTCTTTTTTGCCTCGGGTGGCTTTCAGCTCCGGCTGATCGAGCAGCCCGGCGGCGGCCGAGAACTCCTTGACGCGGACCAGCGAGGAAACCAGCTCGCGGACCGGCAGCGACGGCGGGTAGACCGTGTTGTCGGTGCGCGGGTAGGAGATGAAGCCGTCCATATAGAGGTCCTCGGCGATCCGCATCGCGCTGGCGGGGGTGATGCCGAGGCGGCTGGAGGCGTCGGTGCTGAAGGCGGTGGTGTTGTAGGGGGTCGGCGGTCGGCGGGTGTTCTTGCGGGCCGTAACCGACTTGACCGTGCCGGGGCTGGAGGTGCCGGCGAGCGCCGCGTCGGCCTCCGCTTTCTCCCAGAACTTGTCGGTGGTGTGATGGGCCTCGAAGGCGCCGTCGGGGTGCTGGAACTTGGCGAACAGTTCCCAGAACGGTTTCGCGACGTGGGCGCGTCTTTCCATCTCGCGCTCGACGATCAGGCCGAGGGTGGGGCTCTGCACGCGCCCGACCGAGAGGAAGTTGGAGCCGAAGCGGCGGCTGGCGAGGGAGACTGCGCGGGTCAGGGTCGCGCCCCAGAGCAGATCGATGTCCTGGCGGGCGGCGCCGGCATTGGCGAGCGGGTAGGAGAGCGTGTCGAGGTCGCCGAAGGCGCGCTCGATCTCCTCCTTGGTCAGCGCCGAGTAGCGGGCGCGCTTGATCCGCAGCGTGCCGTCGGCCGTCCCCTCGCGCGAGCCCAGGTCGGGGTTGGCGTCGAGCATCTCCTCGAGCGCCTCGAGGCCGATCAGCTCGCCCTCGCGGTCGAAGTCAGTGGCGATCACCAGCTCGTCGGCCTCTTTGGCGAGTTTCTTGATCGCTTTGACGACGTTTTTGTCGGTCGGCTCCTTGATCAGCTCGGCGTCGATCAGGTCGTGCAGGTCGGTCTTCTGCCAGTTGGAGTAGCCCTCCGGGAAGGCGGGGCCGAGCACGTGGCCCTTGAGGCCGACGGTCATGTGCTCGCAGCCTTCGTCGTCCTTCCAGGCGTAGAAGGGGACTTTGAAGGTTTTGTCGGCGCTGTTGGTGCCGTTGCTGAGCGCCTCGGCGATCTTCTTGGCGCTGTTGTTCTTCTCGGTGACTATCAGCCTCATGGGGCGGCGAGGGTAGCAGGGGGCTTCGGCGGCCCTGGCCCGCCGGTGGGCGGCCACTAGTCTTTGAGCCGTGCCCGCCCAGGCCTACGCCGGCAAGGAGTGCGTCTGTCAGTTCCGCAAGGGGATCTGCGACCAGTCCTGCGTGCGGGACATGCTCGAGACCCCCTTCTATATCGCCTGCCTGAAGCTGAAGGGGCGCCGCTGCCTGGTGGTCGGCGGCGGTGACATCGGCCTCGAGAAGGTCGAGGGGCTACTCGCCTGCGACGCCGATGTCGCGCTGGTCGCGCCGGTCGCCCACCCCGAGCTGGAAGCACTGGCGGCGAACGGCTCGATCGAGTGGGAGAAGCGGCCCTACGCCGGGGCGGCCGACCTCGAGGGCGTCTTCATGGCGATCGCGGCGACCGACGACACCGACGTCAACATCGCCGTCTACGACGACGCGGAGCGGCGCGCGATGCTGGTCAACGTCGTCGACGTGCCGCCCCTCTGCAACTTCATCCTGCCGGCGATCGTCCGCACCGGACCGCTGGCGATCGCGATCTCGACCGCCGGGGCGTCCCCTGCCCTGGCGAAGCGGATGAAGCGGGAAGTGTCGGAGCTGTTCGGCGAGGAGTACGCGCGGCTGGCCGTGATGCTTAACGACGCGCGCGGCTGGGCCAAGGACACCCTGCCTACCTACCAGGATCGCAAGGAGTTCTTCGAGGGCATCGTCAACGGTGATCCCGACCCGGTCGGGCTGATCCGCGACGGCCAGGAGGTCCAGGTGCTGGCCCTGATCGAGGCCGCGAAAGAGCGCGCCGCGGCGGCTCTGGCGTGAGAGCCGTCCCGGCAGGGGATTCCGCTTAACTTTTTTTGAACATAGGTTGCGCCCGTCCGAGATTCGCGTCGCAAAAAAAGTACAAGACGCTCCATCCCCTACCGGGACGGCTTCCAGGGTCAGGCTGCCGGACAGCTCCAGTCAGGCCGCGGGGAGGGCGAAGAAAGCGATAGCGGCGAAGTGGGCCGCGGCGGCGAGGATCACGAAGAGGTGGAAGACCTCGTGATAGCCGAAGACGCGCGGGTTGGGGTTGGGCCGCTGGGTCGCGTAGACGACGGCGCCGGCCGTGTAGAGGAGGCCGCCGAGGGCGACGAGCAGGGTGCCGGTCGCACCCATCTCGTCCCAGAGCTTCGGGAATGGGATGACGGCGATCCAGCCGAGCGAGAGGTAGACGATCGCCGCCACCCACTTCGGGTGCTCGATCCAGACGATCTCGACCACCGCGCCGGCGACCGCGCCGACCCAGACGGCGACCAGGATCGCGTCGGCGAGGGCGCCGTCGAGGGCGAGCAGCGCGAACGGCGTGTAGGTGCCAGCGATGAGGAAGAAGATCATCGAGTGATCGAGGCGGCGCATGAGGCGGCGCAGGTCCGGCCGCTTCCAGTCGACGCGGTGGTAGAGGGCGCTGGTGCCGAGCAGGGCCGAGAGGCTGACTGCATATATGGCGACCGCCAGCGTCGCCCGCGGCGTGTCGGCGGCGACGATCAGTGCCGCACCGAGGAAGAGTGAGACGAAGAAGGCCCACTCGTGCGAGACACCGCGCAGCTTCGGTTTCACAGCCGCCATCGCATCGGCGACGGCGTCGGATGCAACTTCGCGTGCAGATCCGGCTTTTCCGCTGCCTTGCGCACCGCTTCTGGCCGCTCGCCCACTCCTGCCACCATACCTAGAGCAAGGCAAATCTCCGAGCAATTTGCGGGGTGAGCGCCGACGGGTTCCGTCCGACTGAAAGACGATCCTCGTTAGCTCCCCCTAATAGCCGCTGCGAGAGGAGAAGTTCGATGTCCAAGACCGCCACCAGCACCCAGTCCACCGGTCTTGAGGGGCTCGCGATCGAACGCAAATTCTCCTCCCCCGGCGTCCACCCCTTCGACCAGGTCGAGTGGGAGATCCGCGATGCCGTGATCGGTGATCCGCAGAAGCCCGCCTTCGAGCAGCGGGGGGTCGAGTTCCCGAAGAGCTGGTCGCAGAACGCGACCAACATCGTCGCTCAGAAGTACTTCCGCGGGCAGCTCGGCAGCGAGAAGCGGGAGCGCTCGGTGAAACAGATGATCGGCCGCGTCGCCGGGACGATCTCCGAGTGGGGGCGCGAGGGCGGCTACTTCGCAAGCGAAGAGGACGCGGCGGCGTTCGAAGCGGAGCTGACGGCGATCCTGCTCAACCAGAAGGCCGCCTTCAACTCGCCGGTCTGGTTCAACGTCGGCTTCGAGGAGCGGCCGCAGTGCAGCGCCTGCTTCATCCTCAGCGTCGAGGACAACATGGAGTCGATCCTCGACTGGAACACCAAGGAGGGAAAGATCTTCCGCGGCGGCTCGGGCTCGGGGATCAACCTCTCCAACATCCGCGGCTCGATGGAGCCCCTTAAGAAGGGCGGGACCGCCAGCGGCCCGGTCAGCTTCATGCGCGGCGCCGACTCCTGGGCGGGGACGATCAAGTCGGGCGGCAAGACCCGGCGCGCCGCCAAGATGGTCGTCCTCGACGTCGACCACCCCGACGTCGAGCACTTCATCTGGTGCAAGGCCAAGGAGGAGGAGAAGGCGGCCGCCCTGCGCGACGCCGGCTTCGACATGTCGATCGACGGCGAGGGCTTCACCTCGATCCAGTACCAGAACGCCAACAACTCGGTGCGGGTCACCGACGACTTCATGGAGGCGGTCGAGGCCGGCGAGGACTGGGATCTGACCGCCCGCACCACCGGCGAGGCGGTCAAGACGCTGCCGGCACGCGACCTGATGAACCAGATCGCCGACGCCGCCTGGCGCTGCGCCGATCCCGGCGTGCAGTACGACACGATCATCAACCGCTGGCACACCTGCCCGGAGTCGGGGCGGATCAACGCCTCCAACCCCTGCAGCGAGTACATGCACGTCGACGACTCGGCCTGCAACCTCGCCTCGCTGAACCTGATGAAGTTCCGCCGCGAAGACGGCAGCTTCGACGTCGAAGACTTCGAGCACGCGGTCGACATCGTCTTCCTTGCGCAGGAGATCGTCGTCGGCTACTCCTCATATCCGACCGAGCAGATCGCGGAGAACGCCAACCGCTTCCGCCAGCTCGGCCTCGGCTACGCCAACCTCGGTGCGCTGCTGATGTCCGACGGCCTCCCCTACGACTCCGGCGAGGGCCGCAACGTCGCCGCGGCGATCACGGCGCTGATGACCGGTCGCGCCTACGCCCAGTCGGCGAAGATCGCCGGAGAGGCGACCGGGCCCTACGACGAGTACGACAAGAACCGGGAGGCCCACAACGGCGTCATGCGGATGCACCGCGACGCCGCCTACGACATCGACTCCTCGGGAATCAAAGGCGAGCTGCTGGAGGCGGCACAGCGGGCCTGGGACGAGGCGGTCGAGCTGGGCGAGGAGCATGGCTACCGCAACGCGCAGGCGACGGTGCTGGCGCCGACCGGGACGATCAGCTTCCTGATGGACTGCGACACGACCGGGATCGAGCCTGACTTCTCGCTGGTCAAGTTCAAGGAGCTGGTCGGCGGCGGGCAGATGACGATCGTCAACCGTTCGGTTCCGCTCGCTCTGCGCACGCTGGGATACACGGACGCCGAGGTCGACCAGATCAACGCCTACATCGCCGAGCAGAACACGATCGTCGGCGCACCGGGCCTCAAGGACGAGCACCTGCCGATCTTCGACGTCGCGGTCGGCGAGCGGGCGATCTCCCACACCGGCCACATCGACATGATGGCCGCGACGCAGCCGTTCATCTCGGGTGCGATCTCCAAGACGGTCAACCTGCCGCAGAGCGCGACGGTCGAGGACATCGCCGACGCCTACACGCGCGGTTGGAAGGGCGGGCTGAAGGCGCTCGCCATCTACCGCGATGGCTCCAAGACGGCGCAGGCGCTGCGCACCGACGCCCAGAAGGAAAAGGAGGCCGAGGCGCCAGTCGTCGTGGCATCGCCGGAGCGCAAGCGGATGCCGCGCGAGCGCGAATCGATCACCCACAAGTTCTCGATCGCCGGCCACGAGGGCTACATCACGGCCGGCAAATACGAGGACGGCTCGGTCGGCGAGATCTTCCTCACCGACATCGGCAAGGAGGGATCGACGATGCGCGGGCTGATGAACGCCTTCGCGACGGCGATCTCGCTGGGGCTCCAGTACGGGGTGCCGCTCGAAGACTTCGTGCGCAAGTTCAGCTACATGCGCTTCGAGCCCGAGGGCATCACCGGAAATCCGGAGATCCCCTTCGCCAAATCGTTGCCGGACTACATCATGCGCTGGGTGGCGAGCCGCTTCATTGAGGACACCGAGGTGCTCGAGGAACTCGGGATCATGACCCAGGAGGTGCGGGCCAAGAAGGACGCGGAGACCTCCCAGCTGGGACTTGGAATCCCGACCGACACGGCGGGCCCGGCGAACGGCGGCAACGGCCACTCGGGCGGCAACGGCGGCGAGGTCAAGGGAGGCTCCGAGGCAAAAGCAGATCGTAAGGCGGTCCCGGCCGCGGCGGCCTTCACCGAAACGCCACCGGTCGTGCCGGCGAAGATGTCCGGCCTCGACCTCGGGCCGGCCTGCGAGCAGTGCGGCGGCATGATGCAGCGCACCGGGTCGTGTTACACCTGTTCGTCCTGCGGCAACAACACCGGCTGCGGTTAAGCCCGTAGGACACGGCGCTGGGAAGCACCCGCGGCTGTGCGCCGTGCGTTGCACTGTCGCTTCGCCGCGTTCACTCCCCAGCTGGGTCCTACGAAGTGACGACCACGAAGGTCGTCCACGTCGAGCCGGCCTGGCGCGGCTAGCGCATGGAGCTGCTACACCGCCGGCCCCCGGATCGTCGCCCGGATGGCAGATCGCCTCGCTCGCGCCTACTCATATTGCAGCGCTTCCAGCACGTCTAGCCGCGAGGCGCGACGGGCCGGTGGGATCGCGGCGAGGACACCACACACCGCCGCGAAGACGAGCATCGCGAACAGCTGCCCGACCGGGTAGGAGAGGACGAACCCTTCGTCGGCGAGCGGCTGTGAGATGAGCGCGGCGAAGATGACGCCAATGACCATGCCGAGCAGCGCCCCGATCAGGGCGGTTATGACCGCCTCGTAGCGGATCATCGTCCGTACTTGGCGGCGCGACATGCCGATCGCCCGCAGCATCCCCAGCTCCCGGGTGCGCTCGTGGATCGACAGGGCCAGGGTGTTGGCGATCCCGAAGAGCGAGACGATCACCGCCAACGCGAGCAGCGCGTAGATCAGGCCGAGCAGCTGGTTGATCTGTTCTTCCTGGTTTTCCTTCAGCTCCTGCTGGTTGCGGACCTCGACTACGGGGAAGTCGCGCTCCATCGCCTTGACCAGCCGTGCCTGGACCTCGGTTCCGTCGGCGCCCGGCGCCAGCTTGACAAAATCGATGACGTCGTCGCTCTGGTCGAAGGCGCTCGCCATCAGGCGCTGGCTGACAATCGCGCCGCCGAACAGTTCGGCCTTGTCTTCGTACTCGCCGACCACCCGCAGCCGTGGTTTGGCGCCGACCTGGGTCAGGAACCGCACCTCGTCGCCGACCTCGAAGCCATTGCCCGAGGCAAGTGACTTGTCGACGATCACCTCCTCGTCGCCGAGCCGGCGCAGCGTCCCAGGGTCGCCCTCGGTCCAATCGATGTCGACCACCGCTCCGGCGTCACGGTCGAGGGCCGACACGCGCAGGTCGCCGCCGTTGCCGCTCAGCAGCTTCGCCTCGGTAGCGCGCATCGCCGAGACCAGCTCGACGCCGGGCACCTGGCGGGCGACGCCGGCCGCCCGCGGCGAGATCGGCGTGAAGCCGTCGGAGTTCTGCAGGACCAGCTCGCCCTGGAAGCTCTCGTCCACCGCAGTCGCGATCGAGCTCTTGATCCCGGCGGCGAAGACGGTGACGAAGGCGACGACGGCGAGGCCGATCATCAGCGCCGCGGCGGTGACCGCGGTGCGGGCCGGGTTGCGCTGCGTGTTCTCGCGGGCGAGGCGACCGGTCAGGCGACGCAGCAGCTCGAGCGGACGGCCGGCGAAGGAGGCCAGGGGACGCACGAGCCGGGGGCTGAAGAGGGAGACCCCGAGTAGAACCGCGACCGCACCGCCACCGATCAGCTGTGCGGCGCTGCCGCCGTCGGCACCGCCGAAGAGCCCGGCCAGGACCATCCCCAGCCCGGCCAGGCCGAGCAGGACCGCGACCGCCGCGTTGACGATGCCGCGGCGGCGGCTGCGCGGCAGCTTCAGGTTCTGCAGGGCGGCGATCGGCGGCACCCGGGTGGCGCTCAGCGCCGGCACGAAGGAGGAGACGAGGGTGACGCCGATGCCGATCGCCAGCGAGGCGACGATCGTGCGGTCCTTGGTGACGAGGCCGGTGGTCGGCAGGTCGATCCCGATCGCAACAAAGAGGGCGTTGAGCCCGACCGCGATCGCGTAGCCGCCGACCAGTCCGAGCAGAGCCCCGATGACGCCTATCGTCAGCGCCTCGACGACGACCGAGCCGAGGATCTGCCGGCGCCCGGCCCCGAGCGTGCGCAGCATGCCGAACTCGCGGATGCGCTGGGCGACGGTGATCGAGAAGGTGTTGAAGATGAGGAAGGCGCCGACGAAGAGGGCGACGAAGGCGAAGACGAGCAGGGCGATGCGCAGGAAGCCGAGGTCGCTGCGGATTTGGTCGGAGTTGCGTTCGGAGTTCTGCTTGGCGGTCTCGACCCGGACCGAGCCCGGGACCGCCCGGCGGACGTCGCGGGCGAGCGCCGCTTCGGAGACGCCGTCGGCGGCCGCGATCAGGATCTGGTCGTACTCGTCGCGCTTGTCGGTGATCCGCTGCGCCTCGGACAGGATCAGCCCGGCGACGCTGGCGCCGCCCCACGAGGCCTCGCCAAGCTGGGTCAGGCCGACGATCCGGTAGGCGGCGACCCGTTCGACCGAGGCGAGCCTGAGCGTGTCGCCGATCCCCAGTCCCGCCTCCTCGGCGGCGCTCCGGTCGAGCGTCGCCTCGGAGGCGTCGCGCGGCGGGCGCCCCTCGACGTAGGTCTGCGTTTCCAGCTGCTCGGGCAGGACCGAGGTGATGAACTTCGGCGCGAACTCGGTGCCGATCTGCTCGTTCTCTTCGTCGAAGAAGGCGCCCGGCGTGAAGATCTGGCCAACCGCCAGCCGCACGCCCTCCGCTCCCCTTGCCTTGGGCAGTACGGCGGCGCTGAAGCTTGGCACCTCGCCGGTTTCCTGCCGCACCTCCTCCTGCGCCGTGATCACGACGCTGGTCTTCGCCAGCGAGTCCTCGAAGATTTCGTCGAAGGCGGCGAAGGTGGTGTCGGTGAGGATGTAGGTGCCGGCGACGAAGGCGACGCCGATAACGACCGCGAGCGTCGTCGTCAGCGCGCGCACCCGCCGCGCCCAGAGGCTCTTGACGGCGAGACCGGTCAACCGGGCTAATCGACCCGCTTCATCAGCTCGATCACCTCGTCGGTCGAACCGGGGGCGGCATCGTGGACGATCGCGCCGTCGCGAAGGGTGATCAGCCGGTCGGCGTGGGCGGCGGCGGCCGGGTCGTGGGTGACCATGATCACCGTCTGGCCGAACTCGTCGACGGCCTGGCGCAGCAGCCGCAGGACGTCCTGGCTTGCCTTCGAATCGAGGTTTCCGGTCGGCTCGTCGGCGAAGACGACCTGCGGCTTGGAGACCAGCGCCCGGGCGACGGCGACGCGCTGCTGCTGGCCGCCGGAGAGCTCCGAGGGCCGGTGGGTGCGGCGATCCTCGAGCCCGACCGTGCGGACCAGCTGCTCGAGCCACTCGTGGTCGGGCTTGCGCCCGGCGATCGAGAGCGGCAGGACGAGGTTCTCCTCGGCGGTGAGGACCGGCAGCAGGTTGAAGAACTGGAAGACGAAGCCGAGCTTGTCGCGTCGCAGCCGGGTCAGCTCGCCGTCGTCGAGCGAGGTGATCTCCTCTCCGTCGAGCACGACGGTCCCCGCGGTCGGCTTGTCGAGGCCGGCGAGGATGTGCATCAGGGTCGACTTGCCGGAGCCCGACGGGCCCATGATCGCCGTGAACCGCCCGCGCTCGAAGCCGGTGCTTACGTCGACCAGCGCGTCGACCGCGGCGGCCCCCTCTCCGTAGCGGCGGGAGACGTCAATCGCCTCCACGACCTGGCCGTTGCGCTCGCTCACGATTTGCACCGTATCGTGCCGCCGCATGGCGCTCGCCGATGGACTCGACGGACTGTTGATCGACCTCGACGGAGTGGTCTGGATCGGCCGCGAGATGGTCCCCGGAGCGGTGCAAACGCTCTCCGAGCTGCTGGCGAACGGGAAGGAGATCGTCTTCGTCACCAACAACTCGGTGAAACGGCCCGCCGAGTACGCAAGCCGCCTCCGCGCCGCCGGGATCGAGGTCGCCGACGATCGCGTCCTGACCGCAGGGGTCGTCACCGCCCACCTTGCGGCGGAACGGGTCGGCCGCGGCGGAACCGCGTTCGTGATCGGAGCGCCCCGCTTCAAGGAGGCGGTCGCGGCGGTCGGGCTGGAGCTGCTCGACGGAGACGCGGCCCGGTCAGCGGACGCGGTGATCGTCTCCGCCCACCGCGAGTTCGACTACGCCGAGCTGCTCACCGCGACGCGCGCCCTTCAAGGGGGCGCCGCGCTGTTCGGCACGAGCCGCGATCCGACCCTGCCGATGCCGGGCGGCGCGTGGCCCGGGACCGGCGCCACGCTCGCGGCGGTCGAGACCGCTTCCGGCAGGCGGGCCGAGACCGGCGGCAAGCCGGAGCCGCACCTCTTCGACCAGGCGAAGGCACTCATACCGGCCGCCGAGCGGGTCGCGATCGTCGGCGACCGCATCGCCTCGGACATCGAGGGCGGTCGCCGAGCCGGGCTGATGACCGTCCTCGTGCTGACCGGCGCTTCGACCCGGACCGACGCCGAAGCCGCCACGCCACCCCCGGACCACGTCGTCGACGACCTGCCGGCCTTGCTGCGATGAGGACGGGTGGGCGGCGGACGCCCCGGCCGGGCGTCGCCTTCGCCGGCGTCTTCGCGGTCACCTTCACCGGGCTGGTTGCGGTCGGCGCTGTGCTGCCCGTCCTGCCGCGCTACGTGCACGGACCGCTGGAGAGCGGCAACGTCGCGGTCGGCGTGGTGGTCGGCTCCTACGCGGTGACGGGCCTGCTGCTGCGGCCCTTCGCCGGGCGGCTTGCCGATCGACGGGGCCGCAAGCCGGCCGTCCTGCTGGGCTCGGTTGTCGTCGCCGCGGCCGGCTTCCTCTACCTGCTGCCGCTCGGGGTGCCGGGCCTGATCGTGGCGCGGTTGCTGCTCGGCGCTGGCGAGGGCACGGTCTTCACCGCCGGCTCGGCCTGGATCGTCGACATCGCGCCGCCCGAGCGGCGGGGGCGGGTGATCGGCCTCTACGGCCTCGCGGTCTGGTCCGGCCTCAGCGTAGGGCCGCTGCTCGGCGAGCTGCTGCTGCAGGCGTCCGGCTACACGGCGGTATGGATCTTCGCCGGCGCGGCGCCGCTGGTCGGCGCCCTGATCGCTCTGAGGCTCCCCGACCCGTTCCACCCGATCGCCACGAACGAGCGCCAACCGTTGATCGCGCGCGAGGCGATCCGGCCGGGCGCGGCGCTGGCATTGGCCTCGCTCGGCTACGCCACGGTCGCCTCCTTCGTCGTCCTGCACCTCGACGCGCGAGACATCGGCCACGGGGCGACCGTCTTCGGCGCCTTCGCGACGATGGTCGTGCTGACGCGACTTGTCGGCGGCGACCTGCCGGACCGCGTGGGCCCCGCCCGCGTGGCAATCGTCGCGGCAGCGGGCGAGGCGGTGGGCCTGGCGACGATGGCGTTCGCCCATAGCTTCGGCGTCGCGATCGCCGGGGCGCTGATCATGGGCGCCGCCTTCTCTCTCCTCTATCCCTCGCTTTCGGTGATCGTCGTCGGCCGCGTCGCCGAGACCCGGCGCGGCGCGGCACTCGGAACCTTCACCGCCTTCTTCGACGCCGGTATCGGCTTCGGCGCGCCGCTCGCGGGCGTGGTGGCAGCGCTCGCGGGGTACGAGGGCGCCTTCATCTTCTCGGCCGCGGTCGCCCTGGTCGCGATGGCGACGATCGTCTTGACGATCTCGACGCGCGGCCGGGCCCTGTTCGGACGTCCCGTGGGTTGAATGCCCCTATGGGTGCATAACCCACGGCACGTCGTCAGCAGCGGCGGCCGAAGTGCTGGGTCCAGACGTGGACGCCGGCCCGGCCGTTCAGCCTGCCGATCTCGAGTCCGACGCCGAGGTCGTCGAAGCTGCCGAGGATGTTGCGGCGGTGACCGGGCGAGTTGATCCAGGCGCGGAAGATCGCCCGGGCCGTCGCGAAAGAGCCGCTGCCAAGGGCGATGTTCTCACCGGCGCCGCAGGCATCGGCGAGATAGCCGACTCGCTCTATCCAATAGGTGAAGTCGCGCCCGCACGCCTCGTGGTCGAAGTCGTCGCAGCGCAGGATGTCGCGCGACTTGAGCCCGGCGGCGCGGCCGAGCTTGCCCGATGCGACGACCGGGGCGCGGCCGGCGCGGCGACGGGCGGCGTTGACGAGACAACGCATTGCGCGCTCCTGGACGCGAAGCGGCAGGTCGGCATCGTCTTGATTCGGGCATGCCGCCGCACCCGCCTCCGTAACCTGAACAGAGACCGAAAGGAGCAGGATGGCCGAGCAGACGAAGAAGGTCCGCAAGAGCGACGAGGAGTGGCGCGAGCAGCTCACGCCCGAACAGTACGAGGTGACCAGACGGGCCGGGACCGAGCGCGCCTTCACCGGGCCCTACTGGGACGAGAAGGCCGACGGCACCTACCGCTGCGCCTGCTGCGGCACCGAGCTGTTCTCCTCGGACACCAAGTTCGACTCGGGGACGGGCTGGCCGAGCTTCACCGAGCCGGTCAACCTGGAGCATGTCGAGCTGCGCCCGGACAACAGCCACTTCATGCGCCGCACCGAGGTCGTCTGCAAGCACTGCGACGCCCACCTCGGTCACGTCTTCGACGACGGGCCGGCGGAGCAGGGAGGCCAGCGCTACTGCATCAACGGCTGCGCGCTAGAGCTAGATCGAACGTAGCCGCCCCCGGACGCGGGAGCCGGGGCCTGTCCATATCTGATTCTTCAGGCCCCGGCGGGAGCAGAGGAGGCGGCGTTGGTCATTTGACGCCGCCGCCGGCGCCGAGATAGCTGAAGCGCACCGCCAGGGCGACCGCCTCGGTCCGCGTGTCGACCTCCAGCTTGGCGATCGCGTTACGCACGTGGGTGTGGACGGTCGCCGGGCTGAGGCCGAGCCGTTCGGCGATCTCTTTCACCCGCAGGCCCTCGGCGAGCAGCTCGAGGATCTGCCGCTCGCGTGGCGAGAGCTCGAGCAGCTTTTCGACCTCCGAGGGCTTGCCGCCGGCGAAGTCGCCGCCGAGGAAGGTGCTGCCTCCGGTCACCGCTTTGACGGCGCGGGCGATGTCCTCGGCCGGCGCCGACTTGAGGACGTAGCCGGAGGCGCCGGCCCGCAGCGCCAGCGCCAGCAGGTCGGGCTGGGCGTGGGCGGTGAAGATGATCACCTTCGTGCGCGGCCGGGCTTTCAGCACCTCCTTGGTCGCCTCGATCCCGTCCCGCTTGGGCAGCTCGACGTCGATGATCAGCACGTCGGGCTCGAGCTCCTTGACGACCTCGACCACGTCGCGGCCGTTGGAGGCCTCGCCGACGATGTTCAGCGTGTTCGAATTCGCCATCCGCGACTTGATCGCCTCGCGGACGATCTCGTGGTCATCGCAGAGGACGACCCGCTTGGCGCCGGCGACGGCAGCGTTCATGAGGGGGCGATCCTCTCAGGAGCGCCGTATCGATGCAAAGTTTTAGGTAGCGTGAAACCGCCGTCCCGCTCCTGTCGGTTCTCGATCAGCGCGATCATCGTTCGTCCCACGGCCACAGCCGTTCCGTTCAGGGTGTGCACCGCTTTCGGTGCTTCGCTATCGGCAGATCGATACCTACATTTGAGGCGTCGCGCCTGATAATCAGTCGTGTTTGAGCATGAGGTCAGCTCGCGGTAGCGGCCCTGGCTGGGAATCCATGCCTCGCAGTCGTACTTCTTGGCGGCTGGCGCGCCTAGGTCGCCGGCGGCGACGTTGACGACCCGGTAGGGGATCTCCAGCTCGCCGAGGATGCGCTCCTCGATCGCCAGCAGCCGCTCGTGCTCGTCCGACGAGCGGGACGGCTCGACGAACGAGAACATCTCGACCTTGTCGAACTGGTGGACCCGGAAGATGCCGCGGGTGTCGCGGCCGGCGGCGCCCGCCTCGCGGCGGAAGCAGGTCGAGAAGGCCGCGTAGCGCAGCGGCAGCCGCTCGGCATCGAGGATCTGGTCGGCGTGAAGGGCGGCCAGCGGTACCTCCGAGGTGCCGACCAGGAAGAGGTCGTCCTTGGGGATCTCGTAAATCTGGTCGCGGTCACCGGGCAGAAAGCCGGTGCCGTAGAGCGCCTCTTCGCGAACCAGGACCGGCGGCACGACCGGCTCGTGCCCTTCGGAGCGGACGAGGTCGAGCGCGTAGCGGACCAGGGCCAGCTCGAGCAGCACCAGGTCGCCCTTGAGGTAGGCGAAGCGCGAGCCGGAGACCTGCGCGCCGGCCTCCATGTCGATCAGGCCCAGCTCGGTGCCGATCTCCAGGTGATCGCGCGGCTCGAAGTCGAAGCTGGGCGGCTCGCCGACCTCGCGGACGAGCACCGCGTCCTCCTCGCTGTCGCCTTCGGGGGCATCGGGGTCGGGCAGGTTGGGCAGCTCGCCTGCGACCCGCTCGAGCTCCGCTTCGACCCGCTCGAGCTCGGCCTTGCCGGCCTCGATCGTCTCCTTGAAGCGCTGCACCGCCTCCATCTCGGCGGCCGCGTCCTCGCCCCGCTGCTTCGCTTCGCCGATCTGCTTGGAGATCGTCTTGCGCTCGGCCTGGGCGCCCTCGATCTCGGGCAGCAGCTCGCGCCGGCGGGCATCGAGGCGGAGCAGCTCGTCGATCCGCTCGGCGGCGCCGCGGCGCGCCAGCGCGGCCTTGACCCGCTCGGGTTCGGAGCGGATCAGCTTCAGGTCGAGCATCGGAAGCTCCGGCTAGGGAGACGGCTGCCCGGTGGAGCCCGCCCCGTCAGGCGAACCGCCGGTCGTCTGTCCGGCCTGCTCGCCGGCCGGCTCCACGTCCGGGTCGCTCAGCGGCGCCTCGCCCGGCTGTTCGGGCCGCGGCGACTCTTCCGCGTCGCTGCCCGAGTACTCGGCGACGAAGCGCGCCACCGCTTCGGCTTCCTCGCCGACGACGATGTTCTGCGGCATGATCGCGCCGGAAAAGCCGCCGTTCTGGATCGCGAAGAGAGCGTCCTGGTAGCTCTCGGTCCGCTGGTCGAGGTTTGGCCCCTGGGTGCGGATGCTGCGGTTGCCGGTGCCCTGGCTGCCGGCGGCCTCCATCGTGTGGCAGCCGGAGCAGTGGGTCGCGAAGAGGACCGCCCCGTTGTAGTTGGGGTCGTCCTTGGAGACCGCGATCCCCTCCTCGCCGAAGCCGCAGGAGGCGAGGGCGAGGGCGGCCACGATGGCGGTGACAGTGGCAATGACAGGTCGCACGCGGCCGGGATCATATTGTCCCGCTGAGATGGCCGACGCCCGATCCCCCCACCCCGACCCGGCCGAGTTCCGCGCCGCGATGGGGAAGCTGCCGACCGGCGTCACGGTCGTCAGCGCGGCCGGGCCGGAGGGACCGGCCGGGGCGACCGCGAACGCGGTGGTCTCGCTCTCGATCGAACCGATGCTGATGCTCGCCTGCCTCGATCGCGGCTCTCGCACGCTGCTCGCCGTGCAGGCCGCCAACCGCTTCGGGATCAGCGTCCTGCATGCCGGCCAGGAGGAGATCGCCCGCAGCTTCGCGACCAAGGCGCCGGTGCCCGACAAGTGGCATGGGATCGCCTGGAGCAAGCGGGACGGGATCCCGGCGATTGACGGCGCCCTCGTCTGGGTCGCCTGCGACCTGCGCGACGTGATCGCCGGCGGCGATCACGTCATCGTCACCGGCGAGGTCTGCGACCTGGCGGCAAGCGACGGCGAGCCGCTTGTGTTCCACCGGGGCGCCTACCGCCCGCTGGGGTAGCGCAGCTTGCGCGCGGTGAAGCGTGGCTTGATCTCCTTGCGCGACGCTTGTCGAATCGACGGGATGAAGCTCGGGATTAGCCACCGGTGACGCCTCCGGCGCCCTCCTTACCCAGCGGAGAGCAGCGGTACGATGCGACCGTTATGTCACGCCGTGCTCACGATCCCCAAAAAACCCCGCAGAGCAGCGAAATCGGCCACCTTGGGCGCGCCAGCGACGCGCGCCGGCGCGAGGAGCGGTCGCTGCCGATGAGCGAGCGGCTCGCCCGCGTCGACGAGCTCTCGCGGCAGATGAGCGAGATCAAGGGCGTCGCTCGCGAGCATTGACCGCCTTCGATCTACGCTCTCTGCTGCAAGCACTGCACGCCCGGGACGTCGACTTCGTCGTCATCGGGGGCGTTGCCGTCGGGGCACACGGATACATCAGGGCCACGATGGACCTCGACGTCGTCCCCGACCCCGACCCCGGCAACCTCAAGCGTCTCGTACAGCTCCTGGATTCTTTCCAAGCGAAGCTGCCGACGGTCGGCGGCCGCCTCTTCGAAGCAGGCCGGGACGGTCCCGTAATTCTGCGCGGCGGCAATGTGACCGCCGATACGTCCTATGGCGGGCTGGACATCGTGCAGCTCGCCAGAGGCGTACCGCCCTACTCGCAGCTGATGTCCGACGCGGTGGAGAGCGACCTCTATGGCATCCCGGTGCGTATCTGCTCGCTGCGGCGCCTCCGCGAGATGAAGGAGGCGCAGGGAAGGGCCCAGGATCGTGCCGACCTCGAGAACCTGCCGCAGGAATAGAACCGGGGTAAGCTGCCCCGCGATGGAGGCGGCCACGGTCAGCTGGGAGCGGTGGACGTTCGCTCAGAAGGCACTGGTCGTGCTGGCGGCCTTGGAGCTGGTCTGGGCGACCGCGGGGTTCATCGCCGAGCCGAGCTTCTCCTTCGCCGAGAACGCGCCGACCGAGCGGGTCCTCTGGGTCGACTTCAACGGCGTCCACGCCTTGTCGGGCTTCCTGCTCTTCCTGCCCGCCTTCTACTTCGCGCTGCGGCCTCGCTGGGCTGTCCTCTACTGCTACTACGCCGCGGCGGCGCTGATCGTCACCGGGGTCTGGGCCTTCTTCTCGACCCAACCGGCCGGGGTCTTCACCTTCCCCAACAACGACGCCGACGGCATCTTCCACATCGCAACTGGCGTCGTGCTGCTGGGAATCGTCGGGGTGCAGCGCGCGCTCGACGCGGGCGACTGAACTTCGGCTGACTTGATGACCCCATAGGGGTCAAAAGGCAGCCAAAGTCGGGTTAGAACGCCGGGCTGCTGGCGGCGGCCCGCAGGCCGAGGAAGAGGATCACGCCGCAGCTGACGGCCATGATCCCCATCTCGCGGCGGACGATCGCCAGGGCGAGGGACTGCTGGTCGGCGGCTGGGAGGGATTCGAAGTCGAGGTCGCCCAGCTCGCGCTCGGCGGCGCCGGCGCGGGCGCCCTCGGCGAGGAAGGAGACGAGCAGGGGCAGGAGGCCGTAGAGGTAATGGATGTCGCTGGCCGATTCGTGGCCGCTGAACATCAGCAGGCCTCCGAGCAGCGCCTGGGCGAAGACGGCGACCTGCGCAGCGCGCAGCAGGTACCAAAAGGGGACGGAGGATTGGTCGCGCAGCCAGGCGACGCCGCCAACCGCGAAAGCAGCGAGGTTGAGGACGATCAGCGCCACCCCGACGACGAGGTGGACCTCAACCACATTTCCTCCCGAAAGGGTCGGATTTCCGCTTGCTGATGCGGAAAAGCACTATGTAGCAAGTTGTCACAATGTCGGTGTATAACAGCGTGCCGCCATGCTCGAGAGCTACCTGCCGATACTCGTCTTTGCCTTCCTCGGAATCGTCGTCGGAGGCGCCTTCGTGATGCTGAACCACGTGATCGGTCCCAAGCGGCCCGCCCGCAGCACGGTTGCGGCCCGGCGCCAGGCCGAGCCCTACGAGTCGGGAATCCCAGTCGACGCCTCGCACGGGCTGCGCTTCGGCGTGACCTTCTACCTGATCGCGATGCTCTTCATCCTCTTCGACATAGAGGTGGTCTTCCTCTATCCGATCGGGGTCATCCTGGGCGACGCTGACAGCCTCTTCGTGCTCGGCGAGCTGGTCGTCTTCGTCGTTCTGCTCTTGATCGCCTTCGTCTACGTATGGCGAAAGGGGGCGTTGGATTGGAGGTAGAGCGACAGACGATGCGCGAGCGACAGCTGCGCGCCCGCGACATGCTGCGCGGCGATCTCGAGGGCGAGGAGCTGGAGCGCTACGTCGAGGAGCGCGTGGTGATGACCAACCTCGACAAGATGCTCGGCTGGGCGCGCGCCAACTCGATGTTCCCGCTCACCTTCGGCCTCGCCTGCTGCGCGATCGAGGCGCCGATCTCGATCGTCACCGCCCGCTACGACCTCGCCCGCTTCGGCGCCGAGGCGCTGCGGGCCTCACCGCGCCAGGCGGACCTGATCATCCTGTCGGGGCGCGTCTCGATCAAAATGGCGCCGGTCGTCCGCCGCCTCTACGACCAGATGCTGGAGCCGAAATGGGTGATGGCGATGGGCGCCTGCTCCTCCTCGGCGGGAATGTTCTCCAACTACGCGGTGGTCCAGGGCGCCGACAAGTTCATGCCGGTCGACATCTACGTGCCCGGCTGCCCGCCCCGTCCCGAGGCCGTCCTCTACGGCTTCACCAAGCTGCAGCGCAAGATCATGGGCAACCCCGACCCCGGCTGGCGGCAGCGCTACAGCGCGAACGGCAGCGAGGAGTGGGCGCGGGGCGGGCCGCGCAGCGAACCGAGCGGCGAAGCGGCCGAGGCCTACGAACGGGCCAGGGAGCTCGTCCGTGCCTGACGCCCCCGGACTGGAGCTGATCCGGGGCGAGATCGAGCAGCACCACCCCGGCGCCGTCCTCGACACCAGCTTCGACCGCGGCCAGGCGGCGCTGATCGTCGACCCGGCGCAGATCGTCGCCGTCCTCACCTGGCTGCGCGAGGCGCCCGACCAGGAATACCGCTTCCTCTCGAGCCTGCACGGGGTCGACTACCTGCCGGCGGAGCCGCGCTTTGGGATTCATTACGAGCTCTTGAACCGTGACCGTGCGGAGCGCCTCCGCGTCAAGGCGATGCTGGGGGACCCGGGTGGCGAGGAGCTGCCCGAAATCGACTCATGCGTCGACCTCTTCCCCACCGCCGACTTCCAGGAGCGCGAAGTCTTCGACTTCTTCGGGATCGTCTTCAACGGCCATCCGGACCTGCGTCGAATTCTGATGCCGGAGGACTACGTCGGCTGGCCGCAGCGGCGGGATTTCCCTGTTGGCGGGGAGCCCGTGAGATTCACCTACAACGAACGCAACTATGGCTGAAACGGCCCTCGATTCCCAGAACCTCGATTCCGAGGTGATGACGATCAACATCGGGCCGCACCACCCGGCGACGCACGGCGTGCTGCGGCTTGTGGTGGACCTCGAGGGCGAGATGGTGCGGGAGCTGAAGCCGCTGATCGGCTACGTCCACACCGGGATCGAAAAGTCCTGCGAGGCGAATGCCTACTGGAAGGTCATCCCCTTCGTCGAGCGGATGGACTACGTCTCCTACTTCTTCCAGATGGAGGCGTTCTGCGGCGCGGTCGAGCGGTTAGTCGATTTGGAGATCCCGCCGCGCGCCAAGTACCTGCGGACGATCTTCCTCGAGCTGAACCGCATCCACTCCCACCTGGTCTGGCTGGGGACGACGGCGCTCGACCTCGGCGCGATCTCGATGCTCTGGTACTGCTTCCGCGAGCGCGACAAGATTCTCGACCTCTTCGAGATGGCGACCGGGCAGCGCATGCACACGCGCTACTTCCAGGTCGGCGGCGTGATCGAGGACATCCCGCTCGGCTTCGAGCGCAAGCTGCGCGAGTTCATCGCCGACATGCCGGTGCGGGTTGGCCAGTACGAAGACCTGCTCGACCGCAACGAGGTCTTTCTCTCGCGGACCAAGAACGTCGGGATCGTCCCGCGGGAGCGGCTGCTGGAGCTGGGCGTGACCGGGCCGCTGCTGCGCGCCGCCGGCGAGCCCTGGGACCTGCGCAAGGCCTTCGACTACCTGGCCTACCCCGAGATGGAGTTCAAGATCCCGGTCGGCACGGTCGGCGACAACTACGACCGCTACCGGGTGCGCCTCGCCGAGATGGTCGAGTCGGTGCGGATCGTCGAGCAGGCGCTCGACGGGCTGCCCGAGGGCCCGCACATCGCCGACGACCGCAAGTACGTGCTACCGCCCCGCGCCGAGCTCTCGACCTCGATGGAGTCGCTGATCCACCACTTCAAGCTGGTTACCGAGGGCTACCGAGTGCCGCCCGGCGAGGTCTACTACTCGATCGAGTCGCCGCGCGGCGAGCTCGGCTGCTTCGTCCTCGCCGACGGCTCGGCGAAGCCGGCGCGGGTCCACTACCGCGATCCGTCCTTCGTCAACCTGCAGTCCTTCCGCGACATGTCGGTCGGCGGCTACGTCGCCGACATGATCGCCTCACTCGGCATGCTGGACCCGATCCTGGGGGGGGTTGATCGGTGATGAGAGAGGGATGGGGTGCCTCTCGCCCGGACAAGCGCAATGCCAATTGGCATTGCGCTTTGAGTATCCGCCCGTTCGAGAGGCACCCCATCCCTCTCTCGCCGGCCGTGACCCTCAATCGAGTCCAGCATGGAGGAGCTCGTGGCTGAGCTTCCGGTGGATCCAGCGGTCAGTGAGGGTCGGGTGCCGGAGCGGTCCTCAGCTGAGGTTCCGGAGCTTCATGCCGTCGACTGTCCGCCCGAGTTGCAGGAGCACATCGAAACGTTGATGTCCCGCTACCCCGACCGCAATTCGGCGTCGATCCCGGCGCTGTGGGCGGTGCAACGGCGCTACGGCTGGTGCACCCCTGAGGGCATCCGTCAAGCCGCCGCGGTGATGCGCGTGACCCCCGCCTACCTGGAATCGGTCGCCAGCTTCTACGACCTGCTGCACACCTCGCCGGCCGGCGAGCACCAGGTCCACGTCTGCACCAACATCAGCTGCTGGATGCGCGGCGCCGACGGGCTGCTGGATGCGTTCGCCGAGGCAGTCGGGTGCGATCCGCACGAAGCGCGCCACGGTGCCCTCTCGCCCGACGGCAAGGTCTTCCTCAGCGGCTTCGAGTGCCTCGGCGCCTGCGACATCGCGCCGATGGCCTCGATCGACGAGCGCTACTTCGGGCCGCTCGACCAGGGCGACGCCGCAACCGCGATCGAGCAGCTCGTGGCGGGCGGCGAGGTCCTGCCCGAGAAGGCGCTGGCGAAGCGGCCGCTGGCGGGTGATCGCGATGCCTGAGACGCGAGTGCTGCTGGAGCATGCAGAGGACCCGAACCTCCGCACGATCGACGGCTACCGCGGCCACGGCGGCTACGAGTCGCTGCAGCGGGCCTATCGCGAGATGGAGCCCGAGGACATCCTCAAGGAGCTCGAAGACTCGGGCCTGCGGGGACGCGGCGGCGCCGGCTTCGCGATGGGCAAAAAGGCGTCCTTCCTGCCGCGCGGCGAGATGGCCAAGTACCTCTGCTGCAACGCCGACGAGTCCGAGCCGGGCGCCTTCAAGGACCGCGAGCTGATGCAGCGCAACCCGCACCAGCTGATCGAGGGGATCGCGATCGCCGCCCGCGCCGCCGAAGCCGGGCACGCCTTCATCTTCATCCGCGGCGAGTACGACCTGCAGGCCGACATCCTCGACCAGGCCGTCGCCGAGGCCTACGAGGCCGGCTTCCTCGGCCAGAACATCCTCGGCAGCCGCTGCGACCTCGAGCTGGTCGTCCACCGCGGCGCCGGCGCCTACATCTGCGGCGAGGAGACGGCGCTGCTCGACGCGCTCGAGGGCAAGCGCGGAAACCCGCGCCTCAAGCCGCCCTTCCCGGCCGTGCAGGGCCTCTACGGCGGGCCGACCCTGATCAACAACGTCGAGACCCTCTCCAACGTGCCCCACATCGTCGGCCGGGGCGCCGAGTGGTTCCGCGGCTTCGGCACCGAGCAGTCGCCCGGCACCAAGGTGGTCTCGGTCTCGGGCCGCGTCAAGCGACCCGGCAACTACGAGGTCGAGCTGGGCATCCCGACCCGCGAGCTGATCTGCGACCTGGCCGGCGGGCCGCTCGACGGTTGTGAGCTGAAGGCCTTCTACCCGGGCGGCTCCTCCTCACCGGTGCTGAGCGCCGGGGAAGGGCTCGACCTTCCCTACTCCTTCGAGGCGATGGCCGAGGCCGGCTCGATGCTCGGCTCCGGCTCGATCATCGTCGCCGACGACACCGTCTCGATCCCCCACATGGCGCTGCGGACGGCGCGCTTCTACCACCACGAGTCGTGCGGCAAGTGCACGCCTTGCAGAGAGGGGACGAACTGGACGGTGAAGATGCTCGAACGCGTCGTGCGCGGCGAGGCGACGCCGATGGACCTCGACATCGTCGCCTCGGTGCAGGAGAACATCATCGGCAACTGCCTCTGCGTGCTCGGCGACTCGATGGCGATGCCGGTCGGCGCGATGGTGCGCAAGTTCCGCGACGATTTCGAGCAAGTGATGGCCGAGGCGAGCGGCTCGCGTGACGAGCCGGAGCGGATCGAGGTCGTGCAGGCGCCGACCGAGGCGATCGGGACGATGCCATGAGCAAGGGCCGGGAAGTCACGATCGTCGTCGACGGCCGCGAGGTGAGCGCTGCCGAGGGCGAGATGCTGCACGACGCGGCGACCCGTGGCGACGTCGAGATCCCGGTCTTCTGTTACGAGCCGAAACTTGGCCCGCCGGTCGGCGCCTGCCGCATGTGCCTGGTCGAGATCGAGGGCATTCCGAAACTGCAGACCTCCTGCTCGACTCCCGTCCGCGACGGGATGGTCGTCAACACCCGCAGCGAGCAGGTCAAAGAGGCCCAGAACGCGGTGGTCGAGTTCCTGCTCGTCAACCACCCGCTCGACTGCCCCGTCTGCGACAAAGGCGGCGAGTGCCCGCTGCAGGACATCACGATGGGCTGGGGGCCGGGCAAAAGCCGCTTCACCGACCCCAAGCGCCACTTCGAGAAGCCGCTGCCGCTGAGCCCGCTGGTCGCGATCGATCGCGAGCGCTGCATCCTCTGTTATCGCTGCGTCCGCTTCAGTCAAGAGGTGGCCGAGGACTCGCAGCTGCAGCTGCTGGAGCGCGGCGACCGCACCTACGTCGGCACCTTCGACGAGCGGCCCTACGTCGCGCCGTTCCACGGCAACATCACCGACATCTGCCCGGTCGGGGCGCTGACCAACTACACGTATCGCTTCCGGGCGCGCCCCTGGGACGTCGAGGAAGCCGGCTCGGTCTGCACGCTCTGCCCGAGCCAGTGCAACGTCAGCTTCACGGTGCGCGACGAGCAGGTGAAGCGGGTGATCGCCCGGGACAACGAGGAGGTCGACGACGGCTGGCTCTGCGACCGCGGCCGCTACGGCTTCGAGATGTTCGGCGCCGAGGAGCGGGTGACCGCGCCGCGGCTGCGCGGAGGGACGCCGGTTGGCTGGGAGGAGGCGATCGCCAAGGCGGCCGAGGGGCTGCGCGCGGCATCCGACATTGACCACACCCAAGGGGGGTCAATGTCGGATGCGTCAAGTGGGGTCGCCGCGATCGTCGGCGACGCCTCCAACGAGGAGGGCTACCTGGTGCAGCGCCTGCTGCGCGAGGCGCTCGGCTCGCCGCACGTCGAGTCGCGCCGGGCCGGCGGCGCGTCCCGCGAGACGCTGCTGGCGCTGGCGCAGCCGGAGCTTGCGGTGCGCACGAAGGACATCGACGATGCCGACGCGATCCTCGTCGTCGGCACCGACCCGCTGCACGACGCGTCGATCCTCGACCTGCGGATTCGCAAGGCGATCCGGCGCAACGGCGCGCGACTCGTGGTTGCGACGGAGCGGCCGACCGCGCTCGACGGCGGCGCGGCGGCGGTCCACCGCTACGCGCCCGGCGACGCCGCCTCGGTCCTCTCCGCCCTGGCCGAGGACGAGGTCCTGCGCGGCGCCGAGAAGGTCGTGGTCGTCTGGGGCGAGCGGCTCGGCCGTGAGGGCGAGGACGCGCTGCACGCCCTGCTCGACCTCGCCTCCACCCTCAACCTCGCCGCCAATGACGGCTCCGGCCTGCTCGAAGTGCCCGAGGTCGCCAACGGCCGGGGTCTCCGCGAGGTTGGCTGCCTCCCGGACGCCGGCCCGGGCTTCGCCGAGACGCCGGCGGGCAGGACCACGGATGAGATCCGCGCCGCCCTCGAGTCCGGCGAGCTGAAGTCCCTGATCCTCTTCGGCGCCGACCCGCTGCGCGACTTCCCGGACACGGCCGCCTGGCAGCGCGCCCTCGCCACCGCCGACCACCTCGTCGTCTTCTCGATGTTCGAGAACGCCACCACGGCCAAAGCAGACGTGGTGTTTCCGCTCGAGACCCACGCCGAGAAAGACGGCACGGTCACGCACCCAGATGGACGGCTCCAACGTGTGCGGCCGAGTGCAGCGCGCCCGGGAGATATTCGGCCGAACTACGGCGTCCTGGCGGAGCTCTCCCTCGCTCTCGGCCACGACACCGGCATCACCTCCCAGCCCTCTACCTTCGCCGCTCTCGCCAACGAGGTTCCCTTCTATTCCGGCATCGACGATTCGGTCATCTCCGGCCGCGGCGTCCGCTGGCAGGACCTCAACGCGACCAAGGTGGAAAAGGCGTCCGGCATCGGTTCCCCGGACACTGAGCGCGGAGCGCCGACCGGCAGCACGCAAGCCGGAGACGCAGCTCGCGGAGTCGCGTCCGGGGAGCCGGTGCCGGACGCCTCCCCCGCCTCGGACCTCACCCTAGGCACCTACCGAGACCTCTGGGCCGGCCCGATCACCGAGCTCAACCCACCCCTGAAGTTCCTGCAGCCCGAGCAGAGGTTGGAGCTGTCGCCGGCGGATGCAGAGCGGCTCGGGCTGAGCGGCGGCGACGCGGTGCGCGTCAGCCAGAACGGCAGCAGCGTCGAGGCGCGCGTCGCAATCAAGGAAAGAGCTCAGCAGGGCGTCTGCTTCCTGACCGAGGGGATCGCCGGCGCCAACGCCAACGCGCTGCTGAACGGCGAGCCCGTCGCGGTGACGATCGAGAAGACTGGCGGCTGATGCTGCCGCTCGCCGACACGACCTTCGCCGAGGCGACCTGGATCATGGTCGTCAAGTCGCTGGTGATCTTCGGCCTGATCTTCGCGATCCTGCCGCTGATGACGGTGCTGGAGCGCAAGCTGATCGGCCGCTTCCAGCACCGCTACGGTCCGAACCGCGTCGGCCCCTACGGGCTGCTGCAGCCGCTCGCCGACGTCGGCAAGCTGCTCTCCAAGGAGTCGTTCCGGCCCGCCAACGCGATCCCGACCCTGTTCGTGCTGGGGCCGCTGCTGCCGGTGCTCTCCGGCGTGCTGGCGCTGGCGATCATCCCCTGGGGCGACGTCCAGAACGGCGTCGGCCTCTACGGAATCGACGTGCCGATCGGCATCCTCTACTTCTTCGCAGTCGGCTCCCTCGCCTTCTACGGCGTGCTACTGGGCGGCTGGTCCTCGGGTTCCAAGTACAGCCTGCTCGGCGCGATGCGCGGCGCCGCCCAACTGATCTCCTACGAGGTCGCGATGGCGCTGGCGCTGCTCGGCGCGGTGATGATGGGCGGCTCGCTCTCGCTGGTCGACATCGTCCACGCCCAGGGCGAGATGTGGTTCATCCTCCCCCAGTTCGTCGGCTTCCTCGTCTTCATGCTGGCCGGCTTCGCCGAGACCAATCGCACGCCCTTCGACATGCCTGAGGCCGACGCCGAACTGGTGCAGGGCTTCATGACCGAGTACGGCGGCATGCGCTTCGGCAGCTTCCTGCTGGTCGAATACATGGAGATCCTGGTCGTCTCGGGGATCGCCGCGGCGATGTTCCTGGGCGGTTGGATGGGCCCCGGCCCCGGCTTCCTCGACCCGATCTGGATGCTGGCGAAGATGCTCGCCCTCGTCCTGCTGTTCATCTGGGTGCGGGCGACGCTGCCGCGGCTGCGCTACGACCAGCTGATGAGCCTCGGCTGGAAGATTCTGCTGCCGCTCGCGACCCTCAACGTCCTCGTGACCGCGGTGCTGGTGGTGGTGACGTGACCGAGTTCGCCTACCTGAAGGACCAGGACGTGGTCGAGGTCCAGCGTGGGCCGGAGCCGGGCGGGATCGGCGGCGCCTACCGCGCCTTCGGCGAGACGCTGCGCGGCCTGAAGACGACGATGGCGCGGCTGATCGAGGGGCCGCTGACGATCGAGTACCCCGAGGAGAAGACGCCGGTCTACCCGCGCTTCCGCGGCCGCCACAAACTGCACCGCTTCGAGGACTCCGACCTGGAGAAGTGCGTCGGCTGCTCGCTCTGCGCCGCCGCCTGCCCGGCCGACTGCATCCGCGTCGTCGCGGCCGAGAACGTGCCGGGCGAGCGCGTCTCGGCGGGCGAGCGCTACGCCGCCGTCTACGAGATCAACCTCTCGCGCTGCATCTTCTGCGGCTACTGCGAGCTGGCCTGCCCCTTCGACGCGATCACGATGGGCCACGACTACGAGATGGCCGACTACGACCGCGACGACCTGATCTTCACCAAGGAGATGCTGCTCGCCGAGCCGATCGAGCGCACGCCTTTGAGGAGCGAGGGCGAGTAGTGGAGGAGGTGCTGTTCTTCCTGGGCGCGATCGGCGCCCTGGGTGGCGCGGTCGGCGTGATCGCGATGCGCAACCCGCTCTACAGCGTGCTGGCGCTGATCGTCCACCTCTTCTCGCTCGCGGTCCTGTTCCTGCTGCTCAGCTCGGCCTTCCTCGCCGCCGCGCAGGTGGTCGTCTACGCGGGGGCGGTGATGGTCCTCTACGTCTTCGTCGTCGCCTACGTCGGCGGCGACCAGGAGTCGGCCTGGGAGCCGATTCCCGGCCAGCGCCTGCTGGCGCCGCTGCTGGGGATCGCGCTGTTCGTCGAGCTGGCTATAGCCGTGCTCGGCTCCTCCCTGCTCACGCTGGGCACCGAGGGACCCGAGGTAAGGCCAGGATTCGGGGATCCGGCAGCGATCGGCGAGCTCCTCCTCGAGCGCTTCCTCGTCGCCTTCGAGGCAAGCAGCATCCTGCTCCTCCTAGCCGCCGTGGGCGCTGTAGTGCTCGCGGGCAGGCGGCGTGCTGTGGAGGGGGTCGCCGGTTCCTCCTCCGAACACTCAGCGCCGAAGGCGCGTTCGGGGGAGGTTCCGGCGACCCCCACCGGAGACCCCGCATGAGCATCGAGTGGTACATCGTCCTCTCCTCGCTCCTGTTCGCCACGGGAGCGATGGGGATCCTGATCCGCCGTAGTCCCGTCGTCATCCTGCTCTGCCTCGAGCTGATGCTGAACGCCGGCAACCTGGCGCTGATCGCCTTCAGCCGCATGGTCGGCAACCAGGAGGGTCAGGTCTTCGCGCTGGTGGTGATGGTGGTGGCCGCCTGTGAGGTCGTCGTCGGGCTCGGGCTGATCGTCGCGATCTTCCGGCGCCGCCTGCCGCTCGACGTCGACGAGCTGAGGGAGCTGCGCGGGTGAGCGCTACCGCCTGGGCCTGGCTGGTCCTGCTCTTCCCGCTGCTCGGCTCGATCGTCACCGCGGTCGGCTACCGGGCGCTGCCGGCCCGTGCCGCCGGTGCGATCGGCACCGCCGCGATCGCACTGTCCTTCGCCTGCGGGGTCGGGGCGCTCGTCAGCCTGCTCGGCGACGAGCCGGAGGCGCGCCACCATGCCTCCTCGCTGTGGACCTACGCCAGCGGCGGCGGTCTGCACGTCGACCTCGGCATCCTGGTCGACCCGCTCTCGGTCTTCATGGTCCTGGTCGTCACCGGCGTCTCGACCCTGATCCACCTCTACTCGTTCGGCTACATGCGCTCCGACCAGGGCTACCACCGTTTCTTCAGCTACCTCAACTTCTTCGTCTTCTCGATGCTGCTGCTCGTCCTGGCGGGCAACTTCGTGCTCCTGATCGTCGGCTGGGCCTTCGTCGGCTTCGCCTCCTACGCGCTGATCAGCTTCTGGTACCGGCGCGAGACGGCGACCGGCGCCGGCATGAAGGCGTTCGTGATCAATGTGGTCGGTGACGTCGGCCTCGTGCTCGCCGCCTTCCTGATCTTCCGCGAGCTCGGCAGCTTCGACTTCGAGCAGGTCTTCCACGCGGCGCCCGAGCACTTCACCACCAACGAGTGGACGGTGACGGCGATCTGCCTCCTGCTCCTGGTCGGCGCCTTCGCCAAGTCGGCGCAGCTCCCCTTCCACACCTGGCTCGCCGACGCGATGGAAGGCCCGACGCCCGTTTCGGCGCTGATCCACGCGGCGACGATGGTGACGGCGGGCGTCTACCTGATCGCCCGCACCCACCCCCTCTTCGGGATGGCGCCGACCGCCGCCGACATCGCCGCCTTCGTCGGCCTGGCGACGCTGCTGGTCGCCGGCACGATCGCGCTCGTCGTCACCGACCTGAAGCGGGCGATCGCCTACTCGACGATGAGCCAGATCGGCTACATGGTCGTCGGCGTCTCGATCGGCGCCTTCAGCGCCGGGATGTTCCACTTCATGACCCACTCCTTCTTCAAGGCGCTGCTCTTCATGGCCGCCGGCTCGATCATCGCCGCGATGGCCAACGACCAGAACATCGACCGGATGTCCGGCTTCGGCAAGGCGATGCGCTTCACCTCGGCGATGCTGCTGGTCGGCGGCCTGGCGCTGGCCGCCTTCCCGGGGACCAGCGGCTTCTTCTCCAAGGACGAGATCCTCGCCTTCGCCAGCGAGCGCGGCGGCATGTACGTGATCTTCACCGTGCTCGGCTACGCCGGCGCGCTGCTGACCGCGGTCTACACCTTCCGGCTGATCTTCCGCATCCTTCCGGGACGCCCCAACCGCGAGGCGCAGGAGCTGATCGAGACGGGGCACGTCGCCCACGGCGAGCCGGTCAACCCGGTGACGGGGGAGCGCGAGGACACCGACGTCGGCTTCCCCGGTCCCGAGCACCACATCGCCGAGCACTCGCTGCCGATGAAGGTCGCGATGGGTGTGCTCGGGATCCTCGCGCTGGTCGGAGGGCTGATCCAGGTCCCCGGGGTCAGTCACGCCATCACCAGCTTCCTGGACCCCGTCTTCCACGACTCCCCGCTCGCGCAGGTCCACCCCAGCGCCGGCAGCGAATGGGCCGGACTGGCGATCGGCGCGGTCATCTCCCTGGCTGGAATCGGCCTCGCCTACCTGCTCTACGTGGCGCGCCCGGAGACGCCAGCCCGCTTGATCGAGCGGCTGCGGCCCGTCCACACCCTGCTCGTCAACAAGTGGTACTTCGACGAGGCGATCGACGCCTTGATCGTGCGGCCGGCGCTGGCGACGGGACGCTTCGCGAACCGGACCTTCGAGCGCTTCGTCGTCGACGGACTGGTCAACGGAACGGCCGAGACGGTGCGCGGCGCCGGCGGGGTCGTCCGCCTCGTACAGAGCGGCTTCGTGCGCAGCTACGCGCTGCTCCTGATCGCCGGCTTCGCTGGTCTCGCCCTCTACTTCCTGGTGGTGAGCTCGTGAGCAACTCGTTGCTGTGGACCCCGCTCGCCTTCGGCGTCGTCGGCCTCTTCCTGCCGCGGCGCGCCGCCGGCTGGTGGGCGACGGCGGGGGCGGCCGCGACGCTGGGACTGGCGATCGCGATCCTCGCCGGCTTCGACTCGGGCGGCGGCCTCCAGCACAACGTCGACGTCGAGTGGATCCCGGGCCTCGGCGTCGACTACAGCCTCGGCGTCGACGGGCTCAACGTCTTCCTCCTGCTGCTCACCGCGCTGCTCTGGCTCGGCGGCACGGCGTTCGCCGCCTTCCGCGAGCAGGAGCGGCCACAGCTCTTCTTCTTGATGATGCTCTTGGCCGAGACGGCGACGTTGGGTGCCTTTCTCGCCCAGGACCTGCTGCTCTTCGTCCTCTTCTTCGACCTGATGCTGGTGCCGTTCTACTTCCTCTTCGGGGCCTGGGGGACGGACCGGCCCGACGGGGTCACCGCCTCGGCGGCGACGCTGAAGATGATCGTCTACACCCTGGTCGGCTCGCTATTGATGCTGGTCGGCGCGATCGCGACCGGGATCATCGCCGCCGACGGCGGCGACCTCACCTTCTCGATCGCCGAGCTGGCCCGGCAGCCGCTCGACGAGGGCAGCCAGCGCTGGATCTTCTGGTTCTTCGCCGTCGCCTTCCTGGTCAAGATGCCGGCCTTCCTCCTGCACGGCTGGCTCGCTGACGCCTACCGCGCCGCGCCGCTGCCGGTGCTGGCGGTCTTCTCCGGCGTGCTGGCCAAGGTCGGCGCCTACGGCTTCCTGCGCGTCGTCCTGCCGCTCTTCCCCGACGCGACGGTCGAGTTCCAGGAGGTGATGCTGGTGATCGCGCTCGCCTCGATCCTCTACGGCTCGGCGATGGCCTTCACGCAGACCAACGTGCGCCTGGTCGCCGGCTATTCCTCGGTGGCGCAGCTCGGCTTCATCACCGCCGGCATCTTCGCCCTGCGCGCCGACGGGGCCGACGGCGCGGTCCTGCAGATGGTCAACCACGGGCTCGTCGTCGCGCCGCTCTTCATCATCATCGCGGTGCTGGTCGAGCGCTCCGGCAGCGAGGATCTGCGTGAGATGGGCGGGCTGGCGATGCGGGCTCCCGTCCTCGCCGCGCTCTTCCTGATCGTCACCCTGGCGACGCTGGCGATGCCGGGCTCGGCCAACTTCGTCGGCGAGTTCTTCATCCTCAACGGCCTTTTCCAGGCGAAGATCGTCTACGCCTTCGTCGCCTCGATCGGCGTCGTGATGGCGGCCTTCTACGCGCTGCGCCTCTACCAGCGCACGATGCACAACCGCACGCCGGAGGGGCTCGTCTCGCGCGAGATCGGCTGGCGCGACGGCGTCGTGCTGGTGCCGCTGGTCGCCTGCATCGTCGCCCTGGCGCTTTATCCGAACCTGATCTTGGAGCGGACGGATCGCTCGGTCGAGGCGACGATCGCCGCCGTGGAAGGCAGGCCGTCCGAGGAGCTGGCCCGGCGATGAACTTCGTTGCGCCGGAGATCGATTACGCGGGTCTGTCGCCGGTCATCGCGCTGACCGTGAGCTTGTGCGTCGTGCTGCTCAGCGCCGTCTTCCGGCCGACCGAGCGGTGGGCGCCGGGGTTGACGCTGATCGCGCTGGCGACCACGGCGGGTTTGCTGATCTGGCGCTGGGGCGACTCGCAGGACCTCGTCACCGGCGCGCTGCGGATCGACGAGCTGGCGATCTCGATCTCCCTCGTCGTGCTGCTGATGGCTGCCGCCTGCGTCCTTCTCTCGCTGCGCGAGCCGGCAACCGAACAGGTCGGCTCGGGCGAGTACCACGCGCTGCTGCTCGGCTCGGTGCTCGGCATGGTCCTGCTCGCCCAGGCGCAGAACCTGATCACCTTCTTCGTCGGCCTCGAGACGCTCTCGATACCCCTCTACATCCTCTGCGCAGCCAACCTGCGCCGCGAGCGCTCGCTCGAGTCGGGCCTCAAGTACCTGATTGTCGGCTCGCTCGGCTCAGCGACGCTGCTTTACGGGATGGCGTTCCTCTACGGCGGCTCGGGCTCGACCGACTTCGCCGGGATCGCGGCTGGGATCGGCGACGCGGGGCTCGTCGGCGACCCGCTCGTCCTGGTCGGGATCGCCCTGGTCGCGGTCGGGCTCGCCTTCAAGACCTCGATCGCCCCCTTTCACCAGTGGACGCCCGACGTCTACGAGGGGGCACCGACGCCAATCACCGCCTTCATGGCGGTTGCCACCAAGGCGGCAGCCTTTGCCGTCTTCGTCCGCTTCTTCGACCTCGCGCTGGCCCCCCAGGCCGAGGAGTGGCAGCCGGCTCTCGCCGTCCTCGCCGCCGTGACGATCGTGATCGGCAACATCGGCGCGCTCGGGCAGCGCTCGCTGAAGCGACTGCTCGGCTACTCGGGCGTCGCCCAGGCCGGCTACATCCTCGGCGGCCTGGTGGTCGCCAGCGAGGCGGGCGTCAACGCCCTCGTCTTCTACCTGGTCGGATACGCCTTCATGAACCTGGCGGCCTTCGCCGTCGTCGTGGCGCGCGAGC
Organism: Solirubrobacterales bacterium; assembly: GCA_036276735.1. Classification (GTDB taxonomy): domain Bacteria; phylum Actinomycetota; class Thermoleophilia; order Solirubrobacterales; family 70-9; genus VRUE01. The sequence continues at coordinate 13,646 of DASUOH010000009.1, read as the reverse complement.
GTGAGACGGTCTTCGGCGACGACATCGAGTCGGTCAGGGGTCTCGGTCACGAGCGGCCGCTGCTCGCCTGGCCGCTGACGATCTCGATGCTCGGCCTCGCGGGTCTGCCGGCGACCGTCGGCTTCATCGGCAAGCTCTACCTGATCGAGGCGCTGGTCGAGGGCGACTACACCTGGCTCGCGGTCTTCATCGCGGTCGGGACGATGATCTCGCTCGCCTATTACCTGCGGGTCGTGGCGACGATGTGGATGCGACCCGAGAGCGTGGCGGCGGAGCACGGTGGAGCGCCGGCCGCGCCGGCGATCGCCGGCGCGTCCCCCGAGGCCGATCCGATCGACCGGCACGCGGGCCGCCGTCTCTATCTGGCCGGACCCGCCGCGCTGGCGGCGGCCGCGACGGTCTTCTTCGGCGTCATCCCACAGCCGCTGGTCGAGTTCGCCGAGCGCGCGGGCTCCTCCCTCTTCTAGCCTGGAACGCCCGATGGGCGTCCTCCTAACCGCCGCGGTGATCGTCGCCGCGGTCGCGGTTGGGGTCGTCGCGGAGCGACGGCGGCCGCTCGCGGCGGCAAAGGCGGCGCGGCGCTCCCTGATGCTGCTGCTCTACTTCCTGATCCCGCCGCTGATCTTCATCAACCTGGCGGCCAGCGAGATCGACGTCGACCACGGCGTCGCGCTGGGGATCGGGGTCGTCGCGATCGCGCTTGCTGGCCTCGTCGCCTACGTGCTCGCCAGCCGCGTGCTCGACCTTGCCCCGCACCGCACCGGCGCCGTCGTCGCCGCCGTGCTCTCCATGAACACGGGCTACCTCGGCTACCCGCTGACGGTCGCGCTGCTGGGTCGCGACGAGCTCTCGACCGCGGTCCTCTACGACGTCATGGTCAGCGGGCCCTCGCTCCTACTCGGCGCCTTCGCGGTCGGCGCCGCCTTCGGCACCAAGGCGGGGGAAACCCCGCGCGAACGGGTTCGCGCCTTCTTCACCCGCAACCCGCCCCTCTACGCCGCGATCGCCGGCCTGCTGGCGCCCGAGGCCCTGGCGCCGGGCTGGGCGGTGGACGTCTCCCAGATCCTGATCGTCGCGATCCTGCCGATCGGCTTCTTCGCCGTCGGCGCGACGCTTGCCGAGAACGCCGAGCACGGCGCCCTGCCGATGCCACCGCCCCTGACCCGCCCGGTCGGCGCGGTCCTCTTCACGCGCCTGCTCGTCGCCCCCGGCCTGCTGATCCTGCTGACCGCGCCGATAGTAGACCTCCCGGCCGCCTACCTGCTGCTCGCCGCGATGCCGACCGGGCTCAACTCGATGGTCGTCGCGCACGCCTACGGGCTCGACCTCGAGATCACCGCCGAGGCGGTCGTCTGGTCGACGACGGTCGTCATCGTGGCGGCGGCCTTCGTGGCTCTGCTCTGATCGGCGATCTATCCTGCGTCGATGACGGACTTCCCGACCGTTCGCGTCGCCGCGATCCAGGCCACGCCGGAGATCCTCGACGCCGAGGCGACGGTCGAGAAGGCGATCGCCCTGCTGCGCGAGGCGGCCGCCCAGGGCGCGCGCCTCGCCGTCTTCCCCGAGGCGTTCGTCTCGCTGTACCCGTCAGGGGCCTGGGCGGCGGGGGCGGCGTCGTTCGCCGGTTGGGACGAGCTCTGGGAGCGCCTCTGGGGCAGCTCGGTCGAGGTGCCCGGGCCGCTGACCGACCGCCTGGCCGGAGCGTGCGCCGAGCTTGACGTGCTCTGCGCGATCGGCGTCAACGAGCGCGAGCTGGAGCGACCGGGCTCGCTCTACAACACCCTGCTGGTGATCGGCCCGGAGGGAGTCGTCTCCCGTCACCGCAAGCTGATGCCGACCCAGCACGAGCGTGTCTTCCACGGCGTCGGCGGAGGCGACGACCTCGGTGTGGCGGAGACGCCGCTGGGCCGGATCGGCGGCCTGATCTGCTGGGAGAACCGGATGCCGCTTGCTCGTTATGAGATCTACCGGCAGGGACCGCAGATATGGCTTGCGCCGACCGCCGACGACAGCGACGGCTGGCTCGCGAGCATGCGCCACATCGCGATCGAGTCGGGCGCCTTCGTCGTCTCGGTCCCCCAGTACATACCGGCGACCGCCTTCCCGCAGGACTTTCCGGCGCCGCTGCCGGAGGGCAAGGAGGTCTTCGGCAACGGCGGAGCGGCGATCGTCGAGCCGACCCGCGGCGAGGTGATCGCCGGCCCGCTCTACGGCGAGGAGGGGATCGTCGTCGCCGAGTGCGACCTGCGCCGCGGGCTGCGCGCCAAGCGCATCTTCGACGTCGCCGGCCACTACAGCCGCCATGACGTCCTGGCGCCGCTGACCGACGCGAGCTGATGCTCCACCACGTCTCGCTGGAGGTCCGCCCCGAGGACGTCGAGGGTTGCGTCGCGTGCTGGAAGCTGCTCGGCTTCGAGCCGATCGAGGCGCCAGGCGAGCTGCGCGGCTACGTGAACTGGCTGGAACGGGAGGGGACGCAGGTCCACCTGATCGAAAGCGAGGCGGCGACCGTACCGGCGCTCGCCCACCCGGCCGTAGTCGTCGCCGACTTCGAGGCGACCTTCGCCGCCCTCGAGCGGGGCGGTTACGCGCCGGAGCGCCACCGCGAGCTGTGGGGCGAGCCGCGCGCCTTCGTCACCATGCCGGGAGGCCAGAAGGTCGAGTTCATGGCGGCGCCTCCCTGAATCCGATTGACCAAGCCGGTTCGGTACGGCATACTGCCCGACCATGCAAAAGACCCTAAGTACTTCTAAACCTTCTTCAAACTCACTGTACGAGCGATTCGCACGCTCGGTGAGCGAGCCAAGCCCTAGCTCGGCCGGTCACGCGGAGACGCTCCAGCCGGAGTCGCTCCAGCCGGAGTCGCTTCAACCCGAGTCCTTAGCCCCGGAGACGCTGATGCCAGAGCGGATGCCCTAAACCTCCTCGATGCAGGGGGCACAGTCGCCGCCGGCACCGGTACTCGTCGGGGACGACCGGGACCCGCACCTTCAGGCGGTCGCCCAACTTGTTCGAGAAAAGACCAGGTACGAGCCGCAGCTCCTAGCCACCAGCCACCGACAGTCTTGGCGCGTCACCGACCTGGGCGCAAGCCCCGGCATTCGGGGCTTCATCCGTGGTTTGCCCCTTCAGGCGACGACCGCCTCGGAAGCGGAGGGTTCGGCGTGGCGCGACCTGAGCGAAGGCCTCGCCTATGACAGGCGCATCTCCTGGCTAACCCCCCTCGACCGGCTCCGGCGGGCCGACAACAAGCTCTTCCAGTACCAAGTCGCGACTGAGGCCAACGTCACAGTACCCCGGACGATCGTCGCGCGGCGGGTTTCGGACATAACGAACTACGTCGGCGACCCGTTCGTACTCAAGCCGCTTGGAGCGGGAGTCGTGCATCGGACCGGAGAGACCCCAAAGGTCTTCTATACGACGCCCGTGTCCAGCTCTGAGATCAGGGACGATGAGCTGGAGACCACGCCGGCGATCGCGCAGCAGTTACTCACAGCGCAGCGACACCTGCGCGTCGTCACGGTTGGCCAGCGCTGCTGGGCCTTCTCGCTCGACGCCGACGGATTGCCGACGGACTGGCGCGAAGCGACGCCGCGCGAGCGGTCGCCATGGGAGACCCATGTCCCGACCGCGGAGCTGGCCGAGAAGGCACTCGACCTAGCCCGTCGTTTCGGCGTCGGGTTCAGCAGCCAGGACTGGATCGTCCAGGCCAATCGGTGCTGGTTCATCGACCTGAACCCCTGTGGCGCCTGGTTATTTGGGCCTGCGGAGAGCAGTTCGCAGGTGACGGCGGCAATCGCCGATTGGCTGATGCGGCGATCGCAACCATCGTCGTAGACCGCGGCTAGGATGCGCCGGTGCGCTACCCGGTCGAGTCCTTTACCACGGAGGAGCAGCGTCTCCTCGCCCCCCACTTCACCAACCTCGACCGGCCCGTGTTCGCGCTCGTCAACCTGCCGGAGACGGTCAAGGGAGCGCTTTTTGCCCGCTATTCGCGCTATTCGGGGACGGTGCGGCGGCTCTTCCTGGAGGAGTTCGCCGCTGACGTAGCGGCCGGAGAGCGGCCTTTCGACGGCGCCGAGGGCGAGCGGGCCGCGAAGCTCTACGAGCGCGTCTTCCTCGGCTACGGCGACGACTCGATTGCCCAGGTCGGCGGCGCCCACGTGGCCTGCGAGTGGGTCTCGAACATCCTCACCAAGCTGCTGCAGCGCGGCCGGCTCGCCGCCTACCTCGAGCAGTCGACCCGCTACATCCCCTACGACCAGCCGTTGCCCGAGGACGCCGGCGGCGGCTACCGCTACTACCGCGACGCCGAGCTGGGCCCCGAGTTCGGCGCCGCGATGGACGAGCTGTTCGCGATCTACTCGCGCTCGTTGCGCGAGGTGGAGGGGTGGGCCGCCGAGCGCTGGCCCCGCGGCGAGGGCGAACCGGAGGGGCCCTGGCGGCGCTCGATACGGGCCAAGGCGCTCGACCTCTGCCGTGGCCTGTTGCCGGCCGCGACGCTGAGCCACGTCGGCATCTACGCCAGCGGCCAAGGCTACGAGCAGCTGCTGCTGCGCCTGATGGCCTCGCCGCTGCCCGAGGCCCGGGAGTACGGCGGCATGATCCTGCGCGAGCTGCAGCAGGTGATGCCGAGCTTCGTCTCGCGGGTCGACCGCCCCGACCGCGGCGGCGAGTGGGTCTCCTACCTCGAGCGGCGCCGTGAGGCGACCGAGGACTGGGTCGCCAGGCTCGGCCTCGACCGCCGCGGAGGCGGCGAGGACACGCCCTCGGTCGAGTTGATTCACGTCGACGGCTCAGAAGAGGACCTACTCGCCTCCTGCCTCTTCGAGGCGGCGAACACCTCCGAGACCGAGATCCGCGGCCGCGTCGACGTCCTCGACCGCGAGGAGCGCGCCCGTCTGCTGGGGGCGCTGGCCGGCGATCGGGCAAACCGGCGCCACCGCCCTGGCCGCGGCTTCGAGGCGCTCCGCTACCGCTTCGAGATCGTCTCCGACTACGGGGCGTTCCGCGACCTGCAGCGCCACCGGATGCTTACCTGCCAGTGGCAGCGGCTCGGTCCGGACCTCGGCGCCGGCGTGCCCGAGGAGGTGCGAGAAGCGGGAGCTGGGGGCGAGTTCGAGCGGGCCCTGGAGATCTCGGCGACCGAGTACGAGCGGCTCGTCGCGGCCGGGCTGCGTGACCAGGCGCCCTACGCGCTCTGTCTCGCCTACCGGATCCGCTACGTGCTCGACCTCAACGCTCGCGAGGCGATGCACCTGATCGAGCTGCGCTCAGGTCGCGAGGGCCATCCCGCCTACCGCGCCGTCGCCCAGGCCATGCACGAGCGGATTGCGGCGGTCCACCCGGCCGTGGCGGCGGCAATGAGCCACGTCGACACGTCGCAGGAGCCGAGGCTGGAGCGGATCCTCAGCGAGATCAGGACGCACCGGAAGAGGGCGGCTGCTGAGTCGTCGCGGTAGGAGCGATCCCGGTAGGGGTTCCGCTTAACTTTTTTTGAAGCTCCGCGCCGGCCGTCCGAGGACGTTGGCGCAAAAAAAGTACAAGACGCTTCACCCCTACCGGGATCGCTCTTGCTCGGGTCGATCGGCCGGCCCGGTCGGTGAATCCGGGTCTGCTTCGGTCGAAGCTTCGTTTACTTCATTTGAAGCTTGGAGCTCTGCGGCGGCTTTCTCGCCCGGGGTCGGCCAGGGAATCGCTTCGCCCGTCGTCCAGGCGGGCGGTTTGCCGCCCGGGATGCGGCCGAGGATGAGGAGGCCGACGTAGAGGAGCCAGAGGAGGAAGAGCAGCAGGGCGACGGGGAGAATCAGGATCATCGCCACCCCGAGCGCCATGCCGAGGCTGCCTGCGAAGCGGGGCAGCAGTCCGGTGCGCATCGCCTGCAGGGAGATGTAGAGGAGCGCGACCATCAGTCCCAGCACGGCCGGGATCAGCAGCGCCGCGGCGATTTCGCGCAGGCTGCTGTCGTCGATCAGCCGTTCAGCCAGAGCCACGGGCCGCTCGCTGGCAGCCGCCATCGCGACGAAGTCGTCGCCGATCTGTTTCGACGCCGCCCAGGAGACGACCCCCTGCGCGGCCAGCAGGACGGGACCGATGAAGACGAAGCCGACCATCTCGGGGCGCACCCTCTCGCTGCGGGCGCGGGCGGCTCCGAAGAGGTAGAGGAGCGGGATGCAGAGCGCCAGGAAGCCGATCGAGCGGACGATCGTCGAGAGCAGCAGCGCCCCGGCGTGGTCGTGGAAGGAGCGCACCTGCTCGCTGTCGGGGCCGCTCGTCTGCAGGCCCGAGCTCTGTTCGAGGATGACCGAGAGGACGTAGAGGGCGACCGTGGCGAAGGCGCCAAGCGCGGCGGCGAGCGCCCAGCGCTCCTCGCGCGCTACCGCGGGGCTCGGTTCCACTTCTAGCCCCGCTCGTGGAAGTAGAACTGGGGCAGGGCGCCCTCGATCACCTCGGCGGTCATCTTCTGCGCGACCTCGAGGTTGCCGGTGCGGACGGCGATGTCGTCCAGGGTGACGATGCCGGCGAGGCTACCGCGCTCGACGACGGGCAACCGCCTCACCCGGTGCTGCACCATCAGCGCCGCCGCCTCATCGAGGTCCATGTCGGGGTCGCCGCAGACCAGCGGCCGGGTGGCGAAGTCGCCGACCGGCGACTGGGGGTCGACCTCCTCGGCGAAGACCCGCACCGCGAGATCGCGATCGGTGACCATCGCGACCGGCGAGCCGGCCGGGTCGACGATGACGACCGAGCCGACCCGGCTGTCGCGCATCTGGCGGGCGACCGAGACGACGCTCGCCTCGGGTGGCGCGGTGACGACGCCGACGGTCATGAGCTCGCTGAGGACCATGGGCGTACGCTACCGGGCCGTGAGCGAGGCTCGGCACACCCCCGTCGTCCCCCTGGAGGCGGGCGCAGGCCCCGAGAACCCGCCTTGCCCCGCCTGCCGGGAGCCGCTCTTCGGCTGGGTCGACGAACGACCAGGCCTGGCCGGACCGGTGCGGCGCTGCGAGAACTGCGGGCTCGGCGTCGTCGGCGACCCGCCGGGGCCCGACGAGGCACTGCGCGAACTCGACCGGCAGCGCAGCGGCGAGCTGACGCGGATCGCCAATCGCGCCAGCTTCTCGGCGTGGATCGGCGGCGCTGGGTGGGCAGGGCTGGCGCCGCAGGCCCGTTGCCTCTTCACGATCGAGGCGGTGCGACGCCTCGTCGCCCACCGCGACGAAGTTGTGCGCCGCGCTCGCTGGGCGCCAGCGGCCGGGATCGCCACGATGTGGCAGACGATCCTCAACGGCTTCACCTTCGGCCGTAACGTCGCCTTCGCCGCGCTCGGCCGTGGCGAGGCGGCACCGGCCGAGCGGCCGTGGCAGCGGCGCCTCGACGTCCTAATCAGCGTCCTCGTCGCCCTCCCCGCCCTGGTTTTCGCGCTGCCGATGGAGGGGATCGCCGCGGCGCTCGGAAAAGGAAGCGCGATCGATCTGGAGACGGAGGTCCTGTGATGCCCGACGAGAGCACCATCGACCGGCTGCTGGCCAACAACCAGGCCTTCGCCGAGGGCCGCCCGGTCGAGCACCTGGACGTGAAGCCGAGCAGGCAGCTGGCGATCGTCACCTGCATGGACTCGCGCCTCGACGTCTTCGCGGCGCTCGGCCTGGGCCACGGCGAGGCGCACATCCTGCGCAACGCGGGCGGCGTCATCACCGACGACGTGATCCGCTCGCTGGCGATCTCGCAGCGGCGGCTCGGCACGCGCGACGTGATGCTGATCCACCACACCGACTGCGGCATGCAGAAGCTCACCGACGACGGCTTCCGCGCCGAGCTGCGCGAGGCCACCGGCGTCGCTCCAGCCTTCGCGATCGAGTCCTTCGACGACGTCGAGACAGACGTGCGCCAGTCGATCCTGCGCGTCCGCCGCTCCTCCTTCCTCGCCGAGCGCGACCGCGTGCGCGGCTTCGTCTACGACGTCGACACGCACCGGCTGCGCGAGGTGACGGTGGAAGATTCGGTGCGGACCCTCTGAACAGAGCCGTTCGACGCATCGGCCTCCGGTCGATGCGCAACACTGGCTCGGTGTCGCCTAAGGCGAAACATGTGCTTGCGCGCGATCATCTCGACCTTGCATCGATGCCCTCGCAGAGCGGAGTGGGATCGAGACCAATCCCACTCACTTGGCGCCGCGAGCAGATCGTTGCTGAACTGAACCAGCGGGGTATCGGATCAAGTGACGACGCCGAGTTGATCCGGCTTCTCAACGCTGAGCGAAAAGGCTATGCGTATGACGGTGACGATCCCGACTTCGACGACGATTCTGTCGAGGAGATCATGCAGCGCGTTGAAACCCTGGTCACCGCGGCTGAGAAAGCGTGGTCCGATGCTTGACCGGGACTTCGACCGGCAGTGGAAGGCTCGCGTGCTCGAGGACCGGAAGCGAACGGTGCGCTTGCTGACCGCCTCCCTGCGAGAGCTAAGCGACAGCGTGGTCGAGCGAGCTACGGCGGCGGGAGCGAGGGCCGTCGCCCTGACCGGCTCGACGGCGCGAGGGCGGCGTACGCCGATCAGCGATCTGGATTTCCATGTCGTCGGAGCGTCGCCGGTCCTGCACGGCCTGCCAGGGGAGGTAGACGTCGTTGCCGACTCTTTCGAGCGCTTTCATCGGCGGCTTGCCGAGGGCGACGATTTCGTCCAGTGGACGGTACGTCTGGGTTGCGTCCTGCACGACCCCGACCGCATCTTTCAGTCAACTTACGCCCGAATCGTGCGTCAGGGGCTGTGGCCGGATCCGCGGCGGAAGTTCGAGCGAGCCGACGCTCTGGCTTCCCTTGCCGAGCGGGTGATTGGGATCGAGGACCGTGAGGCGGGTCAAGAGAACATCAGGGGAGCCTTGACCTCCTATGCCCGGGGAATACTGCTTGTCGAGGGCGTTTTCCCTCTAGCCAGAGACGAGCTCGCGAAGCAGCTGGTGGAGCGCGGTCGGGCCGAGACCGGTCGATGGCTTCACCGCACCATCCACGATGACCTCACCCTCGACGAGCTGAGGCATGCGCTTCGACATCTCACCCAGGGGTCGAGCGAGCAATCCGAGCGCCGGTCGAGAACGGCGCAGCACGTCGCCGACGCCGCGTAGAGCGCTCCGCTAAGAGAGGCCTTCGCGCGCCTCGCGCACGAGCGTCACGGCCTCGGGGAAGAGGACCCGGATCGCGTCGCGGACCTGCATCGCCTGCTCGTCCGTCGAACCCGACAGCTCCAGCCGTTCGACCGAGGCGACGGTCAGCTCGACCGCCAGCTTGATCGCGTTGTCGGCCCAGGCGACCCGCTGCGAGGACTGCATCTGCTCCGCCAGCTCCTCCATCCGCTCGCGGAACTCGTCGGGGTCGCCGAACAGGTTGAAGCCTCCACCCTCCATTCAGCGACATGTAATCAGGTCGTGCGCTTCGCGCGACGAAGTCGGCGCGAAGGGCGCGCCACACGTGCGCCCGAGCGCCGTAGCGTCGGCGCATGGAGATCGAGGCGAGGGGTCGAGGGCCGGAGGCGGGCGCCGCGAGCGTCGAGCAAGCTGGGTTGACGGCGCTGGTCGCGCTGGTCCTCATCGCCGCGGTCGCCGCGGTCGCGGGCGGCGGCGAGGTCACGGCCGGACGCGACCTTGCCGGCACGATCTCGCGCCGGCTCGCCTGCGCGCCGCGGGGATCCTCGCCATGCCGGCACCACCCCCTGGTGCCTGCCTACGGCTGGCCGCTGGCGCGCCTCGCCCGGGCGCTCGCGCCGCCGCTCCAGCCGCACGCCGGACCTTCCGGACCTCCGCTCGTGCCCGTCGATTTCCGCCGCTGCAAGCGCACCAGTTGCGCGGTGCCGCTGCCCGGCGCGTCCGGAGCCCACCTCACCGCCTCGGGGCGCCGGACCACCGCCTTCGTCGAGCTCGACGACCGCCGCCGCTCCCTCGGCTGGGTCGAGCTGACCTACTGGCTCTACCGGCCCAGCCTCGGCTGGGAAGGAGTCGTTCGCCGCGCCGGCTCGGCGCAGCTGGCGGCAGCCAGCAGCGTCCGCGTCCTCCTCCAGGACGACCCCGCGTTGGTGCCACTGGAGACCCTGCCCGGCCGCGACCACTACGACTTCCCACCCGGCGAGGAGCCGCCGTGGCGGTGGAACGTGCGCTCCGTCTATGCCGGCTGGTCCAACTAAGCGGGGTCCGAGGCCGCTTGGTCCTCTTCCGCCTGGCGGATCAGCCCTCGCCAGTCGGTGGTCCGGAAGACGAGCAGGATCGAGGCAAACCCGAGCACCACCGACCATGCCGCCATCGCGATCTGCGTGCCGACCGAGTAGGAGAGGACGACGGCGCGCGAGGGACCGTGCAGCGTCGCGACCAGCAGGGCCTGCTGGGCGCCGGCGCCGCCCGGCGTGAAGGGCACGACGTTGGAGATCGCCTGCACGCTCATCACCAGGAGGACGTTGCCGACCGAGCCGCCGACGCCGAACGCCTCGAGGAAGAACCAGAAGGCGGCGAAGCGGCAGAGCCATCCGACCCCTTGCCAGGCGGCGACCTCGCGTAGGTAGCGGCGCGGCTGGGCGAGGATGACGACGCCCTGCCTGACCCGCTCCCAGAAGGCGCGCACGCGGTGGGCCAGCAGGTAGACGCCGAGCGCCAGGGCCAGCAGCAGGACGCCGTTGACGATCGCGAAGACCTCGGGGTGTTCGGCCCAGAAGGAGAGCTCGAAGGCGGGCAGGTTGGGAAGCTGGGGCGGCTCGGGCAGCAGCCCCTGGGTGATCGCGTAGAAGAGGACCAGAACGCCGATCGTCGTGTCGAAAATCGTCTGCACCAGGAACGAGGACGTGACGGCGGGATAGGAGGAGTCGGGGATCTGGCGTTTGACGAGGAAGACCTTGGTGACGTCGCCGGCGCGGGCGGGCAGGATCGCGTTGACGCCGGCGCCTGCCAGGTACGCGGCGCCGAGCTGTAGGAAGGGGAGGCGCGCCTCCGGGTAGGCGGCGCGCAGCACGTTGCGCCAGGCCCAGGCGCGGGCCAGCTGCATCGCCGCCAGAAAGACCAGGGCGACCGCAAAGGCGGTCCAGTCGATCCGCGAGAGGTTGTCGAAGAACTCCGCCGCGGCGCGGCCGAAGGCCTTGAAGCTGGACGCGGCGTCGGCCGCGGGGATCGGCAGGTAGGCGGTCGGCATCATGGCTACACTAGCCCGCTCGTGTCACCGTCCGAGACGCCGACGACCCTGCCCGCCGCGCCCCGCGACCCCGCCGATGAGGCGATGTGCGCGCGCGCCCGCGAGCGCTACACGGGGGACCGCAAGAGCCGCATCCGCCGCCGCCGCAAGCGCAACGCGGCGCTGCCGAACCTAATAATCGTCGGCGGCCTCAAGTGCGGCACGACGAGCATCCACCACTACCTCGGGCTGCACCCCGAGATCCACATGTCGAAGCCGAAGGAGCTGAACTTCTTCGTCGAGGAGCTCAACTGGGACCTCGGCCTCGATTGGTACGCGAGCCGCTTCGACGGCCGCTGCCCCGTGCGCGGCGAGTCCTCGCCGCACTACACGAACCTGCCGCGCTTCAGGGGCGTGCCCGAGCGCATCCGCCAGCATTGCCCCGACGCGCGCCTCATCTACATGGTGCGCGACCCGATCAAGCGCATCCTCTCCCATTGGGTGCACGCGACCGGCGCCGGCTACGAGACGCGCGAGCTGGTCCCGACCCTCTCGGAGCCCGACAGCTCCTACATCCACCGCTCGATGTACTGGATGCAGCTGCAGCCCTACCTGGAGCTGTTCGACCGCGAGCAGATCACGGTCATCACCCAGGAGGAGCTGCAGACCGAACGCGAGGAGACGATGCGCAAGGCGTTCCGCTTCGCCGGCGTCGACGAGGCTTTCACCTCCGAGCAGTTCGATCGCGAGTGGGAGAAGTCGAGCGCCAAGCAGGGCGACAAATACCAGGTGATGGAGAAGCTGGTGAAACTGCCGGGGCTGCGCTCCTTCGACCGCAACTTCGACCGGCTGCCCGAGTCACTGCGCTGGCTGGTCGAGAAGGTCGTCCACGACCCCGAGAAGCCGCCGGCGCCGAAGCCGCAGCTGCCCGACGACCTCTTCGAGACGATCCGCGGCCGCTTCGGCACCGACGTCGCCGCGCTGCAGGACTTCGCCGGCCGCGAGTTCGCCGGCTGGCACGACTATTCGTAGCCGCGCTTCCGACTTTGACCCCCCTAGAGCGGGGCCAAAGTCGGCTACGTCGGGATAGCCTGCCCCGCGTGAGGCGCCTCCTCCCCGACCCGGCCCCCGTCACCGTCGAGGAGCAGCTCGACCTCTACCGCCCCTGGGAGGACCCGCCCCCCGACCGCCCCCGCGTCGCGATGAACTTCGTCGCCACCGTCGATGGCCGGGCGACGATCGAAGGGCGCTCCGGCCCGATCGGCTCACCGACCGATACGGCAATGCTCGCCGGCCTGCGCACCCGCTTCGACGCGGTGATGATCGGCGCCGGCACGATGCGGGTCGAGCGTTACGGGCGGCCGGTGCCGGGTGAGGCAAAGCGCGAGCGGCGCGAGCGGACCGGCCTCGACCCCAACCCGCTGATGGTCCTGGTCAGCGGCCGCCTCGACCTGCCCTGGGACGCGCCGCTCTTCACCGAAGGAGAGGGCGAGGTGCTGGTCTTCACCGCCTCGGAGGCCGAACCGCCCGCGACCGCGACGCCGCTGGAGGTCGTCCGCCACGAACATGTCGTCGACCTGCGTGAGGCGTTGCGCCACCTGCGCCGCGAGCGGGGCGTGCGGGCGCTGCTCTCGGAGGGCGGCCCCCGCCTATACGGACAGATGCAGGCGGCCGGCCTCGTCGACGACCTCTTCCTGACGATCTCGCCGAAGCTCTCCGGCGGCGAGGCGCCGCGGATTGTCGAGGGAGAGCTACCCGACGTGGCACCGGTTGAGCTGGCCTGGCTGCTCGAGGACGAGGGCGAGCTCTTCGCCCGTTACAGCCGCTGAGCTAGGTTTCGGCGATGGACTTCAAGCCGAGCCCACAGGTCGAGACGCTGCGGGAGCGCATCCTCGACTTCATGGACGAGCACGTCTACCCGCAGGAGCGGGAGATCATGGCGGCGCTCGACGCGGAGGTCGGGCCGGGCGTCCCCTACCCCGCGATCCTGGTCCAGGTGCGCGAGCGCGCCAAGGCCGAGGGCCTCTGGAACCTCTTCATGCCCGACGAGGAGATCGGCGTCGGCCTGACCAACTGGGAGTACGGAATGCTCTGCGAGGTCATGGGCCGGAGCCTCGTCTCGCCCATGGTCTTCAACTGCTCGGCGCCCGACACGGGGAACATGGAGATCCTGCACGAGCACGGCACGCCCGAGCAGAAGGAGCGCTTCCTCGAGCCGGTGCTGAACGGCCACCGGCGTAGCTGCTTCTCGATGACCGAGCCAGATACATCGGGGTCCGACCCGACCAACATCCATTCGCGCGCGGACCTCGTGGACGGCGAGTGGGTGATCAATGGCCACAAGTGGTTCACTTCGGGGGCCGTGGGCGCCGACTTCGCGATCGCGATGGTCGTGACCGAGCCCGACGCGCCTCCGCACAAGCGGGCGAGCATGATCATCGTCCCCACGGACGCGCCCGGCTTCAACCTCGTCCGGCCCGTGTCGGTGATGGGCCATGA
>DASUOH010000008.1:0-91030 GCA_036276735.1 Solirubrobacterales bacterium | reverse complement strand
GGCCCGTCGGCGTTTGTCGTCGGCGCCCCGCTCGCCCGCTATACTTTTTGAAGTAAAAGCTGATCCGGATTCGGGGGATTCACCTACCAATGGCGCCTGAGACGCAGACCAAGCAGCAGATCGAGGAGATCGAGCCGTTCGAGGCGGCGCAGGAGATCGAGGGTGGTGACGTCGTCCTGATCGATACCCGCGAGCCGCACGAGTTCCAGGAGGCTCGCCTCGAGGGCGGCAAGCTGGTGCCACCGGGGCTGCTCGCCGAGGAGATCGAGGCGAAGGCGCCCGACAAGTCGGCCCGCACGATCCTCTACTGCCGCAGCGGCAACCGCTCCTACAAGGCGGCCGAGCAGATGCAGGCGCTCGGCTACGAGGACGTCGCCTCGATGGCGGGTGGCATCCTCGCCTGGCAGGAGCAGGGTCTGCCGGTCCTCGCCGCCGAGGGGATGACCCCCGAGCAGCGCGACCGCTACTCGCGCCACACCCTGCTGCCCGAGGTCGGCGTCGAGGGCCAGATCAAGATGCTGAACGCCAAGGTGCTGCTGGTCGGCGCCGGCGGGCTCGGCGCGCCGACGGCGCTCTACCTCGCCGCGGCCGGGATCGGCACGATGGGCCTGGTCGACGACGACGTCGTCGACGCCTCCAACCTGCAGCGCCAGGTGATCCACAACACCGAGCGGATCGGCATGCCGAAGACCGAGTCGGCGCGCCGCACGATCGAGGCGCTCAACCCCGATGTCGACGTGGTCGAGCACCGCGGCCGGATGAACGCCTCCAACATCGTCGAGATCATCAGCCAGTACGACGTGATCGTCGACGGCGCCGACAACTTCCCGACCCGCTACCTGCTCAACGACGCCTCGGTGCGGCTGCGCAAGCCGGTCGTCTCCGCATCGATCCTCAGCTTCGATGGGCAGATCTCGACCTTCGTCCCCTACGAGGGCCCCTGCTACCGCTGCCTTTACCCGACGCCGCCGCCGCCGGAGCTGGCGCCGAGCTGCTCGGCCAACGGCGTGCTCGGCGCGATGGCCGGGACGATGGGACTGCTGCAGGCCAACGAGGTGCTGAAGCTGGTGCTGGGGATCGGCGAGCCGCTGATCGGCCGCCTGCTCCTCTTCGAGGCGCTCGGCACTCGCTTCACCGAGCTCAAGGTGCGGCGCGATCCGGAGTGCCCGATCTGCGGCGAGGACGCGCCGCAGGTCGCCGACGAGGACCTCGGAAAGTTCCCCGATTACGACTTGTTCTGCGCGGGGTAACGAGCCCGCCCGGGCTCGTCTCAAATAGGATCGCGCCGTAATGGCCACCGTTCGAATCCCACCCGTCCTGCGTCCGCAGACCGGGGGGCAGCCTGAGGTCGACGCCGACGGCTCCAGCGTCGGCGAGGTGCTGCGCTCACTGACCGCGGCCCATCCCGGCACCGAGGAGCAGCTGTTCGGTGCCGATGGCGACCTCAACCGCTACGTCAACGTCTACCTCAACGACGAGGACGTGCGGGTGCTCGATGGCCTGGAGACGGCTGTCTCCGACGACGACACGGTGGTCATCCTGCCGGCCATGGCCGGCGGTTGAGACGGCGATAGCCGCCTCAACGCTCTAAGACAAGGCCCAGAAACCGTTTGGTCCGCTCCTCGCGGGGCGAGTCCAAGATTTGCGCGGGCGGCCCTTCCTCGACGATTCGGCCCTCGTCCATGAAGACGATGCGGTCGCCGACCTCGCGGGCGAAGCCGAGCTCGTGGGTGACGACGATCATCGTCATCCCTTCGTCGGCGAGCTCGCGGATCGCGTCGAGCACCTCCTTGACCAGCTCCGGATCCAGCGCACTCGTCACCTCGTCGAAGAGCATCACGCTGGGGTCCATCGCCAGCGCCCGCGCGATCGCGACGCGCTGTTGCTGGCCGCCGGAGAGCCGCTCCGGGTACTCGTCGACCTTGTCGCCGAGGCCCACTCGCGCCAGCAGCGAGCACGCTTTCTCCTCGGCCTCCGCCTTTGAACGTCCCAGCGCCTTTTCCTGGGCCAGGGTGACGTTGCCGAGCGCCGAGCGGTGCGGGAAGAGGTTGAACTGCTGAAAGACGATGCCGATTCGCTGGCGCAGGAAGTCGGCGTGCCAGCCGGCTTCGCCGGAGGGCGCGTCGGCGCCCTTGCAGACGTCGCGGCCTTCCAGATAGATCTGGCCCTTCTCGGGGGGCTCGAGCAGGTTGATGCAGCGCAGCAGCGTGCTCTTTCCCGATCCGCTCGGCCCGAGTACGCAGACGACCTCGCCCTTCTCGACGGCCAGGTCGACGCCGCGCAGCACCTCGAGGTCGCCGAAGCGCTTATGGATGTCCTCGATCTGCAGGATCGGCTCGCCGGCCATCAGGCGGCGCCCCGTGGCGAGGTGCGGCTGAAGCGGCCCCTTTCCCGCGTGATCAGGCGGTCGACGAGGCGCGCCAAGGGCAGGGTGACGGCGAGGAACATTAGCGCGCCGAGGGTCAGCGCCGAGCTGTTGAAGTCGCTCGACTGGATGTCCCGCCCGACCAGGGCGACCTCGTTGAGGGCGATCACGCTGACCAGGGTCGTGTCCTTCATCAGGGCGATGAAGTCGTTGAGCAGCGGCGCGAACACTTTGCGAACGGCCTGCGGCAGGACGATGTGGCGCATCGTCTGGCCGTGGCTCATGCCGAGCGAGCGCGCCGCTTCCGTCTGCCCCGCCGGCACCGCTTCGATCCCCGCTCGGTAGACCTCGGCCATGTAGGCGCCGTAGGTGATGGTGAGGGCCATGACGCCGTACCAGAAGGGGTCGGGTTTGCCGAACCAGCGTGGAATCCGCAGCGCCTCGGGCAGTGGCAGGAAGGGCAGGCTGCCGGAGATGAGGAGGATCACGATCAGCAGCGGCACGCCGCGGAAGACGTCGATGTAGGCGACCGACGCAAGCCGCACCGGCAACAGGGGCCGGCCCGGCAGCTGCCGCATCACGGCGAGCAGCAGCCCCCAGAGCAGCGCCAGCACGCCGGCGATCACCGAGAGCTGGACCGTGATCCAGAACCCCTCGAGGACCGCGTCGAAGTTGTCGGCCATCAGGCCGACGTCGAAATACTGGTCGAGGATCTCGTTCATCCGCGCCTCCGCGGACGGCCGATGCTCAGCTCACTTCGTGCGTCGCGTCGAGGACCTGTTTCGGAGGCTCGACTTTGAACCACTTTTCGTAGATCTCCGCGTAGGTGCCGTCGTCCTTGATCTCTTCGAGGGCTTTGTTGAGTTCGTCCAGCAGCTCTTCCTCGCCCTCCGCGACGACGAAGCCGTACTGTTCGTCCGTCGGGATCGAGGTCGAGATCTCGACACCCCCCTGTTTGGCGACGGCGTCCTCGGCGACCGGCAGGTCGATCACGACGGCGTCGACGGTGCCGGCGACGAGCGCGTTGACCGCATCAGGGCCCTCCGGGTACGGCCTCACGTCTGCGGCGCCGGTCTCTTCCTCGGAGAATTCCTGCCCGGTCGTCCCCTGCTGGACGCCGACCGTCAGCCCCTCGATGTCCTCGACCGTTTTCACGTCGCTGCCCTCTTTGACGAGGAGCGCCTGCTCGGAGAGGTAGTAGGGGTCGGTGAAGTCGACGTTCTCCTCACGTTCGGGCGTGATCGTCGTCGCCGAGGCGACCATTTCGAACTTGCCCTGCGCCAGGTCGCGGAAGATCGTGTCGAAGGAGGTGTCCTGGAAGCGGGCAGTGCGGCCGATCTTCTCGGCCATCGCTTCGACCAGTTCGACGTCGAAGCCGGTGTAGTTCGGTGCTTTGCCCTGCTCGAACGGTGGATAGGGGACGTCGGAGCCGACGCTGAGCGTGCCGCCGCCGGTGCCGCCGGCACCGTCACCGCCCCCGTCGTCGTTGTCGTCTCCGCAGCTCGCGGCGAAGAGGGCGACGACGATCGCGGCTGCCAGGGCGAGCAAGGCGTTGGCTCGGGGGCTCCTCATTTGCTTCTCCTCCGTCTCGGTGATTAGCCGGCATGGCGAACCTACCCGGAAGCCCTAAATCCACGCAAGCGGCGGCTTTTCGGCCTGCGCGGCGGCTTGCTCACCCCTAGCTATACTTTTTGAAGTAACGGGAACCGCCATGCTGCGTGACGAACTGGCCAAACGGCCCTGTGGGGGGCGCTACGACGACATCGTCGACTCGATCGGCAACACGCCGCTGGTCGAGCTGGCGACGCTGGCGCCGAAGCCGGAGGTGCGGATCTACGCGAAGCTGGAGGGGCGCAACCCGACCGGCTCGGTCAAGGACCGCGTCGCCAAGTCGATGATCGAGCGCGCCGAGGCGGAGGGCGCGATCGAACCGGGCCAGACGATCCTCGAGCCGACCTCGGGCAACACCGGCATCTCGCTGGCGATGATCTGCCGCCGCAGGGGCTACTCGCTGAAGGTCGTCATGCCCGACAACGTGACCAAAGAGCGCACGCAGCTGCTGGAGATGTACGGGGCCGAGATCGTCTACTCCGAGGGGGCGAAGGGCTCCAACGGCGCGGTCGAGGTGGCGCTGGAGATGGCGAAGGACGCGCGCTACTACATGCCCTACCAGTACGGCAACGAGGCCAACCCGCTCGCCCACTACAACGGCACCGCGGTCGAGATCCTCGAAGAGCTCGACGAGGTCGCCGCCTTCGTCGGCGGACTCGGCACCGGCGGCACCCTGATGGGCAACGGGCGCCGCCTCAAGGAGGCCAATCCCGAGACGCTGATCGTCGCCGCCGAGCCGATGCAGGGCGAGGAGGTGCACGGGCTGCGCTCGCTCGACGACGGCTTCATCCCGCCGATCATCGACATCTCGATGTTCGACCGCAAGATCATGGTCTCCAACCGCGACGCGATCGTTTGGACGCGGAAGCTGCTCGACCAGGAGGGTGTCTTCGCCGGTGTCTCGGCCGGGGCGATCGCCCGCATCGCCGTGCGGATCGGCGAGAGCCTCGACTCGGGCAACGTCGTCTTCCTGATTCCCGATGACGGCTGGAAGTACCTGTCCTCGGGCGTCTACACCAAGCCGATTGACGAGATAGAGAACCTGGAATCCACCGTCTGGTGGTAGACGGTCACCATGCGAATCGCCCAGTCGCTGCTCGAAGAGATCGTCGCCCACGCGCGCCAGGACCTGCCCAACGAGTGCTGCGGCATGGTCGGCGGCACGGGCGAGGAGGCGAGGACGGTGTATCGGGCGGAGAACGCCGAGGCAAGCCCGCTCCGGTATTCAATCGACGCCAAAGAGCAGTTCCGACTGATGCGGGCGATCGAAGAGGCGGACGAGGAGCTGGTGGCCATCTACCACTCTCACACGAAGAGCCCGGCCTATCCGTCCCAGACCGACGTCAACCTCGCCGGCTGGCCCGATGCCGTCTACCTGATCGCGTCGCTGGCCGATCCCGACGTGCCCGTGGTCAAGGGCTTCTTCATCCGCCACGGCCAAATCTCCGAGGCGAATCTTGCCGCCGGATAGCGGCAAGCTGGTCAAGGTCGCATGGGCCTCCCAGCAGGCTGAGGCGGAGCTGATCCAAGGGCTGCTGCGCGAGCACGGCATCCCCAGCATGGCCAAGCGGGACACCTGGGACGTGCCC
Organism: Solirubrobacterales bacterium; assembly: GCA_036276735.1. Classification (GTDB taxonomy): domain Bacteria; phylum Actinomycetota; class Thermoleophilia; order Solirubrobacterales; family 70-9; genus VRUE01. The sequence continues at coordinate 85,465 of DASUOH010000008.1, read as the reverse complement.
GAGTTCCTCGCCGCCGGCCCGCGGCAGATCCTCGTCGCCGAGGAGAACGCCGAGCGAGCGCGGGAAGTCCTCGAGGGCGCCGAGGGCGGGTCGATTCCGGGTGATTAGCCGACCGGCGGTCGCGCGGTTTCGCGCAGGTAGTCGCGCCAGGCCGCCTCGATTTCCGTCGCGGGTGCATCGAAGGCGGCTTCGAGGGTCGGAGCGGCGCCACCCGAGTGGAGCTCGAGCGCCAACCCGACGCAGGCCTCCGGTCCGCGTTCCTCCTCGAGCAGGTCAAAGAGGGTGCCGCCGAGGATGACGGCGTCTCGCCGCGACGGCGGGAACGATGGTCGCGCGCTCTCCCGCAGGCGCCGGATCACCGCGGCGCGGTAGAGGCCCACCTGACGGGCGAAGTACTGCGCCGCACCCTCGACGAGCCACGCCCAGCCGAGGTATCGGGCGAAGCGCCTCGGCGTCCAGGAGGGCGGCAGGGCGGGATTGTTGGCGGCGACGACCAGCTGCGCGTAGAGCCGCTCGGCGGTGCCGCGTAGCGCCTCGCGCGAATCGTCGCCGGCGGCGCGGCGTTCCATGTGCGGGTCGTTGAGGACATGGAGCTCGCTCGCCATCGCCCACCCCGCCAGGTAGCGACGGCCGGCCGCCGCGGCCGACCAGCGTGCCGCGGGAAGGAAGGGGTGGGCCATCGAGAGCAGCGCAGGATTGGTGTGGACGACGACGGTGACGCCGCCGGGGACGTTCTCGAAGCGGTCCTCGAGGCGAAGCCGCAGATCCTCCATGCGGTCCAAGGTGCGCTCGGCGAACGCGGTGTCGCCGCTGTCGTGGCGGGCGGTGAAAGAGAGGGAGTGCGTCTCGACCCAGGGGATGGGCTGAGCCTAATACGGGGCGGGGTTGGCTAGACGAGAACCGGCTCGGCGTCGACGCAAAGCGACTGGATCTCGGCCCGAGCCCGGTCGAACTCCTCGTCGGCCATCACCGGAGTGCCCTCGAAGGGCAGTTCGCGGTCGATCTCGACCCAGGAGCGGCAGCCGTGGTACTCCTCGCGGACGCGGACGGTGACCGGCCGCGGGATGCGGTGGACCCGCAGCAGCAGGATGTGCAGCGGATGGCGCCGCTTCCAGTTGAGCCGCTTTTCGGCGTAGTCGGGCGTCCAGACGTAGAAGGGGGAGAGCTCGTCGACGATCCGCGGGTTGGTGACCGTGATGTGGTCGGTCACCTCGGCCCAACAGCGCAGCCGAACGCGGTCGGGCTGCGGGATGCCGCCGTCCTGGAGAAGCGCCCGCGGCGGCGGCTCCTCGTCGGGCCAGACACCCTCCTCGAGGGCGCGGCGCAGCTCCGGGTGGTGGGACTCGCGGACGAGGTTGTTCCGCTGGTGGTCGAAGGTGGGGTAGAGGAAGAAACGCTCGTGGTCGAGCTCGAAGTGCTTGTTGTCCTCACGGATGCCGCCCTTGCGCAGGGTCAGCAACTGCTCACCCTCGGCGAGGGCGCGCACCGTTACAGCCCATTCCTTTAATGCGATCGGCATTTAGCTCTACCTAATAAAGGTCGTGATCCTTGCGACCGGGAGGTGTGGCGCCTCGGACCCGGTCCAGGCGGGAGGTCCCGCCAAGCGGGGCATTCTAGACGAGCCGGCCGGAAACGCAAAATTTTTTGGCGAATTTCAGCGCTTTTTCTCGATACCACCGCTGTTTTCGCCAAATCCGCCGCCGCCGGGCGTCTCGACCCGTAGCCGGTCTCCGGGCGCCATTCTCCCTTCGGACTTGCTCGGCAGGGTGGCGCCGTTGAGTGCGTTTCGTCCCGCGTCGCCGTCCCCGCCTCCCTCGCGGCCCCGCGGCGCAACGCGGCGGCGCTCGGTGATCAGCGTGTAGCGCATCGGCGCCAGCGCTTCGATCTCGCGGACGATTCCCTCGCCGCCGCGGTGCCGGCCCTCGCCGCCGCTGCCGCGTCGCAGCGCCAGCTCGCGCACCCGCAGCGGGAACTCGGTCTCCAGCGCCTCGACCGGCGTGTTGAGCGTGTTCGACATCGCGACGTGGATCGCGCTCGGTCCGTCGGCGTCCGGGCACGCTCCCTGGCCGCCGCCGATCGTCTCGTAGTAGGTGAAGTCCTCGCCGGCCAGGGTCAGGTTGTTCATCGTCCCCTGCCCCGGGGCCGGAACGGGGCGGGCGCCGGCGAGCGCCGCGACGACGAGGTCGGCCACCCGGCTCGAGGTCTCGACGTTGCCCGCCGCGACGGCCGCCGGGGGGCGAGCGTTGAGCAGGCAGCCCTCGGGGGCGACCACCTCGATCGGCCGGTAGGCGCCGGCCGAGGGCGGTGCGTCGGGGTCGGTGAGGACCCGCACGGCGAAGTAGGCGGCCGACTTGGTCACCGATAGCGGGCAGTTGAGGTTGCCTTCCACCTGCGGGTCGGTGCCGCCGAAGTCGAGGACGAGGCGGTCGCCGCGAATCGTCGCCTCGACCCGCAGGGCAACGTCCACCGGCCCCCCGGCGGCGTCGTCTTCGAGCAGGTCCTCGGCTCGGTAGCTGCCGTCGGGGAGCGCTTCCAGGGCGGCGCGAGCGCGCCGCTCGGCGTAAGCGAGGATCTCGCCCATGCCCTCGCGCAGCGCCTCACCGCCGTGCCGCTGCGCCAGCTCGCAGAGCCGCCGCTCCCCGACCCGGTTGGCGGCCGCCTGAGCCCGGAGGTCCGCCAGTCGCTGTCGCGGCGAGCGCATCTGCGCGGCAAGCCCCTCCAGCACCCCCTCCCCGACCTCAGTCGGTCCAATCACGACTCCCTCTTCCGCGAGGGTCTGCGAGCGCGCCGGCAGCCCGCCGGGAGTGGGGCCGCCGATGTCGGCGTGGTGGGCGCGCGAGGCGGCGAAGCCGAGCAGCTCGCCGTCGACGAAGACCGGCTGGATCAGCGTCACGTCGGGCAGGTGGGTGCCGCCCTGGTAGGGGTCGTTGAGGATCCACGAGACCTCGGGCCGCTGCTCCTCGCCGAGCACCGCGGCGACTGCGTCGGGCATCGAGCCGAGGTGGACGGGGATGTGCTCGGCCTGCATCACCAGCTCTCCGCTCGCGTCGAAGAGGGCGGTCGAGCAGTCTCGCCGCTCCTTGACGTTGGCCGAGTAGGCGGAGCGGATCAGGGTCGCGCCCATCTCGTCGCAGGCGGCGCGCAGGCCGCCGATCAGCACCTGCAGCGTGACCGGGTCGATGCTCATCGAGGTCGCGTCGCTTCGATCGTGCCGTGCTCGTCGATCTCGGTTCGCCAGCCCGGCGGCACGACGAAGGTCGCCTCGGGCAGCTCGTAGAGCAGCGGGCCCGCCGCCGTCAGTCCGAGCGGCGGCTGGCCGCGCAGGATCCTGGTCGTCAGCCATTCCCCGTCGAAACGAACGGGCCGCTCGCCCTCGTCGACTCGCTCGCCGCCCGCGGCGCTGAGCTGTGGCTGGGGTCCCGCGACCACCGCCGCCAGCCCGATGTGAACCAGAACGACCTCGCCGTCGGGGTCGCGGTAGCCGTAGCGCTCTTCGTGGGCGCGCTCGAACCGCTCGACCAGGTCGGCAGGCTCGGCCGCCGCCGTCCCCGGCACCGACAGCTCGAAGGCCTGACCCGCGTAGCGCATCTCGTAGACCGCTTCGAGCTCGGCCTCCGGATCGGGGCGAAGCCGGTCGGTGAGGTCCTGCACCTCGGCCGCGATCCGCTCCGCGGTCAGGTCCGCGCCGGCGAGCATCACGGTTCGCGCCGTGTCGCGACGGCGGTCGGATGCGCACAGCCCCAACGCCGAGAGGACTCCTCCGGCGCGGGGGCAGAGGATGCGATCGACGCCGAGCTCCGTCGCCAGCTCGGCGGCGTGCATCGGGCCGGCGCCACCGAAGGGCAGCAGGGCGAAACCGCGCGGGTCGACGCCGCGCTCGACCGTCACCACCCGCAGCGCTCGCAGCATCTCCTGGTTCGCGATGCGGACGATTCCTTCGGCTGCCTCCAGCTCGGTCATCTCGAGCGAGGCGGCCAGCCCGCCGATCGCCTCGCGGGCCGCGCCGGCGTCCAGGGCAACGCCTCCCGCCAGGCGCGAGTCGGCGGCGAGGCGACCGAGCAGGAGGTTGGCGTCGGTCACGGTCGGCTCGGTCCCACCGCGCCCGTAACAGGCGGGGCCCGGGACCGCGCCAGCCGAGCGCGGGCCGGCCCGCAGGGCGCCGCCCGCATCGCGCCAGCCGATCGAGCCGCCGCCGGCACCGACCGTATGGACGTCGACCATCGGCAGCTGGATGACGCGCCCGCCGATCTGGCGCGAGTCGGTGCGCCGCACCTCGCCGGCTTCGACGACGCACACGTCGCATGACGTGCCTCCCATGTCGAGCCCGATCGCGTCGCCGTCGCCGCTCGTCTGGGCCACGAGGCCGGCGCCGACCGCGCCGCCGGCCGGTCCCGAGAGAACGCTCCAGGCGCCCGAGCGTGCGGCCTCCTCGGCGGTTGCGACGCCGCCGGAGGAGCGCATCACGAGCGGACGCGGCAGCCCGGTGCGTTCGGCGGCCTCGCCGAGCCGTCCGAGATAGCGGTCCAGCAGGGGCGACAGGTAGGCGTCGATCGCGGTGGTCGAGCATCGCTCGAACTCCCGCATCCGCGGCAGCACCTCATGGGACGCGGATACGTGGATGCTCGGCAGCTCCCGGCGCAGGCGCTCGGCGATCGCGCGCTCGTGGGTCGGGTCGAGGTAGGAGAAGAGCAGGCAGACGGCGACCGACTCGGGGTCGCGCTCGCGGATCGCCGCCGCCAGGCGATGCGGCTCGTCGGCCGCGAGCGGCTCGACCACGCCGCTCGGTCCGGTCCGCTCCTGCGCCTCGAAGCGCAGCTCGGGCGGCACCAGCGGCGCGGGCTTAGGTGCGCAGAGGCGGTAGAGCTGAGGCCGGTCCTGGCGACCAATGTCGAGCAGGTCGGCGAAGCCGGCGGTGGCGATCAGGGCGGTGCGCGCGCCGCGTTCCTCGAGCAGCGCGTTCGTGCCCACGGTCATGCCGTGGGCGAAGGACTCGACTTCGTTCCCTGTCGCGCCGGCCCGGCACAGGACCTCTTCGACGGCCGCGATCACCCCGACCGACTGGTCCTCCGGCGTGGTCGGCAGCTTCGCCGTGTGGAGCGTCGCGCCGTCGAAGAGGACGGCGTCGGTGAAGGTCCCGCCTACGTCGACACCGAGCAGCATGGAGCAGACGCTAGTCGGCGGCAGCGTTCGCCTTTTGTTGCGCTATGCGCCACAAAAGGCGAACGCGCTTCAGCGCCACGTCTCCTGTCGGGTGGCGCCACCGGGCTCGAAGACGATGTGCACCCCATCGAGGTCCGGATCGAGCCCGGGCAAGTCGGCCCGCAGGTGGCCGCCCCGCGACTCCTCGCGCGCCAGCGCGCAGGTGGCGATTGCGGCGGCGAGGGGATAGGGGTCGGCACGCAGCTCTCGCAGCCGCTCCGGCCGGCGCAGCGGCCCGGCCAGTCGCCAGACGGCGCTGCGAGTCGCTTCGGTCGGCGGCTGAAAGCGCCATTTCGGCAGCGGTGGGCTGGCGGCAGCCGCCTGCTCGGCGAGCGCCGCCCGCGCGGCCCGCGAGCCGAAGACGAAGCACTCGCTGAGCGAGTTGGAGGCCAGCCGGTTGGCGCCGTGGAGCCCCGTGCAGGCGGACTCCCCAACCGCGTAGAGCCCCGGCAGCGAGGAGCGGCCGTCGAGGTCCACCGCCACGCCGCCCATCGTGTAGTGGGCTGCGGGGGACACCGGGACCGGCTCGGTCCGCGGGTCGAGGCCGGCCTCCTCCAGCGAGCGGAAGACGCTGGGGAACCGCGCTGGATCGATTCCGCGCAGGTCGAGGGCGACGCTGGCGACGCCGTCGGCCTCCATCCGGTCGAGGATCGCGGCGGTCACCGCGTCGCGGGGGGCCAGCTCGTCGGTGAAGCGCCGGCCCGAGGCGTCGAGCAGGGTCGCGCCCTCGCCCCGCACCGCCTCGGTGATCAGGGTCCCGTCGGCCTCGTTGTCCGCCAGCGCCAGGGCGGTTGGGTGGAACTGGCAGAACTCGAGGTCGGCGAGGTCCGCCCCGGCGGCGCTCGCCATCGTCGGACCGGCGCCGATTGCGCCCCAGGGGTTGGTGGTTCGCTCCCAGAGGGCGGCCGCGCCCCCGGTGGCCAGCACAGTCGCGTCCGCGCGCACCGGGTCGGCATCGGTGAGGACCCCGTGGCAACGCTCGCCGTCGCTCCAGACGGCCAACGCCGAAGTGCCCTCGCAGACGTCGATTCGCGGCTCCGCCGCGACCATCGTGGCGAGCTTCGAGGTGATCTCGTAACCGGTCTGGCTGCCATGGGCGTGCACGATCCGGCGCCGCGTGTGGCCGCCCTCGAGGCCGAGGGCGAGCTCGCCGTCGCTGTCGACGTCGAATGCGACACCGCGCTCGCGAAGCTCGCGGACCGCGGCGGGCGCCTCGTCGGTCAGGACCTCAACCGCGGCGGGGCGACAGAGGCCGCGACCGGCGGCGATGGTGTCGGCGGCGTGGCGGGCGGGCGAGTCGCCCGGCTCCAGGGCAGCGGCCAAGCCGCCCTGCGCCCAGTAGCTGGCGCTCTGCGAGAGGGGCGTGCGCGAGATCAAGCAGACGCTGCCGCCCAGCTCGGCGGCACGCAGCGCCGTCCACAGTCCGGCGGCGCCGCCGCCGACCACGGCGACGTCGCAATGCCCACCTCCGCCTATCGCTGCCCCGCTTCTCGCCTGATGGTCTCGATCTGGCCGCGGAGCCAGGTCGCCGCCGCTTCCCGGGCGCGCGCCTCGGCGTCGGCATTGGTGCCTTCGGCTCCCGCGGCGCGCCGCTCCGCCTCCTGGACCCGCTTCTCGGCGGCCTCTGCCTGGGCCTCGATCTCCGCGAGCCTCGCCTCGGCAGCCGCGATCGCGCGATCCTTGGCCTCGCGTTCGCGCTCGAGCTCCGCTTCGAGCGCACGTATCTCGGCCTTGGTCCGTTCCTCAGCCGCTGCAGCCGCTTCCGTCGCTTCGCCGAGGCGCCGCTCGGCAGCCTCTACCTGCGTCTTGAGGTCGTCTGCAGCCGCTTCGCCCTCGGCATTCATCGAAGCCAATCTATTACGCCTTAGCGAGGACGTCGCGGTAGGCGGCGATCGTTCGCTCGGCCATCCGACCGGCCGAGAAAGGCGCTGCCCGCGCGGCTCCTTCGACGCGTGGGTCGGCGGCGTTCAGGTGAGGGGTGGCGGCGGCGGCCCAGGCGGCGGCGTCGAAGGGCGCACAGAGCGTTCCTGTCAGGCCCGCGAGCAGGAAGGGCGCGATGCCCACCGGGGTCGAGAGCACCGGTACGTCGCAGGCGAGTGCCTCGACACAGATCATCCCGAAGCCCTCATAGTCGGAGGTGACAAGGACGGCGTTGGCGGCGTTCATCCAGAGCGGCATCTGCTCGGGGTCGATCGAACCACCGGTCAAGAGCTCGGCGCCGCTTGCGCCGGCGACCTCGCGGGCCCGGTCGAAGCGCTTCTCGGGACGTTCGGGGTTGGCGGGGAAGAGGAGGTAGCGGCCGTCGGGGTCCAGGCCGAGCTGTCGACGGGCGTCCCGCCGCGGCAACGAGCCGAAGCGATCGAGATCGGGGCCGCAGGGGAGCACCGCCGAGCCCGGCGGACGCGGCAGGCCGGGCCTGCCCGCCTCGGGCTCGAAGAGGGCCCGGGAGACGGCGGCGACGAGGTCGGCGCGGCGGACGAGGCGTCGCGACATGCGGCCGACGACCGGATGCCGCACGTCGGTGCCGTGGAAGCTGACCACCAGCGGGCGAGCCCCGGCGAGGACCGCGGTCCAGGCGGTCAGCCCGTAATGGGCGTGCACGAGGTCGAAGCTCTCGCCTTTCAGCAGCCGCCGCAGCCGCATGGCTGCGGGGAGGTAGTGGCGGGAGCCCGGCGGGAAGCTGAACACCTGCACCTCGACACCCCGCTCGCGAAGCGCCTCGACCTGGTCGCGCACCCAGCGCCCCCGCTGCGGCGCGCCCGCGTCGGGCACGAAGTTGGTGACGACGAGGACCCGCATCGGGCGCTGAGCGTATCCGCCGCCGCTTCCAAGTTGCTGCCGTCGCGTAGGGAAGTTGGCCATACATCGTCATCCTCGCCGACCGACAAGTAGACGGGCGTGGCTGAGGCTCTCGGATCTGGCGTGGCCACGTTGGTCGAGAGGAGAGGTGCCTTCCGGCCTCCCAGACACTTCAAATTCAAAATTAATAAATTGAGTAAATAAACATTAGAGTTTGATACTAGTGTTGCCGCGCTTTGACACCGACAAGGCGGGGCTCATGCATAAGCTGATCGACTGGCATAGGTGCTCGAAGGCGTGTGCGGTGATAAGGCAAGCTTGCGGATAATGTCTTCCGAGCTTCCGAATCAGGAGCAGCCAAAAAGTGTCAACGGGACTGCTCTGGTGCTGCTCGTTGTGGCGGGCACCCTCATTGTTACCCTCGCATGGTCCGGACTGTTGCTAATTCGCTGCCATGACGGATTCGAGTGGTTGGTTCGGAGCGATGAGTGTCATATGGCAAGCGTGCTTGTCCCAGCGCTCACTGTCCCCGCGTTGATCCTAGGAAGCGTACTGGCATGGAAAGCGCAGGCCTGGCGTTTTTTTTGGCTCGGCACCGCAGTGACTCTAGTGCCGCTTGCCGCTTTTCCGATTGCTCCTTACGGCTTTGGAGAGCATCGCGTGGGCTCACTCGAAGAGCAGGTGGAGGACGCAATGAAGCGGTTTCCGCGATACGACTATGTGTTTCTGCCAGCACGCGATGCGCGCGGCTACATCGTTTTTCGAGTAGAGGATCGGGAGGCGGGGGTAAAGATGCGCATCGCGTACGGCGGAAACCGTGAGAGCAGTGACAGTAGGGGTGTATGCGGCCTAGCGCCGGAAGTTCCCTTGAATCATCCCCGGCGCTCCAAGCCATTCGCGGCCGCTGGGCCAGAACCGCTGATCTGCTTTGAAAGCTACTACCCCCGGCGGATATCCGAGCCAGAGAACAAGGCTGCTGCCCGAATCAACATTGGTCACCTCGTGGCGAACGCTCTTTGTGAAGAGCTCTATGGTCCTTGGACCTGCTTCTTCTAGACAGGTCTGGAACTGCCTTAGCCCGCAGACCGCAGCCTAGGGCGCGTTGAAAACTTTTCTCGGACGCGTCACGAAGTTGGCCCGCTCGCGTCTAGATCCGTGACGCGGGACCGCCGAGCATCGAGCCAAACCCGAAAGGAGGCTCGAATGATCTACGCGCTGATGGGCTACGCGCACGCCGCGATCAGCTACCGGTGGAGGGCGATCCGCGCTCTGGCGGCTGGCGAGAGAGGCCAGGGGACGGTCGAGTACGTCGGCCTGATCCTGCTCGTCTCGCTGTTGATGGTCGGCATGGTGGCGGCGATGAAAGGGTTCAACGGCAAACAGGGGACCGAGCTCGCCAACGTGATCGTCGACAAGATCAAGGAGGCGGTCGACAAAGTCACCTTCAAATAGGGAGGCGGGCGGCCATCCTGCGGGTCGCCCTCCCGCCCGCGCTCGTGAAAGACTCGCCTCCGTGCCAGCTTCGCGCAGCTACGACAGGGCGCCGGCCGACATCCGGCCGGTCTCGATCGATCCCGGATTCGTTGAGACGGCCGACGGCTCGGCGCTGATCTCGCTGGGCAAAACGCGGGTGATCTGCACCGCCTCGGTCAACGAGCAAGTGCCGAGGTGGATGGTCGGCAAGGGCAAAGGCTGGGTCACCGCCGAGTACTCGATGCTGCCCGCCTCGACGGGCGATCGCAAGACGCGTGACGTCTCGAAGGGGCGCCAGGACGGGCGCGGGGTGGAGATCCAGCGCCTGATCGGCCGCTCGCTGCGCGTCGTCGTCGACTTCAAGGCGCTTGGTGAACGCAGTGTCTATGTCGACTGCGACGTCCTGCAGGCCGACGGCGGCACCCGCTGCGCGGCGATCACCGGCGGCTACGTCGCACTGCGTCTTGCCCTTCAGAAGCTGCTCGACGCGGGCAAGATCGAGACGATGCCGCTGAGCGGCACGATCGCCGCCGTCAGCGTCGGCATGGTCGACGGCCGCGCCCTCTGCGACCTCGACTACGGCGAGGACTCGCGCGCCGAGGTCGACGCCAACGTCGTAATGACCGGGGACGGCGGGCTGGTCGAGGTGCAGGCGACGGCTGAGCGCACGCCGCTCTCGCGCGCCTCTCTCGACGAGCTGCTTGGGCTCGCCGAGATGGGGATCTCGCGGCTGCGCCAGGTGCAGGACCGAACCGCCGGAACTTGATCTTCGCCACGGGCAACAAGCACAAGCTGCGCGAGATGCGCGAGCTGCTGCCCGACCTGGACCTGCAACCGCTGCCCGAAGGCGTCGAGCTGCCGCCCGAGGAGGGTGAGAGCTTCGCCGCGATCGCGCTCGAGAAGGCGCGTGCGGCGCACGCCGCGACCGGCGAGGCGGCGATCGGCGATGACTCCGGGATCGAGGCGGCGGCGCTCGGCGGCCGGCCGGGGATTCACTCTGCCCGCTACGGCGGCCCCGACGCGTCCGACGAGGAGAACCTCGACAAGCTGCTGCGCGAGGTGGCGGATGCCGGAGACGACCGTCGCGCCGCCTACCACTGCGCCCTCGCCCTGGTCGATGACGAGGGCCGCGAGCACGTCTTCGAGGCGCGTTGCGAGGGCCGGCTGACCGAGCGCCCCAGGGGGGACGGCGGCTTCGGCTACGACCCGGCCTTCGTTCCCGACGCCACCGGCGCCGCCGACGAGCGAACGATGTCGGAGCTGAGTCAGGCCGAGAAGAACGCGATCAGCCACCGCGGTCTTGCCGCCCAGCTGCTGGCGCGGCACCTCGACGCGGGCGGGGCGCCGGCGGGCCGATGATCCGCACCAAAAGCGGGGCGGCCGCCCTTTCGATCGCCTCCAACTCGGTCCTGATCGCGATCAAGCTCGCCGCCGGAGCGCTCACCGGCTCGATCGCGATCGTCACCGAGGCGGTGCACTCGCTGATCGACCTGATCGCCTCCGTCGTCGCCTTCGTCTCCGTCCGCAAGGCCGACGAGCCGGCTGACGCCGAGCACCCCTACGGGCACCAGAAGGTCGAAAGCCTCGCTGCGGCGATCGAGGGAATGCTGATCCTGGTCGGCGCCGGGATCATCATCTACGAGGCGACCCACCGGCTGGTCGACGGCGCCGAGGTCGACCTGCTTTGGGTTGGCATCGCGGTGATGGGCTTCTCGGTGGTCGCGAATCTGGCGGTCTCGACGGTGCTGTCGCGGCAGGCCCGCGTGCACGAATCGCCGGCGCTCGAAGGGGACGCGGCTCACCTCCGCGCCGACGCGCTCACCTCGGCGGGCGTGCTCGTCGGCCTGGCGGTCGTCGAGTTGACCGGCGTAGTCGCTTTCGACTCGATCACCGCGATCCTCGTCGCCGCGGCGATCGTCGTCGCCGGCCTGCGCATCCTGCGGCGATCCTCGGCCGTCCTCGTCGACGAAGCGCTGCCCGACCAGGAGATGGACCGGATCGAGGCGGCGATCGCCGCCGCCCGCACCGAGGAGGTCGCCGGCTACCACAAGCTCCGCGCCCGGCGCGCCGGCAACCGGCGCTACATCGACCTCCACGTCCAGTACCGCAGCGGCACCAGCCTCGAGCGCGCCCACGAGCTGGCCCACGCGATGCGCGCCTCGATCGAGGCCGACATCACCGGCGCCGAGGTGCTGATCCACGCCGAGCCGCAGACCTCCTTCCACGAGCCCGACGGCCGGTCGGGCCCGTTCAGGTCGGGCTAGGGGTTTGGGAGGAGATTGACCGCCGCGGCCATTCCCACGGCGCCGACCGTGATCGCGTAGCCGGTGTAGCCGCCGACGGCGAAGAGGACGACAGCGATCGCACAGACGACGACGACCGTGATCCAGGAGGCGCGGGCGAGGGGCACGGCCGCTATTTTCACGCAGATGCCTGACGATGCCGCGACGCGGTCGGTTTCCGGCGACTCCGCCGAGTTCGCCCTCGCCTTCCTCGCCGAGATGTCACCGGACCTGCGCGGCGCCGCGATCCTCGACGGCGAGGGGGGTGTCCTCGCCGCCAGCGGCGACCCGCAGCGATGGCGCGAGGACGCCGCGGCGCTCTTCGCCGTCGCCGACCGCGCCGCCGGGGAGGGTGTAGAGCAGATCCACATCGGCACCGAGCAGGGGGAGGTGTTCGCGCTGCGGCACGCCGGTCTCGCCGCGGTGGCCGTCACCGAGCGCTTCGCCCTCGCCTCGCTCACCTTCTTCGACATGCGCTCACTGCTGCGCGATCTCGCCGCCGGCGGCGACGGCAGGGGCAAGGAGGGCGCCGCCGGTGCCTCCTAAGCCACACCGCATCCTGCTCGACCGCGTCTCCGGTTACGCCGACGAGGCGGCCGCCTACATGCGCCGTCGCCGTGCCTTTCGGCGCCCTTTCGCGCGCCTCTACCACGGCGGCGGCCGCGCCGAGGACCACGCCGCCGACACCGAGCTCGGCGGCGAGCTGTTCGTCGCGGCGGGCCGCCTGATCGAGCTGGCGGGACGCGAGCGGGGATGACGGCCGACTTCGCCGGCCTCCTCGACCCTTCTGTCGCCGAGCGCATCCTCGGTCGGGCGCTCGCCAGCGGCGGCGACTTCGCCGAGGTGTTCGCCGAAAGGCGCGGCGGCCTGACGATGGCGATCGACGAGTCACGGATCGAGGCGGTCCAGTCGGGGGCCGAGCAGGGCGCCGGCGTGCGGGTGGTCAGCGGCGCCACGACCTACTTCGCCCACGTCGACGGGCTCGACCCCGCCGACCTGGAGCGGGCGGCCGGCGAGGCGGCAGCCGCGCTGCGCGGGCAGCGCGCCGAGCCACGTCCCTTGCGTACCCGCGAGCCGATGCCGTTGCCGATCGAGCGCCGCCCCGAGCAGGTTCCCGGCTCGCGCAAGGCGGCGCTGCTGCGCGAGCTCGACGAGCACGGTCGCGGCGAGGGCGGGGAGATCTTCCAGCTGCGCGCCTCTTACGCCGAGGGCCGCCGCGAGGTCGCAATCGCCAATTCCGAGGGACTCCTCACCGGCGACGACCGCACCCGGGTGAGGATCGGCGTCCAGGCGGTGGCGCGGCGCGGCGACCGCGCCGAGACCGGCGCCGAGACGCTCGGCGGCCATCGCGGCTATGAGCTGCTCGAAGAAGACCCCGGCGAGATCGCCCGCGGCGCCGCTCGCAAGGCGCTGACGCTTCTGGACGCCGTGCCGGCACCGGCGGGCGCGATGCCCGTCGTGGTCGGCGGCGGTTTCGGCGGCGTCCTCTTCCACGAGATGACCGGGCACGGCCTCGAGGCCGACCACGTCCAGAAGGACGCCAGCGTCTACGCGGGGCGACTCGACGAGCAGGTCGCCCAGCCGCTGCTCACCGCCTACGACGACGGTCGCCTCGCGGGAGAGTGGGGGAGCGAGGGGATCGACGACGAGGGCACGCCGACGCAGAAGACCGAGGTGATCGCCGGGGGCCGCCTCACCTCGTTCCTCTATGACCGCATCACCGCCAGTCGCGACGGCGTCGCCTCGACCGGGAACGGCCGCCGGGAGAGCTTCCGTCACCTGCCGATCCCCCGCATGACCAACACCTACATCGCGCCCGGCGACGCCGAGCCGCAGGCCATGATCGGCGAGGTGCGGCGCGGCTTCTACGCCGTCTCCTTTGGCGGCGGCCAGGTCGACCCGGCGACCGGCGACTTCGTCTTCGGCGTCAGCGAGGGCTACCTGATCGAGAACGGCAGGGTCACCGCGCCCTGCCGCGGCGCGACGCTGATCGGCAACTGCCTCGACGCGCTCGGTGCGATCGACGCGGTCGGCAACGACTTCTGGATGAAGACCGGGATCTGCGGCAAGGGAGGCCAGCGAGTGCCGGTGGGGACCGGCCAGGGCCACGTCCGGATCGCGAAGATGACGGTCGGGGGGACGGAGGTGTGAGCCCGGTGCGCGAAGGGGCGGAGCGCGCCGTCGAAGCGGCGCTGGCCTGCGGCGCGGGCGACGCCGAGGCCTACGCCAGCGAGGCGACGCGGCGAGAGGTGCGCGCGCATGGCGGCAAGGTTGAGAGCCTCGGCGCCGCGACGCAGCGCGGATTGGGGGTGCGGGCCTGGATCGAGGGACGCGTGGGATACGCCTACGGGACCGATCTGTCGCGGCAGGGGGTGGCCGAGATCGCCGAGCGGGCGGTCGGCATGGCGCGGCTCGCCGACCCCGACGAGTTCGCCGCGCCGCCCGCTGCCGCCGGCGAGCCGCCGCCGCTCGAGGGCCTGAGCGACCCGGGGATCGCCGCCTGGCCGACCGACCGGGTCGCCGAGCTGGCCCTGGCGGTCGAGCGTGCCGCGCTCGACCGCGACGACCGGGTCCGTGGTGTCGAGCAGGCGGTCTACTCCGACAGCGTCGAGCAGGTTGCGATCGTCGGCTCGAGGGGGACTGGCGGCGAATACGAGGCTTCCAGCTGCTACGCCTACACGCAGGCCCTGGCCGGCGAGGGCGCCGGCAGCGAGACCGGGCTCGGATTCGGCGTCGGCCGGGCGCCGGGCAGTCTTGATCCGGCCGCGATCGGCCGTGAGGCCGCTGACCGGGCGGTCGGAATGATCGGCTCGGTCAAGCCGTCCTCTCGAAGCTGTCCGGTGATCCTCGACGAGACCGTCGCCGCCAGCTTCGTTGATCTGATCGGCAAGGCGCTGAGCGCCGACGCCGTCCAGCGCGGTCGCTCGCCGTTCGCCTCTCTGCTCGGAGAGCGCGTGGCGGCGGATGCCTTCGTATTACGCGACGACGGCCTCCTCCCGGACGGGTTCGGCTCGGCTCCCGTCGACGCTGAGGGGGTACCGCATCGCCGTACGCCGCTGATCGAGGCTGGCACGCTGCGGACCTTCCTTCACGACACCTATACGGCGCGGCGGGCCGGCGCCGCATCGACCGGCAACGCTGGCCGCACCGGCTACCGGGCGCCGCCGGGTGTGGCCGCCTCGAACCTCGTCGTGAATCCGGGGACGCCGGATGGCGGCGAATTACGGGAAGAGGTGGGCGATGGCGTCGAAGTAACCGACGTCGCCGGCCTGCATTCCGGCGTCAATCCGGTCACCGGCATCTTCTCGGTCGGCGCTTCGGGGCGGGCGATCCGCGGTGGCGAGCCCGCTGAGCCGTTGCGCGAGTTCACGATCGCCGGCGATCTGGTCTCCATGCTGCGTTCGGTGCGGGCGGCGGGTGCGACGTCCCGTTGGGTCCCGTTCGGGGGCTCGGTCAGCACGCCGCCGCTCCTGATCGGCGAGATGACCGTCGCCGGCTCCTGAGCCCCTGTTTTCGGCCCAGGCAGACAAGACGCCCGGGAGCGCTGTTAGATTGCCGCGCGATTTCAACGACGACGGAGGAGCGACGTGACCAAGGCTGAGTTTTTGGACCAACTGGCTGCTGACGATCGGATCGGCAGCAAGAAAGCCGCGACCGATGCGGTCGACGCTGTGCTTGACGCGATCGCCGAGACGCTGAGCGGCGGTGGCGAGGTCAGCTTCACCGGCTTCGGCAAATTCCACGTCGCCGAGCGTGGCCCCCGCCAGGGCGTCAACCCGCGCACCGGTGAGCGCATCACGATCCCGGGCGGCAAGGTGCCCCGCTTCTCCGCCGGCTCGGCACTGAAAACCAAGGTCAAGGGCTAATAGCGGCTCCTTTCGCGGATCGGCTGGCGGCGCTCGTCGAGGAGCGCCGCAGCCAGATCTGCCTCGGCCTCGACCCCGACCCGGCGAAGCTCCCCGCGGACGCGGTCGAGTCCGCTTCCGAAGGCTCTCCCGCCGAGCGAGCCGCGGCGGCGGTCACGTTCCACTGTCGGTCGCTGATCGAGCGGGCCGGGCCGGCCTGCGTCGCGGTCAAGCCGCAGCTCGCCTGCTTCGAGCGGCTCGGCGCGCCCGGTTGGGCCGCCTTGGGCGCGGTCTGCGCGGCGGCACGCGCGGCGGGCCTGCTGGTCATCGCCGACGGCAAGCGCGGCGATGTCCCGGTTACCGCCGTCGCCTACGCCCAGGCGCTGGTCGGCGAGACGCCGACGCCCTGGGGCCCTGTGCCGGGTCTCGGCGCGGACGCCTTCACCGCCAACCCATTGCTCGGGCTCGATGCGCTCGAGCCGCTCGTGGCGGCGGCCGCCGAGACCGGCGCCGGCGTCTTTGCTCTGGTGCGCACCAGCAACCCCGGAGCCGCCGACGTCGAGGATCTGCCGGCTCCAGAACGGCCGCTGCACGAGCGCCTCGCCGAGCTGGTCGAGGGCCTCGCCGATCGCCTCCTCGGTGAGAGTGGAGTGAGCGGCATGGGGGCGGTGGTCGGCGCGACCGAGCCGCAGCACCTCAGCCGCCTGCGTGAGCTGATGCCGCGCAGCGTCTTCCTCATCCCGGGGGTCGGCGCCCAGGGCGGTCAGCCCGAGCTGCTCGGGCCGGCCTTTGCACCGGGCCGGGCCTTCGGACTAATCGCCGCGTCGCGTAGCATTGCCGCCGATTCGGACCCCGCAGCGGCCGCCGAGCGGCTCCGCGCGACGGTCTGGGAGGTCTCATGAACCAGCGTTACTCGTCCCTTGCCCGGGTGATCGCCTCCGCCGCGCTCATCTGCGGGTTCATCGTCGTCGTGGTGGTCGTCGCCAGCTCGCTCGGCGGCGACGGCAGCGACGGCTCCGGCGGTCGGCCCGCCGCCGCGAAGAACGCCAAGGGCGAGGGGCACAAGTCGGATGAGCCGCCGAAGTCCTACGTCGTCCAAAACGGCGACACGCTCACCTCGATCGCTCACCGAACCGGCGTATCCGTCGCTCGCATCCAGGAGCTGAATCCCGGCGTCGACCCGCAGATTCTCGTCTCAGGCGAAAAACTGAAGCTGCGGTGACCAGGCGTCGAATCGCGGCCCTGCTGCTCGTGGCCGCTGCGGCCGCGGGTCCTGTCGCCGCAGGGGACCCACCGCCCCTTCCGGTAGCTAAAGCTTCCTCAGGGGCGGTTCCCCCTACGGCGCCACCCGCGGACGAAGCGGGGCCGCGACTCGACGCCCGCGCCTGGGCGCTGGTTGACGCCCGCACGGGGGATGTGCTCGCGGCGCACGAGGGCGACGAACGGCTGCCGATCGCCAGCGCGACCAAGCTGATGACCGCCTACGTGGCGCTGAAGGAGCTGCCGCTGCGCAAGCGCGTCACCGCCGCTCCCTACACCCCGACGACGGCCGAGTCATTGCTGGGGTTACAACCCGGAGAGCGGATCAGCGTGCGCGACCTGCTCTACGGGCTGATCCTGCAAAGCGGCAATGACGCGGCGTTCGACCTGGCGCTCGCGGCGGCCGGCTCGGAAGATCGCTTCGTGCGGCTGATGAATCGCTATGCCGCCGCCCTGGGGCTGTCGGACACCCACTACGCCAACCCAATCGGCCTCGACGAGCCGGGCAACTACTCGACCGCCTCTGATTTGACTGCACTGGCCCGTCGCCTGATGGCGATCCCGGGCTTCGCGAAGATCTCCGCCTCGCGCGGAGCGGTCCTGCGCAGCCTGCGGCCGCCGCGGCGCATCGATACCCGGGTCGATCTGCTCTACGAGCTGCCATGGGCGACCGGCATCAAGACCGGCTACACGCTCGGGGCGGGCTACGTGCTGGTCGGTGCGGGGCGACTCGACGGCGTGCAGCTGATCTCCGCCGTGCTCGGCACCGAAAGCGAAGCGGCTCGCGACGAGGAGACCGAGGAGCTGCTGACCTACGGCTTCTCCCTGCACCGGCACGAGGTGCCGGTAAGCAAGCGCGAGGAGCTGGCGAGGCCGGCGGTCCGCTGGACCGACGAGGAGCTGCCGCTGCGCGCCGCGCGGAGCGTCGCGATCGGTGTCCGCCGCGAGCAGCAACTCACGGTCGAAGTCGAGGCGCCCTCGGAGGTCGAGGGTCCGATCCGGCGGGGCGCGGCACTCGGCCAGGCCACGGTCAGTCTCGACGGGCTGCCGGTAGCGCGCGTGCCGCTCCTCGCCGCTCGCGCGGTGCCCGAGGCCAGCGCACTCGACAAGGTGCGAGATGTGATCGGCGACAACCTGGGTTGGCTGCTTCTCGCCGTCTTCGCGATACTGGTGGCAATAGTGCTACTGGGGCGACGCAGGCGATGATTCTCACGGTAACTCTCAACGCCGCTATCGACCGCACCGTTGCGGTCCCGAACTTCCACCTCGGGCACAGGCACCGGGCGGTGGAGAGCCGCACCGTCGCCGGTGGCAAGGGGATCAACGTGGCGAGAGCGCTGCGCCTGCTCGGGCGCCCGGTGGTCGCCACCGGCTTCGCCGGCGGGCCGACCGGCAACCGGGTGCTCGAGGAGCTGCGCAACGAGTCGATCCCCAAGGACCTGACCTGGATCGCCGGCGAGACCAGGATCAACCTCGCCGTCGTCGATCCCACCTCGGGCGAGCAGACCGAGATCAACGAGCGCGGTCCGGCGGTCAGCCCCGAGGAGGTGGAGCGCTTCGTGGAGCGACTGCGCTACCTCGCCGCCGGCGCCAAGATGTGCGTGCTTGCCGGGACCCTGCCTCCCGGCGCCGGTGATGAGCTGTACGCGCGGCTGATCGAGGAGCTGCGCGACTGCGGCGTCGCCTCGATCCTCGATTCCGAAGGGGAGCCGATGCGGGCGGGCCTGCGGGCCGGCGTCTCGGTCGTCACCCCCAACGAGCGCGAGGCCGAGGAGCTGGTGGGCCAGGAGTTCGCCGACGGCGACGACCTCGCCCACGGGCTCTCCGAGCTGCTGCGGCTCGGTGCCGGCGAGGCGATCATCACGCGCCCCGACGGCTGCGTCGCGGCGGTCGGCGACGGCTCGGAGCGCCGCCTGCTCGAGGCCCGGATCAGGGCGCTCGAACCGGTCTCGACGGTCGGCTCCGGCGACGCCTTCCTGGCCGGCTACGTGGCGGCCCGCTACGACGGCCGCCCCGCCGACCAGTGCCTCGCCTACGCCGTTGCCTGCGGAGCGGAGTCGACTCAGCACTTCGGCGCCGGCACGGTCGACCGAAGTCAGGTGGAGCGGCTGCTCGGGGAGGTCGAGCTGCGCGACCTGGAGGTCCACGCGGAAGTGTAGGCTGGGTCCTCGACCCGCCACCCGCCTGGAGGACTGATTTGGAGATCGAAATCGGTCGGGGGAAGAAAGGGAGGCGCGCCTACGGATTCGACGACATCGCGATCGTCCCGTCGCGCCGGACCCGCGATCCCGACGACATAGACATCAGCTGGAGCCTCGGCCCCTACCACTTCGACTTGCCGCTGGTCGCATCGGCCATGGACGGGGTTGTGAGCCCCGACACGGCTGTCCTCGTCAACCAGCTCGGCGGTCTCGGCGTGCTCAACCTGGAGGGGATCTGGACCCGTTTCGATAACGCTGAGGAGAAACTCGAGCAGATCGCCGCTGCGCCCAAGCACCTGGCGACCCGGCTCATGCAGGAGATCTACACCGAGCCGGTCAAGTCGGAGCTGATCGGGCGCCGCATCGCCGAGATCAAGGAGCGCGGCGCCGTCGCCTGCGGCTCGCTGACCCCGCAGAAGGTGCGCGAGCACTACGAGGTCGCGATCGAGGCGGGGATCGACATCCTCGTCATCCAGGGGACGGTCATCTCGGCTGAGCACGTCTCGACCACAGTCGAGCCGCTCAACCTGAAGAAGTTCATCGCCGAAGTGCCGGTGCCGACCGTGGTCGGCGGCTGCGCCTCCTACTCGACCGGCCTGCACCTGATGCGAACCGGCGCCGTCGGCGTCCTCGTCGGGGTCGGCCCCGGTGCAGCCTGCACGACGCGTGGTGTGCTCGGGATCGGGGTGCCGCAGGCGACCGCGATCGCCGACGTCGCCGCGGCCCGCGCCCAGCACATGCTCGAGACCGGCGAGTACGTCAACGTGATCGCCGACGGCGGCATGCGGACTGGGGGCGACGTCTCCAAGGCGATCGCCTGCGGCGCCGACTCGGTGATGGTCGGCTCCCCGCTGGCCCGTGCGAAAGAGGCGCCGGGTCGCGGCTTCCACTGGGGCATGGCCACCTTCCATCCCTCGCTGCCGCGCGGCACGCGGGTCTCGACCAAGCAGGATGGGACGATGGAGGAGATCCTGCTCGGCCCGGCGCAGGAGAACGACGGCACCTTCAACCTGATGGGGGCGTTGAAAACCTCGATGGCCACCTGCGGCTACGAGGACATCCGCTCCTTCCAGCGGGCCGAGGTGATGGTCGCACCGGCGCTGATGAGCGAGGGCAAGAAGCTCCAGAACGAGCAGTCGGTGGGAATGGGCTCCAACGGCAGGGCGGCGGTCTCAGCCGGTGTTGGAGTCGCCGACGACTGAGGCCGGCGCCCCGAAGGCGCCGGCCCGCGCGACCGAGGAGGTGCTGGTCCTCGATTTCGGGGGCCAGTACTCGCAGCTGATCGCGCGCCGCATCCGCGAATGCGGCGTCTTCTCGGAGCTGCTGCCGGCTACCGCGTCGGTCGACAGGATCCGCGAGCGCAAGCCGAAGGCGCTCGTGCTCTCCGGCGGCCCGGCTTCGGTCTACGAGCCTGGTGCGCCGGATTTCCCGACCCAGCTGCTCGACCTCGACGTCCCGATGTTGGGCATTTGCTACGGGATGCAGGTCATGGTCCAGGCGCTCGGCGGCCGGGTCGAGGGGGCCGAGGCGGGCGAGTTCGGGCGCGCCGACTTGACCCTGCGCGACGGTGGGGGCCGGCTGCTCGGCGGCCTGCCCGAGCAGCAGACCTGCTGGATGAGCCACCGCGACCGCGTCTTCGAGCCACCCGAGGGCTTTGCCGCGCTTGCCTCGACGCCCGGTTCCCCGGTCGCGGCGGTGGAGGCAGCGGACCGCGGGCTCTACGGCATCCAGTTCCATCCCGAGGTCGTCCACACGCCCTACGGCACCGAGGTCCTGACCCGCTTCCTGCGTGACATCGCCGGTTGCGAGGACGAGTGGTCGGCGGCCTCGGTGATCGACGAACAGATCGAGAAGATCCGCACCCAGGTGGGGGAGGGCCGGCTGGTCTGCGGCCTCTCGGGTGGGGTCGACTCCTCGGTCGCGGCGCTGCTCGTCCACAGGGCGGTCGGCGAGCGGCTCACCTGCGTCTTCGTCGACCACGGGCTGATGCGGCTTAACGAGGCCGAGCAGGTCGTCGAGGCCTTCCAGCAGTTCGGCATCCCGCTGGTCCACGTCGACGCCGAGGAACGATTCCTCGCTCGGCTGAAGGGCGTCGACGAGCCGGAGACGAAGCGCAAGATCATCGGCGAGGAGTTCATCCGCGTCTTCGAGGAGGAGGCGGAGAAGATCGAGGACGCCACCTACCTCGTCCAGGGGACGCTCTACTCCGACGTGATCGAGTCGGGCGGCAGCGACGCGGCGGCGACGATCAAGTCCCACCACAACGTCGGTGGGCTGCCCGAGGACTTGGGCTTGGACCTGGTCGAGCCGCTGCGAATGCTCTTCAAGGACGAGGTGCGCGCGGTCGGCGCCGAGCTGGGGATGCCCGAACGGATGGTGTGGCGCCAGCCCTTTCCCGGCCCCGGCCTGGCCATCCGCATCGTCGGCGGTGAGGTCACGCGCGAGCGGCTCGACATCCTGCGCGCCGCCGACGCGATCCTGCAGGAAGAGATCCGCGCCGCCGAGCTCTACCGCCAACTCTGGCAGTCCTTCTGCGTGCTGCCGGTCGTCCGCTCGGTCGGCGTCCAGGGCGACGGGCGGACCTACGCCTACCCGATCGTGATCCGCGCCGTTACCTCCGACGACGCGATGACCGCCGACTGGGCGCGGCTTCCTTATGACCTGCTGGAGAAGGTGTCGAACCGGATCATCAACGAGATCCCCGAAGTGAACCGCGTCGCGCTCGACATCAGCAGCAAGCCTCCGGCGACGATTGAGTGGGAGTGACTCTCGGAGCCCACCCCGGCAGGGGCTCCACTTAACTTTTTTTGAAGATCCGCTGAGGCCGTCCGAGGACGGTTCCGCAAAAAAAGTACAAGACGTTCCACCCCTACCGGGATGGGCTCGGCGCAAGGCGCTCCTCGTCTCTGCGGGTGGCTCGTAGGGTTGCGCGGTGCCCTCGTTTGCGGTTTCGATAGCTGCGCTGAGCCTTTTGCAAGCAGCGCTCGTCGCTCTGCCGCGAGAGCGCCAACGTTTTAGTTGGATGCCGCGAAGCGTTTGGTGGGGCCTCGTGCCGCCGGCCTCGATTGTCTTGGTGGTCTTCGGAATCGAGCTGCTGCCGGGCTCGGCCGACGCGCTCGCCTGGCTCGCGCTCTTGACGGTGCCGCCGCTGGCGGCGCTGGCGCTTGGGGCGCTGCTGCGCGGCTCGCGGCCGTGGTGGGCGTTCGCCGCGGTGCCGCTCTTCGCGCTCGCCTGGGCGGCGCAGGGGTCGCTGGCAGGGGAGACCGCCGCGACGGCGCTCACCGCGCTCGCCTGCGTCGCGCTCGGTTGGCTGCTGGTCTCGGTCGTGCCGGCCCACTGGCTGCGCTGGGGGATCTACGCGATGGCGGCGATCGACGCGGTGCTGGTCGGGGCGGAGCTGCTGCAGGGCCCCAGCAGCGTGTTGGTCGCCGCCGAGCCCGGTGGCCTGCCCCGCCTCCAGGTCCTCGAATTCGGCGCCGCCCGGATGGGCTTCGGCGACGCCTTCCTCGCCGCCACGGTCGGCTGCCTCCTCACGCGGTGGCGCGCTCGCCAGTTGGAAGCTGCCGCCGTGCTCGCCGTACTCGGCCTCGCCTTCGACCTGCTCTTCTTCGCGCTCGACACCCTGCCGGCGACCGTGCCGGTGGCCCTGGCCCTCGCGCTGGTCGAAGCCCGCTCGCGGCGTCGCTCAGTGCGGGTGACCGATCAGGGTGACGGCGTAGATCGCCGCAAAGCCGGCGATCGTCAGCCCGACCCTCAGCCATGAGCCCTCGCCGTCGTGCTCGTGGGCGTGCGCGGCAGGGAGGAGGTCGGTCGCTCCCATGTAGAGGAAGAAGCCGGCATAGACGGCGAGGAAGTAGCCGAGCGTCTGGTCGGACACCGCGACGAGCGAGCCGACGGCGGCGCCGGCGAGCGGCGCCAGGGCGTCGATCCGCAACCACCGCTTTGCCCGCAAGAGGTCGCCCGACTGATTCAGGACGAAGCTGACCGTGTTGAGGCCGTCGGCGAAGCCGTGGCTCACGACCGCGAGCAGGACAAGCAGGCCGGTCTCGGCGTTGACGCTGAAGGCGAGCCCGATCCCGACCCCATCGGTGAAGGTGTGCAGGGAGAGGCCGGCCGCGCCGAGCACGCCGACGTGGTGGTGCGCCCTCGCCTGCTCGGGGTCGTCGCGGTGGTGGAGGACCAGGACCCGCTCGAGCAGGAAGAAGGCGAGGAAGCCGATGGCGACCAGCGGCACGGCGTCGTGAGCGTCACCGATGCCCTCGATCGCCTCGGGCAGCACCTCGAGCAGCGCGACGGCGACGACGATGCCGCCGCTGAAGGCGACGACGGTCGGCAAGGAGTGCGAGAGCCGCATCGCCACCGCGCCCCCGGCGAGGATGGCGAGGACCGCCAGGCCCGCGAGCGGTATCGCCACCTCAGGCATTGCGCTCCGCGCAGGCGGCGCAGGTGCCGCGCAGCACCACGTCATGGGCGGCAACGGCGAACTCCGCATCCCGGCCGACCGTCTCGATCGCCTCCTCCAGCGCTTCGCTGGCGAAGGGGGCGAGCCGCCCGCAGTCCTCGCAGACGAGATGGTGATGGTGCGCCTCCGGGTCGAGCCGCTCGTACCCGGCCGCGTCGCCGCCGATCTCGACCCGCTGCACCAGGTGGAGGCGCTCGAGCTGCTCGAGCGTCCGGTACACGGTCGCTCGCCCGACCGAGTCCAGCCGCCGGTCGATCTCCAGCGCGGTCAGCGCGCACCCCTCACCGCCCAGCAGCTCGATCACCTTGCGCCGTGATCCGCCGCTGCGGAAGCCCGCTTCATCGAGCCGTTCCGCTGCTTGCTCCGCCCAACTCACGGCGGCGGACGCTACCAGAGAATGAGACTTATTCTCAGGAGTACTTGTCCCACCGCAGCAGGTAGGGCAGCGGATCGACCGGGCTGCCGCCCTCATACCAGCCGGGCGCAGTCCAGATCTCGAAGTGCAGGTGGCATGCGGACGAGGAGCCGGTGCTGCCGACCAGGCCAATCGGCTGTCCGGTGCGGACGGTCATCCCCTCCTTCAGCGGGGACGGCTGCAGGAGGTGCATGTAGGCCATGTCGAGGCCGGTGCCGCGGCCGTCGATCACGACGTAGTTGCCGGCGGCGCCGTCCCAGCCCGAGTACCGGACCCGGCCGCCGCGGGCGGCGACCAGCGGGAGGCCGCAGTCGGCCATCACGTCGTGCCCCTGATGGGTGTGGCCGGAGCGGCCGGCGCCGAAGACCGACTGGGAGCCACCAAAGTCGTGGTCGCCGAGGACGGGGAAGGCATAGCCGTAGAGGGCGAAGTTGAGGACGAAGCTCTGCGAGGAGGAGGACGCCTGCTGCTTGGCTTCCTGGATCGAGCGTGAAAGGGACTGCATCGCGGCTGGCGATTCGTCCTGCGGGACGATCTGGAAGCGGTAGCGGCCGTTCGGGGCGGGCTTCGTGCCGACCGTCGTCCCATCCCACTGCACGGTGTCTTCGATGTTCGGGGCGACGTCGTTGCGGTAGAAGCGCTTGACGACTTCGCCGGCCTCGTTGACGACGTCGATGCGCAGGTCGTTGGCGGGTTGGCTGCTGGCGATCGAGTAGCGCAGGCGCGTGTTGCGCACTCCGTAGTAGAACGACTTTCGAGGCGACGTGGCGGCCGAGACGAGGCGCAGCTCGCCGACGCTCGGCGCCCCGTCGGGGGTGCCGACCTTGCTGCCGGGGGCCGGCTTGCTGCTGGCGGGCGTGCCGGCGCCGCCCGTCGCCGCGAGCGCGCTCGCCGGCAAGGCCGCGAGTAGGGCAAGCAGGACGACTACGAAAGTCGATCCCGCCAGGTGGGTCCTGGCGCCGCTATGACGTCTTGTCACGTGCTTCTCTCTCTTTCGACCGCCTGCGGAGTTAGCTGTCGGGCTCGCGCTGAAAGAGATTGCGCTACGGACCGTGTTCGTCCGATTCGCCCCTGGGACCTGCAACGATCCCTGCGGTTCCTCCGCTCCCGTCCGGTGGCCCGGTCGGGATTAGGCACTTATTGGCGCGGCAGTATAGACAGCGTCGCGGCGACCGGAGGGGTCGCGGCGGCGGGAGGGGGGTTCTGCCTCGCTCGAGCCGCGGCGGCTATCATGCCGGGGCCGCTGGGGCGACCCCCTGCGGTTTTTCTCTGATGAAGACCTACGTAGCAACCCCTGCCGATCGCCAGCGAGACTGGTACGTCGTCGATGCCGAGGGCCAGACCCTGGGCCGGCTGGCGACGCGGATCGCCGACGCATTGCGGGGCAAGCGCAAGCCGGAGTACACGCCGCACGTCGACACCGGCGACTTCGTCGTCGTCGTCAACGCCGAGAAGATTCGCGTCACCGGGAACAAGCTCGAGCAGAAGCGCTACTGGCGCCACAGCGGCTATCCCGGCGGAATCAAGTCGCGGACGCTGGCGGAGATGCTCGACCGTCGCCCAGAGGAGGTCATCCGCAAGGCGGTGAAGGGGATGCTCCCCCGCAACCGGCTCGCCCGCAAACAGCTGACGAAGCTGAAGGTCTACGCGGGCCCCGACCATCCGCACGCCGCGCAGAAGCCGAAACAGATGGAGAACAGCTGATGGTTGAGGACGAGAAAAAAGAGAACGTCGAGGAGACTGCGGCTCAGGACGAGACCGGGCAGCCCGCGGGTCCTGTCGCGGGGGAGGAGTCCTCGTCCTCGCAAGCTGCGGGCGAGGACCCCACCCCCACGCCACCCGCGGGAGATGCGTCTGAGGAAGAGCCTCAGGACGAAGCGCCGCAGGAGCAAGCGGCGCAGGACGAGGGGGTTGAGGAGGAGCCTGCTGAGGCGCCGGTTGCTGAGCAGGAGGAGCCTGCCGAGCAGCCGAAGGCCGAGGAGAAGAAGAAGGATGTGATTCCGGGGGCCGACCTGGAGCCGATCGCGGTCGAGCCCGAGGAGCGGCCACTCAGCGCTGAGGAGCAGGCGCGAAAGGAAGCCGAGGAGGAGGAGCGGCGGCAGCGCGAGGCGGCCTTGGTTGCCACCTCCGAGGAGGAGGCCGCGCCGGCGAGCCGCGCTCCGGCCAAGATCGAGGGCGACAAACGCTTCCTCGCGACCGGCAAGCGTAAGCGCTCGATCGCCCGTGTCACCCTGCTTCCCGGCGGCGGCAAGGTCGAGATCAACGGCCGGCCGCTCGAAGAGTTCTTCCCCCGTCCCCTGCACCAGACGATCGCCAAGCAGCCGCTGGCGACCACCGGCTACGAGGGCAACGT
This sequence comes from Solirubrobacterales bacterium, assembly GCA_036276735.1. Lineage (GTDB taxonomy): Bacteria > Actinomycetota > Thermoleophilia > Solirubrobacterales > 70-9 > VRUE01. Next base: position 59,176 of record DASUOH010000008.1, on the reverse strand, counting down.
CGACGTCCGCGTCCGCGTCCACGGCGGCGGCGTTAGCGGCCAGGCGGGTGCGGTGCGGCACGGCATCGCGCGGGCGCTCATCGAGGTCGACCCCGACCTGCGCGGCGATCTGAAGCGCCGCGGCTTCCTCACCCGTGACGCTCGCGTCAAGGAGCGCCGCAAGGCGGGGCTCAAGAAGGCCCGCAAGCGGCCGCAGTTCAGTAAGCGCTAGGCGCGCACATGCAGCTGGAGCGCAGGCTCTTCGGAACCGACGGCGTCCGGGGGGAGGCTGGCACCTTCCTGACCGCCGAGCTGGCGACCGCCTTGGGGCGGGCCGCGGTCGAGTCGCTGACCGGGCCGGCGACCGAGTCGCTGGCGAGTTTTCCCCGCTATACGGGGAAAACTCGCCAGGCGCCGCAGGTTCTGATCGTCCGCGACACGCGCGAGTCCGGCCCGATGCTCGAATCAGCGCTCGCCGCCGGGATCGCCGCCGCGGGCGGCGACGCGCTGCTCGGCGGTGTCCTGCCGACGCCGGCCGCGGCGATCCTCGTCAAGCGGCTCGGGCTCGACCTCGCCGCGGTGGTCTCGGCCTCCCACAACCCCTATCGCGATAACGGGATCAAGTTCTTCAGCGGCGCCGGCACCAAGCTCGACGACGAGACGGAGGCGCGGATGGAGGCGCTGGTCGGCTCCGACTCTGTGGAGACTGCGGAGGCGGGCCGCGTCCGCGAGCTGAACGGCGGCCTAGAGGACTATCTGCGGGCGCTCGAGTCGACGTTTCGCCTCGATCTCTCCGGCGTCCGCGTCGCCCTCGACTGCGCCAACGGCGCCACCCATCGCGCCGCGCCGGCGATCTTCGAGCGGCTCGGGGCGGAGGTCGAGGCGATCGCCGCCGAGCCGGACGGCCGTAACATCAACGACGGCTGCGGCTCGACCCACCTCGACAACCTCGCGGCGCACATCCGTGCCGGTGGCGCCCAGGTCGGCTTCGCCTTCGATGGTGACGGCGACCGCGTCCTCGCTGTCGACTCGACCGGCCGCTCCCGCGACGGCGACGAGCTGATCGCGCTGGTCGCCCGCGACAGGGCGGCGCGAGGCGCCCTTCACGGCGGCGTCGCGGTGACCGTGATGAGCAACTACGGCTTCCACCGCGCGATGGAGGAGGCCGGAATCGAGGTCGCCGTGACCAAGGTCGGCGATCGCTACGTGCTCGACGAGCTCCGCAAGCGTGACTGGTCCCTCGGCGGCGAGCAGTCCGGCCACATCATCGACACCGACTTCGTGGCCACCGGCGACGGCATCGCCGCGGCGCTGATGACGATGGAGGTCCTGGGCGGCCGTGACCTCGCCGAGGCGGCACCGATGCAGAAGCTGCCGCAGACGCTGGTCAACGTCGAAGTCGCCGACCGCAAGGCGATCGACGGCGCGACCGCGGTCTGGGAGGCGGTCGACCGCGAGGCGGCCGAGCTCCAGGGCCGTGGCCGGGTTCTGTTGCGTCCTTCCGGCACCGAGCCACTGGTGCGCGTGATGGCCGAGGCGCCGACCCCCGAGGAGGCCGAGACGGTCTGCGAGCGGCTCGCCGACGTGGTCAAGCGCGAGCTCGCGTGAGGGCCGCCGTCTACCCTTAATCGCCTCCTATGTGCGGAATAGTCGGATACGTCGGGGAGCGCCCCTGCCGCGACCTCCTGGTCGCCGGGCTCGAGAAGCTCGAATACCGCGGCTACGACTCGGCCGGGGTCTCGACGATCGAGGACGGCCGGGTCGAGAGCGTGCGCGCGGTCGGCAACCTCGCCAAGCTGCGTGCCGCGGTCGAGGAGCGCGACAGCGAGAGCGAGAACGGCGGCGTCGCGGTCGCGGCGCCGCCCGCGACGACCGGCGTCGCCCACACCCGCTGGGCGACCCACGGACGGGTCACCGAGGAGAACGCGCACCCCCACAGCGACAGCTCCGACCGCGTCCACATCGTCCTCAACGGGATCGTCGAGAACCACGCCAAGCTGCGCCGTCGCCTCGAAGCCGAAGGAGAGGGATTCACCTCCGAAACCGACGCCGAGGTCGTCGCACACCTGATCGCGCACCACTACGACGGCGACCTCACCGCCGCAGTGCGCGCCGCATTCGGCGAGCTGCGGGGCCACTACGCGTTCGTCGCCATGCACGCCGACCAGCCCGGCTTGCTGGTCGGCGCCCGCAAGGAGTGCCCGCTCGTTGTCGGCATCGGCGACGGCGAGACGTTCCTCGCCTCGGCGATCCCGGCCTTCCTCGCCGAGACGCGCCGCGCCGTCAACGTCGAAAACGGCGAGGTGGTGACGATCGACGCCTCCGGTGTTCGGATCCTCGATTCGGACGGCAACCCTGTCGAGCGCCAGGCCGAGGAGGTGTCCTGGGACGCGGCCGCCGCCGAGAAGGGGGGCTATGAGACCTTCATGCTGAAGGAGATCTACGAACAGCCCGACGCGGTGGCCGAGACCCTCGCCGACCGGCTGCCCGGCGACGAGGGGGTCGACCTCTCCGAGCTCGAGCTCGAGGACGACTTCCTGCGCGGCCTGCGCCGCATCGTGATCGTCGCCTGCGGCACCTCCTACCACGCGGGGCTGGTCGGCCGCTACGCGATCGAGGAATGGGCGCGCGTGCCAGTCGAGATGGACGTCGCCTCCGAGTACCGCTACCGCAACCCGGTGGTCGGCCCCGACGACCTGGTGATCGGGATCACCCAGTCCGGTGAGACCGCCGACACCCTGGCGGCGATGCGGCTCGCCCGGGAGCGCGGCGCCAAGGTCCTCGCGGTGACCAACATCATGGGCAGCCAGGCGACCCGCGACGCCGACGCGGTCCTCTACACGCGCAGCGGCATGGAGATCAGCGTCGCCGCGACCAAGACCTTCGTCGCCCAGGTGGCGGTGATGTACCTGCTCGGACTTCGCCTGGCCGAGCTGCGCGGCACGCTGCCGACCGAGCGGCTCGCCGAGCTGGTCGCCGAGATGAAGGCGCTGCCGTCGAAGATCGAGGCGACGCTGGCGGGCTGCGAAGAGGAGATGCGCGAGGCGGCCGCCGCCTACGGCGGGCGCGAGTTCTTCCTCTACCTCGGGCGCCACATCGGCCTGCCCGTCTGCCTCGAGGGGGCGCTGAAGCTGAAGGAGATCTCCTACATCCCCACCGACGCCTATGCGGCCGGCGAGATGAAGCACGGCCCGATCGCGCTGCTCGACGAGTCGACGCCGGTCGTCTGCGTCGCCACCGAGAGCCCGGTGCTCGACAAGATCCTCTCCAACATGGAAGAGGTGCGCGCGAGGGGAGCGCACACGATCGCCGTCGTCACCGAGGACTGCGAACGAGCCGGCGAGGTGGCCGACCAGACGGTCTCCGTGGCGCGCAGCGACTGGATCCTGCAGCCGATCCTGGCGATCCTGCCGTTGCAACTTCTGGCCTACGAGATCTCCCGCGGCCGCGGCCTCAACGTCGACCAGCCGCGCAATCTGGCGAAGACGGTTACCGTCGAGTGAGATGTGGGTAGGATGCCGCGCAGCTTGAAGCGCCGCGTCCCAATCTCCCTCCTCCTCGTCCTCGTCCTCGCCATCGGTGGCTGCGGCGACAGCGGCGACGGGGGTGGAAGTGGCGATGCGTCGTCGCTGGCGAGCATCGCCCCGCCCACCTCGCCGATCTTCATCGAAGGGATCATCCGTCCCAAAGGCGAGCTGCAACGCGACGTCGAGGCAGTCGCCCAGAAAATCGCCGGCATTGACGACGTCGATGCGGAGATCATCTCCAAGCTCGAAGAGGAGGCTGAGGAGGAAGGGGAACCCTTCGACTACGAGACCGACGTGGAGCCGTGGCTCGGCGAACGGGCCGGCATCTTCCTCAACGAGTTCGACGGCGAGGACTTCCAGCAATTCGGGGTAGCGATCGAGACGACCGACCCCGACGCCGCCCAGTCCTTCATCGAGAAACAGGCCGACGCGGACAAAGACCCGATCGACGACGCCTCCTACGAAGGGGTCGAATACAAGATCGACGCGGCCGACGAGAGCGTCTACGGGATCGTCGACGATCTGGTGATCGTCGCCGAGGAGGAGAAAGCCTTCAAAGCGGCGGTCGACGCGACCAATGGCGACTCGCTCGCCGACGAAGCGGCGTACGGCGACGCGATCGAGGGGGCGACGGACGGCAGCCTCGCCGACATCTACGTCGACGTCGGCCTGATGATCGAGCAGTCGGGCGACCAGATCGACCCGACCGCGCTCAAAGCCTTCGAAAGCGCTGGCATCGAGCCGAAAGAAGCGACCGCCGTCGCCAGCGTGGTCCCCGGCGCCGACCAGGTCGAAGTCCTGATCAGCAGCGACCTCGGCGACCAGGAAGCGCCCAGCGGCGACGCCTCCGAGCTGCTCGAATCGCTCGACAGCGAGGCCTTCGCGGCGCTTGCCTTCTCCGGTTTCGGCGATCAGGTCTCCGAAGCGCTCGACGAACTCGACAAAGAGGGAATCGAGGGCGAGGTTCCGCCCGGGCAGCTGAAGAAAGGCCTCAAACAGGCTGGCATCGACCTCGAAGCGATTGCCGGCTCGCTCGAGGACGGCGCCCTCTTCGCTACCGGCAGCAGCGAGAAATCGCTGGAAGGCGCGCTGGTGTTCACCACCGACGGCTCCGAGGAGGCGACCGAAGCGATCTCGAGCATCGGCGATCTGCTGACGGGGCTCGGCGCGGCTGGAGTGAGGAAGCTCGACGGCGGCAACGGCCAGGCCACGGGCTTCGAAGTCAACTCCCCCGACCTCGGCGAAAAGCCGTTGGTCGTGCTGACCTCGGATGACCGAATCGCGATCGGCTACGGCAACGTTCCGGCCGCGCTCGCCCTGAAGCCGTCGAAAGGCGGCAGGCTCGGGGACGAGGCGGCTTACGAGGAGGCCGTGAAAGCGCTCGGCGAGACGCCGATCACCGGCTACGTCGACGGTCCCGGGGCCCTGCGCCTTGCTCAGTCGCTCACGGGCAACGACTCAGAGTTCCGCGAAGCGAAGAAGTACCTGCGCAACATCAGCTCAATCGCGATCGGCTCCGAAGCCGAGGGCAACCGCGTCACCGCGAAGCTGATCGTCGGCATCGAGTAGCGCGCGCTCAGGTCAAGCTGAGCTGGCGTCGCTTGTGCACGATCTCAAACGGGTCGTCATTTCCTATCGGCGGTCGCTCCGCTCGGATCCGCCGCCATAGGTTCTCGGTCTCATCCGCGGCGACGTAATGGCGGGCCCGTCGCTCGCCGATCGGTTCGAGAAGTCCCAGCTCGACCATCGCCTTCAGATCCCGCGTGGCCGTCTGCTCGCTGATCTCCTCGCCGGCCACCGTCTCGACCGAAGCCTGGTAACCGCCTCTGCGGATGCGGAAGCCGTAGGCGGCGTCCATCAGAGCGGCGGCACAGCGCTCCGGCAGCCCGTTGCGCTCCGCCAGCTCGACCGAGGCGTTCCAGAGCTGCTCGATCTCTTTGCGGCGACGCAGCATCGTGCGGATCTGGATGTAGTGGGCGCGCAGGCAGAAGCGGAGCCACGGCCGGGCGTCCCGCTCCGGGTGCCAGGAGCTCGCCCCCACGTCGCCCAGGACCTCGTAGTAGGCCTCCGTGTTGCGTCCGAGGAACTCCTCGATGCTCGAGAAGACCGGCGCCAGGACGCGGTCGCGGGCCAGCACGAGGGTTTGCAGGCAGCGCCCCATCCGTCCGTTGCCGTCGCTGAAAGGGTGGATGAGAACGAGGTTGAGGTGAGCCATCGCGGCTTTGACCAGAACCGGGCTTCCATCGCGGCGGAGGTCCCGGAGGAGCTCGTCCATCAGCCCCGGCACCTCGTCGCTCGGCGGCCCGGTATAGACGATCTCTCCGCTCTCCTCCCGCCGCACGTAGATGTCGCCGGGACGCCACTGTCCCGGGTTCTTGCGGAGGTCGTGCTTGATCATCATGAAGTGCAGGCTCTTGATCAGCCCCTCCTCGATCTCCAGCGCTTCGTCCTCCGCGATCTGCAGCACGTAGGTCATCGCATCGCGATAGCCGGCCAGCGCGTGCTGGGTCTCTTCGTCGGCGTCCATGGTCGGCTCGCCCTCGACGGCCGCGATGACGTCGTCGAGGGAGGCGTTGTAGCCCTCGATGCTGTTGGAGCCCTGGACGGCGCGCGCAAAGGACATCCGCCGCAGGTTGCCGTTCCACCGGCGCGGCTCCGCGACGCGGTCGCGCAGGTCGTCGCGCTGTTGGGAGAGCAGCGCTAAGACTTCCTGCTCGTCTTCTCTCAATTCGGGGGTCTGGAAGATCATGATGTTTTAAAAGTATCAAAACTACATGTCGATGACGTTTTGAAAGTGTCATTGCCTCATCCATGGATTGCAGGGCCTTCGGACTAGGCTGCCTTTATGGAGCCGTGGCTCAGACCGCTCTACGACGCCGACGGGATGCGAGTCGTCGACCGTTGGGCTATCGAGGAACAGGGCGTGCCGTCGTTGGAGCTGATGGAGGCGGCGGGCCGGGCGGTCGCCGGGGCGGTTGGGGAGCTGGAGCCGCAGGGACCGGTGCGGGTCGTCTGCGGCAAGGGGAACAACGGCGGTGACGGCTTGGTCGCGGCGCGCTACCTGGCCGAGGCGGGCTACGAGGTCGAGGCGCTGCTGCTCTGGCCGGCGGCGGAGCTGAGCGGCGACGCCGCGGCGAACCTGGAGCGCCTGGACGGCACGGGCGTCCACGTCGAGCATCTCGGCGACGAGCTGGGATCACGCCTGGACGGCTCCGGCGCGGTGGTCGACGCGGTCTTCGGCACCGGCTTCTCGGGCGTGCCCCGCGATCCGGCCGCCGCCGCGCTCGAGGCGATCAACGGCTGTGGGGCGCCCGTCGTGGCTTGCGACGTCGCCTCCGGCGTCGACGCATCGAGCGGCGCGGTGGACGGGATAGCCGTCGCCGCCGACCTCACCGTCAGCTTCCACGCCGCGAAGCTCGGCCACCGGGTCGCGCCGGGCAAGTGGCACACCGGCGCCCTGCTCGTGGCTCCGATCGGCATCCCGGACGGCCCCCCTGGCGAGCCGGTCCCTGGCGAGATCGAACCGTCCGTCCTCGCCCTCGCGCCGCCCCGTGGCCCGCACTCGACCAAGTTCAGCTCCGGCCAGGTGGCAATCGCCGGCGGCTCGCGCGGCCTCACCGGCGCTGTGCGGATGGCCTCGCAGGCGGCGATCCGCGCCGGCGCCGGCTACGCGACCGTGGTCGTGCCGGCCGACTTGGAGGCGATCTTCGAGCAGGGGCAGCCCGAGGTGATGTCGGTCGGCTGTCCGGGCGGCGACGGCTGCCTGGCCCCCGCGGCGGCAAAGCCGCTGCTGCGCGTCTTCGAGCGCGCCTCGGCGGGTGTCTTCGGTCCCGGCCTCGGTCGCGACCCCGGCTCGGTGACCCTCGCCCACGAGGTCATCGGCGCGATCGAGGCGCCGCTGGTCATCGATGCCGACGGGCTCAATGCCTTCGCCGGCCGCCTCGACGCGATTGCCGCGCGGAGCGCCGCGACGATCCTCACCCCGCACGCGGGCGAGCTGGGTCGGCTGCTCGGGCGAGCGTCGGCGGAGGTTGATACGCAGCGCCTCGCCGCCGCCCGCGAGGCGGCCGAGGCGGCGGACGCCATCGTCGTGCTGAAGGGCGACGACACGATCGTCACCGATGGCAAGCGGGTCGCCGTCAACACCCTCTCCGCGCCGGCGCTCGCGACCGCCGGCAGCGGCGACGTGCTCTCCGGGCTGGTCGCCGCGCTGCTCGGCCGCGGGCTCGAGCCGTTCGCCGCTGCTTGCGCCGCGGTCCTCGCACATGCCCGCGCGGGCCGCGAGGCGGCGGCACGGATCGGCGCCGCCGAGTCGGTGATCGCGACCGACGTGATCGACGCGATTCCCATTGGCCTGCGCCCCGACGCGCCGGTCGAATAACCTCGCGCCGGTGAAAACGGCAGCGGAGATCATGGATCCCAAGACGCCGGCGGTCTCGCCTGAGTCGGACGCCCGCGCGGCCGTCGAGTTGCTCGCCAAGACCGACAAGGGCGCGATCCCGGTCATCGACGAGGACCGCCGCGTGGTCGGCATCGTCAGCGAATCCGACCTGGTCCTGGGCGAGGAGGAAGCCGACCTGCACCTACCGCACTACCTGAACATCATGGGCGGCATCGTCTTCGTCGGCTCGATGAAGGGTTTCGAGGAGCGGCTGGAGAAGGCCTTCGCGACCAAGGTCTCGGAGCTGATGACCACCGATCCGGTCGTCGTCAACGACTACTCGAGCGCCGAGACGGTGGCGCGGAGGATCGCCGAGAAGCACCACAACCACCTGCCCGTGGTCGACGACGAGGGCCGGCTGCTCGGCCTCGTGACCCGGGCGGACGCGCTCGCCGCGCTCGTCGAGTAGCGATGGCGCGGGCGGTCGCCCGGATCGACAGCCACGCGGTGGAGCGCAACTGCGCCCGCCTCAAGGCTGAGCTGGGCGAGGCTGAGCTCTGCGCGGTCGTCAAGGCGGACGGCTACGGCCACGGCGCCGACGTCTGCGCGGCGGCGGCGATCGCCGGCGGCGCCACCCGGCTCGCCGTGGCCACCGCGGTCGAGGCTTCGAGGCTGGCGCGGGCGCTGCCCGACATACCGCTGCTGACGATGGGGGCGATGACCCCGACCGAGCTCGACACGGCGCTTGCCGCGGGCTCGGCGGTCACGGTCTGGCATCACGACTTCCTCACGGTGGTCGCCGATCGCGCCCGGGTGCTCGAGCGCCCGGTCCCCGTCCACGTCAAGTTCGACAGCGGCATGGGCCGGCTCGGCAACCGCGACGCCGGCGAGGTGCTGAATCTGCTGCGGCTCTGTGCCGAGACACCGTACGTGGAGCCGGCCGGCGTCTGGACCCACTTCGCGACCGCAGACGAACCGGACTCGGACTTCTTCTACGAGCAGCTCGAGCGCTTCACGACGCTCGTCGAGGCCGCGAAAGCGGAGCTGCCGACGCTCATCGCCCACGCCGCCAACAGCGCCGCGGTCTTTCGGGAGCGCCGCGCTCACTTCGACATGGCCCGCTGCGGGGTTGCGGTCTACGGGCTCGACCCCTTCCAGGGCGATCCGGGCGAGCGCGGCCTTACCCCGGCGCTTTCGCTGCGCTCCTATGTCGCCGAGGTGAAGCGCTTCGAGGCCGGCGACAGCGCCGGCTACGGGCGCACCTGGCGCGCTCCCGAGCCGACCTGGGTGGGCGTGCTGCCGCTCGGCTACGGCGACGGGGTGCGGCGCGGTCTCTCCAACAATGCAGAGGTCCTGATTCGCGGCCGCCGCTACCCGTTGGTCGGGACCGTCTCGATGGACAACGTGACGGTCGACCTCGGGCCGGACACCGACGTCGAGCGCGGCGACGAGGCGGTGTTGATCGGTACGCAGGGCGCGGAGTCGATCCGCGTCGAGGAGCTGGCCTCCTCGCTAGGCACGATCAACTACGAGATCACCTGCGGCATCTCGGCGCGGGTGCCGAGGGTCGAGGAGTGAGCGTCGCCCAGGCCCTCTCCGCCTCGCCGCTGGTCGGCCTGGCGAGGCGGGCGCTGGCCGGCCAGGGCGAGGCTTGGATCGTCGGTGGCGCGGTGCGCGACGCCGCTCTGGGCAGAGAGGTGACGGACCTCGATCTCGCCCTCGCCGGCGACCCGGCGAGAGCCGCCAAGGCGATCGCTCGCGAGGGCGGTGGGCACTCGTTCGAGCTCTCGGCCGAGTTCGCCACCTGGCGTGCCGTCGCTGCCGACCGGTCCTGGCAGGTCGACGCGACGGCGCTGCGCGGCGAGACGATCGAGGCCGACCTGGCGGCGCGCGACTTCACGCTTGGCGCGGTGGCCGTGCCGCTCGCCGGCGGCGAGCCGGTCGACCCCCACGGCGGGCTCGGTGATCTGGACCAGCGCCTGCTGCGCGTGGTCGCAGAGGGGAGCTTCGCCGCCGACCCGCTGCGCCTGCTGCGCGTCGCTCGACTAGCCGCCGATCTGAGCCTCGAGATCGAGCCGCAAACCGCTGCGCTGGCCCGTCGCGAAGCGCCGCGCGCCGCCGCGCCGGCGGGCGAGCGCCAGCTCGCCGAGCTGCGTCGGCTCGTCGGCGGTCCGGATCCCCTGCGGGGGATGGCGCTGCTCGACGAGCTCGGGCTGACCGCCAGCGTGCTGCCCGAGTTGGAGGCGCTGCACGGCGTCGAGCAGGGTCCGAACCATCACCTCGACGTCCACGGCCACACGATGGCGGTGCTGGAGCAGACGCTCGAGGTCGAGGCGGATCTGGAGCGCTTCGCCGGATCGCGCGCCGCCGAGGTCGCCGACCTCCTTGCCGAGCCGCTCGCCGAGGAGATGACCCGCGGCACCGCGCTCCGCTTCGGCGCCCTCCTGCACGACGTCGGCAAGCCGGCGACGCGCGGCGAACGGGATGGCTACGTCACCTTCGTCGGCCACGATCGCGACGGGGCCGAGATCGTCACCGCCATTTGTTCTCGGCTGCGCGCCGGGCGGCGGATCACCCATCACCTGCAGGGCCTCACCCGCCATCACCTGCGCCTCGGCTTCCTCGTTCACGAGGCACCGCTGCCGCCGCGCCGCGTCCACGAGTACCTGCGAGCCACCGAGCCGGTCGCTCCCGACGTCACGCTGCTGACGATCGCCGACCGTCTCTCGGCACGCGGCAGCGGTCCTTTCGCAACCGACGAGGCGATCCAGGCTCACCTCGACCTCGCCCGCGAGATGCTCGCCGCGGCGCTCGACTGGCACCGTGAAGGACCGTCGGCGCCGCTCGTGCGCGGCGACGAGCTCGCGAGCGCCCTGGGCATCGCTCCTGGGCCAGAGTTGGGCGAGCTGCTCCGCGAGTTGGAGGCGGCCCAGTATGCGGGGGAGGTGTCGACGCCGGCCGAGGCGATCGCCCACGCCCGCGCCGTGCGTGGGTGAGCGCCGCGCGAATGTGGTGTCCCGTCGGATACGCTCCCGCTGCATGGGCAAAGAGGAGAAGATCGAGATGGAGGGCGAGATAACCGAAGCCCTCCCCAACACGATGTTCCGGGTCAAACTCGACAACGATCACGAGGTGCTCGGTCACATCTCCGGCAAGATGCGCCGCCACTACATCCGCATCCTGCCCGGCGACCGCGTAAAGATCGAGCTGTCGCCTTATGACCTCGACAGAGGTCGAATCACCTACCGGTATAAATAGCCGCCTGGCTGTGTCCTCGGTCGCTCGCGTGCAGAGCACGCCACGCTCCCTGCGTCCTTGCCAACCGACTATTTCTACGCGGTAATCCGTTTCATCCCGCGCAGGGACAGCGCGGCCATGACGACGAGCATGCCGAGCACGGCGAGCAGGCCGTGCCAGCTCTCGGTCCAGCCGACCGTGCCGAGGAAGCCCTGGCGCACCGCGTCGACGACCGGGGTCATCGGATTCACCTCGGCGATGTCCTGAAGCCAGCCTTCGAGCAGGTGCAGCGGCGCGTAAGCCGTCGTCATCAGGATCAGGGCGAGCATCCCCGCCTGCATCAGCGGCGCCGCCGACTGGCTCTTGTAGCGGAGGGCGAGGGCGATCGCGTAACAGGCCGCAACGGCTGCCGTCGCGGCGACCATCGCGTAGGCGAGCACGAGGCCGTCGAGCCCCGGCCAGTGGGCGCCGACCGCGAAGGCGACCGCGAGCACCGCGGTTGCCGGGATGAAGGCGCGCAGGGCGGCGGCGACCACCATGCCGGTAAGGAGCACCCAGCGGGGGGCGGGGGAGACGAGCAGGCGGTCGAGCCAACCGCCCTCGATGTCGCGGGCCAGATTGACTCCGGTTGCCGCGCCGGTGAAGCCGGCGCCCTGCAGGACGCTGACCGGGACGAGGAAGCTGGCGTAGCTGTCAGTTTCGAAGCCAGTCAGCTGGGTCAGGTTGCCGAAGGCGCCGTTGAGGCCGAGGAAGAAGATCGTCGGCGCCAGCACCCCCGGGATCGCGGCCCCGGGCACCCGCAGCAGCTCGTTCTTGGAGCGGTCGACGATCGCGCCGATCGTCGCCAGGTTGCGGCGGCTCACCTCAGCCTCCCGTCCTCAGTCGGTGGCGCAGCGCCCGCATGCTGAGCAGCAGCGAGAAGGCGGAGATCCCGGCGATCGCCGCTACCGCGGCGAGCAGCTCGCCGGCGTCCAGCCCGCTGACGATCGGCTCGCGGATTCCCTCGACGACGAAGCTGAGCGGGTTGTAGACGGCGATCGTCTTCGCCGGCTCGACCATCAGCTGCTCGGGAAAGAAGGCGGTCGAGAGGAAGAGGACGACGAAGACGAGCGGGAAGAGACCCTGGACGATGCTGGCCTGGCCGGTGCGCAGCGCGACCGCCGAGCCGATGCCGCCGATTGACATCGCGGCGACGGTGGTCAGGAGGATGGCGACGAGCGCGCCAGGCACGCCGCCCTCGACCGGCGCGCCGAAGATCAGGCCGATCGCCAGGAACCAGAGCGCCGAGAAGAGCCCCAGTGCCGCAGTGCCGAGCAGACGTCCGAGCACGATCGTGAAGCGGGAGATCGGCGCCGCGAAAAGCCGGTCGGTGAAGCCCATCTCGATGTCTACCGCGAGCGCGATGCCGCCGCTGTTGCCGGCCAGCATCAGCGACTGCATCATTGCCCCGGCGAGCATGAACTGGAGGAAGCTGTCGACCGGCGGGAAGCCGGGAAGTTCGACGGCGCTGCCGGCGCCGCCCGTCTGGATCGCGAGCAGCAGGGTGGGGAAGACGACAATCGGCGCGATCAGCTGCGGCCGGCGGAAGGTCTGGCGGACCGAGCGCATGCCGAGCGCGCCGACGACACGGAGATTGCTCTGCAGGGCGCTCAAGCCTCGACGGCCTCTGGCTCTTCGGCCTCGCCGTCCTGCGCCAGGTGATACCCCGTCTTGGCGACGAAGACGTCGTCGAGGGTCGGCTGGACCAGCTCCAGCGCGCCTACCGCGATGTTCGCCTCGTCGAGGGCCCGCACGACGCGCGGGATGTCGGACGCCCCGTTCTCGACCTCGACCAGGATGGTCCTGCCGTCGACCGGGGGGAGGATCGGGCCGATCCGCGAGCAGACCTGCTCGGCTGCCGCAGTCGATCCCTCCTCCAGCTGCAGGCGGATGTGAGGGTTGCCGACCTCGGCTTTCAGCGAGGCAGGCGTACCCTCGGCGACGATTCGCCCGCTGTCGATGATTCCCACGTTGTCGGCGAGCTGGTCTGCCTCCTCCAGATACTGGGTGGTGAGGAAGACGGTGGTTCCGTCCTGGTTCAGCGCCCGCACCTCGTCCCAGATCGTGCGGCGACTGACCGGGTCGAGGCCGGTGGTCGGCTCGTCGAGGAAGAGGACGCGCGGCTCGTGCACGAGCGCCGCGGCGAGGTCCAGTCGGCGCTGCATCCCGCCCGAGTAGGTGCCGACCCGGCGGTCGGCGGCCGCGGCGAGATCGACGCGCTCGAGCAGGCTGTCGGCACGCCGGCGGCCCTCCGCCTTGGGTATGCCCTGCAGCGTCGCCTGCAGGCGAATCAGCTCACGGCCGGTCATCAGCGGGTCAAGCGCGGCCTCCTGGAGCGCGACGCCGATCGAGGCGCGAACCGCGCGCGCTTCGCGGACCACGTCGTGACCGGCGACGCTGGCCCTGCCACCGGTTGGCAGCAGCAACGTGGTCAGCATTCGCACCGTCGTCGTCTTGCCGGCTCCGTTGGGGCCGAGGAAGCCGTAGATCCCACCCTCCTGCACCTGTAGGTCGACGCCCTGCACGGCGCGCAGCTCGCCGAAGGCGCGCTCAAGTCCCTCGACGACGATCGCGGCGCCCACTGGCGACTAAGCCTCCGTCGGCTCGGCCGTCGGCAGCGGCGCCTCGGCCTCAACCCAGCGGCGGCCGTTGGCGCGCTCCAACGCCTCGGCGGCGTCGAGCAGGAGCTCGTCGCGGCCCCAGGCGCCCTGCAGCTGCAGGGCGAGGGGAAGGCCGTCGCCGCTGAAGCCGACCGGAAGGCTGATCGAGGGGATCCCGGTCAGGTTGGCGAGGGCGGCGCCGCGCACGTTGGCCTGGTCGGCGCTGAGGTAGCCGGACGGGAGCTCGACGACCGGCGAGTCGAGTGGCGGCGCCGGCGCTGGGATGGTTGGCCAGGCGATCACATCGACGTCCTCGAAGAGCGCCGCGAGGCGACGGCGCATCAGCGTGCGCAGCCGGCTCGCCTGGACGGTCGCGGCTACCGGCAGCAGCATCCGATACTTCAGGGTGCCCCGGCCGAGTGGGCTGATCTCCGGATCGAGCCGGTTGAGCCGCTCGGGGGAGGCGCCGTGCATCCCCTCTTCGCTGATCAGCAGCACGGCCGCCACGGTGGCCGCCTCGAGGTCGGGCAGCTCGATCTCGTGCACCTCGCCGCCGGTCTCCTCGCGCAGCTGCTCGACGGCGGTCTCGCACGCCTCGCGCACCTCGGGGGTGACGTCCTCGGAGACGACGTCGCGGACGACGCCGATGCGAAGGCCGCTCGCGTCGGCGGCGGCGAGGCTCTCGCCGAACATCGCCGAACCCAGCAGGCGGCAGTCGGCGGCGTCGGCGCAGAGCGGCCCGGCGACGATCGTCCGCGTCACCGGCGCCATGTGGTGCCCGTCGAGCGCGGCGCGACCGAAGGTCGGCTTGAGTCCGGTCAGCCCGCAGTAGGCGGCGGGAAAGCGCACCGAGCCGAGCCCGTCGGCGCCGACCGCGCCGGCGACGAGGCCGCCCGCGACCGCGGCGGCCGGGCCGCTCGAGGATCCACCGGGGCAGCGGCTCGTGTCCCAGGGGTTGCGGGCAGGACCGTAGACGGAGAGGTTGCCGGTGCTCCCGGCGCCGAGCTCGTGCATGTTGCCGACGCCGACGACGACAGCGCCGGCGTTGCGCATGGCCCGGTAGGGCCCGGACTCGCCGGGGCTCAGCGTGGCGCCGGGCACTTCGGCGGCCCCGAAGCGCTGCGCCCGCCAGGGCAGCGGCCACTCGTCCTTGATCACGACGGGGACGCCGTGCAGCGGGCCCTCGGGCGCCGCCGCGAGCATCTGCCGCGAGCGCTCCGGGAAGGTCTCGACGACTGCGTTGATCGCCGGGTTGCGGGCCTCGATCCGCGCCAGCGCTGCGTCGAGGAACTCGCCCGGGTCCGCCTCACCGGCGGCGACCGCCGCCGCCTGGCCGCGGAGCGAAAGGTCGAGCAGCTCGTTCACGGTGCCCGCGAGAGGTCGAGGTGACGCTCGACCTCGACCGCGTCGAGGTCGAGTCGCAGCAATTCCTGGATCGGCGGCCAGAAGAGCTGGTGGATCGCGCCAAGTACCGCGAGCTCGATCTCGTCCGCTTCGATCCCGAACGAGGCGAGGGCGGCGGGGAGGAAGTCGTCTGGGCTGGGCGAGCCGTCCATTTCAGCATGCAACCCTAGCGGGGGAGGGATTGTGCAGCCGGGGGAGAACGCCTCCTTTGCCAAGCACTGACGACACAATCTCGGCCGCAACCGCCGCCACGGCGGCGGGTTGCAGCACAGGAACCGTGCGGATAACACTCGAAAGCAGACCCCGGACGCACCGCCCGCTCGTGGCGGGCCTGCTCGCCTGCCTGCTGGCGGCCGCGGTCGCGGCGGCGTGGCCCGGTGAGGCCGGCTCGGCGCCGGCCCGCGTGGTCGTGCTCGGCAAGACCGACGTCGTGCCGCCGGCCTCATGCCCCGGCAAGATCGTCAACGGCGTCGAGGTCATCCCCTGTCGGGTCGAGGGCCACGTGACCGGGTTCCAGGCGATCGCCGGCGGCATGCCGCGTCCCTACGAGGCGCCCTTCGACGGCAAGATCGTCGCCTGGTCGATCACCCTGGCGCGTCCGTCTCGCACCGACACGAAAACGATGACCGACGAGGTCGGCTTCTTCAACGAGGTGCTCGGCAAGCCGTCGCAGGCTCGGATCGGCGTCCTGCGCCCGGTCGAGGACTCCAAGCCGCCCAAATACACCCTCGTCCGCCAGAGCCCGCTGCAGACCCTCAACCGCTACTTCGGCGGCACCGTCGTCTTCGCGCTCGACCACCCGCTGACGGTCCTGCGCGGCCACGTCGTCGCCCTGACGATCCCCACCTGGGCGCCGATGTTCGCCTTCAACGTCTCCGACGACAACACCTGGCGGGGCAGCCGCCTCCCCGGTCAGTGCTCGACCACCGAGGACATCCAGAGCGGCAATCCGCAACAGGGCGTCGGCAAGACCAAGACCTACGGCTGCTACTACAGCAACGCGCGGCTGCTCTACACCGCCACGCTGGTCAAAGCGCCCTAACCCGCACGTCAGAACTTCGGCTGCTTTTTGGACCCTATGGGGTCATTGATGCAGCCGAAGTTCCCGCGGCGCCGGCGACTCAGAGCGCTTCTTGGCGAAGGCCGCAGTAGGGGCAGTCGCTGACGTCGAGGCCGATCAGCTGGTCGCAGCGGCGGCAGGCGCGAAGGTTGTCCGGGGTGCGCGGCAGGGCCGAGATGGAAGGGGCGAGCGGCAGCACCTTCGCCACCGGCTCCATCTCCTCGCCGGTCTGGCGGTCCACGTAGACGGCGCCGGGCTCGGCGTGGGCGAGGGCCTCGCGGCCGGAGGCCGGGGCGCGCATCCTGTAAAGCTGCCGCTGATTCATGCGCGGGGACAATAACAACGGCCTCGCCGTCCAACCGATTAGCGAGCGTCACGGTCTGATTCCTCGCGAGCGGCGCCGATATGGCGATTGCCGCCGCCGGCGGACGCGAAGCGGAGCAGGCGGCGGTTTGTGAAGGTTCTCCTCTTTCATGGCTACATGCTGCGCGGCACCGGCAGCAACATCTACAGCGCGAATCTGGCCCGGGCGCTGGCCCGGCTCGGGCACGAGGTTCATCTCCTGTGCCAGGACCGGGAGGTGCGACTTCCCGGCGTGGAGATCCACAACCCGGACATCAACGGCCTGCTGCCGGTCTATGTCAAAGATCCCTATCCCGGCTTCGAGGTGAAGGCCTTCCCGGAGATGACGGACGAGGAGCTCGACCGCTATATCGAGGCCAATGTCAGGGCGGTGCGCGAGGTCGTCGTGGCATCGGGTGCCCCTGACGCCGCACTCGCCGGCCACCTGGTCATGGGGCCCTGCGTGCTCGCCCGCGCCGGAATCGAGTCGTTCGCCGCCAAGATCCACGGTTCGGCGCTCGAGTACACGGTCAAACCTCACCCGCGCTTCCTGCCCTACGCCGAAGAGGGCATGCGGGCGGCCAGCTGCGTGCTGGTCGGTTCCCGGCATACGGCTGAGTCTCTGTGGGGTGCCCTGCCGAACGTCCCTGGCCTGAGAGACAAGACCCGGCTCGGTCCTCCGGGCGTAGACACGGAGCGTTTCCGGCCGCGGGTCCTGTCGCGGGGGGAGGGGGGTCTGCGGGCGAGGGCGTCCTCGACCCCCCTCCCCCCACGCCACCCGCGGAGGATCGTCTTCGTGGGCAAGTTCATCGTCTCCAAGGGGCTCGACCTGCTGCTGGCGGCGTGGCCGCTGGTCAAGCAACGTCATCCCGACGCGAAGCTGCAGGTCGCCGGCTACGGCGAGTACGAGCAGGGGCTGCGCAGGTTGCTGGCAGCACTCGATATGGGAGAGCTGGACGACGCGCGGGATGTCGCCCGATTGGGTTGGAAGATCGAGGGCGGGGAGGAGAAGCCCTTGCCAATCCTCAGCGCATTCCTCGCCGAGCCGCCCGATGGCTACGCAGAGGCGGCGCGCGGGATGGCCGATTCGGTCGAGTTCCTCGGACGCCTCGAGCACGACGAGGTGGCGGAGTTGCTGCCGGGTGCGGAGGCGCTGGTGATGCCGAGCACCTTTCCAGAGGCGTTCGGGATGGTCGCGGCGGAGGCGGCGGCCTGTGGGGTGCTGCCGATATCCGCCGGGCATTCGGGGATGCGGGAGGTATCCAAGGAGCTGGCCGCTTCGCTGCCCGACGAGGCCGGTTGGCTAACGTCGTTCCCGGTGGACGAGAACGCCGTCGCAGCGATCGCAGAGCGCCTCAATGCCTGGCTCGACATGCCCGAGGGGCGGCGGGAGCCGGCCCGGGAAGCCCTTGCCGATACCAGCAGGCGGCTCTGGAGCTGGGAGGGCGTGGCGCGCGGGGTTCTCGCCGCGTCGCGAGGTGAGCTTGACCGTCTGCCGCTTGCATAGAATGCGCCGCCGACCATGACCCGCCGCCTCCCGATCGCCAAGATGTTCGGCGCCACCCTGGTGCTGACGGCCCTGATCTCCGTCGTCATGGTGCCGATCCGCTGGAACGGCCAGGGCGCCTCCACGGCGGCCGGCCCGATCGACACGTTGACCGACGTGATGATCGTGCTCTCGGCCTTCGTCTTCTCGCTGGTGATGGTGATGCTCTTCTACGCGCTCTGGAAGTTCCGAGCCAAGCCGGGGGACGAGTCCGACGGCGAGCCGATCCACGGCAACACGCGGCTGGAGATCGCCTGGACGTTGATCCCGACCGTCATCGTCCTCTTCGGCGGCGGCTACAGCTGGGCGGTCCTCAACGACATCGAGGAGCACGACCCGAACCCGCTCAAGGTCCAGGTCTTCTCGCAGCAGTTCGCCTGGAGCTTCGGCTATCCGGGCAAGGACAACGCCTGGTCGGAGGGCGAGCTGCACGTGCCGGTCGACCGCCAGGTCCACTTCAAGATGCACGCGATGGACGTCATCCATTCCTTCTGGGTGCCCGAGTGGCGGATCAAGAAGGACAACGTTCCGGGGATCGTCACGACGGCGATCGTGACGCCGAATAAGCCCGGCACCTACCAGCTGATCTGCACCGAGCTCTGCGGCTTCGGCCACGCCACGATGCGCGCCAAAGTCGTCGTCGAGCCGCCGGCCGAGTTCCGAAAATGGGTCGCTGGGCTGAAACAGAAAGTGCCTGCTCCTTACATGCAGCAGGTGGTCCAGGACACGGAGGCCGACCCGCTGCCGCTGGGTGCGGGCGGTGCGTAATCTGAGGGAGAACGGATGACGGCTGCGATCAAACGACCCGGCTGGACCCGCGGACTGCTCGGCATGGCGCTCGGCATCGCCTTCGGCGTCGGCCTGGTCGTCATCCTGCGCGAGATCTCCGGCCTGCCGATCTGGCAGACCGAGCAGACCGGCTACCCGCACGTCGTCGTGCCGCTGATCACCGCTCCGCTCGGCTTCCTGCTCGGATTCGGCGCCTTCGACTACTGGCTGCGCTGGGCGGCCGGGATGCCGACGGTCCCCGAGGACCACTCCCAGCACGGCGCCAAGACCTGGCGCGACTACTTCAAATTCAACACCGACCACAAGGTGATCGGCGTCCAGTACGTCGTCACCACCTTCTTCTTCTTCTTCATCGGTGGCCTGATGGCGATGCTGGTCCGGGCCGAGCTGGCCCAGCCGGGCTCCCAGATCGTCGACCCCTCGACCTACAACGGCCTCTTTTCCACCCACGCGGTCCTGATGATCTTCGTCTTCGTGATCCCGGTCTTCGCCGGGCTCGCGAACTACGTCCTGCCGTTGATGATCGGCGCGCCGGACATGGCCTTCCCGCGCCTCAACGCGCTCAGCTTCTGGCTGCTGCCGCTCGCCGGCTTGATGTTCATCGGCAGCTTCCTGGCCCCGGGCGGCGCCTTCGACACCGGCTGGACCGGTTATGCGCCGCTCTCGACGGGAGCGCCGTTGGGTCAGTCGTTCTTCAATGTCGGCGTGCAGTTCGCGGGGGCGTCTTCAATAGCGACGGCTCTCAACTTCTTAGTGACGATCATCACTATGCGTGCGCCCGGGATGACCTTCTGGCGGATGCCGCTGCTCGTCTGGGCGAACCTCTCGACCTCGCTGCTGGTCGTCGCCGCGACCCCGTTCATCGCCGGCGTCCAGTTCATGGTCCTCTTCGACCGCGCGATCGGCACCCAGTTCTTCGAGTTCGCCGGCGGCGGCGACGTGATCAGTTACCAGCACATCTTCTGGTTCTACTCCCACCCGGCCGTCTACATCATGATGCTGCCGGGCTTCGGGATCATCTCCGAGGTCATCTCCACGCACGCCCGCAAACCGATTTTCGGATACCGGCTGATGGCGCTGGCGCTGATCGGGATCGTCGTGCTCAGCTACTCGGTCTGGGCGCACCACATGTTCGTCGCCGGCATGTTCTCGTGGCTGCGGGTGCCGATGATGATCACGACGCTGCTGATTGCGGTGCCGACCGGGATCAAGATCTTCTCCTGGCTGGGCACGCTCTTCTACGGCAAGATCCACACCTACTCGACGGCAATGCTGTTCGCGCTCGCCTTCATCGTCACCTTCACGATCGGCGGCATCAGCGGCGTCATGCTCGGCATGGTGCCGATCGACATCCACGTCTCCGACACCTACTTCATCGTCGCCCACATCCACTTCGTGCTGTTCGGCGGCTCGGTCTTCACGATCTTCGCCGGTGTCTACCACTGGTTCCCGAAGATGACGGGGCGGATGTACGACGAGCGCCTGGGCCGCGTCCACTTCTGGGGCACCCTGGTCGGGACCTGGGGCACCTTCGTCCCGATGCACTGGATCGGCATGGACGGGATGCCGCGGCGCGTCGCCGACTACTCGGCCCAGTTCGGAGACTGGAACCTGCTGATCAGCGTCTTCGCGTTCGTCCTCGGCGCCGTCCAGCTCGTCTTCCTCTACAACATGATCGTCAGCTGGAAGTACGGGCCGCGCGCCGGCGCCAACCCCTGGCGCGCCAACACGATCGAGTGGCAGGTTTCCTCGCCCCCGCCGATCTTCAACTTCGACGAGATACCGCGTGTCGTCGGCGGCCCCTACGAGTTCGGGGTGCCCGGTGCGAAACACACGATCATGGCCGGCGACGGAGCCGAGGCGACGGAGCCGGAGACGACGACCGCCGGTCCGCGCGAGGTCGTGTCGTGAGCGAGGCCGCTGCTGAGGGGCGGCCGCTGCTGGTCTTCCTGAACGAGGTCGCAGGCGGGCGCAAGCTGCTGAAAGCGGTCGCCGAGCGGGCAGGAAGCGTTCCCTTCGTCGCCGTGGTGGCACCGCAGAACCAGCCGGCGGTCGGCCAGCTGATCGACTCCGGCGAGCTGCACGACGCGGCGCGGGCGCGGGTCGAGGTGACGATGTCGGTCCTCTCCGAGTACGGGATCGAGTCGGTCGGCGAGGTCATGGACCGCGACCCCGTGCTGGCGCTCGACGACGCCGTGCGCGCCCACGAGCCGGGCGAGGTGTTGCTCTCCGCGGCCAGCGAGACCCGCTTCGGCTTCACCCGCAAGGATCTGGTCGAGTGGGCGCGGGCCCACTTCGAGCCCGAGGTCGAGGTGACGCACATCCCGGTGCGGATCGCCGACGACTCGGTGAGCTGGGAGAAAAGCCACACCCTGGTCGTCGCCACCAAGACCGTCGCCGCCCCCGACCTGGTCAGCCGTCTCAAGGAGCGCGCCGCCGGCCACCCGCACCGCTACACGATCATTTGCCCGCGCAGCGACGATGTCTCCCAGTCCGTGGTCGCCCGGGACCTCGCCTCGACCCTGGCGGAGCTGTACCGCGCCGACATCGATGCGACCGGCCAGCCGATGAGCCCGGACCCCTTCCACGCGATCCGCAACGCGATCGAGCATTACAGCGTCGACGAGGTGCTGATCTCGACCTTCTCGGGTGAGAGCTCGCGCTGGCTCGACGAGGACCTGATCGGGCGCACCCGCGAGATCACCGACAAGCCGGTCGAGCACCTCGAGGTCGGCCGACCTGCAGCCGCGGTCGCCGCCGCCGTCGCCGGGGGAGAGGACGAAGCCTGATGGAGAGCGCAAGCGTCGCAGCCGGGCACCACGGTCACGCCGAGCACCACGGCCCGCCGGAGGCCAACCAGAGCTCGCGGATGGACCGCCAAACGCTGGGGATCCTTCTCTTCATCGTCTCGGAGGTCATGCTGTTCGGCGCCTTCTTCGCCGCCTACTTCTTCCTGCGCGTCGTCGTCGACCCGCCGAGCTGGCCGCCGGAGGGGTTCGAGCTGCCGAAGGCGGTGGCCGGCGTCAACACGGCGATCCTCGTCTCCTCGAGCTTCACCATCCACTACGCGCTCGAGTCGATCCGCAAGGGCAACCACGCCGGCCTCAAATTGGGCCTCGTCCTCACCTGGCTGCTGGGAGCGACCTTCCTCTTCATCCAGCTCAACGAGTACGTCAACATCGGCTTCAGCGCCCGCGACTTCGGCTTCGGCTCGATCTTCTACAGCCTCACCGGCCTGCACGGCGCCCACGTCTTCGTCGGCCTCGCCCTCCTCACCTTCGCGACGATCCGCGCCTTCCGCGGCCACTACGGGCCGGCCGCGAAGGACCACCTCGGCGTCGAGGTGCCCGGCATCTACTGGCACTTCGTCGACGTGATGTGGATCATCGTCTACGTCAGCGTCTACATCCTCTAGAAGCGGCTCTAGCAAGCGGTTTGCGCCAGGGGCGCGTCACCGGTGCGCCACGCTGTGCGCCAGCGAGCGCTTCAGCTAAAGAATCGCTGCCCTTCAACCGACAAAGAGTTCGTGGCTGCCGCCCTAACCGTCGCGCTGATCTTTTCGCCTTTCGCGATCATCGGCTGCTTGAAGGGCCGCTATGCCTTGAGCATCCTCGGTCTGTTCATCTTGTTTGGGATCCCGTCGATACTGGCGGCAACGCGGCTGGCGCGTGCCGATTCTTGGTGGGCCAAGCGGTTCTACGACGAAGTCAAGCTGATTCAGACCGGCCACCGTTATCCGGGTCGCAGCAATATTGGTGACGCGCTGACTCTCTGAGCTTCTACCGGACCCGCCTTGTGAGCCGCGGCCTGTTCGCGCTCGAACTTCGCCTGGGCGGCGCGGACCGCTTTGCGGGCCTTCTGGGTGCCGGCCACGAACGGCAGCCTAGAAGCTGGCCGGTGGGGGAGCGCCTATCGCCGGCTTGGCGGTCGTCTGCTCTCATGGTAGCGCCGGCTTGCGTTCTTAGTCGCCCAGCGTTCCAGTTCCCTGACGGGAACCAGGCGCTTGCGGCCACGCCGGATCGGGCGCACAGGCGACGCGACGTAGTGTCGAAGAAGTCAGGGCCGACGCCGATGGCGGCAGCCTCGGTTGGGGTGAGCGCTACGCGCGGGATCGTGACAGCGAGCTTCTTGGCCATGCCCAACGAAGGCAAAGAGCGAGCAAGGTGGCCGCAACTGCCCAGTTGCATGAAGGCGAACCCGCTCAGCGCGATTTCACGTGGCTATTCGCCTAGCGGTTCGACTGGCTAATCGCAATCAAGTGCCGGCAAAACGCCGCGATTCCGCTTGTGGTCGGTGCTTCGGCGGTGAACGTATGCCGACATTCTCTGCATTCGACTCAGGCTTGTGGTGATCTCGAAGTCAGCTCGCTTCCCTCCGTGGTCTGTGCTCACGCTGGCCCGCCGCCTCGACGCCCGTTCGCCCTCTGGAGGGCTCCGTCGAACCGTCCGGTCGCGACACCGCGCGGCTGCCCCCTCGCGCCCTTCGCACCCGGCGCCGTCGCTATCGCCTCCGCGGCTGGCTCCGCATCGCTCTCTACGAACATCGCTGCCGGATCGCGGGGGCAAAGTTCGACCACTAGGACATTTAGGCTGCCGCAGTTATGTCTGAGCCTGTCCTTTGGGACCTAGACGACCACACGCGTGCGAAGCATCGGGTTCTTCGTTCGTATCTCTCCGCCTGGCTGCCCGTCATGGGGCAGCAAGCGTTGCGCGTAAACGATCCAGTCAATCCGCCGAGGCTGCTCGTTGTAGACGGCTTCGCCGGACCGGGCCGGTATGCGACTGGGGAGGATGGCTCACCGCTGATCATGCTGAAGACGCTGCTTGAGCACGAGGCATTCGAGCGGATGAAGAAGGTGGAGTTTCTTTACCTCTTCATTGAGCACGACAATCGCCGTTTCGAGCATCTCGAGAAAGAGTTGGACGCGTTGGATGTTCCAGCGAACGTCAAAGTCGCGCCCGAGCATGGAGAGTTTGAGGAGACGTTTGGCCGCATGGTTGACGATGTGCACAAGAAGCAGGGCCGGACCCTGGTTCCGACCTTCGCGTTCATCGATCCCTTCGGGTATTCGGCAGCCTCGATGTCTCTGGCGGGCAGGTTTCTCACCTTCGAGCGCTGTGAGGCTCTGATCTTCCTGCCTCTCAATTATCTCGTCCGATTCGTCGGGCGAGAGGGTCAAGAGAACGCTATGACCTCCCTGTTTGGAAGCGAGCGGTGGCGCGAGGCAATCAAGATGAAGGGGGAGGAGAAGGGGGCGTTTCTACTGGGGCTCTTCGAGGAGCAGCTTGGCAGTCGAGGGGATGTCAAGCACGTCCGTTCCTTCGAGCTTCGAACGGCAGATGGAAATGACTACCGACTCGTTTTCGCTACCCCACATGACAAGGGGTTAGAACTCATGAAGGACGCGATGTGGTCCGTGGATCCGGTCGAAGGGACCCGCTACGTCGCAACTCGTACGGATGAGGGGCAAGAGGTTCTGTTTCAGAGCGACGTGGACACCCAACCCCTTCTTGAACACTTGCGGAAGAAGTTCCAGGGCAAGTGGTTCACGATCGAGGAGGCTGAAAGGGCAACCCTGCTAGAGACTCCTTATCGCGTATCCGGCCACCTCAAAGGGAAAACGCTCGCGCCGGCCGAGAAGGCTGGCCAAGTCGAAGTCGACCGCAGTGGCGGTCAAAAGCGACTTGCCGCAGGTGTCCGGATCCGGTTCTGCGATTAGAGGGCAACGAGAGGTCGTGAAGGCGGCATTCCGTTGTGCTCGATGCCATCTAGCAACCTGCCGCCCGCCTTGGGCGTCCGGCCACCCCATTGCTTAAAGAAGAACGCAACACCCTCGTCCTCGCAGCGATCACGCAGCCCCCTGATCCATTCCACCTTGGCTGGTCTTGCGCGGGGGCCAGACTCTCCGCCTGCGATCAGCCAGTCGATCTGACCCAGGTCAAGGTCTTCGAGCGGTCCAAGCAGGGGCTCCGCAGAGATGAAGCGAACGGCCGCCGGCACTTCACGTAGTGCATCCGCTCGATCCACGAATCGACGGTTCTCGATACTGACGCCCATCCAGACGTTCGCCGGCCAGGAGAGCTGGTCGGCGAGTTCGACCATGCGCTCGGGACGCTTAGTAAGGATTTGGAAGGTATGCCAATGCGCGTTCTCGATGGAATCGAAGACCCGGCGGATGAAATCCACGGGAATGCGCTCATGGAACAAATCGCTCATCGAGTTGACGAAAATCATTCGAGGTCGCTTCCAGCGCTGAGGCTGGCTCAGGCGCTGAGGCCAGAGACGCAAATCGAACCCCTGCTCGTAGGGATGCCCAGCGACTCCCCGCCACCGCTCGGCGAATGCCTCTGCGTAGCAATGGGCGCATCCGGGCGAGACCTTGTCGCAGCCCGTGACCGGGTTCCAGGTTGCCTCGGTCCACTCAATTGCGCTTCTGTCCGCCATTTCTTCAGCCTAGTCTCTTATTCTCTACGAACATATGTTTGCATCATCTGAGGTCGTCTCCTTGAGTTCCACCGCGCCGTCTTCCTCCCTGCATGCGGTGAGAGCACAAGGTGCGCCACTCGTGCCCAGCGAGACCGGCGACAACCGAACTTAGCCGGACTCGGAACCGCTTGAACAAGCGCAATCCGCACTGTCATGCAGGCGCGGCATGATGTGGATCATCGTCTACGTCAGCGTCTACATCCTCTAGGAGCCGCTTCGCGTCAGGTCGTGGAAGGCGCCGCGGCGAGGCGCCAGCGCAGGCCGACGATCGCTGCCTGGACGGTCAGCGCCGCCGCCGTCGCGATGCCGAAGGCAGCGGCGGTCGACAGGTCCTGCAGGGCGATCGCCAGCGCGAAGCAGAAGGCTGCGAAGCCGTAGAAGCCGACCACGAAGTTGCGCAGCAGGACGGCGACCGCGGCGAAGCCATCGTGGGCGTGGCTGAAGACGGCAAGGACGCTGGTGAGGATCGGGAACGGCGCGAGCAGCCCGCTCAGGTGCGGTCCGAGCGCCCCGGAGACGGCGGTCAAGCCGAGCACCAGGCTGAGGGCCGCGAGGGCGCGGCCGGGGAGGTCCCACCACGGCGGTGCGGCGGTCGCCCGGGCGGGCGGCGCGGGCGGCAGTGCTCTCAGGCCGAGCGCGAAGCAAGCGCCGACCAGTCCGAGCGACAGCACCAGCGGCGGCTCGATTGCGTTCAGCGCGGCGACGGCGACCAAGAATGCCGCCCAGCCGCAGAGGAGGCTCCGGGCTGGCCCGGCAACCATCCCGACATGGCCGTAGGCGACGACGAAGGCGGTGAGGGCGGCGAGCCCGAGCAGCGTGCCGGCGGCGGCGTCGGTGCCGAACTCGTGACCGTGGAGGAGGGTCATGACAAGGAGGATGGGCCCCGCGACGACGGGCAGTCCGCCGAGCAGGCCCGCGACGGCAATGCCCCAGCGGCGACCCGCAATGGACACCGCAACAACGCAGAGCGGAGCGAGGAGGATTTTGGCAGCGAGCAGGGTCACGAGGTGCCGGATAATGCCCGCATCGTCCGCCTTCGCGACCCCACCTCTTAGCCCGTGCGCCTCTCCGAGCAGGCGGTCTTCCGCTGGGTGGTGATCGTCACGGTCGCCGCCCTATCGATCATCGCCTTGACGCAGCTGACGCGACCACTGTTTGGCGCGCTGTGGATGCTGGTGCTCGTCTGCGCGGCGGCGGCATACGGCTACCGAGCGGTGAGGCGAGCGGGAGATTGAAAAGAGGTGAGGAGATGCGGCGAGAGTTCACGTGGGTGAGTCGGGAGATCGAGCGGCTCGGTTCACGTCTTGATCGGAACTCGACCGCCGGCTGACTCGATCGCGTCGGCTGCACCCTGCGAAGCAGAAGCCGTGGGTCGGGGCGCCAGACGCCCCGCCGTCGCCACTGCCCACAGCATCGCCAGCCAGGTCCCGATGGCCACGGCGATGTGGAGCCAGACGAGCTCGGAGGGCAGCTCCAGCGCCCATTGGAGGCCGCCCACGACGCCCTGCAGGCCTAGCAGGCCGATTACGACGGCGAGGGGCTTCGTGGCGCGCCTGTCGCCTCCGGGCCGGCGAAGCAGCAGCCAGACGCCGATCGCCGCGATGCCGAAGACGGCCGCGATCGCCGAGTGGCGCTGGACGACCCACTCGAGCGTCTCGACACCCTGAAAGTCGAAGCGGTGGACCAACTCGCCTTCGTGGGCACCGGCGTGGGGGCCGGAGCCGGTGGCGATCGTGCCCGCCAGGATCGTCAGCTGGCCGAGCGGGATCAGGGCGCGCACCGCCCACACTCCGAGTCGGTCGCTCGACGGGCGCCGCTCGCCCGGTTCATAGCGGGCGCACCAGGCCAGCGCGAAGGCGGCGTCGAGCAGCAGCATCGAGAGGATGAAGTGGCCCATCACCAGGCCGGGGGCCAGGTGGTACTTGACGACGAGGGCGCCGAGAATCGCCTGGCAGAGCACGCCGACCGGGAGCATCGCGCCGAACAGCGCCAGGTGCGAGCGGAAGGGACGGCGAAACCAGGCCAGGGCGCTTGCCGCGATCACCGCGAGGCCGACGAAGCCGGTCAGCAGCCGGTTGCCGTACTCGATCACCGCGTGGGTCTCCAGCGGCGGCACCGTCTGCCCGTAGCATTTGGGCCAGTCCGGGCAGCCGAGCCCGGAGCCGGTCAGCCGCACAGCCGCCCCGGTGAGGACGATCAGCGCCAGGGCGGCGAGGGCGACCAGCGCTACGTTGGCGTAGAGCTGCGGCGCGATCTGCAGGCGCTCACGCATCAGAGACGAGGTCGTGGCATCGGCGGCCTAGATGATGCCAGCGGCGGTTCGCCGGGCCGGCGGTGAGCCCCGGCGCTATTTGCCCCCGCCCGAGCCGCCTTTGGCGGTGGCTTCGGCGAGGAAGGCGACGAGCTCTTTGAGTTCTTTGGGGCTGAGCTGGGTCTCGTATTCGCCCGGCATCACGTTCGGCGGGTAGCCCGGGGTGATCTGCGCGTTCGGGTCGACGATCGATTTCTCGATCGACCCCGCGCTCTGACCGACGAGCACTTTGTCCAGGTCCGGACCGGTCGTGCCGCCCGCGTTGGCCTCGGCCAGCGCGTGGCAGCTGGCGCAGCCGTTGTTGGCGAACACCTGCGCGCCAGGCCCGCCGGGAACTTTCGGCGGCGCCGCACCCGGCACGCCCGCGTATTCGGCGACGTAGGCGGCGACGTCGTCGAGATCCTGCCCGGTGACGAGGTCGGGCGGCATCGAGACCGCCGGGTTGTCGTTGCTCGGGCGTGGGTATTCGACCTGCGCTTCGACCACGCCTTCGATCGTCGACTCACCCTGGCCGGAAGCGCGGGCGGCCGCAAAGGCATCGTCGAGGTTTGGCCCGATCTGTGCCGTCGACCCCGCCTCCGCCATCCCATGGCAGGTCCCGCATTTCTGTTTGAACAGTTCGCGGCCCCGCTCGGGGTCGGCGCTGCTCGTGCCGCAACCCGAGGCGGGCAGGGCAATCGCCGCGAGTGCGGCGAGGAGCAGCAGAAGGCGGGTCGGCATGGGCGGGGTCGGCATGGCTTTCGTGCGTACGAGCGGGCCGGAGTCTATACGTCGAAGCCGTCGGTCAGCATGCGTGTCGGCGCCTGGAGTCGGGTAGGCTTGAGGCGATTCGCACTAGGTCAAAACGGTCAGGAACGGAGGCGCGATGCAGGTAAGGGATGGGATGTCGGACGTGGTGCTGACCGTCGGGCCGGCGCACACCCTGCGCGAGGCTGCCGAACGGATGACGGAGAACGGGATCGGCGCGGCGCTTGTCGCCGACGACGAGACGCCGGTGCCGTCGATCGTCACCGAGCGAGACATCCTGGTCTCCCTGGGGCGCGGCGAGGATCCCGACAGCGAGCGGGTCTGCGATCACATGAGCGAGGGGGTGGTGGCGGCGGAGCCCGAGTGGAGCCTCGAGCGCGCTGCCAGCGAGATGGCCAGGCGCGGCATCCGCCACCTCGTCGTCTTCGAGGACGGCGACGTTGCCGGAGTTCTCTCCGTCCGCGACATCATCCGAGTGTGGACGAGTGACGGCGCCACCTCAGGGATGACGCCGTAGGACCAAGCAGATCGGTGGACGCAGGGAGGCCGGCAAGGGGAGCGCACTGATGTGCGTGACCCGCAGCCGGTCGACTGAGGACGCCGAGATGCGCCGGTGTTACGGCGTCAGCGCGGTGGGGAGAGCCGTTCGACCGGAAGCACGGCGCCGCGGACGCGCTGGCGCCGCGGTCGCGAGTAGTAGTCGCGCCGCGCCTCGCCGGCCATGCTGCGGAGGGCGGCGAGAGCGACGATGCCGCCGATGATCGAGTAGACCCAGCCGCGGACCATGAAGCCCTGCGCGAAGAGGCCGCAGAGGGCAAGCGCGGCGCCGAAGGCGAAGAAGATCGGCGCCCAGGAGGGGCGGGACGCCTGCACGAGCTCGCCGGGCTCGGAGATCTCGCGGTCCGCGCTCATGATGCGATGTAGAGCGTGGCGGCGAGGAAGCAGAGGGCGAATACCGCGGCGGCGATGCCGCCTGCCACGAGGCCGGCCGTGATCTGTCGTTTCGAGGTCTCGCGGTCCACGGCGGGATTTCTATCAGGGCGCCAGGTCTAGACGACGCGGTCGAGCGGCATCGCCGCGAAGAGCAGCGCCAGGTAGGCGAGGGAGAAGAGGTAGGTGCGGAGTGCCCAGCGGCGGTCGGCGCTGCGCAGCAGGCGCACCGAGCAGTAGATGAAGCCGGCGCCGAGCGACATCGAGGCGACCAGGTACTCGAGCCCGAAGGCCCCCGCGCAGAAGGGCAGCTGCGTGACCGCATAGAGCAGCACCGTGTAGAGCAGGATCTGGCGACGCGTCTCGGCCTCGCCGCGTACCACCGGCAGCATCGGCACGCCGGCCCGCGCGTACTCGTCCTTCATCAGCAGCGAGAGCGCCCAGAAGTGGGGCGGGGTCCAGAAGAAGACGATCGCGAAGAGGTAGAACGCCGTGCCGCTGAGGCCGCCCGTCACGGCCGCCCAGGCGACCAGCGGCGGCACCGCGCCGGCGGCGCCGCCGATGACGATGTTCTGCGGGGTCGCGCGCTTCAGCCACAGCGTGTAGACGAAGACGTAGCCGAAGAGGCCGGAGAGCGAGAGCGCCGCTGCCAGCGGGTTGACGGTCAGCGCCAGCAGCAGGAAGGAGCAGAGGCCGAGCGCGGCGCCGAAGCCGATGGCGACAGCGGGCGAGATGCGGCCGCTGGCGACGGGCCGGTCGGCGGTGCGGGCCATCGTGCGGTCGATGTCGCGGTCGACGGCGTGGTTGATCGCCCCGGCGCCGCCGGCCGAGAGGGCGCCGCCCAGGCAGGTGAGGAGGACCAGCCCCGGGGAGGGGTCGCCTGCGACGTACATAGTCGTCACCGTCGTGAACAGCAGCAGCGACTGGACCTTGGGCTTGGTCAGCGTGAGGAGGTCACGCAGCAGCGTCAGCGCCGCGGGGCGCCGCGAGAGGGCGGCCGTCTGGGCGCCTGCGCTCACGTTTTTAGGCTACCGGCTGGGAATCGCGAGCCGGCGCGGCGCGGCGGGCATCGCGCCCGCCGACTGCCGTGCGGATGTCGCGCAGCGGGCGGGGGCTGCGAACGTCCGGCAGGACGTCGAAGTTGTGCGGGTCGGGCGGCGAGAGCGCGAACCACTCGAGCGAGTCACCGCCCCACGGATCGTGGCCGGTCGGGGCGCCGCCGTCGCGGCTGAGCACGGCGTTGACGAGCGTCATCACGATCCCGATCGCGAGCACGAAGGCGCCGATCGAGGCGATCAGGTTGTAGCCGCTGACCCTGGTGCCGTCGAAGAACTTGTAGGTGTCGACCGGCTGGCCCTCGAAGCCGCCGGCGAGGAGGAGGGGGACGAAGGTGAGCAGCATGCCGGCGGTCATCGTCCAGAACGAGAAGCGCGCCAGGCTCTCGCCCATCGTCTTCCCGGTCATCTTCGGGAACCACCAGTGGAGAGCCGCGAAGCCGCCGAAGACGGCGCCGCCGACGAGCGAGAAGTGCGTGGCGGCGGTCGCGTCGGTCGTGTGCTGCAGCCGCCAGGCGAGCGCCACCAGCGAGTGGGAAAGCTCGGCGGCGAGGCCGATCGCGATCATCGCGGTCGCCCCGGCGGCGAAGAGCAGCGGCGCCCGCATCCGCAGCGTGCCGCCGACCAGGGTCGCGATCAGGTTGAAGAAGACGAGGCCGAAGGGCACGATCAGCGCCAGCGACACGATCATCGCGAAGTACATCCAGCCGACGCCGATCGGCGCGGTGAGCATGTTCTGCATCCAAGCCAGCGTCCCGAGCACGGCGATCGCTACCAGCGAGCCGATCACGGCGCCACGGTTGAAGATCGGCTTCCGAGACATGCCGGAGGCGATTTCCGCGATCGCGCCGAAGGCGAAGATCAGCACCAGCATGTAGGCGCCGGTGAAGAAGATCCAGCTGAGGTGCTGCCAGAGCAGCGGCGCGCCGCCGGCGCCGCCGACGAAGAAGATGCCTTCGAAGTTGCGGTCGATCAGCAGCATCGCCAGCGCGGCCAGCATCACCGGCCCGATGAAGAGCAGCAGCCAGGAGGAGATCGCCGCCGCCCAGGAGAAGATCGGCAGCCGGCGCCAGGCCATGCCGGGGGCGCGCAGCATGCGCAGGGTCGCCACCAGGTCGATCGCCAGCAGGACGAATCCAAGCGTTGCGAGGCCGGTTGCGGCGGCCCAGGCGTCGACCCCGTTGTTGGGCAGGAAGGTGAGCTCCGAGAGGGGGGCGAGGGGGTTGACGCCGGCCTCCGACGGCGTGAAGAGGAGCCCCGCGTAGAGGACCGCGGCGCCGGCTATGTAGAGCCAGAGGCCGATCTGGCCGAGGCGCGGCAGGGCCGTCCCGCGGGCGCCGATCTGCAGCGGCGTCACGTAGTAGAAGAGGCCGAGCGCGAACGGCACGGCGAAGAGGAAGACGCCGGTCGCCCCGTAGAGGGAGAGCATGCGATTGAAGCCGACCGGGCTGAGGAAGGTGTTCTCCGGAATCGCCAGCTGCAGCCGCATCAGCAGCAGCTCGACCAGGGCGAGGAAGAGGAAGCCGAGCGCGGAGACGACCAGGGCGCGGCCGACGTCCTTGTGGTCGGCGCTGGTCGCTATCTCGACCCAGCGGGGCCGGCGCGGCGCCCAGCCGTCGAAGGCGAGCTCGGGCCGCTTGGTCGGTGCGCTTGCTCGCTCCGCGTTCATGGCGTGCCCCCGCTTTCGATCAACTCGACCGCGCTTTGCTGGCCGGCCTCGATATCGCTCTTGCGCTGTTTGACGAAGGCTTCGTAGTCCTCGGGCGAGACGACCTCGACCTCGGTCCGCATCGAGGCGTAGGCCTGGCCCGAGAGGGTTGCCGACTGGCCGGAGTAGGTGCCCTCCTCGTCGGCGCTGAAGGTGACCTGGCTCGTCTTGCCTGGCACGGCGTCGGCCTTGCCGGCCAGCGAGGGGACGTCCCAGGTGTGGACGACGTCGGTCGAGACGAGGTCGAGCGCGACGGCCGTGTCGACCGGGATGACGAGCTTGTAATAGGAGAAGGCTTCGTTGGGGTAGTCGTAGCGCCAGATCCACTGCTGGCCGGTGGCGGTGATCCGCAACGTCGCGCCGTCGTTGTGGAGGCCGGCGGGCCCGCTGGCGGGCGCTTCGCGAGCCTTCTCGGTGAATACGATGCCGACGACCATCAGCACCGTGGCGAAGGCGGCGAGCGCAGCGCCGACCCGCAACTGCACGCGGCGGTCTCCGGTCAGCTGGCGCGGCTCCGCGCCGCGCTCGGCACGAAAACGCCGCAACGCGTAGAGCAGGCCGCCGATCACCGCGGCGACGAATATGGCCGCGGCGACGAAGCCAATCCAGAGCAGGGTGTCGATCTGGTCGGCACCTGAAGAGTTCGGGGTCAAAGCGCGGCTATTCTAATCACGCAGGGGATGGACTCCGTGGCCCGTCGTTAACGGGCGCGCGCACGGGCCGGTCCACTGACCGTCTCGTCCTATACTCGCCGACCCTATGCGGACGCGATCCCGGCCAGCTCCGGCGCTGCGAATGGCTGTACGCGCTGGGGCGGCGGGGGCGATCGGCGCCGCGATCGCGGCGCCGCTGCTGCGCCGTCGTCTGCGGATTCGCCCGGCCGTGACCGTCGCCGCCTGCGCGGCGGGGCCGCTGGCGCTCGCCGTCCTGCAGCCGCGCTCCCATCGCCGCGACGTCGTCCTCTTCGCGCTGCAGATGTGGGCCTTCACGATGGCCCACGAGCTGCCCTACGACGACCCCGAGGCGTTGCGCCGCCGCCTGCGCAGCCGCTACCCGATCGTCCTCGACCGGGCGGTCGGCCTCGGCAGCCTGCCGAACGCCCGCCTGCAGCGCGCCCTCTGCCGGCTGCCGAAGGTGAGGCCGCTCGACCGCTTCCTGACCTGGGTCCACTGGCTCTGGTTCCTCGAGCCCTACGCGGCGCTTGCCTTCATCCTCTGGCGCCACCCGGAGCGGTTTCCGCGGGCGGCCCGCCAGATGGCGGCCGTGTTCGATCTCGGCTGCTTCGTCTACTTCGCCGTGCCGACCGCGCCGCCATGGTGGGCCTCAGAGCAGGGACTGACCGGCGAGCCGGTGCGGCGAATCATGGTCGAGGTGGGCGAAGGCACCTGGGGGCGCGCCTGGCCGGCGCTCTACGGAGCGCTCGGCGGCAATCCATGGGCGGCGATGCCGTCCCTGCACTTCGCCACCTCGACGATGGCTGCGATCTCGCTGAGCGAAGCGGGCAGGGCGCCGGGCGCGGCTGGCTGGGCGTACGCGGGGACCCTCGGCTTCGCGCTGGTCTACCTCGGCGAGCACTACGTGACGGACCTGGCGGCGGGCGGCGCATTGGTGGCGGCGGTGCGACGCGGCGAGCCGCTTGCCGAACCGCTGGTCGAGGCGACGAACCGCGGCCTGCGACGTCTCGAGCGTATGGCCAACAGCTAGATGATCTAGCGTCTCCAGTCGTGTCCCCCGCGGACCCGGCTAACGGCCACGGCAACGCCGAGATGCCACTGCTGACGCGACGCCGCATCGCGCAGACCTCGCTGCTGGTCCTGCTCCTGCTGATCGGGATCTACTTCCTCTTCCCGAAGCTGTTCGGCCTCGGCGACGCGCTGAGCAAGCTGAGCGAAGCCGACCCGCTCTGGATCGGCATCGCGATCGGCTTCACCGTCGCGGCGACCGGCACCTACATCACCCTCTTCAAGGCGGTGGTTGGCGGCAACGTGCTGCGGCTGACCTGGAGGGAGACCTATGAGATCAACCTGGCGGGGGTGGCGGCGACGCGGCTCTTCTCGGCCGGCGGGGCGGGCGGCATCGCGCTCACCTACTGGGCGCTGCGCCGGGCCGGGATGCAGCGCCGCGACGTCGCCCGGCGAATGGTCGCCTTCCTCGGCCTCCAGTACGTCTTCTATCCACTGGCGGTGATCGTCTTCGGAATCCTGCTGCGCACCGGGGTGCTGCCCGGCGAGGACGCGGTCGAGCTGACGGTCATCCCGGCCGCGGTGGCCGGCTTGGCCCTCCTGGTCGGACTGCTGATCATGCTCGTCCCGCCCGACCTCGGCGATCGCGTGACGCGATTCTCGAGCCACGAGCGCATGCACGAGATCGCCACCAACCTCGCCAAGGTGCCGGCGACGATGGGCGAAGGCTTCCGGTTCGCGCTGGGGCTGCTGCGCAGCCCTACTCGGGGCGGGCTGGCATTGCTTGGCGCCGCGGGGTACTGGGCGGCGAACATCGGCATCCTCTGGGCTTCGTTCAAAGCCTTCGGCATCCACGTCCCGATCGCCGTCGTGGTCCAAGGGTTCTTCCTCGGCATGGTCGGCAACCTCTTCCCGCTGGCGCCGGGGGGCGTGGGGGCCGTGGACGCGGGGATGATCGGCGCCTTCGTCCTCTTCGGCCTGCCCGAGGAGACCGTCTTCCCGGCGATCCTGGTCTACCGCACCGTCGCCTTCTGGCTGCCGCTGCCGCCTGGGATCGTTGCCTTCTTCCAGCTGCGCGGGCGTGTCCACGAATGGGAACGGACAGGCCGGCCGATCGAGCGCCGGCCAGAGCCGGTGCCTATACTTCAGAAAGTAAAGTATTAGACTGCGAGCGCAGAGATGGCGGACGAGAAGAAGATCGAGAACGTGATCATCGTCGGGGGCGGGCCGGCCGGCTACACGGCGGCGCTCTACACCGCGCGCGCGAACCTCGAGCCGCTGGTGTTCGAGGGCTTCCAGTGGGGCGGTCAGCTGCAGAACACGACCGACGTCGAGAACTACCCCGGCTACCCCGAGGGGATCATGGGGCCGGAGATGATGACCCAGTTCCGCGCCCAGGCCGAGCGCTTCGGCACCCGCTTCGTCACCGACGACGTCGACCGGGTCGAGCTGAGCGACGGCGGCGTCCAAAAAGTCTTCCTCGGCGACGAGGAGCACCTGGCGCGCACGGTGATCCTGGCGATGGGCGCCGAGCCGCGCCGGCTCGGTGTGCCCGGCGAGATCGAGCTGAGCGGCGTCGGCGTCTCGACCTGCGGCGTCTGCGACGGCGCCTTCTTCAAGGACCGCAAGGTGATCGTGATCGGCGGCGGCGACTCGGCGATGGAGGACGCGATCTTCGTCTCCAAGTTCGCCAGCGAGCTGACGATCGTCAACCGCCGTGACGAGTTCCGCGCCTCGAAGATCATGCAGGAGCGCGCCGCCGAGCAGCCCAACATCGAGTTCAAGGCACCCTTCGTCGCCGAGGAGTTCGTGGCGGGCGAGGGCGGCAAGCTCGACCACGTGCGGCTGCGCAACACCGAGACCGACGAGACCGAGGACTTCGCCACCGAAGGCGCGTTCATCGCGATCGGCCACATCCCGAAGTCGGAGATCGTCGACGGCCAGGTCGACACCGACGAGGAGGGCTACATCGTCACCAAGCCGGGCTCGACCAGGACCAACCTGTCCGGCGTCTTCGCGGTCGGCGACGTCGTCGACCGCACCTACCGCCAGGCGGTCACCGCCGCCGGCACCGGCTGCATGGGCGCCCTCGACGCGGAGTGGTACCTGCGCGACACGCCGCCATCGCCCGAGGCGCACTGGATGCGCGGCGGCGAGCCGACCGAGATCGCGCCGACGCCGGGCTCTTGATCGTCCGCATCCTGCCGCTGCTGATCGGCCTGCTCGCGTTCCCCTCGGCAGCCACAGCGAAGCCGGTGGGAAGCGATCTGGACGCGCTCGAGCCGACCAAGACGATCGTCTGTCCCGCCAGCGCGTCCTGCGACCTGGCCCAGGAGCTGAGCGGCAACGGGACCCCGTTCTCGCCGCCGACCGGCGTGATCGCAAGCTGGTCGGTGAAGCTCGGCGCCGTGGCGCCGCAGGGAATCCGGCTGGTGATCCAGGACGCGACCGGAACGGCGGGGCAGGGCCAGGGTCGTCGCACCATCGACGTCGGGCGGCTGCGAACGGCGGTCGCGAACGGCGTGACGACCTTCTCGGAAAGGCTGCCGATCCACGCCGACGAGGTATTCGGGGTGCGACTGCTGGGGAGCGGCCGCGGGTCGACCCGGGCGACGATCGCGGCGCCGTTCAGCGACGAATACAAGACGATGCTGCTCTGGGACCCGCCGCTGCCGTTCGGCGATTCCTACCGGCTGGCCGACAAGGTCATCGACGACACCAGGGTCGCCCTCAGGATCGAGGTGGTTCCGCCCGATCCCGGCCGGTGCGCGCCGTTCAACACCTACTCGGGTTCCCGGCTGGACGACGACTACGGCGGCTTTGCCGGGGCGGGGGACGTGATCTACGGGCTGGCGGGTGGCGACAGCCTGCGCGGCAACAGCGGCGCCGACTGCATCCACGGCGGCGGCGGCGCCGACCGCCTCGCCGGCATGGACGGCCCCGACCTGATCACCGGCGGCAAGGGCCGGGATGACATCGGAGCGGGGAACGGGCCGGATTCGATCTTCGTGCGCGATGGACGGCGGGACACCGTTCGCTGCGCAGGCGGCCACGATTTCGTCAAAGCGGACCGCGTAGACCGACTCTCGCGCTGCGAGCAGATCCGGCGCCGCTGAGCGGGGTCAGCCGAGCAGCTTCCGAACGACAAAGGCTTTGACGCCTTTAGGCGTCTCCACCTGCACGGGCTCGCCCAGCGGGGCGTCGAGCAGCGCCCTGCCGATCGGCGACTCGGCTGACAGCCTGCCCTCGGCCAGGTTCGCCTCGGTCGAGCCAACCAGGGTCCAGGTGTTGACGTTGCCGCTCCCTTCGTCGAGTACTTCGGCCGTGCGGCCGAAGGCGAAGCGGTCGCCGGCGCCGTCCGTCTCGACGACGACGGCATTGTCGAGCCGCTGGCGCAGCCGCTTGATCCGCGTCTCGAGGTGCGCCTGGTCCTCTTTGGCGACGTGGTACTCGGCGTTCTCCTTGAGGTCGCCCTCCTCGCGGGCGACCTTGATCCGCGCCGCCATCTCGTGGCGGCGGGGGCCTTCCAGCTCCTCGATCTCCGCCCGCAGGGCCTCAATGCCCTCCGGGGTAATCGGCTCTCCCTGCTCGCCCGCTCCGGCCACGCCAGAACTCTATGCCAGGCGGGGCGCCGGCACGTAAGCGTCGCCGCGGCGCTCGCGCAGCTCTTCGAGCACGGCGGCGGCGCGGTCGGCCCCGATCAGCCCGGTGAACTCGAGCGGACCGAGCGGCCAGTTGAAGCCGAGCCGCATCGCGGTGTTCATGTCGGCCGCGGAGGCGATCTCGTCCTCGAGCGCGAAGGCCGCCTCGTTGGCGATCTGGGCGATAAGCCGCGGCAGAACCTCTGGGCCCGCCGGATCGATGCGCGCCAGCTCGTCCGGATCCAGGGTGGGGCTCGCGATGCCGAGCTTCGGGTCGCTTTCACGGTGACGGCCGCCCGCGTACTCGTAGAACCCGTGGCCGCTCTTGCGGCCTAGCCGGCCCTCGGCGACCATCCGCTCCTGGATCGGACTCGGTCGCCACCGCTCGGGCCGGCCGCCCTGCTCGTATAGGGAGCGGGCGATCGTCAGGTTGACGTCGAGGCCGATCAGGTCGAGCAGTTCGAACGGGCCCATGCGGAAGCCGCCGCCGATCCGCACGATGCGGTCGATCGTCGGTGCGTCGGCAACGCCGTCGGCGAGCATCCGCAGCGACTCCAACGAGAACGGGCGCGCGAGGCGGTTGGCGACGAAGCCGGGTGAGTCCTTGGCCCGGATCGGCGTCCGTCCCATTTCTTCGGCGACTTCGGTCGCGCCGTCGAGCGCGGCGGGCGATGACGCCGCGGTGCCGATGACCTCGACCAGCTCCATCCGCACCGGCGGGTTGAAGAAGTGCATCCCGACGATCACCTCGGGATGGGTCGCTCCGGCGGCGACATCGGCGACGCGGAGCGAAGAGGTGTTCGTCGCTAGGACGGTCTCCGGGCCGCAGATCGAGGCGACTTCGGCGAAGAGGCGGCGCTTCAAATCCAGATCCTCGGGCACCGCCTCGATCACGAGGTCGCAGTCTGCAAGCTCGGCAAGCGTCTCGGCCGAGCGCAGGCGCGCGCTTGCCGCTTCTGCATCGTCAGAGGTCCAACGCCTGTCGGCGCCATCGGCGAGCGTCTCGCCGATCGTCGTTTCAGCGGCAGTGCGCACCGCCTCGTCGGCGTCGTGGATGCAGGTCGCGTAGCGCCCGAGACAGGAGAGCAGCGCGATGCCGGCACCCATCGTGCCCGCGCCAACCACACCGATCCGCTCGATCGGCAGGCGGCTGGCGCTCACCGGCCCTCGAAGCGCGGCTCACGCTTCTCGACGAAGGCGCGCATGCCCTCCACCCGGTCCTCGGTTGCCATCGAGAGCTCGTAGAGCCGCCGCTCCCCCTCCACGCCTGCAGAGAGCCCCGTCTCCTCCGCCGTCAGCACCGCCTGCTTGGCGAGCCGGGCGGCGATCGGCGGCCGTTCGGCTACGGTCCGCGCCAGCTCGAGAGCCTCCTCGAGCCAGCGTCCCTTCTTGACGACTCGGTTGACGATGCCCATCTCCAACGCCATCTCGGCGTCGAAGCGGCGGCCGGTCAGCACGTACTCCATCGCCCGCTGCTTGCCGAGCACCCGGGTGAGGCGCTGGCTACCGCCGCCTCCGGGAACGATCCCCAGCGTTATCTCCGGTTGGCCGAACTGCGCGGTGTCGGAGGCGACGATCATGTCGCAGGCCAACGCCAACTCGCAGCCGCCGCCGAGCGCGTAGCCCGACACGGCGGCGATCAGCGGCGTCTTGACGGCGGCCACGCGGCGCCAGAAGGAAGCGGCGGGATGGCGGAGCGCCTCCTCGAAGCTGCGCTCGGCCATCGCCTTGACGTCGGCGCCGGCGGCGAACACCTCCTCGGAGCCGGCGATAACGATGCAGCGGACGCCGGGGTCTGGGTCGAGCCGCTCCAGCTCGGAGGCGAGCTCCTCCATCACCTCGGGTGAGAGCGCGTTTCGCGCCTCGGGCCGGTTGAGGCGCAGCAGGGCGACGTGGCCGTCGAGAGAGCTCTCGATCAGGCCCGCCATCGGTTACTCCGTGGACATCGGCGTCATCGCGTTGATCCCCGTCGCCGCGCGGCCGATGATCAGCTTCTGGATC
This sequence comes from Solirubrobacterales bacterium, assembly GCA_036276735.1. Classification (GTDB taxonomy): domain Bacteria; phylum Actinomycetota; class Thermoleophilia; order Solirubrobacterales; family 70-9; genus VRUE01. Next base: position 19,711 of record DASUOH010000008.1, on the reverse strand, counting down.
TGGGAGGTCCCCTCGTAGAGGGTGGTGACGCGGGCGTCGCGCAGGTAGCGCTCGACCGGGTAGTCGTCGACGTAGCCGGCGCCGCCGTGGACCTGGATCGCCAGGTTCGCGCACTCGACCGCCGACTCGGTCGCGTACAGCTTCGCCACCGACGTCTCCAGCGTATTCGGCACCCCTTCGTCCTTTAGGGCGCCCGCCCGGTAGACGAGCATCCGGGAGGCGTCGCGCTTGAGGATCATGTCCGCGATCATCTCCTGGACGAGCTGGAAACGGGCCAGCGGCACGCCGAACTGCTTGCGCTCCTTGGCGTAGGCGACCGACGCTTCGACGCAGCCTTCGCAGATGCCAACGCAGCCGGCGGCGACGCTGTAGCGGCCGTTGTCGAGAGCACTCATCGCGACCTTGAAGCCGTCGCCTACCTCACCCAGCATCGCGTCGTCGGGAACCTCGACCTCGTCGAGCGCGAGCTCCGCCGTGTCGGAGGAGCGCAGGCCCAGCTTGCCGTGGATCTCCTGCGCCGTGAAGCCCTCGCTGGCAGTCGGGACGAGGAAGCAGGCGAGCCCACGGTGCTTCTTCGCCGGGTCGGTCTGGGCGAAGATCAGCGCCACCTCGGAGACGTTGCCGAGGCTGATCCACATCTTCTGTCCGCTGATCGACCAACCCGAGTCGGTCTTGGTCGCGCGGGTACGGAGGTTGGCCGCGTCGGACCCGGTGTCGGGCTCGGTGAGGCCGAAGCAGCCGAGCGCCTCGCCGGAGCAGAGCCGGGGCAGCCATTGGCGCTTCTGCTCCTCGGTTCCCCAGCGCTCGATCGAGCCGGCGACCAAAGAGGTCTGGACGGAGACGACGGTGCGGGCCGAGGAGTCGGCACGGCCGACCTGTTCGACGATCAGCCCGTAGCCGAGGTAGTCGAGCCCACGACCGCCGTGCTCCTCGGAGACCGGCGCGCCGAGGTAGCCGACCTCGCCGAGCTTGCTTGCCAGCTCGCGGTCGAAGCGGGCGGCGCGGTCGTTGTCGCGGACCCGCGGGACGATCTCCTTATCGGCGAATTCGCGTGCGGCTTCGGAGATCAGTCGCTGCTCGTCGCTCAGCCGGAAGTCCATCTCGCCCTTTCCCTCAGTCGGTTGCTCGCAGCTCGCGCCCGAGGGTTGCGGCGAAGGCCTCCTGGGCTTCCCGCGTCCGCGCCCCCGGCACCTCGCCCAGGTCGTTGCCATCGATCGTGGCGACCGGCTGTACCTCGCGGGTGGTCGAGGCTAGGAACGCCTCCTGGGCGGCTCGCAGGTCGGCGACCGGCCAGGCCCCCTCTTCGACGTCGAGCGCGTTGACGAGGCGGTCGCGGGTGATCGACTCGAGTACGCCGACGTCGAGGGCGGGGGTGCGCAGCGAGCCCTGTGGCGAGACCCAGAAGATCGCCGACGTTGGCGGCTCCAGGACCGTGCCGTCGGGCTGGACCAGCACGGCCTCGTCGGCGCCTTGTGCTTCGGCGAGCCGGGTCGCCTGCATGTTGGCCGCGTAGGAGAGCGACTTGACGCCGTTGAGGATGACGCTGGGGCAGTAGGTGACGGTGGCGACGCGCAGGGTCAGGCCATGGGGCGGTAGCTGCTCGGTCGCGGCGATGCGGCGGCCGCCGCGGGTGACGATCAGGCGCAGCTGCCCTTCGGCGGTGCCTGCCTCGGCGAGCAGCGCCTCAATCTCGCCTTCCAGGGCGCCGCGGTCGAAGTCGAGCTGAATCGCGGCGGCGGAGCGCTCCAGGCGGTCGAGGTGGTCGCCGAGCGCGAACGGCCGGCCCTCGTAGAGGCGGATCACCTCGAAGGCGCCGTCGCCCCGGTAGAGGCCGTCGTCGCGCAGCGGCACGGTCGCCGCGGCGGTCGGCTCGATCCTGCCGTCGACGCTTGCCAGCTCTTCCACGTTCGGCGCGGCCATTGCCGAGCGAGGCTACTAAGCCAGATGTTGCGGTGCGATTTATCCCCGGTATATGAGGAAAAGTCGCACCGGAAGGGTCAGACCGCTTCGAAGACCGTCGCCAAGCCCTGGCCGACGCCGACGCAGAGGGTGGCGACGCCGTAGCGGCCGCCGCGGCGCCGCAGCTCGCGGATGAGGGTGCCCGCGAGGCGGGCGCCCGAGCAGCCGAGCGGGTGGCCGAGCGCGATCGCGCCGCCGTTGACGTTGAGCCGCTCCCCGTCGATGCCGAGCTCGCCGGCGCAGGCCAGGACCTGGGCCGCGAATGCCTCGTTGAGCTCGATCAGGTCGATCCGATCCAGGGCGAGGCCGGCCGCGTGCAGGGCCCGGGGGACCGCCTCGACCGGGCCGATGCCCATCTGGGCGGGGTCGACTCCCGCCACGCCGGTGGCGACGATGCGGGCGAGCGGCTCGGCGCCGAGCGCCTCGACACCGGCTTCGGAGGCGACCAGCGTGCAGGCGGCGCCGTCGTTGAGCGGTGAGGCGTTGCCGGCGGTGACCGTGCCGCCCTCGCGGAAGATCGGCCGCAGCGAAGCCAGCTTCTCGGCCGAGGTGTCGGCGCGGGGCCCCTCGTCGGCCTCGACGGTGACAATCTTGCGGTCGCGCCTCGCCTCGAGCGGCACGATCTCCTCGGCGAAGCGGCCGGCCTCGGCGGCGGCCACGGCTCGCTGGTGGCTGCGCAGCGCGTAGGCGTCCTGCGCCTCGCGGCCGATGCCGAAGCGCTCGGCGACGTTCTCGGCGGTCTCGCCCATCGACTCGGTGGAGACGCCGAGCTCGGCCATCCGCGGGTTGATCATCCGCCAGCCGAGCGTCGTGTCGTGCATCGTCTGGGGCCCGCGGGGCAGACTGTGCTCCGGCTTCTCGACCACCCACGGTGCGCGGCTCATCGACTCGACCCCGCCGGCTAGGTAGAAGTCGCCCTCGCCCAGCTTCACCGCTCGGGCCGCGCAGTTGATCGCCTCCAGGCCGGAGGCGCAGAGGCGGTTGACGGTCGCGCCCGGAATGCTCCGCGGAAGCCCGGCCAGCAGCGCGGCCATCCGGGCGACGTCGCGGTTGTCCTCGCCGGACTGGTTGGCCGCGCCGAAGTAGACGTCGGTGATCCGCTCAACGTCGACGCCGGAGCGCTCGACCACGGCGCCGATCACGTGGGCGGCGAGGTCGTCGGGGCGCACGCCTGAGAGGGCGCCACGGTAGGCGCCCATCGGCGTGCGGGCGGTCTCGACCAGGTAGGCCTCGGGCATGCGAAGGATTAAAACCGACGGGGCGCTGCGGGCCTCGGCGAGCGTATCCTCGCCGAGTGGACCTGCTCTTGCTGACGCTTGGCGTCCTCGCCGTCTTCGTCGGCATCCTGCTGCTGATCGGCCACTATTCGCAGAACAGCAGCGCCGAACTGGTCGACTGGAAGCCGACCCGCTCGCCGGAAGTCGAGGTCCAGAACGAGCTCGACGACGTCCGCCAGATGCTCGAGGCGCAGAACGAGATGCGGCGGCGCCGCGGCGCACCCGAGATCGACGAGGCCGGGCTGCGGGCCGAGGTCGAAGCCGAGGAGCTGGAGCGGTTGCGGCGCGGCGACCCGTTTGCCGGCTGAGGGGACGCGATGGCGCGGGCGCTGATCGTCGCTTGCGGCTGTCGGGGGCGCGCGCTCGGCGGCGAGTTGCTGGAGCAGGGCTGGGCGGTGCGGGGGACGAGCCGGCGGGATGAGGGCTTGGAGGCGATCGCGGCGGCGGGGATCGAGCCGGCGCTGGCCGATCCGGCGCGGCCGGGGACGGTGCTCGACCTGGTGGGGGACGTGACGGTGCTGGTCTGGCTGCTGGGCTCCGCCCATGGCAGCGAGGAGGAGCTCGCGGTGTTGCACGGGGCGAGCCTCGAGCGCCTGCTCGAGCGGCTGGTCGAAACGCCCCTCCGCCGTTTCGTCTACGAGGCCGGGGGGACCGTGTCCGCGACCTTGCTCTCCGGGGGCGAGGGGATCGTTCGAGAGGCGGCGAAACGTTGGAGAATCCCAGCTATAGCGCCAAAAACGGCCACGCTGAGCCATATAGCTAAACTCGGATAGGAATTAAGGCAATAGAGCCAATAAACGGCACACGAAGGAGCGGTTCGAAATGGCACTGAAGATTGGTGACGTAGCTCCCGACTTCGAGGCGGAGACGACTCAGGGCCGGATCAAGTTCCACGACTGGATCGGCGACTCGTGGGCGGTGCTGTTCTCGCACCCGAAGGACTTCACGCCGGTCTGCACGACCGAGCTCGGCTACATGGCGAGGATTCAGCCCGACTTCGAGAGCCGCAACACGAAGATCATCGGCCTCTCGGTCGATCCGCTCGACAAACACGAGGACTGGGCGCAGGACATCGCCGAGACGCAGGGCGCGGCGCCCGAGTATCCGATCATCAGCGACGCCGACTTCAACGTCTCCAAGCTCTACGGGATGCTGCCGGCCGAGACGTCGGGCGACCCGGGCGATCGCACGCCGGTCGACAACCAGACCGTGCGCAACGTCTTCGTCGTCGGGCCCGACAAGAAGATCAAACTGATCCTGATCTATCCGATGACGACCGGCCGCAACTTCGACGAGGTGCTGCGGGTGATCGACTCGCTGCAGCTGACCGCGAACCACAAAGTCGCCACGCCGGCCCAGTGGCAGCAGGGCGACGACGTGATCATCTCGGGCTCGGTCAAAGCGGACGAAGCGAAAGAGCTCTTCCCCGAGGGCTGGGAGGAGCCGAAGCCCTACATCCGCATCGTCCCCCAGCCGTCTGAGGCGCCGTAACCGGCGCCTTGCGGCGTCCTCGGTCGGCTGGCTGCGGGTCACGCACTGATGTGCGCTCCCCTTGTCAGCCTCCCTGCGTCCTTGCCAGGCCTGGTTACGCCGCCTCAGACCCGCGCCAATAGATCGCCCAAGATCCGTGCGGTGGCGCCCCAGATCAGGTGCCCTTCGATCTCGTAGGTAGGGGTGTGGATGGGGATGCCGCGGCGGATCAGGCGGCGCATCTCGAAGCTCTCGCGTAGGACGTCGAGTGAGAAGGTGAGGACGGTCTCGACCTCAGCGGGATTCGGGCGCAGGTCGAGATCGCCGGGATCTGGGATGCGACCCACGAACGGGTGGATGACGTAGCCGGTGACGAAGGTCTTGGTCGGCGGCAGCTGCTCGCCGATCTCGACCCGGGTCGGGTCGAGCCCGATCTCCTCCTGCGCCTCGCGCAGGGCGGTGGCCGCGAGGTCGGCGTCCGCGTCGTCCGGGCGGCCGCCGGGGAACGAGATCTCGCCCGCGTGCCGTCGCATATCGGCGCGGCGCTCGGTGAAGACGAGGCCGGGGTCGTCCGGCCAGCCATAGAGCGGCAGGAGGACGGCGGCGTCGACTGGCGCTTTCCTCGTCATATACGCGAGTAACGTGCCAGTCGGCGCGCTCAGATGATGACCTGGACCGTGCCGCCGTCCACCGACCAGGCAGCGCCGCTGACGTAGGAGGCCCGCTCCGAGCAGAGGAAGACGATCGCGGCGGCGATCTCCTCGACCTCGGCGAGGCGGCCGATCGGGCGCTTGGAGCCGGCGGTTGCCAGCGCCTCCTCGCGGCTCTCGGCGCCCGACATCTGCTGCGACTGGTCGAGCAGGCCGCCCGGTTCCATCCACAGCTCCGCCTCGACCGGGCCGGGGCAGATCGCGTTGACGAGCACCCCTTGCTTCGCGTAACGGTCGGCGAAGAGCCGCGACAGCGACAGCTCGGCGGCCTTGGCGACCGAGTACTCGGGCATCGCGGCGGAAGGCCGCTTGCCGGCGGTCGAGGCGACGTTGACGATCCGGCCCCAGCCGCGCTCGGCCATGCGCGGCGCGGCGGTGCGCATGGCGCGCAGCGGCGCCATCACGTTGAGCTCGTACTGGGCGCGCCAGTCTTCGTCGGGAACGTCGTCGAGGTCGCGCCACTGGGCGGCGCCGGCGTTGTTGACGAGGACGTCGAGGGCGCCGAAGCGCTCCTCGGCGGTCGCCAGCATCCGCTCGCCGGCGGCGCCCTCGGTCACGTCGAGGCGGAGCGCCGCGGCCTGGCCACCGGCCTCGGCACCCGCCGCCTGCGCTTCCTCGACGGCGCTCGCGAGCCGCTCCTCGTTGCGGGCGACGAGCAGCACGTTCGCTCCCTCGGCGCAAAGCTGCTTCGCGGTCTCGCGGCCGATGCCGCGACTGGCGCCGGTCACCACGCAGCCGCGCTCTCTGAGGCCGAGGTCCATCAGGCCACCTCGCCCGCGTCGTCGACCGTGACCGGGGTCGTGCCCGCGAGCGCCTTGTGGACGGGGCATTTGCGCGCGACGACGAGCAGCCGCTCGCGCTGTTCGTCGCTCAGCCCGGCGGGCAGTCGCAGCGACGCGGCGAAGGAGACCGGTGCCGGACCGTCGTGCTCGACGTCGACGTCGACCGTGACCTCGCCCAGCTCCCACCCCTTGCGCCCCGCGTACATCTCCACCGTGATCGCGATGCAGCTCGCCAGCGAGGCGGCGAGCAGGCGGGTGGGGGAGGGGCCGGTGTCCGTGCCGCCGGCCGCCGGCGGCTCGTCGACGACGATCGAGTGGCCGCCCTCGATCTCCACCTCATGGGCGTAGCCGTCGCGGCGCCGGGCGGAGACCCGCATCGTCAGCCGACCGGGTTGAAGACCAGCCCGGTGAGCACCTTCGGGAAGAAGTAGGTCGACTTCGGCGGCATGTTCTCGTCGCTCTCGCAGATCGCCCGAACCTGGTCGACCGGGATCGGGCGCAGGATGAAGGCGACGTCGTAGGTGCCCTCCTCGAGCAGAGATAGCGAGTCGTCGACGCTCTTCGCGTAGCCGATGCCGCGCTTGGCGAGGATGTCGTCCTCGCTGAGGTCGGCGATCCCCTTCAGCACGAGCGTCTCGAGGATGGCGGCGTCGAGGCGCCGATAGGCCTCCGGCTTGCCGGCCAGCTGGTCGTCGAGCGCGGCGATCGCCTCGTCCTTGAGGCGCAGTCGGTATCCCTGCTTGTGGTGGGAGTCGTAGAGGCCGAAGACGCCGACGCCCTCGACCCCGCGCGGGTCGAGCTCGCCCGGCTCGACCTCGGTCGCGTCGAACAGCTCGCGGATTCCCGCGCCGAACCGGCGCTGTCGCTCGGGATCGTCGGCGAAGCCGGAGAGCAGGCGGTGGGTCGGGAAGACGGTGAGGCCGGGGTCCTCGAGCCCGGTCAGCGCCATCAGGGTGAAGCAGTGGTCGCCCTCGCCGCCGATCTCGTCGCGGTAGGCGATTGCCGTCTCGTAGCGGTGGTGGCCGTCGGCGATCAACAACCTTGCGTCGGCGAGCAGCTCGGTTACCTGGTCGAGGATTGCGGTGTCCCCAACCGGCCAGACCCGGGTGACGGTGCCGCCGGCGTCGGTCGCCTCGCCCCACGGCTCGGTTTCCTCCACCGCCGGCGCGACCAGCGGCCAGGGGTCCTTGGTGCTGAGCGAGAAGATCGCGGAGAGGTTGTGCCGCGTCGCCAGGGTCAGGTCGAGCCGGTCTTTCTTCGGGCCGGGCAGGGTGCGCTCGTGGGGCAGCACCTGGCCGGCCTCGAAGTCCTCGACGCGGACGCGGCAGAGGATGCCGTGGCGGGTGCGCGGCTCGCCGTCGGGGCCGGTGTAGTCCTGGGTCATCGCCCAGATCGCCGGCTCGGAGTCGCTGACGAGGGCGCCGGCCTCGCGCCAGGCGCCCATCGTCGCAGCCGCCCGCTCGTAGGGGTCGTCGCCGGTCTCCTGCGGGCCGGTCTCACCGTAGGGTTTCGGCAGGTCGATCGCGACCGCGTTGTACTCGGAGCGGGCCAGTAGCTCTTGGCGCTGCTGCGGGTCGATCACGTCGTAGGGCGGCGCCGCCACGTCGTCCAGCGAGCCGACGACGTCGAGGTCGTAGCGGGTCGCGTAGATCGGGCGGACGTCGGCCATCTGGGCGCGAACGCTAACGCGTCGGCTCGCGCGCCAGCGCCTACCCGCCGATCCGGCTCTAGACTCAGTCGCAGCGGGGCGTGGCGCAGCCTGGTAGCGCGCGGCCTTTGGGTGGCCGAGGTCCCCGGTTCGAATCCGGGCGCCCCGATCTTTATCGGCGCTGCGCGCCCAGCCGGCCCTCGGCTACCAGACGGTCAGCGACCGAGGCTTGTCGTGATCGCGGATCGTTCGATCCTTGGTGACGAGCTCGAGGCCGTGCTCGATCGCCGTCGCGTAGATCAGCCGGTCGGCGGGGTCGCCCGGGAACGTGGCGGAAAGGCCAACGGCGGTGTCCGCGATCGCGGGGGTCAGCCCGACCGTGCGGAGCTGCCCGGCCAGATCCTGAAGCCAGGAGCGAATCGGCACGGTCACAGCGATGCGCTCGTGTCTTGCGAGCCATGCCAGCTCGTACCAGGAGATCGCCGCGACTACGAGCTCGTCTGCCTCTTCAAGGGTCTTGCGGGCGCGGGCGCTGACCCGCTTTGGCTCCGCCGACCACCAATGGACCACGTGGGTGTCGAGCAGCGCTGCGCTCACGCAGCGTTCCAGCGCTCACCCGTCGAGAAGAGTTGCTCCTCCTCGACGGCCGTCATCGCAATGCCTTCAGCCGACCCCTTCAACGATCGGGCGCCGGAAGCAGATACGAGGCGGGCGACTGGACGGCCGTGCCGGGTGATCTCGATCTCCTCTCCGGCCGCGGCGTCGTCCAAGAGTCGAAGGATCGTCGCCTTTGCTTCCGTTGCGGTCACTTGTTTGGACATATGGCAAGTATACTGGCCAAACCTTGGCTACCGAATTCGAATTCTCCCTGCGCATCGACTTTTTCCGCGACCTCGTCGGGCCCGATCCCAGCCTCGAAGCGGGCTACGAGCGCAGCCTGGTCGGGTCGGCGGAAAGGGAGGGGGCCCGAGCAGCCTGCGTTCCCAGGGTCGGCGAGTACGTGCTGCCGCTGGCGCCGCACATGCCGCATCCCCACTCGATCATCACCGCGATCGAGCACAACCTCGCCGGGGTAAGGCTCGCCGACGACGGTGAGACGGAACGCTCCGCCTCCGTCACCGCGGTCATCAGCGCACCCTGGCCGGGCGACGATCTCCGCGACGAGGTCGTGGGCGACTTCGAAGGGCGCGGCTGGACCTGGCGCGAGGCGTGATGGCCGCCGGGTCTCGCCTCCACACTCCCTCAGGTTTCGCCCGCAAATGCCGATGACGCCCCGGTAATGCCCTTGACCGGCAAGCGTCGGCGCGAACGCGTCTTCTTCGAAACCGACCGCCATGCGGTGGTCGGTGACGTGACGCTGCCGGCGGAGGGATACCAGGCGCGGCTCTCGGACGCGATCAACCGCGGCGAAGTCGCTTTCCTGCCGTTGACCGACGTCGAGCTGACGCCGCTTGCCGGCGGCGAGACGGAGCGGCTGGGCTTCGTCGTGCTTGCCAAGCGCCACATCCGGCTCGCCTATCCGGTCGACGGGGGTTCCGACTAGTCCCTGCGCCGCCGGCTGCCGCCGCCGATCGCCCCGACGTCGACGAGGAACGCAAAGGCGACGAGGAACCACTCGAAGTCGAGCACGCCGTCCGAGGACGCCCACAGGAGCGCGTAGGCCAGCGTCGTCCAGGGCAGCAGGAAGAAGCCGGCGAGCGGCAGCAGCCAGCCCTCGAAGGAGCGGCTGAGCAGATCGCTGAACAGCCAGAGGACGATGAGTCCGAGGCGCGGTGAGATCAGCGCGAAGAGGAGTGCGAGGCAGCCGATCGCCGAACGCTACCTTGTCCCTTGATGCTCTTCGGCGCAGCCAAGACCCGCATGCCGACCCCCGAGGACGCCCTGCCGGGACGCACCGAGCGGGCGTTCACGGTGCCCGAGCGCCACGCGGTGCTCGGCACGCCGCTGCAGCCGCCCTTCCCGGAGGGCACCGAGGTCGCCCACTTCGCGCTCGGCTGCTTCTGGGGCGCCGAGCGGCTCTTCTGGACGCTCGACGGCGTCTACACGACGGCGGTCGGCTACATGAACGGGATCACGCCGAACCCAACTTACGAGGAGGTCTGCTCCGGTCGAACTGGCCACGCCGAGGCGGTGCTCGTCGCCTTCGACCCGGCGCGGATCGACTACGCCGACCTGCTGAAGGTCTTCTTCGAGGAGCACGACCCGACCCAGGGCATGCGGCAGGGCAACGACGTCGGAACGCAGTACCGCTCCGGCATCTACTTCGCCAACGACGCCCAGAAGGCGACGGCGGAGATGGCGCGCGACGCCTACGACGAGGCGCTGCGCGCCGCCGGTCACGAGCTGGTAACCACCGAGCTCGAGCCGGCGGCGCCCTTCTATTACGCCGAGGACTACCACCAGCAGTACCTGCACAAGGTGCCGAACGGCTACTGCGGCCTGGCCGGCACCGGCGTCGCCTGCCGCATCCCGCGCGCCGAATAGCATCCCGCGCCGGTGACCCCATCGTTCGGCTCCTACCTCGCCGGCTGCCTGGCGACGATCGGCATCGTCTCGGCGCTCGGCCTCGGCGGCTACTGGCTGCGACGCTGGATCGTGCCCGAGTTCTCCGGCGCCCTGGCGCGGCTCGCCGACGTCACGGTCGCCACTGCGCTGCTGATCATGGCGCTGCAGCTGCTCGGCACCCTCAGCATCCTCACCTTCGGCTGGACGGTCGCCGGCTGCATCGCCTTCGGGCTCGGCGCCGCGGCGCTCGGCTGGTGGAAAGCGCCGCCCGCCGATCGTGAGGTGACGGCGCCGCGGGTGCAGACCGCCGCGTTGCTGATCGCCCTCGGCGTCTCGTCCTGGGCGATGGCGGAGTGGGCGTTCCCCTCGCAGCTGGCGCTCGACCATGGCATGTTCGGCGGCGACACGACCTGGTACCACATGCCCTTCTCGGGTCGGATCGCGCAGGAGGGGACGACCGTGCCGCTCCACTTCACCGATCCTTTGCGGCTCGCCGCCTGGTTCTATCCCGGCACCTCGGAGCTGATCCACGCCGGCGGCATCGTCCTCTTCAAGACCGACTGGCTCTCGCCCCTGATCAACATGGCGCTGCTCGCGATCGCGCTGCTGGCGGCCTGGTGCGTCGGCCGCCCATACCGGGTCGGCCCGGCGACGCTGGTCGCCGCCGCGCTCGTCTTCTCGGCGGGGGTGATGATCGAGACGCAGCCCGGCGAGGGCCGCAACGACATCATGGGGCTCGCCTTTCTGCTGGCCTTCGCCGCCTTCCTAATCAACGGCCACCAGCGGCGGGCGCCGGCGAGCGGGGCGGTCGAGGACGCGCCGGAGCGCGACGCGCCGCTGCTCGACAAGGGGCCGCTGATCATGGCCGGGATCGCCGCCGGTCTCGCCGTCTCGGTCAAGCTGCCGCTGCTGGCGCCGGTCGGCGCGATCGCGGTCGGGATGGTGCTCGTCAGCGGCGCCGGGCGGCGGTTGGTGACGACGGCCGCTATCGGCTTGCCCGCCCTGGTTGTGGGCGGCTACTGGTACCTGCGGGCGGCGATCCACACCGGCGGCAACCCGATCCCGCAGACGGGCTGGGGACCGCTCGACCTGCCGCGGCCCGACCAGATGCCGCTCGACCCGCGGCCCCGCTTCGCGGTCGCCGACTACCTGTTCGAGCCGACGATCTACCGACGCTGGTTCTTCCCGGAGCTGGAGAACGCGCTGGGCCCGTTCTGGCCGTTGATCCTGATCATGGCTGTGGCGGCCGCGGTCTTCATCGTCTTCCGCTCGCGCAACCTGGTCCTGCGCGTTCTGGCCGGGGCGTCGCTGCTCACCGCCGCCGTCTACGTCTTCACGCCGCTCACCGCGGCCGGCCAGGAAGGCTCGCCGACCGGCTTCTTCACCAACACTCGCTACCTGATGCCGGGCCTGGTGATCGCCCTGGCGCTGCTGCCGGTCGCGCGACCACTGCGGGCGCCGGAGAGCCGCGCCCGGCAGACGCTGCTCTTCCTGCTCGGCCTCTACGCGCTCACGGTGCTGACGACGCCGCGCTGGTCGGTCGACTACTTCGTCGGCGCCGTCTTCCTGACGCTGGCCCTGGTCTGGGCGCCCGCCGGACTGAGCTTGGTGCGGGCGCGGGGCAGCGCCAGCCGCGGCATGGTCGCGCTCGGCGCCGTCGTCGTGCTGGTGCTCGCCGTGGTGCTCGGCCGCGCCCAGGAGGTCCAGTACTACAAGCAGCACTACCAGCGAACGACGCCGTTCCTGCAGGAAGGCGGGCCGCAGCAGGCCTACGCCTTCGCCCACGATCTCACGCACAAGCGGATCGGCATCGCCGGCTCGGGCCAGATGTTCTTCGGCCAGTACGGCTTCTACGGCAAGGACCTCGACAACTACGTCCAGTACATCGGCGTCGAGGGGCCGCGCGGCACCTACCGCCTCGCGACCACCTGCCGCAGCTTCCGGCGGCTGGTCAACGAGGGCGACTTCGACTACCTGATCGTCAGTCAGGCGACCCAGGACTCCTCCGAATCCGACTACTGGTATCCGGTCTTCGCCTGGGTCAAAACCGACCCGGCGCTGAAGTTGGTCGTCGAAGAGCCAGACATCACCCCGCAGTCCGACTACGTCTTCAAGGTCAACGGCAAGCTGGACCCCGCCGGCTGCGCCGACCTCGGGTCTTAAGCTAGGAGCACCGGCCCCCGTAGCTCAGCGGACAGAGCGTCGGACTTCTAATCCGAGGGTCCCAGGTTCGAATCCTGGCGGGGGTGTTTTGGCCGGAGCTTGGTCGATGAGTTGATTGCCGACCGCCGCGTGGAGGCAGCGGCCGAGAGTCGAGAGTCGGCAATTTGACGGCGGCACGGCGGCTACGATCTAGGTCATGACTGACGAGACTTTGATTGCCGAGGCGGGTCGCCGCCTCGCTGCGGCAGCTCCAGACGCCACGGTAATCCTTTTCGGCTCTCGTGCCCGGGGCGAGGGCCGCCCCGACAGCGATCTGGATTTGCTCGTCATCGAGCCTGACCTGAAAAGCCGCCGCACGGAGTTCGTGCGACTCCGTGAAGCTCTCGGCGATATCGGCGTTCCGGTCGATCTCGTTGTCCTCAGCGCGGATTACGCAGATCAGAGGGCTCGGATTCGCGGGACCATGGTCCACGAGGCGATGCAGCGAGGCCGCGTCCTTGTCGGAGCGTGATCCGAGGGTCGAAGCGAAGTTCTCGCCCGCAAGGCAGAAGACGACGCAAACGCAATGCGTTTGCTGGCCTATGCGGAGATCAGTGACGAGATCGTCGGTTTCCACGCTCAGCAGGCGGTCGAGAAGTGGCTCAAGGCTGTGCTCGGGTCTCGGGGGATCGAGTTCGAGTACACGCACGACCTGCGTCGACTTATCGCGAAGGTGACGGCGGTCGTCGGAGAGTTTCCATTCGACAACGCGCAGGTGGTTGCGCTCACCGAACACGCGGTGCCGTTGCGCTACGACGAGATCTTGGACACCGAGCCGATCGACCGCCAGGCCACCCTTGCACTAGTTCATGAAGTGGGCTTTTGGGCAGCTTCCCAGCTTCCTCCAAACAGCGAGTAGTGGTGCTCAGCGCCGATGCAGTTTCAGCTTTAATACCCGCGTCTCGCCCTCCGCGCCGGCGACCGAGACCTTGCAGACCACGCGCAGGCGGCCGCGGCGAGCGAGCGTCTCTCGGGCCTTGGGGCGGAGTCGCAGGCTGACGCCGCGGGTCAGGTCGGTGCCGAGCTGGAAGCGGCGGTGGCCGGCCGAGGAGCCTGCCGCGCGCAGGCGCAGGCGGCCACGGCAGACGTCGATGGCCGTGCCGTCGCGGCAGGTCATTCGGACCTTGACCCGCCGCGCTTTGGCAGCGAGACGAGCGCCGTCGATCTCGAGCGTCAGAGGTGCCGGCTCGATCCGGCCGACGAGCCCGGACTGGTAGCTGCCGCCTTCGCCGCAGGCGGAGTCCCCGGGGGCGCAGGGAGGCTCGGGGGCGGCGGTGTACCAGACACTCCCGTCCGAGCCGGCGACGATGTCGATGACGTTCGTGGCGTGCGGGAGCTCGATACGCGAGACCCGGCCGCCCGGGGTCATTCGCGCGATCGCACCGGGCCCCGACCCGAACCAAAGACGGCCGTCGGGCCCGGTCGCGAGCGCCCCCGCGTAGATCCCTTGCTCCAGCAGGAACTCGGTGTACTGGCCGCTCGGCTCTATTCGGCCGAGCGCCGCTGGGTCGTTTTTGTCCTCGGTGACCCAGAGGTTGCCGTCGGCGCCTAGGACGATCTCAACCGGACGCGCGCCAGGCGGCAGCTGGAAGGTCTGGATCGCACCCGCCGGCGTGATCCGGCCGACCTTGTCTTCCTGCGTTTCGGTGAACCAGACGTTCCCGTCGGGCCCGAGGGCAAGCCGGGTCGGGAAGCTGCCCGGGCCCGGCAATTCGAACTGCGTCACCTCGCCGGTAGGGGTCATACGGGCGATCGTTGCCACGGACCTGGCTTCGCCACCCGCCGAAACCGCGCGGTAGCCGGAGAGCCAGAGGTTGCCGTCCGACCCGGTGACGATCGGGCCCGCGGCCTGGGTGAAGTGCTGGCCGGCCTGTTCTTCGGGCATCGGAAAGGTGGTGATCTCGCCGCTGGCGGTCAGCCGGCTCACCCAGCGCGTACTGGTCAGCCAGACGTTCCCGTCGGGGCCGAGCGCGAGCCCCTCGGCTCGCACGTCCCGGGCGACGAGGCCGACCTGTCCCTGCTGGTCGATCCGCGTGATCTGGGGGAAGTAATGGGGTTCTTCGCCCGGCGAATACGTTTCCTGGTAGTACCCGGTGAACCAGGCTTGCCCGTCGGGGCCGAGAATCAGCGGCCCGTTGCCGCCGGTAGGCGGGACGTCAGGTTGCGGGAAGGCCGTCACCTGGGAGCTCGAGGCGACCGGAGCGGCGCCCGCGGTGGTTGGGATAGGGAGCAGGACGAGCAGGCAGATCGCCAGGACGCACCAGACAGCCTTCCTCTCCGAGTCCCTCACCGCCTGCATTCTCAACGATCTTGCGGTCGCACGCGTCCGCGCAGACGGTTGAACCGCGACCACTACCATTGGTTTGATGAGCGGTCCGCAGCTTCCCGGCGGGGTGGTACACACGCTTCCAACGGACCTGCGCGAGGCGTTGAAGGGCAGCGCCACGGCGCTTGATGCCTGGAACGACATCACGCCCCTGGCGCGCAACGAGTTCATCTGCTGGGTCGAGGACGCGAAGCAGGAGGCGACCCGGGAACGCCGCATCCGCCGCACGCGTGAAGAGCTGGAGGAAGGCCAACGCCGTCCCTGCTGCTGGCCGGGGTGTAGCCACCGCGAGCGCAACGGCCGGTAGCGGCCGCGCAAGCGCTCCCGTGTTCCCCGGTCAGCTCGAGACTCGGTAGTGAAGGTGGACCATGCCGCCCTCGAAGCGGCGCTCGGTCACCAGCTCTAGCTCCTGGCGCAGGCCCTCTGGGAGCATCCGCTTGCCGCCGCCGACGATGATCGGGACCAGGAACGGGTCGCATTCGTCGACCAGTCCGGCCCTGAACGCGTGGGCCGCGAGGCCCGGGCCGCCGCCGATCGCAAGGTCCCTCTCCGCGGAGGCCTTCAGCTGCCGCACGGCCTCGGGATCGAAGCTGCGCTCGATCCGCGTTCTCCTAGTACTCGCCGCCTCCAGCGTCGTCGAGTAGACGACCTTCTCGGCGGCCTGCCAGAGCTGGGCGAAGTCGCGCGTCTCCTCGGACTCGGCGGCCAGGGCGGGGTCGGTCTCCCAGACGGCCATCGTCTCGTACATCCGCCGCCCGTAGAGGTAAGTACCGACATCGCGCATCAGGTCGTTGACGAACGCGTGCACCTCCGCGTCGGGCTCCGCCCAGTCGAACCCGCCGCTCTCATCGGCTATGTAGCCGTCGAGGGAGGCGATCGTCGAGTAGATCAGTTTCACGTCGCCTCCTCGTACTCGTCGTGATAGTCCCACCACTGGTATGGCGGCGTCTGCGGATATCCCGCGGGCGAGTCCTCCCACTCCTCTTGGCGTCCAAGTGCGGTGATGTCGAGGTAGCTCCAGGTGCTTCCCATCGCCTCGTCGCCGCGGTTATCGACGAAGTAGGTGCGGAAGATCCGCTCGCCGTCGTGGAAGAAAGCGTTGGTTCCGTGCCATTCGCCGACGCCGAAATCGGCGTCGAAGTCGTCGGTGAGCGTGTACCAGGGGATCTCCCAGCCCATCTTCGCCCTCAAGCGCTCGATGTCCGACTGGGGGGCGCGCGAGACGAACGCGAGCGTGGTGTCGCGGGCGTTGAGGTGGGCGAGGTGGGCGACCTGGTCGGCGAGGAAGGAGCAGCCGCCGCAACCGCGCTCCGGCCAGCCCTTCACGCCGGGCTCGAAGAAGAAGCGGTCGACGATCAGCTGACGGCGACCGTCGAACAGGTCCCGAAGGCTCGCCGGTCCGTTCGGCCCCTCGAAGCGGTAGTCCTTGGTGACGGCCATCCTCGGCATTCGCCGTCGCTCGGCCGCCAGCGCGTCGCGGGCCCGAGTGTGCTCTTTCTCCTTTACGAGCAGCTTCTGACGGGCCGCCTCCCATTCCTCCGGCGAGACGATCGGTGGCATGTCCATTGCGGTCCTTCCTCTTTGGATTCGTCGGATGAGCTGGCCCTCTAACGGGAAAGACTGCCCAGGTTGGCGAAACTCATCGGTCCCGAACTCTCGCAGGCGATGTCGGGTGAGCGGGTAGCAGAAGGCCATTGCGCGGAAGGTCCTGATCGCTGGGGCGACCGGCTTCGTCGGAGGCCGGCTGGCGCGTGCGCTCCTGGGCGCGGGCGACCAGGTCCGCTGCCTGGTTCGCGACCCGGCGAAAGCGAGCGCTCTGCAGGAGGCCGGGGCCGAGCTCCACGTCGGCGACGTGACCGACGCAGACAGCTTGAGGGGCGCCGGCGCGGGCGCCGACGTCGCCTACTTCCTCGTCCACCTGATGGCGGGCGGCGAGGGGTACGCCGAGCGTGAGCGGCGCGGCGCGCTCGAGTTCGCGCGAATGGCGAAGCGGGAAGGCGTCGAGCGGGTCGTCTACCTGGGCGGGCTCGGCGACTCGAGTGCCTCCGAGCACCTGCAGAGTCGCCATGCGGCGGCGGAGGTGCTGGCACTGGAGGGCCCGCCGCTGACCTACTTCCGCGCCGCGATGGTCGTCGGCGCCGAGAGCGAGTCCTACCGGACGCTGCGCCACCTGGTGGGGCGGCTGCCGGTGATGGTGGCGCCGGCCTGGCTGCGGACGCCGACGCAGCCGATCGGGATCGACGCGGTCGTCGAGTACCTGCGCCGGGCGCCGGATGTGGCTGAGTCGGCCGGGGGTGAGGTGCAGATCGGCGGCCCCGACGTCCTTAGCTACGACGACATGCTGGACCGGATGGCAGAGGCGATGGGCAAACGGCGGCCCCCTCGGCTGCGGGTGCCGCTGCTCAGCCCCTGGCTCTCGTCCCTGTGGCTGGGGCTGATCACGCCCGTCGATCCCAAGGTCGCGCGGCCGCTGGTCGAGGGGCTGACCACGCCGACGGTGGTCACCGACCCCTCTGGCGCCGAGCCGTTCGGCATCTCACCGGCGCCGTTCGACGAGGTGCTGCGCCTGGCGTTGGTCGAAGAAAGCCGGGGTTTCCGCGAAGTGGGGCATGGGTAGGCAGGTGCCATGTCACTCCCCATACTGCTCATCGTCATTGGGATCGTGCTCGCGATCCTTGTCCACTACGCCCTCGGGATCATCCTGATTCTGGTTGGCCTGGCATTGCTGATCCTGCCCCGGCTGGGGGTCGGGACGAGACGCGCCTAGACCGCTAGGGGGACAATTCCAGGCATGGCTGCCTGGAAGCTGCCGCTGATCGTTCTCGCGCTGGCATTGCCAGTCGTCGCCGCCTTCCTGGCGGGGGCCTTTTTGGTTGGCGGACCGGCGCTCGGCTTCGTGGCGGGGGCGCTCGCAGTGTTCGCGCTGCTGGTCGTCGCGGCGCGGCAGCGGCCGCGCAGGGCGATCGGCGTCGAGCCCGGCGGGGACGGCGCGGTGCGACGGGCCCTGGTCGTCGCCGCCTGTCCGATCGAGGGGCCGGGAGCGGTGGCCGCGGTGGCGCGGGAGCTGGAGGCAGAGCCGGGCGCGGCGGCGCCCGAGGTGCGGGTGCTCGCGCCGGCCAGCATCGGCTTCCTCGACCGCTGGGCTTCAGACGTCGAGGGGGCGCGGCGGCGCGCCCAGGAGCGGCTGGTCGCCTCGGTCGCGGCGCTCGCCGCGGGTGGCGTCGAGGCGGAGGCGCGGGTCGGCGACGAGGATGTGGTGCAGGCGGTAGAAGACCAGCTGGAGAGCTACCCCGCCGACGAGGTGATCCTGGTCAGCGCCCGCGAGGACGAGGCCGGAGGGACCGCCGCGGATGAGCTGCGCGGCCGGCTGCGGCCGCGCTTCCGTCACCTGCAGATGTGAGGGCGGGCGGCGCTCCTGACGACCTGGAAGGCGTTGCCCGGGATCCGCTTCAGCTGGTTGAGGTTCTCGTCATTCCAGCGCCGGTCGCTGCTGCCGCTGAAGAACCAGTTCGAGCCGTTGTCGGCGACGATCAGCCCGTAGCGCTTCAGCGCCGCGGCGATCGCGCGGGCGAGGCCGGTGAAGCGGTCGAGGCGGAAGCTGGGCCTGAGGCGTAGACGCGTGCCCATTGCCGGCGCGCTCGGGTCGAGCGTGTCGCCGGCGCAGTGGGAGGCGGGGTGGATCCATGCGTCGCGGGTGCTCTCGAAGGTGACGCGGATGGCGTGGTCGATGCGGCCGGCGGCGGCCTCGTCGTAGCGGACGAGGCCGGGGAAGATCGGCAGCCCGGCGGCATCGGCGGAGGTCCATGAGTCGGGACGCAGCCCCGTCGAGCGCAGGTCCCAGCGGGCACCGGAGTCGGCGTTCCAATAGGACCCGGGTCGGCTACGGCGCAGGAAAGCGCGGTAGAGCTCGTAGAGGACGCAGCGCGAGCGGTCGACGACGAGGACGTGGCGGTCACCGTCGGCGCCCCGGCCGCCCTCGACCGGCGCCGAGAGCGGGATCGGGAATGGACCGGGATCGCTCTCGGCGCCGTAGGCGGTGTAGCGGACAGGGAGCCGGCGCTGACCCGCGCCGACGACCGCGTGTGGGAAGCCGTAGGCGCGCGGCGAGCCGAAGTCGGGGTGGAGGAAGTCGCCGCCGTGGCGATTGATGTAGGCGATGACTGCAGCCGAGTTGCGAGCGACCGGCGCCCTGGAGATGTCCTGGTTCCAGGCGGCCTGGTTGGGGAGCGACGCGGCGCGAGGGGAGAGCGAGGGAGGCGGATCGGGCAAGACCGGGCAGGAGCCGAGGGAGGGGTAGGGGCCGAGCGCGTGGGCGGTGGGCGGCGCGGCTGCGGCGAGCGCGAGCGCCGCGACGGCGATCAAGAGACGAGCGCGCCTCAATTCGAAGTCTGGTCGCGGAGCTCGAGCCGTCCCACGACGAGCTCATCGACCTCGAGCCGGCCGACCCTGACCCGGCCGGCCGCCACTCGACCGATCGCCAGCCGCCCAATCGCGAAGCCGCCGACCGCGGCAGCGCCCAGCGCCAACGCCCCGATCGCCATCGCGCCCCGCGCCTGAGCACCGCTCTGCTCTCGCTTCCGCATGGCCTTCAAGGTAGCTACATTGAAGCTGCTTGGTGGCAGTAGCTCAGCTGGTAGAGCTCCGGCTTGTGGTGCCGGCGGTCGCGGGTTCGAATCCCGTCTGCCACCCCTTGTGATGTGTCGCGACATCGGAGACAGATGTCGCGGGACATCGTAGACATCTCAATCTCCTCCGATCGGCTGGTAGTCGCGGCTGGGATCGAGAGTCAGACGACGGATCAGCTCGCCTGTCCGGGCGTCGAGGACACGGAT
>DASUOH010000007.1:0-76049 GCA_036276735.1 Solirubrobacterales bacterium | reverse complement strand
CGCCCAGCCTCACGCTGGTGGCGGGGACGAGACCCTGGGCGCCGGCGAGGAGACCACGGAGGAGAGGCCACAGTGAACGGAGATTTGAAGGTCGCCTACTGGCCCGGCTGCGTATCGCGCGGCTTCACCAAAGAGCTGCACGGCTCGATGGCGCTGGTCGCCGAGCGGCTCGGCATCGAGCTGGTCGAACTCGACCGCGCCAACTGCTGCGGCGCCGGCGTGATCGCCGAGCACAACCAGGAGCTGGCCGACACGCTCAACGCCCGCACCTTCGCCCTCGCCCAGCAGACCGGGCTGGCGATGATGAACATCTGCTCGACCTGCCAGGGCGCGCAGTCGGAGTGCCAGCAGCGGCTCGACGCGGACTCGGCGTATCGCGCCCACATCAACGATGCGCTGAGCGGTCAGGGGCTCTCCTACGAGAAGGGCAAGGACGGCTTCACCAACAAGAACTTCCTCTGGCTGCTGGTCGAGGACTACGGGCTCGAGCGGCTCGCCGAGAAGGTCGTGCGGCCGCTCTCGGGGCTGCGCGTGGGACCGTTCTACGGCTGTTACATCGTGCGGCCCAAGGACCGACTCGGCTACGGCGAGTTCCCCGAGCGCGACCTCTACCTCGAGCAGGTGATCGAGCTGCTCGGCGGCGAGGTGGTCGAGTACGACGGCGCCCGCAAGTGCTGCGGCTTCCCGGTGATCACGATGAACCGCGAGACCTCGCTGCGCCAGGCCGGCACCCATGTCGGCGACGCGCTCGACGCCGGCGCCGACTGCCTGGTGACGCCCTGCCCGCTCTGTCACCTCAACCTCGACATGCAGCAGCCCGAGGCGGCGAAGGTGGTCAACCGCGAGCTCGGCCTCGCCGTACTCCACCTGCCCCAGCTGGTCGGCCTGGCACTCGGCTTCGAGCCCAAGCAGCTCGGCATGAGCAAGCACATCGCTCCGACCAAGTGGGTCGAGGAGCGCGTCGCCGGCATTCCTGCCTAGCGCTCGGCCGCGGGCGGCGCGGCGGCCGGTAGTCTTAGCCGCGGTGAGCCGGGAAGCCTGGTCGGCAACGCAAGTCGTCGACCCCGAAAGGCGCCCATGGCAATCGCCGTAGCCACCTTCCTGATCGCCCTGGCGATCATCGCCAGCGAGAAGCTGCACCGCACCAACGTCGCGCTGCTCGGCGCCGCGATCGTGGTGCTGTTCGTCGGCGACTTCTCGCAGGAGCAGGCGATCGAGTCGGTCGACTTCAACACGATCGGGCTGCTAGCCGGGATGATGATCCTCGTCTACCTGACCCAGCAGACCGGGGTCTACGACTACATGGCGATCCGCGCCGGGCAGCTCTCCGGCGGCCGCTCCTTCGCGGTGACGATGAGCCTCGCCGGCATCACGGCGGTGCTCTCCGCCTTCCTCGACAACCTGACGACGATCCTCTTGATCGCGCCGATCACCTTCCTGCTCGCCGACGCGCTCGACATCGAGGCGGTGCCGCTGCTGATCATCCAGGTGATGGCGTCGAACATCGGCGGCACCGCGACGCTGATCGGCGATCCGCCCAACATCATCATCGCCGGCGCGACCGGGCTCAGCTTCAACGCCTTCATCGTCAACCTGGCGCCGATCGTCATCGTCACCTTCGCGGTCGTAATCCCCCTGCTCTATCTCTTCTTCCGGCGAAGCCTGCACGTCGAAGAGAAAAACCGGACCGCGGTGCTGGGGCTGAACGCGGCCGCCTCGATCCGCGACGCGGCCGAGCTGCGCCGCACCGGCACCGTTTTGGCGCTCACCGTCCTCGCCTTCTTCGCCCACCAGGCGCTCCACATCGAGCCGGCCACCGTCGCTCTGAGCGGCGCCGCGGTCGGGCTGCTGGTGACCAGGATCGAGATCGAGAAAGCCCTGTCGCACATCGAGTGGACGACCCTCTTCTTCTTCGTCGCCCTCTTCGTGATGGTCGGCGCGCTCGAGGAGACCGGGGCGATCGGCCACGTCGCCGACGCCGTCAAGGACGCGACCGGCGGCGACCGCACCGCTGAGCTGATCGGGATCCTCTGGGTCGCCGCCGCCGGCTCCGCCGTCGTCGACAACATCCCCTTCACGACGGCGATGATCCCGGTCGTCAAAGAGCTGCAGGCGAGCGCCGGCGCCGCCGGCGACGACGCCTACTGGTGGGCGCTTGCCCTGGGCGCCTGCTTCGGCGGGAACGCGACGATGATCGCCGCAGCCGCCAACGTCGCCGCGGCGGGACTTGCCGAGCGGGCCGGGACGCCAATCGGCTTCATGACCTTCCTCCGCATCGGGCTGCCGGTTACCTTCATCTCAATCGTCCTCGCGACCGGGTACGTCGCGCTCCGCTACATCGCCCTCTGAGGAGAGTCATGCCAGATTCGATAGTCAACGAAGCGCTGAGAGAGATCGAGCCGCTGGCGGCCGACGAGCTGGTCGGTCCGGCGGCGCGGCGCGTAGTCGATGCGGGCCTCCCCGCGCTGCCCGCCGTCGAGGCAGACGGCCGCTTCGCCGGCATCTTCGGCGAGCGCGAGTTCATGGCTGCCCTCTTCCCCGGTTACGTGCGGGAGCTGGCGTCGGCGGCGATGATCTCGCGGACGGTCGACGAGGCAATCGAGCGGCGCAGTCACTGCAGCGAGGAATCGGTTCGCCGCTACCTGACGACCGACCACGTGCTCGTCGAGGACGACTACTCCGACACCCAGCTGGCCGAGATCTTCCTCCACCACCGTGTCCTGATCGTCCCGATCGCGACCCGCGGCCGCGTCCACGCCGTCGTCACCCGCCACGACTTCTTCTGCAAGCTGGTCGACCGCTTCGGCTCGATCGCCGAGGATCTGGACGATGACGCATCATGATGCCTGCCTTCTTGCTGCTATGATGCCTCCATGCGCACCACGGTGACTCTCGACCCTGACGTCGCCGCCAAGCTCAAGGCGACAGCCCGCGAGAGCGGTATCTCCTTCAAGGAGGCGCTGAACTCGACCGTGCGGCGGGGCTTCGAGCACGGCGAGGGGAAACCACAGGCCTACCGGGTTCGGACGCGCGACCTGGGCGTGCGACCCGGGGTCAATCTCGACAAGGCCCTTCAACTGGCAGGTGAAATGGAAGACGCCGAGACGCTGAGGAAGATCGCTCTCGGCAAGTGAAGCTGCCCGACACGAATCTTCTGTTCTACGCGATCAACGAGCGTTCGCCTGGTCACGAGCGCGCCCGGTCTTGGCTTGAAGCGACGCTCTCGGGAACCGAGGCGATCGGGTTTGCCTGGATTTCGCTGCTCGGATTCACGAGGATCTCAACGAATCCCACGGTGCTCGAGCGTCCGCTTTCGGCGACCGAGGCGATGGACTACGTCGATGAGTGGCTCGACCAGCCAGTTGCATCGATCGTGCATCCCACCCGTCAGCACGCTGCTGTTCTCCGCCGCTTGCTCGAGCCGATCGGCACCGCCGGCAACCTGACCAGCGACGCGCACCTGGCGGCGCTGGCCATCGAGCACGGCGCCGAGCTCTGCTCACACGACGCGGATTTCTCTCGATTTCCCGGCGTGCGCTGGACGGATCCACTGCGCTGATGCGCCAGACGTCGTCGCTCGGTCAGCGACGACCGAGCAGGCCGCGCTCGGCGAGGAGCTCGGCCACCTGGACCGCGTTCGTGGCGGCGCCCTTGCGCAGGTTGTCGCCGACGATCCAGAGGTTGAGGGTGCGCTCGCGGTCGGGATCACGGCGGATGCGACCCACGAGGACGTCGTCGCGGCCGGCCGCTTCGATCGCAAGCGGGTAACGGCCGGCAGCCGGGTCGTCGACCACCTGCACTCCGGGCGCGGCGGCGAGCAGCTCGCGGCATTCCTCAGGCGACAGCTCTTCGGTGGTCTCGACGTTGACCGACTCGGAGTGGCCGCTGAAGACGGGCACGCGGGCGCAGGTTGCCGAGATCGCAACCTCGTCGCCGAGGTCGAGGATCTTGCGCGTCTCGGCCATCACCTTGCGCTCCTCGGTCGTGTAGTCGTCGCCGTCCTTGAAGGTCTCGACCTGGGGCAGGACGTTGAAGGCGATCCGGTGCGGATACACGGATGCCGCCGGGTTCTCGGCGCCGTCCAGAACCTGCTTGGACTGCTCGCGCAGCTCCTCGATCGCCCGCTGGCCGGTGCCGGAGACGGCCTGGTAGGTGGAGACGACAAGCCGCTCGAGCCCGACGGCGCGGTGGAGCGGCGCCAGCGCCATCATCATCACCATCGTCGTGCAGTTCGGGTTGGCGACGATTCCCCTGTGCGAGGCGGCCGCCTCGTCGTTGACCTGGGCGACGACGAGCGGCACGTCGTCGTGCATGCGCCAGTAGCTGGTGTTGTCGACCACGACGGCGCCGGCCTCGACCAGCTTCGGCGCCCACTCGGCGCTTACCGAGCCACCGGCTGAGGAGAGCACGACGTCGAGGTCGCCGATCGTGTCGTCGCGCAGCGCTCGGACCTCCAGCTGGCGGTCCTCCCACTCGAGCGTGCGGCCGGCCGACCGCTCGGAAGCGAACGGGACCACCTCGGCGGCGGGGAAGTCGCGCTCGGCGAGGACGCCGAGGATCGTCGAGCCGACCGCCCCGGTCGCCCCCAGCACGCCGACCCTGTAGCCGTTCTCAGCCATCGCAGCCGAGTATGACGGGCGTCGCTAGCCCTTGACGGTGGGACGGTGCTCGGCGCCCATCGGGTCCTCGCGCCGTACCGCGTCGGCGCCCAACTCGAACGCTTCGTGCAGGGCGCGGACCGCGTCGGCGACCCGGTCGGCCGAGATGACGCACGAGATCTTGATCGGCGAGGTGGAGATCATCTCGATGTTGATCCCCTCGCCGCCGAGCACCTCGAATACCTTGGCGGCGACGCCGGGGTGGGAGCGCATGCCGGCGCCGACGATCGAGACCTTGCCGATCCGCTCGTCGGTGCGAACCCCCTGGCTGAGCCCGAGGCCGCCGACCGTGTCGGTCGCGGCGCCGAGGTCGGCGCGGTCGACGGTGAAGGAGAGGTCGGCGAGGTGCTCGTCGCTGATCGGCTCGTTCTGGATGATCACGTCGACGTTGATCCCGGCGCTGGCCAGCGCGGTGAAGATCTTGCCGGCAACGCCGGGCTCGTCCTTGATTCCGGTCAGCGTCACCCGCGCCTCGCCGTCGGAGTGGGTGACCGCCGTGACGAATGGTTGCTCCATGGTCTCCTGCTCGCTCTCCGCTTCGCTGACGACGAGGGTACCTGGACCGTCCTCGAAGCTGCTGCGCGTGTGGATGCGCACGCCGTTGTTTCGCGCGTACTCGACCGAGCGCAGTTGCAGGACCTTGGCGCCTGAGGCCGACATCTCCAGCATCTCCTCGTAGGAGACGATCGGCAGCTTGCGGGCATCGGAGACGATCCGCGGATCGGCGCTGAAGACCCCGGCGACGTCGGTGTAGATCTCGCAGACGCGGGCGTCGAGGGCGGCGGCGAGCGCCACCGCCGTCGTGTCGGAGCCGCCGCGGCCGAGCGTGGTGACGTCGCGGCTCTCGGTGGAGACGCCCTGGAATCCGGCGACGAGCACGATCTGGTCCTGGTCGAGCGCCTGCCGGATGCGGTCGGCGCGCACGTCGATGATCTTCGCCTTGGTGTGCGAGGAGTCGGTGACGATCCCGGCCTGCGAGCCGGTCAACGAGATCGCGTCGTGGCCGAGGTCGTGGATCGCCATCGCGCACAGGGCGCAGGAAATCCTCTCGCCGGTCGAGAGCAGCATGTCCATCTCGCGCGAATCGGGCCGCTCGGAGATCTCGAACGCCTGCGCAACCAGCTGGTCGGTCGTCTTGCCGCGGGCGGAGAGGACTGCGACCGCGGAGCTGCCCGCCTCGCGCGCCGCGACGATCCGCCGTGCCGCCCGTTTGATCTCCTCGGCACCGGCGACCGAGGTGCCGCCGAACTTCATCACAACGATGTCTGGCTTCGCCTCACCCATGGCAGGTCCGAGGATAGTCGCGGCTCTCGCGTGAGGTGCCGTGAGCGAGATCACACAGCGCGATATATCTGCGCGATATATCTGACCCATGGAGCTGAGCCCGACCGCCCACGTGATCCTCGGCATGGTCAGGCGCGAGCCTCGCTCCGGGTACGAGATCAAGGCGCTTGTCGACAACTCGACGCGCTTCTTTTGGACCGCCAGCTACGGTCAGATCTATCCGGAGCTGCGGCGGCTGTCGGAGACGGGCCTGCTCGAGAGCGCCGACGCCCCGCGCGGCGAGCGGCGCCGCACGGTCTACGCGATCACCGAGGCGGGTGAGTCGGCCCTGCGCGACTGGCTGCGAGAGCCGCCCCAGACCTACGAGATGCGAGACGAGGGGCTGCTGAAGCTCTTCTTCGCCGGCGCCCTGCCGCGCGAGGAGGCGGTTGAGATCGTGCGCTCGATGCGCGAGCGCCACGCCCGCCTGGTCGAGCGGCTGCGCTCGATCGAACCGAAAGCGCTTGAGAAGGAGGACCCCTACCCGTTGCTGGTGCTGCAGGGAGGGATCGAGTTCAACGAGTGGTTCGCCGGGTGGTGCGAGCGGATGGAGTCCCAGCTGCTCGAGCCTGCCGCCACGAAAGGAGCAACCGATGTTTGACGCATTCGCACGCCTCGCCGACCGCCGCGCTCGCCGTGTCGGCCTCTTCGCCATCGCCTTCTTCCTCCTCGCCGGTGCCCTCGGCGGCTCGGTTGCCGACCGGCTCGATCCCTACGGGGCCGACGATCCCGAGACGGAGGCCGTCAAAGCCGACGAGGCGCTGCAGGCGGCCGGCTACCGCGGCCCCGGCGTGCTCGTGGTCATCCGCGACGCCCCCGTCGATACCGCCGCCGGGCGCGCCCGTGTCGCGCCGATCGCGCGCCAGGTGCGCGCCATGGACGGGGTTAAGTCGGTCAGCGGCTACTACGACACCCGCTCCCGGGACTTCGTCTCCCGCGATGGGGACTCGACCTATCTCGCGGTTGCCCTCACCCCCACCGACGACAAGGAATGGCAGGAAACCGGCGCCGCGATCGCCGAGCGCTTCGAGCACAGCGAGGGCGTCATCGTCGGCGGCGGGGCGGTCGCCCAGGAGCAGGTCAACAAGCAGGTCGAGAGCGACTTGCAAAAAGCGGAGATGCTCGCCTTCCCGCTCCTCTTCCTCCTCTCGCTGCTCTTCTTCCGCAGCCTCGTCGCGGCCCTGCTGCCGCTGATGATCGGCGCGCTGGCGATCGTCGGCACCTTCTTCATCCTCCGCTTCGCCAGCGAGTTCGGCTCGATCTCGATCTTCGCCCTCAACCTGACGACTGCCCTCGGCTTGGGGTTGTCGATCGACTACAGCCTCTTCGTCGTCTCCCGCTACCGCGAGGAGATCGCCAAGGACGGACCGGGCCTGGCGGCGATGCGGCGGGTGATGGCGACCGCCGGGCGGACCGTCTTCTTCTCCTCGCTCACCGTGGCGGCGGCGCTCGCCTCGCTGCTCGTCTTCCCGCAGCGCTTCCTCTACTCGATGGGCTTGGGGGGCGCGCTGGTCGCGATCTTCGCGGCGCTGATCTCGCTCACCGTCCTGCCCGCCGTACTCACCATGCTCGGCACCCGCGTCAACTCTCTCTCCCCCCGCTTCCTCCGGCGCCGCGCCGAGGCCGAGACGCGCCCGGACGAGCAGGGGTTCTGGTACCGGCTCTCGCGCGTCGTGATGCGCCGCCCGCTCGGCATCGCGACGGCGAGCGCCGCCCTGCTGATCGTCATGGGCATCCCCTTCCTCAGCATCAAGTTCGACACCGTCGACCCGACGGTCCTGCCCGAGGAGGCAAGCGCGCGGCAGGCCTTCGACATCGTCAACGAGGAGTTCCCGCCCTACCGCGACGCGCCGATCTGGATCGCCGTCCGGGGGGGCGACCCGCAGTCGATCGCGGCTCTACGCAAGCAGGTGAGTCGCACCGAGGGCATCGCGGCCGTGCTGCCCCCGCAGCCGCTGAACCGCGACCTGACGGTACTCCAGGCGATCTCGGCCAATCGGTTTGCCTCCGAGCAGAGCCAGACGACCGTCGAACGCGTGCGCGAGCTGGAGGTGAGCGGCGGCGAGACCCTGGTCGGCGGCGCCACGGCCGACTTCGTCGACTTCCAGGACAGTCTCGCCCGGCACGCCCCGATCGCCTTGGCGATCGTGATCGGATCGACCCTGGTCATCCTCTTTCTGATGACCGGATCGGTGGTGCTGCCGATCAAGTCGCTGATCATGAACTTCCTCAACCTCAGCGCCGTCTTCGGACTCCTGGTGCTGATCTTCCAGGACGGCCGCTTCGAGGGACTCCTGGACTATTCGAGCACGGGAGCGCTCGAGCAGACGATGCCGATCCTGCTCTTCGCGGTCGCCTTCGGCCTCTCCACCGACTACGCCGTCTTCCTGCTCTCGCGGATCAAAGAGGCGCGGGACCAGGGCGCGTCGGAGTCGGAGAGCGTCGCGATCGGATTGGAGCGGACCGGCCGCATCGTCACCGCGGCGGCGCTTCTCTTCGCAGTCGCGCTCGGCGCCTTCGCCACCTCGGAGATCCTCTTCGTCAAGGAGAACGGCGTCGGCACGGCGCTGGCGGTCCTGATCGACGCCAGCATCATCCGCGCCCTGCTCGTTCCCTCGCTGATGGAGCTGCTCGGCAAGTGGAACTGGTGGGCGCCGCGCCCGCTCCGCCGCCTGCACGAACGGTTCGGGATCAGCGAGACCACGGCACCCGAGCCAGGGCGCATTTAGCGATCAAGGCCTAGAAGGCTCAGCGAATGAGGACGCCAGCGGGGAGCAAAGACTCGAAGGTCTCCTCAGTCTGGAAATAGCTGGAATGGGTTCGCTTGACGGTCTCCAGCGAGTCCGCGCCGACAAGGACGATGTCGAGGTCATCGCGATCGCGCATCTCTCCCTCGATCTCGGCGTAGGCTGCCTGAGCAGCGTCGTAATCCGTGCCGAAGTTGCGCACTTGGGCCTTCCCGGAGGGGATGTCATAAACGATCAAGAAGTGCTGGATTTCCGCCTCGGTCATGACCATCTGTTCTCTCAGGCCTTCTAGCGCTCCAGCTTGCTGGCAACGCGTGCGTAGCCCTCATTGATAGCAGCGACCAGCTCTGCGCTCAAATCTTCCTCGCGGTCGAGCACGGCGAACGCCTCGGAGACCACCCGGTAGTAATCGTGCACGTCAGTCTCACCGCGACCGAACTTGTAGCCGATTGAACGACGCCGGCTATCGTCCTCGACTTGATTCGCCCATGCATCCTGGCGGACCGTACGGAGCTGCACCTCGATCAAACGGCCATTACGACGTACGACATGGTGCATGGCGCGATAGCCGGAGTCGCGAGGTTCGGAAACGTAGTCCTTCGTCCGTGCAATCGTCCAGGTCTTTTTGAGTCGGCGGCTGACCGCTTGCAGATGGCGGAGCGATGGCAACCGGGCGCGAACACCGCCGATGTCCCACATCTGGGTTAGCTGCATCGTCGGCTCCCGCTCGAGCTTGTCGAAGATCGTCGGGCGGCGCTTGAGACGCTGGGTGACATCGACTCTTCCGTGTACCTCCGCTCCCTCCGCGGCGACGTGATAACGAAGGTTGGCCGCCACCCTGGAGAGCGGCTTCGCGTGCAGGCCACGCCACCAGGTAACGGCGACAATTGCATCGACAAGCTCATCGAAAGTCGTGCCGAATTCCTCTGGAGCCTGACCTCGGGGGCGGAGGTACCAACGCCGAAGTAACTGCCCCGCGCGGTTGACCTCGCCATTACTGAAGACGGCGCCCGCGGGTGGCTTGAACGGATCGGACGCACGCACCATCACAGGCATCGTATGCAGCGAGGAAGGTTCTGCTGGCTCTAGGCGAACGCCTGTGCGGCGCGCTGGCGTAGATCCGCGTTGAGCATCGCCGTCACGGCGCTCGGCCGCTCGCCGGCCGAGGGCACCGCGTCACCGATCAGGCCGCTGGCGCGGAAGCCGAAGAGCGGCGCGTCGAAGCCCGCCTCGCGGATCTTGCGGACGAGCTGGACCGCGGACTGGGTGTCGGCGCCCGGGCCACAGAGGACCATTGCGGTGGGCGCCAGCGCGCCGAGGGCGCGCTCCAGGCGCTGCTCACCGAGCTCGTCGGAGAGCATCAACACGCGGAAGCCGGCCCGGCGCAGCGCCAGGTCGAGGGCTTGGGCATGGACGGCCTCGGCCTCGGCCCCCCGGCTCGAGTCGAGCAGCAGGACCCCGGCCGGGCGCGAGGCGCGCGAGGCGAGGCGGCGAGCGCCGTGCAGCCACCCCATCGCCCAGCGCGAGGCGAACTCGAGCTCGGCCCCTCGCTCAGGGTCGGCGGCGAGCCGGTCGATCGCCGGCAGCAGCAGCTCCTCGACAGTGCGCTCCAGCGGCCGCAACACGAGGCTCTCCTCGATCGCCCGGTCGGCGGCGTCCTCGTCGAAGCTCTCGAAGGCGGCGAGCAGGCTGCCGTCGGTCGGCGGCGCCGCCTGGCGCTGGCGGGCAAGCTCGATGGCCGATGAGATGTTGCCGGTCTCGGCGAGCGCGTCGCGAAGCGTCTGCAGCTCCACCAGCTCGTAGTTGCGGTGGTTGCCCTGGGTGCGCTTCGGCACCGGGTAGCCGTAGCGGCGCTCCCAGCTGCGCAGGGTGTTGGGGCTGACCCCAAGCACTTCTGCAGCGGCGTTGGTCCTGATGCCTGGCATGCGGGGCATTTTTGCACCGCTTTTCCAGGTTTACGGCGGTTATGGACAGATTTCCGGAAACTGTCAGCGATCTTGCACAACTTGTGGACGCCCGAGCGCCCCCACGCCGACCGGCTGACCGACCGCCCGGGCCCGCCACATCGCCTCGTCGGCCTTGTGCAGCAGCTCGTTGGCGTCGGTCCCGTGCTCCGGACAGGCGGCTACCCCGGCCGAGATTCCGATTCGCAGTCCGCCGGCACCCTCGAGCTCGTCGAGTGCGCGCAGCAGTCGCTCGGTCATCTGCATACCGCCCATCGTGTCCTGACCGGGCGCCAGGACGCAGAGCGCGTCCTCCTGGAGCCGGAAGGTCTCGTCGACCAACCGCACGCTGTCGTGAAGGGCCGCGCCGACGATCGCCAGCGCCGTCTCCTTGCCGCCACCGTTGTCACCCCTGCGCGCCGCCGGGCCCTCTACGTCGAAAACGACAAGTGCGAAGGGGTGGTGGTAGCGCCGGTTGGCCTCGATCAGCTGGTCGAGCCGCCGCCGCATCTGGCCCGGCCGGTAGAGGCTCGGGTGGCCGTCCTCCGCCGCCGGCGCGGCGCGTTCGGCGCGGCTCCAGAGCGGCGCGATCGCCGTCGCGGTCACTGCGCCGAACTCCTCTGCCAGCGTCTGCGCCGCCGCGGCGAACGCCGCCGAGTCACCGTCCGCCATCTCTTCGTGGAGCTTCGCGAGCAGCGTTGCCTGCAGCGAGGAGACCTCGCGAGCGAGTTGCTCGGCGGCCGATCGCTGCTCGCTGGAGGCGTCGGTTGCCACGTCCAGACCTTGGCGAAGCAGCCGGACGTCAGACCGCCAGAAAATCGCTATTTGCGAGGAGACACCCGTCTAGGCAAAACGTCTATTCAGGTCAGTCCGAATCGCCGAGACCGCAGAAGAGGCGTCGCTCTTTCTCCTTCGGCGAGCCCTCCTCGTAGTAAGGCTCGGTCCAGGCGTCGTCGTCAGCTAGCGCGATCGGCTCCTCTGGCCGGGGCCCGGCGGAACTCGGATTCGGCGTTGCCTCGCCCTCGCGAGCGTGAGCTTTGTGGCGAAGCCGGTAGGTCGCGAAGAGCCGCATGAACTCGGTCACGTATACGTCGGCGACCGCCTTGTCGCCGCTGATCACGAGCATGTTCTCGTCGTTGGACTGAGTCGAGGCCTTGCTGAAGTTGGCCGAGCCGGTGATCACGATCGGGCTCTCCCCCAGCGGGTCGATCAGCATGTACTTCGTGTGGATGAACCGCACCCTGCCGTTGAACCCGGTCAGGCGCTCCTCCAGCCACTGGTGCCAGTTCCCCTCGCCGAGGAAGGAGCCGACTGCCACCAGGTTGTCGAAGTCCTCCCTGATCTCCCTCGCCGCCACGGCGATCCTCCTATCTTCCTTGTCGAGGATCAGGTAGCGCAGGTACGGCTTGTCGTTGCGGAACACCTCCTGCAGCTCCTCGGTCACACCGAACGCCGCGGTCAGGAAGACGCTTTCCTCAGCGTTATCCATCAGCTTCGCGTACCACTTGAGCGCATCGAGGCCTTCGCGCGGCGAAAAGAGCGATATCGATGAGCTTGGGTCCGGTGGCAGGCTCGCCCCGCCCTCCTCGAGCGCGCGCTCCGGCTTGTCGTTGGCCTTCACCGTCCAGGCCTGCAGGGGGTCGCGCGCCGGATCGGTCGCCAGCTCCTCCCAGTAGGAGAGGTAGGCGGCCGCCACCGCCTCGTCGCGAACGACGTGACCGACGTTGGAGTGGCCGAAGATGCCGCCTTTGGTGATGTTCGTCGAGCCGGTCCAGACCTCGATCGGCTTGCCGTCCTTCAACAGCACGAAGAACTTGTTGTGGGGGATGCCCTTCGTGTTGGCGCGGGGCTCGCAGAGATGGTCGACCTCCCCGAGGTCGACCGCCGCCCGGTTCTCGCTCCTGGGGTGGGGCGTCGGCTCGCGCGCAGTGGCGTTGTCGACGTCGTCGACGATCACCCTTACGTCGACCCCCCGCCTGTCGGCGCTCCACAGCGCATCCAGGATCGGGATGTAGTTGAACTCGTAGACGGCGCCGCGCAGGCCCCACTCCCCACCGTCCGCTTTTGCGATGAAGGCGAGCAGCGCCTCCTCGAGACCCCGCGAGAGCCATCTGTAGGCGGCCCGGTCGGGAACCTGGTCGGGATCGCGCTTGCCGAACTCACGCTGGTAGGCCTGCCAGCCGGCGGCGCCGCGGTTGAAGTAGATGCCGTGCCTTCCCCGGTCGGGATCCTCGGTCTCGACGTCCAACCCGACCGAGTCGCCATCCTCGAGTGCCTCCGGCTTGCCGTAGCGCGCGGTCACCGTGTACCGGTACGAGGTGCCGGGCGCGGCCGCGTAGTCGCACCACTGGAAGGCCTGGAACGGGTTCGCGGCGCTGCTGTGGTCGGAATCGTCGGCTTCGTTGCGCTTGAAGAGCAGGAAGTTGGGCAGGACGTACTTCCTGTCGCTCCCCTTCTGCTGGCGCTCGATCGTGAAGCCGAGCAGCCCCTTGCGCCTGGCCGGCTCGACGCTCATCGCCAACAGGACGACACGCGTTCCGGCGATCGCCCTCACGGTGAGAGCCCCGCTCTTCTCCTTGACACGCATCCGGATCCACCCTTCGGTCGAGACGACGCGAAGACCCTATGCGTACCGCTCTCAAGCGGTCAAGGTACCTTGATTAAGAAGCCCTTAAGCCGCGGGCTTCAGTCGAGGGCGCGGCGACCGGCGAAGGCCTTGCCGAGCGTGACCTCGTCGGCGTGCTCGAGGTCGGCGCCGATCGGCAGGCCACTGGCCAGCCGCGTCACCGAGACTTGGCCGCGCAGCAGCTCGGCGATGTGGAGGGCAGTCGCCTCGCCGGTCGTGGTCGGGTTGGTGGCGAGGACGACCTCCTGCACGTCGCTCTGCTCTACGCGCCGTTGCAGCTCGGCGATCTTCAGGTCGCCCGCGTCGACGCCGTCGATCGGCGACAAGGCTCCGCCGAGCACGTGGTAGAGGCCGCGGTACTCGTGGGTGCGCTCGATCGGGATGACGTCGCCCGGCTCCTCGACGACGCAGATCGTCGTCTGGTCACGACTCGAATCGGAGCAGATCCGGCACAAGGCGCCCTCGGAGAGGTTGAAGCAGCGCTCGCAGAGCCCGACCTTCTCCTTCACCTCGCGAATCGCCGTCGCCAGCGCCGCCGCCTCCTCGTCGGGCGCGCGGAGGATGTGGAAGGCGAGCCGCTGCGCGGTGCGCTGACCTATCCCAGGAAGCCGCGAGAGCTCCGCGACCAGGCGCGAGAGCGGCGCCGGCCCCTCGCCGCTCACATCCCCGGGAGGCCCATGCCGCCGAGCCCCCCCGTGATGCCGCCCATCTTCGAGCCGGCCAGCTCCTGCGCGGCGCGTAGCGCCTCGTTGACGGCGGCCTGGACCATGTCGGCCAGCATCTCCGCCTCCTCGGGATCGACCGCCTCGGGATCGATGACGATCTCGCGCAGGGTCATGTCGCCGCCCATCTTGACCTTGACCATGCCGCCGCCGGCGCTGGCCTCGACCACCTCGTTCTTCAGCTCCTGCTCGGCTTGCTGCATCTGCTCCTGCATCTGCTGCGCCTGTTTCATCAGGGCGTTCACGTCGAAGCCTCCTGGGCCACCCCTCGCCATCAACTGACCTCCTCCGCGTTGAACTCGCTCTTCAGCCTTTCCACCAGCGTCGCGTGGTCGACCTCCTCGGCCTTCTCCGGGGCGCTTTCCTCAGCGCCCTCACCGTCGAGAACGTCGTAGGTGGGAAGCAACTTCTCGCCAAGCACCGCCTCGAAAGCCTCCGCAAGCTGTTCCCGCTTCTCTTTGCCTTCCGCCTTGCGCTTGTTGAAGGTGTGATCGGGGGGGAACCCGATCGTCACGGCCCGCTGCTCACTGTCCACTGCCACCGGCCTCGCGCCATCAAAAGACGCAGCGAGAGCCGGCGCTGTCTGGTGCAGCTTGTCCAACACCGCCGGCCACACTCGCGCGACCCCACTCAGGTCGAGATCGCCCTGGCCCGCGGGTCCTATCGCGGGAGAGTCGTCTGGCACAGCCGTCTCTGCCGTGGGTGCCGTGGGTGGCGTAGGGCTGGGTTCCCCGCCCGCAGCTTGCGAGGACGGGGTGCCCTGCCCCGCGACAGGACCCGCGGCCCGGGGCGCATCGTCCTGAGCAGGTCTTGCTCCCTGCTCCAACCGCTCGATCCGCCGCAGCAGTCCCTCGGTACTGGGATCCAGATCCGGGCGAGCGGCTTTCAAGAGCGCTATCTCGACCGCCATCCGCGCCTCGTCCCCCTCGCGCACGGCGGCCAGCGCCGCCGCCAGCTCGTCGATCGTCCGCACCAGGGTCGCGGCGCCGATCGCGTCGGCCTGGGCACGTAGCCGCTCGGTGTCGGTGGCCGTGACGACGAAGGTGTTCGGCACTTCGCCGATCGTCTGGGTGACCAGCAGGTGGCGCAGGTGGCCGAGCAGATCGCGCGCGAACTGCGACGGGTCGCGGCCCGAGCGGGCCATCTCCTCGACCGCGCGGAGGACCGCCGCGGGGTCTTCGGCGAGCACCGCGTCAACGACGCCGAAGAGCAGCTCCGCATCCGCGGCGCCGAGCACCTCCAGCACAGCGTCGAGGGTGACCGCGTCGCCGCCGAAGGCGACCAGCTGGTCGAGCGTGCCGAGCGCGTCGCGGAAGCTGCCCGAGGCGGCGCGAGCGATCATCGCCACGGCGCCGTCCTCGATCTCGATCCCCTCCGCGGCGCCGACGCGGCGCAGTACCTCGGCGATCTGCTCGAGCGAGGGGCGCTGGAAGTCGAAGCGCTGGCAGCGGTCGGCGATCGTCGCCATCACCTTGTGCGACTCGGTCGTCGCGAGGACGAAGACCGTGTGGGGCGGCGGCTCCTCGAGCGTCTTCAGGAAGGCATTCCACGCCTCTTTGGTCAGCATGTGCGCCTCGTCGAGGATGTAGACCTTCCAGCGACCGGCGGCGGGTGCGTAGGCGACGCGCTCGCGCAGGTCACGTACGTCGTCGACCGAGCGGTTGGAGGCGGCGTCCATCTCGATCACATCGATCGAGACACCCGCGGCGATCGTCGTGCACGACTCGCACTCGCCGCACGGCGTAACGGTCGGCCCGCCCCGCTCGCAGTTGAGGGAGCGGGCGAGGATCTTCGCCATCGAGGTCTTGCCGGTGCCGCGCGAGCCGACGAAGAGGTAGGCGTGGTGGACCTTGTCCTGCTCGACCGCGTTGCGAAGGGTGCGGACGACGTGCTGCTGGCCGACCACCTCCTCGAACGATCCGGGGCGGTGGCGGCGGTAGAGGGAGGTCGAGTCGCTCGGCGCGGGCACTGCGGCCAGTGTATCCGTGGCCCGATACGGTCCCGCGCGTGTCGACCCGGGCTCGCAACCTGCTGACGCCGGCTGCCTGGGTGGCGGCGGTGACGGCGGCTCTCCTGCTGCTCTTCCCGCGCGGCTTCCCCAACTACGACACGATCTACTCGCTCCTCTGGGGCCGGGAAATCGCCGAAGGCCTGAGCCCCGACCGGGGCGCCGCGCTGCCGCCGACCCCGCACCCGCTGAGCGAGCTGTTCGGCGCAGCCGTCTCGCCGCTGGGCGACGGCGCGATCGACGTGACCATGGTCATCGCCTACGTCGTGCTGGGCCTGATCGGCTACCTCGTCTACCGGCTTGGCTCGCTCTGGTTCGACCGGCCGATCGGCGCCGTCGCGGCGCTGATCGTCCTCACCCGCGCCCCGTACCTCTCGAACGGATTGCGCGCCTACATCGACCTCCCCTACATCGCCCTCGTCCTCGCTGCCCTCGTGCTCGAGACGCGCCGCCCCCGCGCCGGCTGGCCCGTGTTGGTGCTTTTGGCCATGGCCGGCCTGCTCCGCCCAGAGGCCTGGCTTTTCTCCTTCGCCTACCTGGCATATCTGCTCTTGTCCCCCCGGGACGGCGACGAGGCGACGGGCATCCCTCTCGAACGGGCGGATACTCAAAACGCCGGTCTCATTAGACCGGCGTTTGTCCGGGCGAGAGGGATGCCTGTCGCCTTGGCGCTCACTGTCGCCGCCCCGCTCCTTTGGGCCATCTTCGACTGGATCACCGCCGGCAGCCCCACCTACTCGTTCACGGGCACCCGCGAGACGGTCGAGACGCTGGAACGGCAGACCGGCCCGGTGGACCTCGTCCTCTACGGGCCGAGGCGGCTCGGCGAGGTCCTCCAGTGGCCGGGGATGGTCGGTGCCGCCGGCGGCGTGGCGCTAGGGCTGGCACTGCTGCGGCGCCGCAGCACGATCGGGGTGACCGCCGTCGTCCTCGCCCTCGGCGCCTTCGCGATCCTCGCCAGCGCCGGCCTCGCGATCATCCCCCGCTACACGATGCTCGCGGCGGCCGTGCTTGCCGTCTTCGCGGCGCTGGCACTGCTCGGCTGGCGCCTGCTCGAGCCGGGCTGCAGGTGGCGCCGCCCCTGGCAGGCCTTCGCCGCCGTGGTCGCCCTGATGTTCGTCGCCTGGGGGCCCAACCAATACGACCTGCTGCACCGCGTCGACGCCGACCTCACCAACCAGCGGACGATCGAGGAGGACCTGCGCGACCTCGCCGCCTCCAACGCCTTCGAGCCGCTCTGCCTGCCGATCTCGGTTCCCAACCACCGCGCCGTGCCGCGCCTGGCATGGGACGTCGACGTCCGACCCACCGACCTCGTCAGCACCTCCAGCGAGGAGCGCCAACCCCGGCGCGGCTACTTCCTCGATCCCGCCAACGCCTTCACCGTCCACAACTTCATCCTCGATCCGAACGATCCGGCCCGCCTGCAGACGCCGACCCCGTCCGGCTTCCGCCGCGTCACGGCGAACGATTCCTGGGTCCTTTACAGGCGCTGCTGAGCTACTCGACGACGTAGCGCGTAGGCACGAAGGTCTGCGTGTCGAGGGGTGGGCGCACGTAGGCGCGCTCCTGGCGCGGCGGCAACTCGATCGTCCGCCGCGGCACCGGCTCGTGGGGAATGCGTTCGAGCAGATGGCTGATCAGATTGAGGCGGGCGGTGCGCTTGTCGTCGGCCTCGACGACGAACCACGGGGAGTCCTTCGTATCGGTGTGGGCGAACATCTCGTCCTTCGCCTCGGCGTAGTCGACCCAGCGCGCCCGCGCCTCCAGGTCCATCGGGCTCAGCTTCCATTGCTTGGTCGGGTCCTCGATCCGCGCCTTGAAGCGACGCTCCTGCTCCTCGTCGGAGATCGAGAGCCAGTACTTGACCAGGATCAGCCCCGAGCGCAGCAGCATCCGCTCGAAGCTCGGCGTCGAACGCATGAACTCCTGGTACTCCTCCTCGGTGGCGAAGCCCATCACCCGCTCGACGCCGGCGCGGTTGTACCAGCTGCGGTCGAACAGGACCATTTCGCCCGCCGCCGGCAGCTGGGCCACGTAGCGCTGGAAGTACCACTCGGTTTTCTGGCGCTCGGTCGGGGTGCCGAGGGCGACGGTCCGCACCACGCGCGGGTTCGTCTTCTCGGTGATTCGCTTGATCACACCGCCCTTGCCCGCGGTATCCCGCCCCTCGAAGAGGACCGCGACCCGCAAGCCGGCGTGGACGATCCACTCCTGCAACCCGACCAGCTCGTCCTGCAGCCGCGAGAGCTCCTTCTCGTACTCCTTCTTCGAGAGGATCCTGGGCGAATCGTCGGCAGGCGTCATCCAGTTCAGCCTAGTCACCGACGCCGGGGACCTGGAGAAGCCGCCGGCGTGCAAGCATCAGGCGAGTGGCGGCGATTGAGCTAAAAGGAGTCGTAAAGCGCTTCGGCCCGATCACGGCAGTGGACGGGCTCGACCTGGACGTGCCCGAGGGCATCTGCCTCGGCCTGCTCGGCCCGAACGGTGCCGGCAAGTCGACGACGATGCGCCTGCTGACCGGGCAGGCCCTGCCGGACGCCGGACGGCTGCGCGTCCTCGGCCACGAGCTGCCGGCCGACGCCAAGGCGGCGCGCGCCGAGATGGGTGTCGTGCCGCAGCTAGACAACCTCGACGTCGACGTCACCGTCGAGGACAACCTGGCCGTCTACGCGCGCCTCTATCGCGTGCCCGACGTCGGCGCCGCGGTCGAGCGGGCGCTCGACCTGTCCCGCCTGCGCGACCGGCGCCGTGACGCCGTCGACGAGCTCTCCGGCGGCATGCGCCGCCGGTTGCTGCTCGCCCGCTGCCTCGTGCACGAACCGAAGCTGATCCTGCTCGACGAGCCAACCGTCGGGCTCGACCCGCAGATCCGCACGCAGCTGTGGACCCTGATCGACGACCTGCGCTCGCGCGGCACGACGATCCTCATGTCCACCCACTACATCGAGGAGGCGCAGCGGCTCGCCGACGAGGTGGCGGTGATGACGAAGGGGAGGATCATCAGTCGCGGCAGGCCCGCCGAGCTGATCGCTCAGCACGCCGGCCGCGAGACCGCCGAGATCTACGCGCCGCCCGAGCGGCTCGCCGAAGCCCGCGCGACCGCCGAGGCTGCCGGCCTGCGGGTGCGCCCGGCGGGGCCGGCGATCGCGATCGTCGGCTCGGAGAGGGCAAGCAACGGCGTGGTCCCAGACGACGCGGTGCGACGCGCCGCGTCGCTCGAGGACGTCTTCGTACTCCTGACCGGCGAGGAGGCCGAGTGAGCGCCGAGCAGGAGAGCGGCGCCGTCCGTCTCGGCCGGCTCGAACCCGCCGCGATCGCCGGCGTGATGAGCCGGGAGCTGGCCAATTTCCGCACCTACTGGAAGGGCACGACCTTCTCCAGCGTGCTCGAACCGATCGTCTACCTGCTCGCCTTCGGGCTGGGGCTCTCGGCGACCCTGGTCGACGAGGTCCACGGCCTCCCCTACGTCGAGTACGTCGGCACCGGCATGGTCGCCACCGCGGTGATCTTCTCCAGCGCCCTGCCGGCGATGTTCGGCACCTTCGTCAAGCACCGGTTCCAGAACACCTACGACGCGATCCTCGCCGCGCCGGTCGACGTCGAGGAGCTGGTCTCGGCCGAGATGCTCTGGATCGGGAGCCGTGCGGCCGTCTACGGCTGCGTGCCGCTGCTCGTCACGATCGCCTTCGGCCTCGACCCGGCGCCGGGGATGCTGCTGGTGCCGCTCTTCTGCTTCGTGACGGCGCTCGGCTTCGCCGGCTTCGGGGTGATGGTGGCGGCGGTCGTCGCCAAGATCGACCAGTTCAACTACGTGACGGCCCTCTTCGTGACGCCTCTGTTCCTCGTCTCGGGTGCCTTCTTCCCGATCGACGAACTGCCGAGAGGGGTGCAGGCCGTGGCCCAACTCAACCCCCTCCACCAGCTGGTCGAGCTGGTCCGGGGCGGCGCCTTCGGCTTCCAGCCGGTCGACGCGCTGCGCTTCGCCGGCCTCGTCGCCTTCGCGCTAGTGCTGTGGCGGCTCGCCGTCAACCGCATGGAGGCGCGGCTGATCGATTGAAAATGGACCGTGCGCCCCGCCTTCGAAGCGAAGTCACCGGGCGTGTCCGTCGCGGTTGGCTCGGGCCGGGCTCACCTGCGGCACCCGCGGCTTCCGCTTAAGGCTGCTTCCTTCCGGACCTGACCTGGTTCACGTGCCTACGTCGCGCAGGACCCGGCCGTCAACGCCGCCCGCGGCGCACTGACCCCGACGGCCAGCCCCTCGGAACGGGATTCGGCCCCGCTAGAGCGGATTGCGGGTTACAGGGCACCGCTGATTCCCCACCTAGCACGGTCCGCGACCATCGTAGCTGGCGAGCGTCCCCGCGAGGAGCGTGGTCTCGATCCTGCGGTAGCCGAGCATCATCTATCTGCGGTAGCCGAGGCTCATACTCGATAGTTGGTACCCGCGGCCCGGGTGACCACCGGGCCCCTGGACGGACGTAGGATCGCCGGCCAATGATCGAGGTCGACGCCGAGTCGTTCTTCGCGATCGTCGCGGTCGCCGCCCTGGCCGCGGTCACGGTCGCGGCCGTGCCTGCCCACCTCGCGCCTCCCGTCGTCGTGATCGAGCTGCTGCTCGGCATCGCGATAGGGCCGGAAGTGCTCGACCTCGCCAGGACCGACGACTTCATCGACTTCTTCGCCGCCCTCGGCCTCGGCATGCTCTTCTTCTTCGCGGGCTACGAGATCGACTTCGAGCGGGTCAAGGACCGGCCGCTGAAGCTCGGGCTGCTCGGTTGGGTGCTTTCGGTGGCGCTCGCGTACGGGATCGGCGGCGCGCTCGCCGCGGCCGGGATCGTCCTCTCCGTCCTCTTCGTCGGCTCTGCGATGGCGACGACGGCGATCGGAACGCTGATCCCGATCCTGCGCGACAGCGGCGAGCTGAAGAGCCGCTTCGGCGCGTACCTGCTCGCGGCAGGTGGCGCCGCCGAGTTCGGCCCGATCCTGCTCATCACGCTCGTCCTCTCCGCCCATGAACCGCTGCACGAGGCGGTCGTCCTGATCGGCTTCGTCGCCCTCGCCCTTGCCTTGGCGCTGGCCTCGGTGCGCTGGGGCTGGCGCGGCTGGCCGGCGCTCGAGCGCACCTTCGAGGCGAGCAGCCAGTTGGCGGTGCGGATCACCGTCCTGCTCGTCTTCGGGCTCGTGCTGCTGGCGACCGAGCTCGGCCTCGACGTCCTGCTCGGCGGCTTCGTCGCCGGGATGATCGTGCGGCTGGCCCTCAGAGGACGCGAGCTCGCCGTCTTTGAGTCGAAGCTGACGGCGGTCGGCATCGGCTTCTTCATCCCCTTCTTC
Source organism: Solirubrobacterales bacterium (assembly GCA_036276735.1). GTDB lineage: Bacteria > Actinomycetota > Thermoleophilia > Solirubrobacterales > 70-9 > VRUE01. The sequence continues at coordinate 54,688 of DASUOH010000007.1, read as the reverse complement.
TTCATCGCCAGCGGCATCGAGTTCGACCTCGGCGCGTTGGGATCGGCCGAGTCGCTGCTGAAGCTGGCTCTCTTCCTCGCCTTGTTCCTGGTCGTCCGCGGCACGCCGGCGTTGCTGCTCTACCGGCACGTGCTCGAGGCGCGCCAACGCGCCGCGCTGGCCTTCTACTCGGCGACCGAGCTGCCGCTCGTCGTCGCAATCACCACGCTGGCGGTCGAAGGCGGGCACATGGAGACCTCGACCGCCGCTGGCCTGGTCGGAGCGGCGATGCTGTCGACCCTGATCTTCCCCTTCGTCGGCCGCGCCCTGCTCCACGGCCCCCGTCGTATGATCGAAGAGCCTTCGGGCGCGTAGCTCAGTGGGAGAGCGCTCGCCTCACACGCGAGAGGTCGCTGGTTCGAACCCAGCCGCGCCCATTCAAGCTTGCTTACTAGGACCAGGTCATCGAGACCCGTCATCTGAAGCTTCAGTCCAGAATCGTCGCGATTCGCTCGCGCCTCGGGTCATCAGCGGGCAGAAACCGGTCCAGCCAACCCGAGATGTAGGTCCGGCCCAGGTCACCGCGGCGGGTCTTGGCGACAGCCTCGATGTCCACCCAATCCTTGGCTCGATCGAAGAGAGCCTTGCAGATGAGTAGATCCTCGATCGAGAGCACCGGAATTGTCGTATCGCCAAAGGGCTGGCGCTGGACCCGCTCGGCCATTGACGTATGGAAGTCGGTATTGGCGAGGAAGAGGTCAACGTAGGTATCGCCCCAGGAGGAGCGAGCCTGGCCGTCCCGCCTCAGATCGCGGCTGACACGCTCGTGGTCAGGGAGGTTGTAAACAGCGCCGAGGGCCGTTCGGCGAGAACTTTGTTCAGCTTGACAACCTTCTGATCCCAGGTCGGCTCCCGCTCCGGCACGAGCGGTTCTGCTTCTGCCACTACGCCGCCTTCTGCCGTGACAGCTTAGGGATGCCGGGGAAGCGCTCGTCTGGGTCCTTGCCGATGCCGGTCTGGGCGACCATTCGTTCGGCGTAGCGGGAAAGCTCGATCATCGCCTGGGCGTGGGCGTCTGGCGAGGCGTCCCGCCAGCGCTCGATCACCTCAGCATCACGGTCCTGGACCGGGCCAAGGAAGGCGGTCAGTTCGGCTGCATCATGCTTCGACATGGCGGATCTCCGCAGCGATTGTACCTTTGGACCGGCGGCCACTCCGGCGCAACCACGAAGCGGCCATCGGTCAGAGCCTCCTCGATCACGAAAGAGCCCTCGACATCACCGCTGAGCTTGACGTGGCGCTGCTCCATGGGGAATCATGACAAAGGGCACGGTCAGGCCGGACAGTGGCGGGGCGGGTGCGATCCGGTCGCTGGTTCGAACCCAGCCGCGCCCATCCGCTTCCCGGCCCAGCGGCACTAGTTGTCTGAGGGCGAGCGTGGCACGGGCTATAGTCGTCGGGTGCGCGGGAAGGGCTTGGGGGTTACGGTCGGGCTATTGGCAACGATGGTCCTCGCCGTGCCTTCGTCCCTCGGCTCGGCTGGCGTGGAACATCGAACCGGCCCAGGGGACCCCTTCTCATTCGGGAATCCAGCCTTCTGCTCACCGAAGGATCTGGTTCGAGACTTCGGCCTCTCGCGACTTCCGCCGGTTCGCGAAGTTCCGGAATCTGGTGATCTACCGTTCGCACCGAAGACGGTAAGCCTGGTCGGTTACGGCGGGCATGTGCTCCCCATCGGAGAAAGCTTCGGATACGAACTTTGGAGCGAAAACTACGTCGGTCGAACTCCGCTGCACTGGACGCTCACGGCCCAGATGTTCGCCGTCAGTCGTTCTGGGACGACTGGGCAGGAGGTCGATCGCGAGGAGATCGAGGTTCCGACGATCAGCAGCGGCGACCAAATCGCGCTCTACCTCGACCCCGCACGCCAGCCGGGTTTCTACCGCTACGACTTAAGCATTTCCAACGAGGAAGGAAAAGTCCTCGGCAGATACAGCGAGTACCTCAAGGTTTTCGCGAAGGAGTTCTGGAAGGTGAGACTGGGCCTCAGCCGCCGGCGCGTTCGCCCTGGGCAACGGATCCTGAGCCGAGTCGAAAACCTCGGCACCGTCCCCGTTCGTTACGGAGAAGACTTCAGCGTCCAGCGATTCGACGGGAGCGATTGGATCGGTGTTCCGGAGGCAACGCCGGGTCTTGTGGCCAGTTGGCTGGGAAACGTGGCGGCCGGAGGTACGGGCCGGTGCAGCGCACTCTCCCTGCCACGTGACTTTCCCCTTGGCCGATACCGGATCGTGAAGAGGGTAAATCCTGGCTCAAGGTTTCCCGGGCGTCGGCTCTACCACCTCGCAGCACCCTTCAAGGTCATCAAATAGACCGCTCTTCACGCATCGCCATACAGCCGCCAAAAGCGATTCCCGCCGCGGCCAAGAGAGCGAAGAACATCGGAAACCGAACCGCGCCTTCGTACGTGAAAGTTGGCTCAACGAGGAAGACAGGCGGATCAACGATCCGAAAAAGGATGAGCAACGCAGAGCCGAGACCGAGCATCGCGATCAGGGCATTGAGCGGGACCAGGGACCTGTGAGCTAGATCCGTGACACGTATCGCAGCCACGACAAGCGTCGCGAACACAGTTACTCCGAGAACGCTCGAAATGTAGTAAAGCGCTTCCCAGGCGTTCTTCCCCGACTCTATACCTACAAAGTAAGAAAGCAGGTTTGAGGTGTTGATGGTCTTGACATCGAACCAGTCAAAGAACATCAAGGCGAAGAGCAGAATCGCCGAAACGCTTGCAATCCGCTCGCCCTTGCTGAGTTTGCCCATGTACGTCAATCAGACCGGCAGCCCTATGCATCGTCTGACGAGGGATCGACCAACCGACCGGCGAAAAGAGTCGCGCCGGTCCGGTCGTCACGTAGGAAGAAGAGAAATGGCTGGTCTACATTGAAGATAACCGGGTCGCGCGGTCGCCGCGCGCTCACTCGAACTATCCCAACCACGGTAGCTGCGGCCGCCTCCGTTCCCTCCTCATCGACTGCGAAGTCGGCAGCGTGGGTGACGAAGTCGATTTTCAGTGGTGCCGCCGTCGTAATGCGGGAAAAGTTCGCCGCAGCACTGAAGGGCGTGCGCATGCCGAGCTTCTTCAAGCTCTCTACCAACTCGGCCTCGGTGTTCAAGTGGAAACGCGGCAGGCTGAGGGCCACCGACGTCGGCGAGAGACCGCGCGCGATCCGGGCCAGGCGTCTGCCGTCTAGTTGGTTCTGAAGGGCACCGAGCCGTTGGGCCACGGGCAGCACAATCAACAACGAGAGGGTCGAGGACTGGTATGGGAGCGCGACCGCCCTGTAGCCGCGGCCAGCGCCGTAGCGCAGCAACTCGGTCTGGTGCATGAAGTCGGCGGTGGTATCTCCGGCCGTCGCATGAAAGACCTCGCGCGTGGTCCGATTTGGTTGGAACGGGTGCTCCCAGGCTGCATCGAGATAGATAGCGTTAGCCAACGCCAGCGCCATTCTCGGCGGCAGCGAGTCGAGAATTTCGGGGATCAACCCATTGGTGTGCTCGCTCACCCAACCGTTGATCGCTTCAAGGGCACCGGTCGAGTTGCGTGCGAAATCGACGATTTGTGGCGCAGCGCCGAAGCGCTGCCGAGCACCAGCGAGGAAGGCGGCGCTGAAAGGCAGCGCATCTTGAAGAAATAGCCCGTTGGCGATCTCGAGAGTCGGTGGCGCCCCGCGCCCTTCTACGGCCTGCCCGGTGACAATGGCGCGTTGAAGATCCCCTACCGCAGCTAGAACGGTCGGTCCTTTCAGATGGAGGGTGCGCGCGATCTCACGGGCGGTGCGCCCGACGCCCCCCGTTCCCGTCATTGCGAGTGCTGCCGCGACGCTGTCAGGGGAGAGGACGACGTTGCCCGGCCCCTGAGCGCGCATCAAGTCGAGACCGAACGCACCCGTAGCGACCGCTGGACCGAGGGGTTTCTGTGGGCCGGTGACAGGCCGCTTAGGCATCTTGGCCTCGCTGATGCTAGTCATGTCCCCGATGGCAACCACCAGAAGAACAACAGCGCACATTGCGGCGACGCGACAGGCGACGCTCGCCGACGAGCTGCCATCACTCCCCTTTGCCCGCTTAGCAGTTACACACACGTTCAAGCCTTCCCTGTCGATTGCCCATATCAATTAGTCGTAACCATGGAAAAGACGGCCGAAAGCATAGTCCTTCGTGGGCGGCCACCCACCATAGGTTCTACATCCACGCTCAATCGGAATTGGGCATACGCCTCGGTCGCTGGAATGATGAATTGTCTACAAGCCGCCGCTCGTCCCGCAAGTAGGATCGCATTCGCCCACTCAACCGGGGTATCGTCGGGTTCAGCACTAACCCATTCGTTACCGCTGAATTGTTCAAGCCTTAAGTGAGACACCAGAAGAAGGGGAAGAGTGCCGAGATTTTGAATCTGCCCGATGACGACCTGACCTGGCTGAAACGCTCGGCCGCTCAGGGCGATTCTCCGCTCAAGTCGTCGGGGAAGGACTCTCACGTATTGGCGGTACGACTTGAGAAGCCTCCCATTCCACTTTCTAATCGCCATATCGAAGCGGTAAACGCCCGGTTGCGAGCGCAGGAAAAACTCCGGGTGGTCGGGATAACGAACCACGCCCGCTCGCTGACGTTTCCTCGCCACAGCACGCATCGGCCTTCCAGCGCCATCCACTCTCGAAAGTTGCATTCTGACGTCCCAGTGCAACCGGATAGGTTTCTTGAGGTGCCCCGAGGACGAGGTTGATCTCGTCGTATCCAGTCCATAGCCGATGCGATCCCCTTGGAGGACCGTTCGTCCAGCGGAAAGACCGGATAGAGACGACAGGGAGATATCGACAGGCCCAAATGAAAGTGCTCCCCTCGCCGGGATCCGATTTGGGGGCAGGGTTCTCAGTGGGTGCTCGTAGTCGCGGACCACACCCGTCTTGCAAGACTTGGGTTCATTGACCGCACCGTAGGATGGGATGGCGAGCCCCCACGCTGCGACCGCACCCGTCAGAGCTAGATAAGCCGAACGCCTTGCGTGAACCCGCATTATTTCCAAGCCTTTCGTTGATCTCGCGGCACGGAAGGCTCACTCTCCTGGCAAGGGACCTTCAGTTGGCCAACGCTGCTCCGGCGGTTCGGTGCTCGAGTCGAAGATGACAAGTTCATCCAGGTTTCGCTCGAAGGTGATTTTTTTGAAGGCCTGCTTGACGTTAAGAAAGCAGAGGCCCTTCTCGTCTTTCGGATTACGGCGGAGTTCGATATAGATCCGATCTCCCTCGTACTCGATGATCGGCGCTTCGACTAGCGGCTGGTCAGGGCAGCCCTCGATCACGGCGCTGATACGAATCCAATTGGGGCCGACTGGCGGGTCAACTGCCCACTCGACTGCACGCTCGGATCCGCTGTCATCGCCCCCACCGCATCCCACCCCGAGCAGGGCCATGCCCACGAGCACCGCGATTGCCAATGCGCTGATTGCCTTTTTCATCCAGAAAGCCATCGCACTCCACACGCCGAGCTTCAATTGAAGCGGCCCCATGCCCAAAACGACTTACTCTCCCGGCAAGGGCGGTCGTGGCCAACGCTGCTCCGGCGGATCGGTGCTGGCGTCAAAGAGGGTTAGTTCATCCAGGTCTCGCTCCAGGGTGACCGTCTTGTGGAGGGTCCAGAGCCGGAGGAAACAGCCACTGTGTTCCCCTTCCCCTTCTTCCGGGGTGTGTCGGAGTTCGATGTAGGCGTGATCGTCCTCGTATTCGATGATCGGTTGTTCGAGCTGCACCGGGTTGACACAGATCTCGACCGTCGCCACGAGACGGAGCGACTTGGGACCGATGGCGCGTTCGGCGGCCCACTCAACCGCCCGCTCGGAGCCGTCGTCGCCACCGCACCCAGCTCCGAGCAGGGTCGCGCCCACGAGCACCGCGATCGCGAACGCCCATCGCCTTCTAATTGGGAAAGTCATCGGCCCTCACCCGCCGAGCTTCAAGATCAAAAGCCCTCTTCTCCTGGGAAGCGCTCTTCTCCTGGCAAGCGCTCTCGTGGTGGCCAGCGCTGCTCCGGCGGATCGGTGCTCGAGTCGAAGATGACGAGTTCGCCCAGGTCGCGCTCGAAGGTGAATTTTTTGGAGGCGACCAAAAGGTTGAGGAAGCAGCCGCGGACATCGTCCTCCGGAGTGTGGCGGAGTTCGATATAGACCCGATTTCCCTCGTACTCGATGATCGGCGCTTCGAGCAGCGGCTGGTTATAGATGCACGCCTCGATCGGGGCGCTGACACGAATCCAGTTGGGGCCGACTGGCGGTGCGAGCCCCCACTCGACCGCGCGCTCGGATCCGTTCTCATCGCCCCCCCCGCATCCGGTTCCGAACAGGGTCGCGCCCACGAGCACCGCGACTGCCAATGCGCTGATCGCCTTTCTCATCGTGAAAGCCATCGGTCTCACCCGCCGAGCTTCAGCTGAAGCGGTGCCATGCCATGATGATGAAGGATTCCCGGGACCCGGTTCGGGGGCATATGTGGAGGATGCAACAGCGGCGCCACGAGAGTTTCTTCGAAGGTGCCTAGAGGTCGTCCAAAAGAGACCAGGCCGATCGATGCGCCGGTGCGTTTATTCCATACCGGCGAACCGCTGTCCCCTTTCACCGGGCGCCTGTCCTCGGGGAACCTGACCCAGTACCCAGCGAGGCCAAATGGTGCGTAGCCACCGGTGACACGGTGCCTGAGCGAGCGCGCGACGATCTTGCCACAAGAGACATTCTTCGATACGGCCCCGGAATAGCAGACGACGTTGCCTTTTCTGGCCCGCCCTGCCGGCTCCGTGGGGAGCGCGTGCCCGTCCCATCCCCATTTCGCGCGAGGCACGATGCCACCCTGGCTGATCCGGATCGCCGTGCCGTCGGTGCGTACCCTGCCGGGACCATCGGCCCACTGGAAGGCGCTGCGCGCAACCCTCCCGACTTCGCTCTTTCCGGCGTCCGCAAACTCGAACTGATGGTCTCCGTCGTACGTGTTGCGCCACACTTCCTGGTCGCGTTTGACGGCGCAATGACCGGCGGTGAGGACGAACAGCCGGTGGACGTCTTTTTTGGTGCCCGGCTTGTCCACTTTGTCTTTGGCTCCGAATCCCGCGGTGCAGGGTTCCCCCGTCGGAATTCCTTCGAAAAAATAAAGGTCACTGTTGATGTAGTCGCCGGCACGCATCCTGCCCTCGTTGCGGTAGCGACCCTCCAGCAGCGCTCCGCCGCCCGTTTCGTACTCGACCGCAACCGGCGCGTTGGCCCCCAGCATCTGGTCGAGAATGCCTTCGACCTGGGCGACGTTCGAGGTGCCCACGCGGGTGGCTTTCCCGGCTTCGTCGTCCTCCACGCTGATGACCAAGTCCGCGAGGGTCGAGTTCGTTTCGATTGCGTCCATTACCGCCTCCGTCGTTGCCCGCACCGCGACGTATGGGGCCGTCGGAGGGTTTGGGTAGACGCTAAGTCTGCTGCTTCCTCCAACCAGGGACAGGGACGCTTCCAGGTTAGCGAGCTGTTCGGCCTGGTTGCCGAGGAAGCCGATGTGCATGATCCCCCCGGCAGCGTGATCCAGGTAGTACCCGGCGTAGCTGCTAGGGCTGGTCGCTTCGACCCATTGGTCGATCTTTTCCGCGTTGACTTCGTACAGCCATTCGCGATAGTCCAGCTCGGCCACATCCTCCGCCCGCAGCGGCACCCCCCAGCGCTCCCATGAGGCCCTAGCCACTTCCCCCGCGGGCGTATGCGGGTTGTGCCAGGCGCCGATCGTGCTGAAGATGCGTTCGTTCAGCTCGACCTCGCCTTTGACCGGAAAGACGACCTCGAGGCCGAATTCCTCGCGGAAGCGGGCGACGTCTTTGAACTTCGGTGGCACGGGGGCGCCGGGCGCAATCGGAGGGCTGCGGGGGATGTCGACCCAGAAGCGCTCGGCGGCGGATATGCCTTCGCTGTCGGTGACCGAGACTTCGAGATCGAGGCGTCCGGGCGCGTGGGCGCCGGTTTCGGCGACCCACTGACTCTCGAGTTCTTCGCACTCCACCTCGGGCGTTTCCGGGTCCTGCTCGCAGTGCTTCTCATCGACCAGCACATCGCCATTGGCGATCACCTCGATCGAGGCGATCCCCTCGGCGTCGAAGGCATCCACTTCCAGCCAGTGGTCCCCGGCCCAGAGCTCGCCCGGTTTTTCCTTGAAGTCATAGAGAGTCCCGGCGATTTCGATGAGCGGCGGTTCGGCCGTGTTCCACCACTTGAAGACCGAGCCGTCGTCGCCGATGTCGTAGGTAATGCGCGGTGAGTCGGGCGGGTCGACGGTCGTCCGCCGCGGTTCGTCGGAGTATTGGAATTCGGTCGTCTTGGCAGGATCGGAGCCGACTTTGACCGTTACCGATTTGACCCGGCCGTCGCCGTGATAGGCGATCGAGCCCCAAGTGCCGTTCGGCAGGGTCACTTTCGTCATCCGCCCCGCGGGGTCGTATTCGTAGGCGGTTTCGCCATCCGGGCCGTCGTGGGCGACCAGGTCGTTGCCGCTGTGGGCGTAGGAGTGCTCGCCGGCGGCATTGCCCTCGACCTCTGCGACCAGGCCTCCGACGACCTCGACGTCGACGGCCGGATCGGCCTCTCCGGGCGGCGGAGCCGCCAGGGCGCTCTCAGCAACCGCCCGCCACTGCCTGATCCGGTCGTTGGCGCTGTCGGCGACGAGAAGGTTGCCCTCAGAGGTGGCGACGATGCCGATCGGCGAGGAGAACTCGTCGCTGGCCGACCCCTGCGCGCCGAACGTCGTCAGGTGTTTGCCGTGCTTGGTGAAGCCCTGCACGCGATGGTTGCCGGTGTCGGCGACCCAGATGTCGCCGCTCTGGTCGACCGCGAGGCCCTGGGGCACCACGAACTGGCCATCGCCGGAGCCTTCGGAGCCGAGCTTGCGGATGAACTGGCCCTGGCTGGTGAACTGCTGGAGGCGGTGGTTGAGCGCCTCGGCCACCCAGACGTTGCCCGAGCCGTCGAGCGCCACGGCGGTCGGCGCGCTGAGCTGCCCGTTGCCGGCGCCCGAGGAGCCGAACTTGCCGAGGAATTCGCCCTGGCCGTTCAGCTGCTGGACACGGTTGTTGAAGGTGTCGGCCACCCAGACGTTGCCCTGCGCGTCGGTGGCGATTCCCATCGGCGAGGAGAACTGGCCGTTCGCGGTGCCATATGAGCCCGACTGCAGCAGGAAGTTCCCTTCGGAATCGAACTTCTGGACGCGGTGGTTGGAGGTGTCGGCGACCCAGATGTTGCCCCCCGGATCGAGCGCCACCGCCCGGGGCGAGGAGAGCTGGCCCGGCCCCGAGCCGTTGCTGCCGAACTGGCGGACGGGTTGCCATTCGGCGTCGAGCTGCTGGATGCGGTGGTTTGAGGTGTCGGCCACCCAAACATCGCCGTCTGGGGCAACGGCGACGCCTCCAGGCTGTGAGAGCTGCCCGGCTTCGGCGCCGGCGGAGCCGAAGCCGCCCATCTGCAGTCCAACCCGCGGCTCACCGACGGCTGCGATCCAGTGCTGGACGCGGTTGTTTTCGGTGTCGGCGACCCAGAGGCTGCCTTCGGCGTCGGCGTCGATGCCCATCGGGTATTGAAGCTGCCCTGGTTCAGCGCCTTCGCTGCCGAACCGGCCGACGTGCTGGCCCTGGGGGTCAAAGCCCTCGATCCGGCTGCTGGAGGTGTCGGCGACCCAGATGCGGCCCTCGGAGTCGGCGGCGATCCCCATCGGGTAGTAGAGCTGGCCGTCACCGTAGCCTTCGCCTCCTGCCTGCAGCAGATATTCGCCGCTCGGGCTGAACTTCTGGATGCGGCTGTTGTAGGTGTCGGCGACCCAGACGTCGCCTTGCGCGTCAACCTCGATCGCAGCCGGGTAATTGAACTGGCCGTCTTCGGTTCCTTCTGAGCCGAAGTGGCTGAGGTATTTGCCTTCGGCGTCTAGCTTCACGACTCGGTGGTTAGCCGTGTCGGCCACCCAGACCTTGCCGTCGGGCCCGACCGCGATCCCTTCCGGGTAGTAGAACTGCCCCGAGCCCCATCCCTCGATCACCTGCAGGAATTCACCTTCAGGACCGAACTGCTGGATGCGGCTGTTGCCGGCGTCGGCAACCCAAACCGTGCCGTCGGGGGCCGCCGCGATCCCCGAGGGGTAGCTGAACTGGCCGTTGCCCCAACCCGGGCCGCCCACCTGGCGGATGAACTGGCCGTCGGGGGTGAACTGCTGGACCCGTTCGCCGTAGAGATCGATCACCCAGACGTTGCCCGCCGTGTCGACCGCCGCGTCGCGGGTCGATTGGAACTGGCCGTTGCCGTTGCCGTAGGAGCCGAAAGCGCTCTGGTAGGTCGGCAACTCGGACGCGTCCTGCGGTTCTTCTTCGCCCTCGACGGGTGCCGCGGTGGCCGGGTCCTCAACCGCGATCTCGCTCAGCTTGCCGCTCGCGTACTCGAGGTCGACCTTGGCGTAGCCCTCGGTCAGCAGGGCCTCGGCCTGACCGCCGGCGTCGAAGGCGACCGAGGTCGGCGCTTCTCCCGTTTCGTCGTCGAGCACGTAGCCGCCGGTCGACTTCTTGGTCAACGTGGCCTGCAGCGCCGGGTCGAAGCTTTCTCCGCCTGCGGCGGTGGGCAGCTCGACGCCCCCCTCGATCGCGCTGCTCGACTCGAGGATCTCCGCCTCGTTGGGAACCGAGGAGCCGTTCGTTTTGACCGGTTCGAGCTCGGGGGTCTGGGCGAGCGTCCAGCCGTCGCCCCATTCGGTGTTTTCGGCCTCTGGCAGCTGGGAGTTGTAGTAGCGCTCGACTTCCAGGTCGACCGCGGCGCGCTCGATGTCGACATCCTTCTCGCGGTAGACGAGGTTGCCGTTCATCACGTTCACCGCAAGTTCGGGTCGGGCGGGATGCTCTTCTTCGGCTTCTGAGCCCTGGCCGTCGGGCAGCGGGAAATAGTGCATCACGTACTCGTCTTTGATCCCGGTGGCGGGGATGTATTCGAACTCGATGCTGCGTTTGCGCTGATTGCCGACCTGGTCTTTGACGAATACTTCGAGCACGTGCTTGCCCGCGCTGGTCAGCGTGTCCAAGTTCAGCTGGTAGGTCCTTTCCATCGGACAGCTGTAATCGGGGGCGGGGCACGGTTGCGGGGCCCACGGGACTTCCCGCTCTTTGCCGTCGAGCCAGACCTCGATGTCTTTGACACCCGAGCGCTTGGTTTTCGCTTCGGCTTTGCTGCCATCGGTGGCTGCGATCGTTAGGTTGTAGACGGGAAGCCACAACTCATCCCCAGTACCCGGCGGTTTCTCTTCGCTGCCCACCTCTTTCGTCGCTTCTGCCAGTTGGCCGCTGAGCGTGACTACAGGGGGGCTGCGATCCACCATCACAGTCGCTTTGGTGGTACCCGAGACCTTGCCAAGTGGGTCCTTGGCGCTTGCTTCGATGGTCCTGATGCCCTCGCCGAGGCTGAGCGCCGTGAAGCTCTTTTTGTAGCCGTAGCTCGTCGGGCAGCGGCTGTTGACGAGGCCACTGCAGCCGACAAAGTGGTCGAGGACTGCGGTGCCCTCCGGATAAAGGACGACCGAGTAGACGCCGAGCCCGTCGTCGCGCGCATGCGCGGTGACATTGGCCTGGGTTTGATCGCCGAACCAGCCGCTCGGAATGCCGCTGATGCCTTCCAGCACCGGGTCCTGCCAGTCGCCCTCCCAGATCGCGGTCCCGCCTACGACGGCTTCACGGCGGCAGGGGATGTTCACGCCGCTGCCGGTGCTCATGCCGATGATCAACGTGCTGCCCCAGCCGCCCGGATCGGTATAGCCGTACATCGCGGCGTGGTTTACCTTCACTTCCGTGTTCCAGGCGCCGTTGTGCCACATGCCGACGTAGTCGTGGGGCTGGTAATAGTGTTCGCAGTTGTAGTTGGCGCGGTTGAAGGGATTGACCCAGGCGCCCGCCAGGAAGCTGTTGGAGTTTGGAGCGTTGAACAGCCAATGGCTGTAGCTGTTCGGCGAGTGGTTGCCACTCGGCATGGCGATGTAGAGGCCGCGGCCGGAGGGCGAGAAGCAGGTAACGAGGCAGCTGGTCGCGGTCTGAATCCAGCCCGTATTTCCGCTAGCATTCCAGGTGCCGTTGGTGAGCACCTGGAGGTTGTGACCCTGGGCCCAGCTGTAGTTGTACCAGTCGTTGACGATGGCGGGATCCACTAATAGTGGGTAGGCCAAATCCGCTTCTCGGTGGTCGATCTGGAGGACGATCATGTCCCCCTCGACGCTCAGATCGACCGGTACATAGGTTCCCTGTGCATCGACCGCGTGGGGAAACGGGATCGATGCGAGCTGCTCCTCTCCCCTGACGACGACTGCCCCGCCGTTCCCGTCTGAGCGCAGCTCGGCACCCTCCGGAAGCTCCAACTCGAAGCGCAGGGTCTCCGGACTCTCGGCCGAGCGGAGCAGATCGAAGATCTCTACACCGGTCCCGGTTGGGGAGACAATCCGGTCGGCGTCGGCATTCTCTCCGAACGCGTCGGGGAAGAAGACGTTCATCTCACCGAGCGGCTCGCCCTCCCGGCTCTCAGCGGCAGCTGGAGAAGAGACCGCAAGGCCTTCCTCGCCGACCGCGATCGGCTCGTCGGCTTCGTCGGGGATGCGCAGCTCCGTCAGCGGGTTGAGCGGCTCGAATCCTTCGGGCGTCGCTTCGAGCTCGAGATCGAGCTTGCGTGACTCGCCTTGCTCGTCGTTAGCGCGCAACGGGATGCTGGCATTCAGCAGCAACCTCTCGCCCCCCTCGCGGACCGCTGCGGCGGATGGCCCCAGTTGCTCGACGACGCTGGAGTCGCTCAACCGGCGGGCTGGATCGGCGTTCAGCATCGAGAGCTGCTCGGCGAACATCGTGAGAAGTACCTCTTGGGCCTCCTCAGCAGTCAGATCGGCAAAGGCATAGCGGGACTCCTCCCGCTCGCGGATCGCCTCGGGGCTCTGCAGCCAGCGTTTGCGCTCGGCCTCCGCGCGTTCGGCGGCTTCGATGCCTTCCTGAACGTCGAGGGCGTCTGGGAGATCCGACGGGGCAGGGACCGAGGGTGCCGACTCTTCCGCGACCGGCGCGGCGGATTCAGACGCCAGCCCGGGACTCGCCAGGCTGAAGGCAAACAAAGATGCGAAAACGGCGAGCCAGCGCCCGCGACCCCTCCCAACGCGAAACCCCAATTTGGATCTCCCTGCTTCGTGAAACCGCCGCGTGCGGCTTCGGTACCTCGTAAGCCTTCTCATCCCGAGCAGCGTTTGTCAAGGGATAAGTGCGAATAATATCTGCTCCCCGTTTAATAGTTAACAGTTGTTCACTATCCAGGAATAGGTGGAATCCCTGCTGCAATGCGGTTAAACAGCGCACAGTGAGGGGTCGCATATAGAGACTCGCGAACTGTTTGTTCTACAAGATGGCGTGTGTGTGGTTCGCTAGAGAGGGCGGCTCACTAGTGAATGAACATCGCAGGCGATCCCCTTCACCTTGGCCGCGGCGAGATCGCCGCTGACGAGGAGGTCCGCTTCGGGCTCGAGGTCCGCGCTGGCGAGGATCAGGGCATCGGGCATGCGTAGGCTCCGGCTCTCGGCCCGGAGCTGGGCTGCACGGTCGGCGACCTGCTCATCCACCGGCAGCAGCGTGGAGATCAGGTCGGCGAAGAATCCCTCGACCAGCGACTCCTCCTGATAGCCGAGGCGGGCGCCGGTCAGTACCTCCGCATAGGTGACGACCGATGCCAGGAGTGGTCCACGGGCAGCGTACTCGCGGACGACCGCCTCGGCCGCGGCGTGCAGGGCGTCGCCGCGATCGAGGAAGCCGATCACCGCATCTGAGTCGAGGACTACCGCCACTCGCCGCGCAGCTCTTCGACCCTGCCGCGAAGCCCGCCTCGGGCGTCGAGACAGCCGGCGTAGCGACCGACCAGATCCTCGACCCGGGTAAGCACCACCCGGCCGGCGCCGTCCGCTTCCGCGCGGAGGGTGTCGCCCGGCTCGAGGCCGGCGGCGCGGAAGGCCGTCGCCGGGATGGTCACCTGGTGCTTGGCGGAAATACGGGTTCGATCCCTGTTCCTTACCTTTCTGGGCACAGGTAAAGAATAGCGGCTTATGCAATCTCCGGCATGTGCTGCTCGACGTGGGCGGCGATCGTCTCGCGGACCCAGCGCTGGGTGGAAGCGTCGGCCATTCGGTAGCGGCCGAGCAGCATCTTCTGGTCGGTCAGCGGCAGTCCGGCGATCTCCCAGCGGACGGCGAGGCGCTCGAAGAGGAGCTCCTGGCGGCGGTGCCAGGCGTCGTCGACCGAGGCGGCGGCGCTGGCGGGCGGCTCACCCAGCTTCGCGATCGTTCCGCGGCTGAGCGTTTGGCGCAGGGTGAGGAGGTTGCCCTCTGGATCGGTGTACTCGACGGTCGGCGCCTTCTGACGCGGCGGGCGCTTCTTGCGCTTTGCCATCGGGCTCAGTCTTCCAGGGGCGGCCTGCGGCGCGCCTGCTTGCGCTCGCTCCGCCGCCGCTTGCGCTCCAGGCGACGTTTGCGCGAGGCGCGGGTGGGCCTGGTCGGCCGCCGCGGACGCTCTTCCTTCAGGCCGGCGGCGATCTTCTCGGCGAGCCGCTCCAGCGCCAGCTCGCGGTTGCGAGCCTGGCCGCGCGACTCCTGGGCTACAGCGGTAACCAGATCCCCGGCCCGCCCGCGCAGCCGCGATCGCTGCGCCTCGTCGAGCGCACCCGACGCCTCGACGTCGAAGACCGCTTCCACCCGCGATGCGGTGACGTTGGCGTGCTGGCCGCCCGGTCCGGAGGAGCGACTGGCGCGCAGCTCGATCTCACTCAGCGGAATGGAGAGACGGTCGTCGATCCTCAGCTCGTCGGCCACCCGGCGAAGGTAACCGGCTCAGGCAAGCGCGTCTATCTTCGCCGCCAGCTCGAAGTCGGCCGCGGTGACGCCGCCCTCGGAGTGGGTCGCGATCGTGATCGTCACCTCGTCCCAGGAGATCTCGACGTCGGGGTGGTGGTTCATCGCCTCGGCCGGCTCGACGACGCTGTCGAGGAAGCGGACCGAGCCGACGAAGTCGCCGCGCTCGAAGGTCTTGGTGATGGCGTTGCCGCGTCGTCCCCAGCCCGGGTGCTCGGAGAGCCGCGCGTCTATCTCGGAATCGGTCAGAAGAGCCATAGCGCACTATGCTGGCACACCATGAAGGGCCTGGTCCGATGAGCAAGCAGCTGCCCACGCTTTGGCACATCGACGTGTCCCACTACAGCGAGAAGGCGCGCTGGGCGCTGGCCTGGAAGGGCGTCGAGCATCGCCGCCGCGCGCCCGTGCCCGGGGCCCACATGGCGGTGGCGGCGTGGCTGACGAGGGGCGGCCAGGTGACCTTTCCGGTCCTGGCGATCGAGGGCCGGCGAATCGGCGACTCGACCGCGATCATCGCCGCCCTGGAGGAGCTGCACCCCGACCCGCCCCTCTACCCCGCCGACCCCGAGCTGCGGCGTCACGCCCTCGAGCTCGAGGACTTCTTCGACGAAGAGCTGGGCCCTCACCTCCGCCTGCTCGCCTTCCACGAGCTCGGCAACGACAGTGAGCGCTTCGGCGCGCTGATGGAGGAAACGGCGCCAGGGCCGCTGCGCCGCGTGCCCGGCGCCACGGCGGCCTACGCACGCGTCTTCACCGCCCTGCGCTTCCGGGCCAGCGATACCGAGCGCGCCGAGACGGCGCGCGCCAAGGTGCTCGCCGCGCTCGACCGCCTCGAGGCGGAGCTTGGGGAAGGGGAGTACCTGGTTGGCGACGGCTTCACGGTCGCCGACCTGACCGCAGCGTCGCTCTTCCATCCGCTCGTCCTTCCCGAGGAGGGGCCACTCCCCTCCGACCAGCCCTCGGCCGCCGGCTTGGAGCGCTTCCGCGAGCCGCTCAAGGAGCGGCGCGGCTTCCGCTGGGTGGCCGAGATGTTCCGCCGCCACCGCAAGCCTGCGCGCACGGCGGGCGCGGGCGCGGCGGCAGCCTGACGCTCAGCCGCCGATCGGGGCGCGCGGCTGGCCGCCGTAGAAGATCAGCGTGCCGAGCATGCCGATGATGTTGACGAGGATGATGTTGACCGCCATCGATTTCGCCGTCGCCGTGCCGACGCCGACCGGGCCTCCCGACGCCGTATAGCCGTAGTAACAGCCGACGACGACGATCACCGTCGCCATCGTCATCGCCTTGGTCAGGCTGAACAGGAAGTCGAGCGGGTTCTGGTAAGTCCAGAAGAGGTGTAAGTAGCCCCCGGAGGAGATGTCGCCGACCTGCTCGACGACTGCGAGGTAGCTGGCGAAGAAGCCCATGCCGATGCCGATCAGATAGAGAAAGGGGATCGCGATCCAGGCGCCGAGCAGGCGGGTCGCGGCGAGGAAGGTGACCGGCGGCATCCCCATAACCTCGAGCGCGTCGATCTCGTCGGAGATCCGCATCGCGCCCAGCTCGGCGACGATCCCGGTCCCAACCTTGGCGGCGAGGATGTAGCCGAAGGCGTAGGGCAGGCCCTCGCGCAGGTCGCAGTAGGCGGAGAACAGGCCGGCGTTGCCGGGGGCGCCGATCGAGCGGCTGAAGTAGGCCCCGATCAGCCCGCACTGGAGGCCGAGGATGAAGACGAAGGCCCAGACGATCAGCGCCGAGCCGAGGATCAGGATCCCCGCCTGGCGCACGCTCTCGCCGAAGAAGCGCAGGGCGCGACCGGAGAGGACGAGGCCGGCGACGCGGGCGCCGAAGCGGGCGATCTCACCGGCGGAGTCGAGCCAGCCGCGGGGGGCGTCCAGCCAGCCGATCACGTGCCCGCGCCCCTCATCGGATCGTCTGCAGCTCCGGGTTGAAGGCGAGGAGCAGCGCCGAGAAGGTGTAGAGAAGCGAGAAGCAGGCCATGTAGGCGATCACCACCGCCTGGTTGACGGCGCGACCGACCCCCTCCGGCCCCCCGGAGGCCGTCATGCCCTTGTAGCAGCAGACGACCGCGACGATGCCGCCGAAAAGGGTGCACATGATCACCGAGCCCCAGAGGTCGGCGATCACGGCGTTGGTGAAGAGGGTCGCGAAGAATCCCCCCAGGGGCTCCCCGTAGACCCAGGAGGCGGCCATCCCCGCGGTGATGCCGAAGACCAGCGCGTAGATGTTGAGCAAGCCGGTGATCGCCATCAGCGCGAGGAAGCGCGGCACGACCAGGTTCTTGATCGGGTCGACGCCGAGCACCTGGAGGGCATCGAGCTCCTCACGGATCTTGCGGGCGCCGAGGTCGGCGGTGATCGCCGTGCCGGCGACGCCGGCGACGACGCTGGCGGTGACGATCGGGCCGATGAAGCGCACCGCGGTGACGATGAAGAAACCGCCGAGGCGGTCGAGCGCGCCGAACAGGTCGAGGATGCCGGCCGCCTGCAGGCCCGGGCCGCCGAAGCAGAGGGCAAAGATCGAGATCGTCATCGGGAACCAGGAGAGCTTCAGCACGAAGAGGACCTGACCGACCAGCTCCTCGCCGTAGGGATAGGGCGCCCGGACCGCCGAGACGATCGTCCTCGCGGTGAGGATCACCATGTTGCCGACCTCCTCGAAGGCCGACTTGGCGGGCAGCAGCGCCCTGTTTACGACTTGCGTCGCCACCAGCTCATCGCCTGCTCGAGGGGGCTGACCGGAGGCGAGACCCGCGTCCGCGCTTCCTCGCGCGCCCGCCGCTCGGCGGCGCGCTGTGCTTCGGATAGCTGCGCGATCAGCGTGTCGCGGGTGCGCTCGAGCTCCTCGACACCGGCAACGTGGCCGGCGGCGCGGCGCGGCGCGGTCGGCAGATCGCCGGGCAGGTCGCGCGTGTAGGTCGCCAGCTCCGCCTCGAGCCGGCCGATCTGGCGGCGCAGCTCGTGTCGCACCTCGATCGCCTCGCTCTCCTCGGCAGGATTGGGTAGCGACGCGGGTTGCTCACCCTCGGTCGGCCCGTCCAGCGCTCCCGGCATGCTGGCGCAGGCCGCCGCGACCACGGCCAGCTCGCGTGGCCCGACGCCCGCTTCGCGGGCGCGCCGCAGTGCTCCGATCGCGATCTCCTCCAACTCCGGCGCGGTCTCGACGTCGGCAGAGACGAACGTCCCCTGCCCCTGTCGACTGACGACCAGGCCCTCCCCCTCGAGGCCGGCGTAGACGGCGCGGACCGTGTTGACGTTGACGCCCGCCCACTCGGCGAGCCGGCGGAAGCTCGGCAGGCGCTCGCCGGCGGCGAGGCGGCCGGTTGCGATCAGCGCCCGCAGGCGCCAGCTCAGCTGCAGGCCGACGGGGAGCTCATCGGTGGGATCGGTCGCGAAGGGGTTGGCTGGTGGCGCCTGCTGTGCCATTAGAGAGGCACAGTAGCGCAACAGCTGGACTAGTCAACCATCACAGTCATTCCTCGGAGGGTCAGGGCGTGAGAACGATCTTCAGCGCTTCGCGGTTGTCGTAGATGCGGTAAGCCTCGGCCGCCTCGTCGAGCTTCATCCGATGCGTGACGAGCGGCGCGGGGTCGAGCCGGCCGGCCTCGATCAGCGCCAGCACCCGGTCGACGTGGGCGATCACGTTGGCGAGGCCGAGCCGCAGCGTCAGGCCCTTCAGCCAGGCAAGGCCGATCGGGACCTCGCCCTTGCCGGCATAGGCGCCGATTCCCGAGACCGTGCCGGCGTCGCGGGCGAGGCTGACCGCCATCGCCAGCGGTCCGGGGTCGCCGACCGCGTCGACCACGACGTCCACTCCGGTCCCCTCAGTCATCGCCCGGACCTCGCGCTTGGGGTCGGTCTCCTCGAGGTGGAGCGGCGTCGCCCCAAAGCGCGCCGCCATCTCCAGCCGCTGCGGAACCGAGTCGACGGCGAAAACCTGCGTCGCGCCAGCGGCCATCGCCGCCTGCACCGCGCAAAGCCCCACCGGCCCCAGCCCCAGCACCGCGACGGAGTCGCCCGCTCGCATCCCCGCATGAGCAACGGCGTGGTAGCCGGTGCCCATCACGTCGCCGGCAAACAGCGCCACCTCGTCGGACATGCCCTCCGGCACGCGCCGCAGGGTCAGGTTGGCGCGCGGCACCAGCAGCTGCTCGGCCTGGGCGCCCTGCAGGTTCCCCAGGTGCGACCCGTGCCCGAAGGTGCGGCCGTTCTCGCAGCGGTGGTAGTCGCCGCGCAGGCAGCCGCGGCAGGTAGCGCAGGCAACGTGGAAGCAGCCCAGGACGCGATCGCCGACGGCGACCCGCTCGACGCCCTCGCCCGCGGCCAGCACCGTGCCGACGAACTCGTGCCCGATCGTGAAGCCCGGCTCGACCGGCACCCGGCCGTGGTAGATGTGGAGGTCCGAGCCGCAGATCCCGCTCGCCTCGACCCGGACGACGGCGTCGTCGGAGGCGACCGGCTCGGGGGCCGGCTTCTCCTCGATCCGGACCTCGCCCGGAGCCTGAAAGGTGACGGCGCGCATCCGCCGCGAACCGTATCGCCCGCCGAGCGCTCAGCCGACGCCGACGCGCGTCTGGAAGCGCCCCAGCTCGGCGCCCGGGCTCGCCGTCTCGGCGATCCGCGCTTCCAGCGCCAGCTCGCGCTCGAAGTCGGCCTCCTCGCCGTGGCGGAAGGAGACGTCCTCGCCCTCGAGCAGCTCGATGAAGATCTCGACGAAGCGCGCATCGAGCTGCTTGCCGGCGACCCGGCGCAGCTCCTGGATCGCCTCGTAGCTGGAGGTCGGCGTGCGGTAGGAGTCGCGGGCGGTCATCACGTCATAGGTGTCGGCGATCGAGATGATCCGGGCCAGCTCGGGGATGTCGTCGCCCTTCAGCCCGCGCGGGTAGCCCTTGCCGTCGATCCGCTCGTGGTGGGCGAGGATGATCTCGGCGACCGGCCCGTAGCCGTCCAGCGAGGAGACGACCCGGGCGCCCTGCTGCGGGTGGCGCCGGATCAACATCCAGTCTTCGTCGGTGAGCGGCACGTTGGCCTTGAGGATCCGGTCGGGGAGGATGAACTTGCCGATGTCGTGCAGCAGCGCGGCGATGTGGACGAGCTCCTCCTCGCGGCGCGAGAAGCCGGCCCGCTGCGCTATCGCCCGCGAGTAGCGGGCCACTGCGGCGCTGTGGCGGGCGGTCATCTGGTCCCGCAGGTCGAGCGTCCGCAGCAGCGCGCTCAACATCCCGACCTGGAAGCTCGCCAGCTGCTTGCTGCGGCGCTCGAGCTCCTCGGCGCGTTGCTGGGAGACGATCAGGGCGCCGAGCAGGTACTGGAAGGTGACGAGGACGATGCCGAAGAGGGCGACCCCGGCCAGCCCGATCTCGTTGTAGATGAAGGCGACCCCGACCGCCATCAGCGCGGCGGCCAGCTCGGAGGGCAGCAGCGGCAGCAGCGCCGTGCGCGTCTTCTCGGCGAAAGAGCTGCGCTCCAGGTAGCAGGTGTAGGCGGCGACCATCGAGAAGTTGATCGCCAGCGCGACCAGGAAGACGCCGAAGACCAGCGGGTAGAAGGACGGGTCGGCTGCGGTGATGCCGAGCTCTTCGATCGTCTCGCGGAACAGCCAGCCGCCGATCAGCGGGAAGGTCGAGTAGGTGACCAGGTTGTTGAGCAGGTCGTGCGGTGCGTCGCGCCAGCGCGCCCAACCGACCAGGATCGAGGCGACGCCGATGATCGCCGCCGGCGTTCCGCCGAGGAAGACCATCGCCAGGACCAACGCCAGGAAGCTGCCGGAGATCTTCAGTTTCGATTCCGTCTCGATCGCGGTGAGGTCGCTGAAGATCGAGAACCCGAGCAGGATGCCGAACAGAGCCACGTCCCAGTCGGCATAGGACCCGCGCACGACGGCGGCCGCGGCGATCGTCCCCAGGAGGGTCACCTCCAGGCCGATGATCAACGGTGTCGGACGCTTCTCTTGCATTTCTCACCGCCGATCGCTTCGGATCGGCCTGCACTGGATTTCACGCGAGTCGCGTGGTTCCCTGCGCGCTCCACCTGGGAACCCGGCAGTTGCAGGCACAACGTAGACCCTCAGGCAGGGCCAGGCAAGCGATCCTGGCCGCCTGGCCAAAAGTTGCAAAGGGCCGTGCAGGGGCCCCAAAACGCACAAGAACGCCCAACGGGGGGCGTCCTCGCACACAGAGCGAAAGCTATAAGTAGCGTCTCGCTTGTCCTTCTAAGTCTTAGCGACGGTAGCCCATGCCTGATCCCCTCTCGATTTGAATGAAGCCCTCGGACCACGCGAGGCGATCCAAAACTCGTGCGTTACGTGAACAACTTGTAGCACAAGTTCCCGGAAAGTTGTGCATCTGCAAGGAAACTTGTGCAGAAATGAGGTAGGACGATTGGCTACTCGTGCGTAGCCAGAGCATGAAAGCCCCGTTGAGGAGGCCGCCATTCCGTCGGTTGGCGCTCTCCTACGCGGTCAACGAGCTGGGGGACTGGCTTGGGATCGTCGCCCTCTCGGTGCTCGTCTTCGAGCTGACCGAAAGCGCCTTCGCGACCACGGCGCTCTTCCTCGGCACCGGCTTTCTCCCGGCCCTGCTGACGCCGCTCCTCGTCGCGCGGGTCGAGCGACCGCCGCCTCGCTACGTGCTGCCGACGATCTACGCGGGCGAGGCAGCCGCCTTCGGAGCGCTTGCCGTCCTGGCCGACCACTTCTCCCTGGCGGCGGTGGTTGCGGTCGCCACCATCGACGGCACCCTTGCCCTCACCGCCCGTGCGCTGACCCGCGCCGTCGCCGCGGCGATGCTCCAGGAGGAGGGCGAGCTGCGAGCGGGAAACGCGATCCTCAACATCGCTTTCACCGGCGGCGCGGCCCTCGGGCCCGCGCTCGCCGGCGCTGTGGTCGCGCTCTTCGGCGTCCAGTCGGCGCTGCTGCTCGACGCGGCGTCCTTCTACGTGATTGCCTGGATCCTCTTCACCGGCGGCCACTTACCGCAGGCCGACCCCGAGCCCGGACAGATGCGGGAGCGCCTGCGGGCCGGAATCTCCTACATCCGCGGGCACCCGGCCCTGCGTCGCCTGCTGGCCGCCCAGGCCGCCGCCTTCGTCTTCTTCGCCGCGGTCCTTCCGGTCGAGGTGATCTACGCCAAGGAGACGCTGGGGGCGGGCGACACCGGCTACGGACTGCTGCTGGGCAGCTGGGGCGCCGGCATGGTCAGCGGCAGCATCGTCTTCGCGGCCCTGCGCCGGGCGCCGCTCCCCGCGCTGCTCTTCTTCAGCACGCTGGCAATCGGCGCCGGCTACCTCTGCATGGCAGTCGCGCCAACCCTCGCCCTCGCCTGTGCCGCCGCTGCGATCGGCGGCATCGGCAACGGAGTCCAGTGGGTGGCCGCGGTCAGCGCCGTCCAGGACCTGACCAGACCGGCGATGCAGGCTCGGGTGATGAGCGTTCTCGAGTCGAGCGGCGCGGCGATGCCCGGGATCGGCTTCGTTCTCGGTGGCCTGATCGCGGCCCTGATCGGGCCGCGGGCGACCTTCCTGACCGCCGGAGGCGGCGTGCTGGCGATCGTCGCGATCTTCGCGCCGCTGCTCGGGAGAAGCTGGGAATCAGCGGAAACGACGACGAATCTCGACGATTCGTTGGCTCATTCAAGGGACCTTGAGTCCGACGACGAAATTATGGTGGAGTTAATTCCACGGGGGTAGTCGAGCGCGCGCTGTCACGGCGTGCAGGGGACCCCCGACCCAGTCTCGATCGGAGGAGGTCGGAGTTGAGGAAGGCAAAGGCAATCCTTGCGGGGCTGGGGGCGTCGGTCGCGCTCGCCGTGGGCCTCGTCGCTTGCGGAAGCGACGATGGATCGGGCGCCGGCTCAAAAGGTGGCTCGATCACGATCGCGCAGGCCGCGCAGCCCGATTTCCTCGACCCGGCGCTCTCCTACACGATCCATGGCTGGGAACCGATGGGCGTCGTCTACACCCCGCTCGTCACCTACAAGCGCGAGGACGGCGACGCGGGCTCGGAACTGATCCCCGGGCTCGCCAAAGAGATGCCCAAGGTGAGCAAGGACGGCAAGACCTACGAGATGACGCTGCGCCAGGGCCTGCGCTACTCCGACGGGACGCCGGTCAAAGCCAGTGACTTCGAGCACTCGATCAAGCGGGTCCTCAACCTCGAGTCGGGCTCCACGCCCTACTACGAGGTGATCGAGGGCGCTGCCGACTACGTCTCGGCCGGCAAGGCCGAGGGCGACATCTCCGGCATCGAGACGAACGACAGGACCGGCGAGATCACGATCAGGCTCACCGACCGTGACGTCACCTTCAACAACGTCCTGGCGATGAACTTCTCCGCGGTCGTGCCCGGCGATACGCCGTTCGAGAACACGACCAAAGAGCCGCCGCCGGGCGTCGGCGCGTACATGTTCACCAAGTCGGTGCCGAACCGCGAATTCGTCCAGGAGCGAAACCCCCACTTCGACGAAGACACGATCCCGGGCGTGCCCGAGGCGACGATCGACACGGTGACGACGGAGATCATTCCTAGCGTCGGCCAGCAGACTCAGGAAGTGATCGACAACAAGCTCGACTTCATGCAGGAACCGCCCGCGCCGGACATGAAGGCCGAGCTCCTCGAGCGCTTCGGCCCCGAAGGCAGCGAGGACCAGCGCTACGAAGAGTTCCCGACGATGTCCACCTATTACTTCTTCCTGAACACGCGAGTGGAGCCATTCGACGACAAGAAAGTCCGGGAAGCGGTCAACATCGGCATCGACCGGGCCGGCCTGGCGCGGCTCTACGCCGGCGAGATGGAACCCGGCTGCTCATTCCTGCCACCCGCGATGCCGGGCTACAGCGAAGAGATCGACGTCACCGAGTGTCCATGGGGCGACCCCAATCAGCCGCCTGACCTCGATCGGGCGAGGCAGCTGATCGAAGAGGCGGGCGCCGATGGCGCCGAGGTCACGGTCTGGAGCGACAACGTCGAAACGACGCCCAAAGTGAGCCAGGCCTACACCGACATGCTCAACGAGATCGGCCTCGACGCCGAGGTGAAAATCATCGACGGCGGCGTCTACTTCCAGACCATCGGCAACGAGAAGACCGAAGCGCAGACCGGCTTCCTCAACTGGTTCGCCGACTTTCCGCACCCCGTCAACTTCTTCTTCCTCGTCGAAGGGGACACGATCCAGCCGACCAACAACCAGAACATGAGCAACGTCGACGATCCGCTCATCGACGAGGAGACGGCGAAGCTCAAGGAAGAGCCGGACCTGGAGGCGGTTACCGACCGCTGGGAGGAGTTGAATGACCGGGTGGTCGAAGAGGCCTACATGGTGCCGTTCGGGCATCGCAAATTGACTACCTTCGTCTCGGAGCGGATCGACTTCGAGAACTGCTCTGTGGTGAGCCCGATCTTCTACAACGACTACTCGCAGTTCTGCTTGAAGGACGGCGGATAGACGCCGCCGGGGCGGGGCCGTGGCGGACGGCGGCGCGACGGCTGGGCCGCGACCGGACGGCCCTCGCCTTCGGCGCACTCTTCCTGCTGCTGGTCACCGCCTGCCTGGCGGCGCCGTTGTGGGCCAGCGAGGTGGCCCACACGACGCCGGAGGCCAACCACCTGACTGACAAAGTCGAAATCGACGGCCGCCCCACCGACGTCGTCGACGAACTCGGCAAGCCGATCGGTCCCACTTGGGGCAGCCGCTTCTTCCTCGGCGCCGACAGCAATGGGCGCGACATAATGGTCCGCCTCCTCTACGGCGGTCGCAACTCGCTGTTGATCGGCATCGTCGCGTCGCTCGGGACGATCGCGCTGGGGCTGTTGGTGGGTCTGCTCGCCGGCTACCACCGGGGGCGCGTCGACGCGTTCGTCAACTGGTTGATGGACGTGATCTGGGCCTTTCCGGTGATCCTGCTCGGCGTCGCTCTGGGAACCGCACTCGCGGTGGGAGGCCTGGAGCTAGGGCCGCTGACGGTCGAGGGCGACTCGCTGGCGATCCCGATCCTGATCATCGCGGTCGTCTACGTCCCCTACCTGGCGCGACCGGTGCGCGGCCGCGTGCTGGCACTGAGGGAGCGCGAATTCGTCGAGGCGGCCCGCGCTCAGGGGATGGGCTCGGCGCGGATCGTCTTCAGCGAGATCATGCCCAACCTGCTCAACACCGTCGCGGTGATGCTGCCGCTGCTCGTCGTCAACGCGATCCTGCTCGAGGCGGCGCTCTCCTTCCTCGGCGCCGGTGTGCAGCCGCCGAACGCCTCCTGGGGGACGATGATCGCCGAAGGGGTCGAGCGGATCATCTCGGCGCCGCACCTGGCGATCGTTCCCGGCGCGATGCTCGTCGCCACCGTGCTCTCGCTCGCCGTCTTCGGCGAGGGTGTCCGCAGGGTCCTCGACCCGAAGGCGGAAGTGAGGATCGAGCACTGATGGGCTCCGAAATGGCTGGCTTCGTCGTCCGCCGCCTCGTCTCGATGGCGCTCGTCCTGCTCGCCGTCTCGGCGGTCGTCTTTGCGATCTTCAACGTGATCCCGGGCGGCGACCCGGCGGTGCGGATGGCGGGGAAAATCCCGACCGAGACCCAGGTCGAGGCGATCCGCGAGGAGTGGGGCTTCGACGAGCCGGTCTACGTCCAGTACGCGAAGACGATGGAGAAGCTCTTCACCGGCGACCTGATCTCCTACTACACCCAGCTCAACGTCAGCGAGGAAATCCTCAACGGGGCGCCGCGCACCTTCGCGCTGGCGATCGGCGCCGCGATCGTCTGGATGGCCTTCGCGATCGCCCTCGGCCTCTACGGCGCAATCCGCCAAGGGGCGATCTCCGACCGCCTGCTGAACGGGCTGGCCCTGGTCGGGATCTCGATGCCGGTCTTCTGGCTCGGGGCGATGCTCAGCCACTACCTCGGCACGGAGGCCGGCCTCTTCCCAACCGGCGGCTACGTCGAGTTCCTCGAGAGCCCGAGCGAATGGCTCTGGCACCTCGTCCTGCCCTGGTTCACGCTTGCCGTGCTGTTCATCGGGTTCTACTCGCGGGTGCTGCGCGCCGACATCATCGAAACGATGGGCGAGGACTACGTGCGGGCGGCGCGGGCCAAGGGTCTCTCGGAGCGCCGGGTGATGCTCAAGCACGTCCTGCGCAACTCGCTGGTCCCGATCGTGGCGCTCTGGGGACTCGACTTCGGGGCGGTGCTGGGGGGCGCTGCAATCCTTACGGAGACCGTCTTCAGCCTTCAGGGGGTCGGCCAGTACGCCGCCGACGCGATCGGGCAGTCCGACGTGCCGGCGGTGATGGGCGTGGTCATGTACGGGGCCTTCTTCATCGTCGTCTTCAACGCCCTCGTGGACATCGCCTACGCGGCGCTCGATCCGCGGGTCCGGCTCGAGGGGAAGGTGTCGCGATGAGCGAGCGGCCACTGCTCGAGGTGCGCGACCTCTCCGTCTCCTTCACCACCGAAGACGGAGCTCTCCAGGCCGTCGACCACGTCGACCTCGACGTGGCGCCCGGCGAGGTGCTCGCGGTGGTCGGCGAGTCGGGCAGCGGCAAGTCGGTGACCGCGCTGACGCTGATGGGCCTCTCGCGCGGGCCGAACGCGAAAATCTCCGGCTCTGCCCGCTTCGAGGGCATAGACCTGGTGAGCGCCGGCGAACGAGAGCTGCGACGGATCCGCGGCGAGCGGATCGCGATGGTCTTCCAGGACCCCTCCGGAGCGCTCGACCCCGTCTACCGGATCGGCGACCAGATCGTCGAGCAGATCCGCGCGCACCGCGACGTATCTCGCGCGGAGGCGCGGCGGCGCGCGATCGAGCTGCTCGACGCGGTCGGGATCGGTGACGCGACGAGCCGCGTCGATGCCTATCCGCATCAGTTCTCGGGTGGGATGCAGCAACGGGCGATGATCGCGATGGCGCTCTCGCTCGAGCCCTCGCTGTTGATCGCCGACGAGCCGACGACCGCGCTCGACGTCACCGTTCAGGCTCAGATCGTGACACTGCTGCGTGAGCTGAACCGCGAGCGCGGCCTGGCGATCGTGCTGATCACCCACGACATCGGTCTCGTCGCCGAGATCGCCGACCGGGTCGCGGTGATGTACGCGGGACGGGTGGTCGAGCAGGGCAGCCTCGACGAGGTCTTCTACGACCCTCAGCACCCCTACACCTGGGGTCTGCTCGGCTCGCTGACGCGGATCGACCGGCCGCGGCCCGAGCGCCTTCCACAAATTCCGGGCACGCCGCCCTCGCTGATCTCGCCGCCGCAGGGCTGCCACTTTCGCCCCCGCTGCCCGCACGAGTTCGCGCGCTGTCCGGAGGTGCCGGAGTTGAAGGCACGGGTGCAGGACTCGACCGGCCACCTCGACCGCTGCTGGCTGGACCCGACTGAGAAGCGGGAGCGGCGACCGGTCGGGGAAGGAGACGCATGAACGGCGAGCCCTTGCTCGAGGTCCGCGGCCTGGTCAAGCACTTCGATCAGGGCGGCGGCCTTGTGTCGCGGGGCCGTGGCGAGCCGGTGCGCGCGGTCGACGGGGTCGACCTGCAGGTGGCCGCCGGGGAGACGCTGGGCCTGGTCGGCGAGTCTGGCTCGGGCAAGTCGACGCTCTGCCGGGCGATCCTGCAATTGGTGCGACCCGACGGCGGCTCGGTGCGGTTCGAAGGGCGGGAGCTGATCGGACTTCGACCGCGGCAGCTGCGGCCGCTGCGGCGCCAGATGCAGATGGTCTTCCAGGACCCCGACGCCTCACTCAACCCGCGCAAGCGGATCGGCGAGATCGTCGCCGCTCCCTTGAAGCTGCACGGGCGCGCCTCGGGCGTTGAGCTGCGCCGCGAGGTCGAAGCGCTGCTGGAGCGGGTGGGGTTGGCGCCGGAGCACTACGGCCGCTACCCGCACGAATTCTCCGGTGGCCAGCGTCAACGAGTCGGAATCGCACGAGCGCTGGCGACCCGGCCAAAGCTGATCCTCGCCGACGAGCCGGTCTCCAAGCTCGATGTCTCGATCCGCGCCCAGATCGTCAACCTGCTTCAGGATCTGCAGCAGGAGATGGGCCTCGCATACCTCTTCGTCGCCCACGACATCGGCGTCGTGCGGCACGTCTCCGATCGGATCGCGGTCATGCACGATGGTCGGCTCGTCGAGGAGGGACCGGCCGACCGGGTCTGCGAGCAGCCTCGCGACCCCTACACGCGAGAGCTGCTCGCCGCCGTGCCGGTGCCGGACCCCCGCGAGGCGCGGGCGCGCCGCGCAAAACTGTCGGCGTGAGCCTTCCACTCTCTCCGCCGATCAAGCCGCAGCTCGCGCTGACCCGCAAAGCGCTGCCGCTCGGCGAGGAATGGGCCTACGAGCAGAAGCTGGACGGCTTCAGGGCGATCGTCTTCGTCGACGGCGAGGACTCCTACGTCCAGTCACGGGGCGGCAAACCGCTCAGCCGCTACTTCCCGGAGCTGAGCTTCACGCCCGGCCGCTACGTCATCGACGGCGAGCTTGTGATCCGCGACGCCGAGGGGAACGTCGAGTTCGAGGCGCTGCAGAGTCGCCTCCACCCGGCCGAGTCGCGCATCCAGCTCCTGGCCAGTCAGATCCCGGCCGAGTACCGCGCGTTCGACCTGCTCGCCGAGGGGGACGAGGCGCTGCTCGAGACGCCGTTCGGCGAGCGGCGGGAGCGGCTCGAGCGACTCGGGAGCGAGCTGGGACTGACACTGACCGAGCTCAGCGCGGACCCGGAGCGCGCCGAGCACTGGCTGCGCACCACCGAGGGAGCGATGGCAAAGCAGCTCGACGCGCCGTATCAGCCGGGGAAACGCCGCGGCATGGCGAAGGTGAAGCGGGAGCGGACGATCGAGTGCGTGGTGCTGGGCTGGCGGCCGGGCAAAGAGGAGGGAACGGTCGGTTCGCTGATCCTCGGGCTATACGACGAGGGCAAGCTGAGGCCGGTCGGACACATCTCAGGCTTCAACGCGCAGATGAAACGCGACCTGCGGCGGCTGCTGGCGCCGCTGGAGACCGGAGAGCGGGGAAGTGCCGAGCCGAGCAGGTGGGCGGCGGATCGCGACCTGGAGTGGGTTTCGCTGCGCCCGGAGTTGGTGATCGAGGTCGGGTACGACCATGCGGCGGGCGGGCGGATTCGGCATGGGACGAGGTTTCATCGGTTTAGGGACGACAAGGCGCCGGAGGAGTGCCGGTTCGAGGATCTGGACGAAGGCTGAGGACGGCTCAGAACAAGGCTTCCTGGCCAGCAGCGCCCTGGCCAGCGGGTCCTGTCGCCGCAGGGGACCCACCACCCCTTCCGGTCGCTAAAGCGTCCTCAGGGGTGGTCCCCCCTGCGACGCCACCCGCTGGAGATTTCGATTTGGCAGACGACCTGCTCCCGGCCGCTCTTCTCCTCGAAGCGCCAGAGCGACCCCAGCCGCGAACGACCTTCGTGACTTCGCTGCGTTGCTTCGAGGGGAGATAAGCGCGGCCGTCCTTGTAGAGATTTTCGTAGCGGGGGATCAGGTCGGGGCGTTTCGACTCCAGCCAACCGAAGAAGACCTGGCGGACCTCGTCGCGGAGGTGGAGGGCGACGCCGCCGAGGAAGGTGGCGCCGGCCTCGCGGGCGCGGTCGACGATCGGCTGGACCTGCTCGGGGTCGTCGTTAATGCCCGGCATCAGAGGCGCAATCAGGACGCCGGAGTCGACGCCGCGGCGGCGCAGCTCGGCGACCGCGTCGAGGCGCGCCGCGGGGCTCGGGGTGTGCGGCTCGGTCTCGCGCCAGACCTTCTCGTCGAGGGTGGGCACGGAGAGGTTGACCGAGATCGGCAGCTTCTTCGCCATGCGCTCGTAGATGTCCATGTCGCGCAGCAGCAGCGGCGACTTGGTCAGCACCGAGACCGGCGTCTCGGCCTCCTCCAGCGCGGCGAGAATCTCCGGCATCATCCGGTAGCGGCTCTCGACCCACTGGTAGGGGTCGGTGTTGGTCCCGATCGCGACCAGTTCCCGCTTCCAGCTCGGCCGCGCCAACTCCGCCCGCACCAGCTCCGGCACGTTGACCTTGACGACGATCTCGCGCTCGAAATCACGCCCCGCGTTCATGTCCAGGTAGACGTGCGTGCGCCGAGCGAAGCAGTTGTGACTGACAACCCCGTTGGCGATGAAGTCGCCGGTCCCGGTGGTGATGTCAAACATGCGAATCCGCCGGCCAAGCGGCTCGATCGAGACGACGCCAAGTCGGGCTTGCGACTTGAGGGCGATCCCGGCGAGCGATCGCTTGCGCGTGATCGCCGGGTCCACGCGCTGAAGGAAGCGAAGTTGCTGGGGAAGGCCACCGAGCAAGCGCACGTTTCGAACGCCGGTCTTGCCGGGCGGCTCGACCGTATGCGCGAACCCGAGCCGGCGAAGCGAATCGGCAATCCGGTCGAGGATCTCGGAGTCCTTGTTCGAGATTCGCAGCGCCTCGTTTCTTCCTCCCTCCGCATCGAAGATCCCCGCGAGAAAGCCGCGCGTCCACTCCTCGCTGGACGAATCGGGCCACCGAATGAGCTTTCGAATGCGCTCGACGCTGTCGCGTGCCGAGGTGCGGATTGCTTTCATTGCCGTCTCAACTCATCGCCCTCCAAGAACTGGAACTCATCGGTACGAATGCCGGCATCGATGAGGTAAGCGGCAGCGCGATGGAGGGCCTCGTCGTCCGTCAGCGCCAAGCGAAAGCGGTGAACTTCGCAGGCATAGCTCCCGACATGCCCGTCCCCCCGGATCAGGCCGCAGAGGTATCCCCGCCGGTACTCCGCGGAGCCCGAGGTCGTATCGCCAAGATCGCCGACGCCGATCAGCTTGCTGTTGCGTGTCAGGTGCGGACGTCGCCGACGGCCCTGTTCGGCGCCGATCACGTACTTCCAACCGCGGTCGGCGAGGAACCGATGGTCGCCGCTGGCAATCAACTCCGTTCCGTCTTCCAGGGTGATCCGGTACGCCTCTTTGCGCGTCATCCAGTGAGCGAGGATCCGCGTCTTGACATAGCGCCGGTAGGCGCCGCGGCGTTCGGTTCCATAGATCTCCTCTCCGACGACCAGCTTCGCAAGCGGCTTGACCCGCCCGTCGCCCATGAGGATCGTGGTATCGCCAGCCAGGCAATAGGCGCAAGCATGAGTGCAACCTCGATATGAGTTGATCGTCCAGTTGAAGCCGTAGCGACCGCCGGGCACGCGGTTCAGGGCCGACTTGGCGCGCACCTCGTGGAAGCGGATGCCCATCGCCTCGGGCGCATCGAAGGTGCGCACCACGGTGCCGTCGCCGACGCCCGGAAGACGCAGGTCGTTCTCCACTCGTTGCTCGTCCCAGCGCACGCGAACACATGTTCGCATAACGCCACGACGGGCTGGAGTGCTAAATGCTGGAGCCGGTCTCCTCGCGCTTGAAGCGCTCGAGCTGGTCGAGGGCTTTGGCGCGGGCCTTGGAGCGCAGGGGCGGCACCAGGGCCACGAGATGGCCGCTGGGGCCGAGCGCTTGCTTTGCCCAGCGGCGGAAGTCGAACTCGTCGACGTGGTCCTTTATCCGCCCGTCCTCGGCGAAGCGGAAGGTGGCGCGGATGTCGTTGACCACGGGGCGCCCCGTGGCGCCGAAGCTGTAGCGGGCAATCCAGTGGGCGGTCCCAGAGGTCTCGCCGGCCTCGTGCTCGTGCAGCTCGACGACGAGGTCGGTGGCGCGGCTGGTCAGCATCCGCCACATCGCGCCGACGTCCTCGCCATGAAGGTCGCCGAAGGCGGGGTCGCGGAAGTGGGCTCCGGGCGCGTAGCACGCCGTCATCGCTGCGCCGTTGCAGTCGTTGAAGGCTCCGTAGAAGCGCTCGATCGTCGCTTTGTTGCTCTCCCCCGACATGCGCGCAATCTACACCGGCAGCTGGCCCTCGATCACGTAACGCAGGACGTCGACCACCTGCTCGGCGGTGCGGGCAGTCGCCTGGGCGGCGCGGTCGACCTCCTTCAGCGCGTGGTCGAGGTCGGTGTCGTGGAGGGTGACGATCGGCTTGCCGAGGGCAGCGGCGAAGCCGGCGTCAAATGCGGCGTTCCACTGCCGGTACTTCTCGCCGAAGCGGACGACGACGATGTCGGCGTCGCGGATCGACGTCTGGGTACGTATGGCGTTGACGCCGGCGCCCATGTGGTCGCGCCAAAACGGGCTCTGCTCCTCACCCAGCGTGCCAACCCCGGCGTCGTCGGAGGCGGCGTGGTCGGTGACCGGCGCGCTGAACTCGACCGGCAGGCCCGCTTCGCGGGCGCCGGCCTCGATCCGCTCGCGCCAGTCCGAGTGAATCTCCCCCGCCAGATAAACCCTCCAGGCACGAGGTGGGATGGTCACTCCTCCCGAAACACTCAAGCGCGGCTCCCGCCGCGCGTTTCGGGAGGAGTGGCGATCTCACCGACCGACGCCTGCTCCTCGAAATGCTTGCTCAGCATCGTCACCTGGCCCTGGTAGTTGGAGCCGAGCTCGGCGCCGTAGAGGCGCTCGGCGGGCGCGCTCGTCCACTCCAGCGCCAGCTTGCAGACCGGTTGGCGGTGCTCGACCATGAACGAGACGTCGCGGGCGCGCACCTCGAGCGCCGCGCGGCTGCCGTGGCGGCCTCCAGCGGGGTCGTAGCCGAAACCGGGGTCGAAGAATCCGGCGTAGTGGGTGCGCAGCTCGCCGGCGGTCGGGTCGTAGGCCATCATCTCGGCCGCCACCTGGGGCGGGATGCAGACGCCCTCGGCGGAGAGGAGCAGGTAGAAGATCTCCGGCTCGAGGACGATCCGGCCCCCGGCCTCGGGAAAGACGGGATCCCAGTAGTCGGTCCAGCGGTAAGCGCGGATTTTGGAGAGGTCGATCGGCAGGCTGTTCTTCTTCGCGCGGTAGCCGACGATGCGGTCGCTGGGACCGGATAGGTCGACGCTCAGGAAGAGCCCCTCGGCGAGCGCCAACTCCGACTCGCGGAGCGCGTGGGAGTCGAGGTAAAGCAGCGGGAACTCGGATTGCAGCTGGCGGATCTCCTCGTCGCCGAGCCGCACGTCGCCGCGCGCCAGGCGCAGCTGGTTGAGCGAGAGGCCGGTCTTCACCTGGATCGCGAAGGAGCGCGGCACCACCTCCAGGTAGAGGCGCCCCCGGTAGCCCGACCGAATCTCGTCGAAGCGGTGATGGCGGTCAGTGAGAACCCGCGTGAAGACGTCGAGCCGGCCGGTCGAGCTCTTCGGGTTGGCCTTGGCGCGCACGTCCTCGGGCAAGGTCAGCTCCTCGAGCAGGGGCACGAGGTAAGGCCGGTCGCGCTCGAGCACGGCGCCGTCGCGCAGGTCGATTTTCTGGAAGGCGAGCCCGTCGATCTTCTCCTCGACCGTCGAGTCGACGTCGGGCAGGAAGCTGCAGCGCAGGGCCCAGGCATGATCGCCGAGTCGCAGGTCGATGCTCGCCGGCTGCACGGCCTCGGGCCGAATCCGGTAATCGCCGGAGCTGACCCATTCCGCCTCGATTGCCTCGCTCAGCGCCTGTGAGGGGAGCACCCCCCTGCCGGTCGCGGTCGCCACCTCGCTCATCGAGGAGACCCTATGCGTCGCGCGACGCGATGCGTCGGGCCTCCGCGCTGCCGAGGTAGGGCGTCAACGCAAACTCCGTGATTTCGGCCAACCTGTCCTCGATCTCCTCAGTCTCACCCGCCAGGACCCAACGACTGAGCAGGGAGGCGATACCGCCGACCACCGCCTCGGCGACGCAATCGCCCGGCGCTCCCCCCGCCGCCGGCTGTGGCGCCCGGTCGCTGAGATAGCACACAAAGCTGTGCACGACCCTCTGAAAGCGGGCGTAGACGTCGGGGCCGGCGCGCAGCCCCTCCACGAAGAGCAAATCGCCACGAGCCGGGTTTCGGGCTAGAAACCCGAGCACGGCCTCCAGCGCCGCAACGACGGCGGTGGCCCAGTCGTCCTTCTTGGCGCAGGGGCCAAGGACCTCGCGGCGCAGACGTTCGACCGCGTCGTCATAGGCGGCGAGGAAGCATTGGTCTTTGCTCGTGAAGTGGCGGTAGAAGTCACTCTTGGAGACTCGCGCCTGGGAGGTGATAACCGACACGGTCGTCTTGTCGTAGCCGTACTCATGCAAGGACTCGGCAATCGAGTCGAGCAGTCGGTCGAGCTGGTTCTGGACTACGAACTCCCGGGAAAGGCCGTGGCGGCCGCGCGGCAGCGATTTCATCTCAGACGAAAGTCTGCCAGTGCTCAGCGGCCCCTGCCCGCCCCCTTCGTTAGGGGTGCGCGATATTGCCCTACAACGAACTCGCGCAACTGGGGCAGTAAATCGGGCGCCTCGGCCGCCCTGCCGTGGCGCAGCTCCCGGCTGAGGATGTGGGCGACGCCACCCACCACGGCCTCGTCGACCGTCTCCGGCAGCGGCCCCTCACGGGGCAGCCTCTGCCGCGCCAGCTCGATGAAGCGCTGCATGGTCTGCTCGTGGCGTTCGACCGACGCCGGTGTCGCCGACTGGGCGTCGACCAGGCATAGCCGTGTCATCGCGGGCTCCTCGGCGACGTAGGCAAGCAGCCCCGCCAGCCCGGCTTCCACCGCGGCCTCCCAGCCACCCTCCACCGACGCGCACGCCTCCTCGGCCCGGCTCGCCATACCGTCTACCGCCGCATCGAACGCCGCCAGGAATACCTCTTCCTTGCCCGAAAAGTTGTCGTAAAGAGTCTTGCGCGCCACAGCCGCACGCTTGACGACGTCGGAGATCTTTGTCGCCTCATATCCCTTTTCAGCCGTCAGCTCGGCGAATGCCGCCATGATCCGGTTCCGCT
Organism: Solirubrobacterales bacterium; assembly: GCA_036276735.1. GTDB lineage: Bacteria > Actinomycetota > Thermoleophilia > Solirubrobacterales > 70-9 > VRUE01. The sequence continues at coordinate 19,999 of DASUOH010000007.1, read as the reverse complement.
TGTGGAGTGCGATGAACTCGGGTGGGAGGCTCGGGCGCATGGCGGGAAAGAATAGCCGCGGTCACCGAGACCGCACAGCGCGGCGGGGACCCCTTTGGTACCGTGTGAGGGCTGTTCGATTTTCAGTAGAAACGTCTAGGTTTCTATGGCACCGAAGCGGATCGTTCTCACCCACGACATGCTTGCCGGCGCAATGGGAGACCGGTGGACCGAAGCCGAACTGCAGGAAGCGATCGACCTGCTGAGCAAAGCTGACGGCCGCTTCCCGGCTGGCGTGAGGACGCTGCCTCCCGACCTGGTGCGAGCGCTCCAGCGCGAGCGCATGCTCGCGGCGATGCTCGTGACGGTCAACGAGCTGGGCTATCGGACGCTGACCGTGCAGGATGTGCTCGGCCGGGCGGGCGTCTCCCGCCCTACCTTCTACGAACAGTTCAAAGACAAGGAGGACTGCTTCCTGGCGGCCTTCGATGCCGCGTCGGCAAGGATGCGAAAGCGCCTTGACGAGGCACTCGACGCGGCGCAGGGCGGCTGGCGGGACTGGCTGCGGGAGGGACTGCGGGCGCTGCTGCAGTTCGCCACGGAGGATTCGAATGGGGCCCGGACGTTGATCGTCGAGGCGCGTGCCTCGACGCCGGCCGGCCTGCGCCGGCGCGACGAGCTGCTCGACCGCTTCGCCGCGTGCATCGACGCGGCGGCCGGGGAGAGCCTGGACGGTCCTCCCTCGGCGATCGCCGCGGCCGGCGTCGTCGGCGGCATCGAATCGGTCCTCTACGCACGTCTCCAGAGAGGTGAGACAGCGGAGCTCGACGCGCTGCTTCCCTCGTTGATGTATTTCGCGGTCCTGCCTTATGAAGGCAGGAAGGCTGCCGCCGAAGAGCTGGGCGGGGCGCCCCTAACCTGAGTCGTTCCCCGCGGCGAGCCGCAGGGTTCGCTCGCTCTGCTTCTCGATCGCTTCCCCCATCGCGATCTGGAAGGTGGCAAGGAGCGCGCCGGCGGCAAGCGGGCGCATCCGTTCGAGTGCCTCGCTCATCCGTGGCCAGTCACGCTCCGGCCGCCCGGCCCGATCGAACGGATCCCAAATCTCACGGACGAAGAGCTCGACAAAGGCACGGGCGACGCCGTCGGCGTGCTGGCGCAGCTTCTCGGCCGTCGCCAACATGCCGTCGGGGCCAATGCCGAGCTTGGCCAGCTCAGCGGCCCCCTGCAGTAGCCGCGGGCTGATCACCTCGATCCGGCCGTCGGGCAGGGAGCGGAAAATGCCGAGCTCTTCGGCGCGACGGAACAGCTCCAGGTTGACCTCGGCGTCCCAGATCGCGGCAATCTCCTCCATGTCGAAGATCTCGGGGGCCTCGTCTTCGAACGGCACCCGCAGGGCCCGGGTGAAGTCGAAGATCGCCGCAGCCGAGCCATCGCCGCTTTCGAGCACGCGGCGGATCGCCTCGAGGTTGAGGCCGTCCGCCTGCATCTCCTTGGTCAGCTCGATGCGGGCGACGTGCTCCTCGTTGTAGTAGCCGGTGCGGCCGCGGACGATCGGCGGCGGCAACAGACCCCGCGTCTGATGCGCACGGATGTTGCGCACCGTCATCCCGGTGCGCTCCGCGAGGTCGCGGATCGTCATCTCACCCTCGGCTGGCGTGCTGGTCGTCATCTACCCATGGTAATTCCCAGCCGCTGACCGTTCATCTTTTCGGCGGCATCTGAGCAGACGAACGCGATCGCCTCGGCAAGGTGCTCGGCCGGGGTGAAGGTCGCGTAGTCCCCCTCACCGGCCTCTTCGCGCATCGCAGCGGTCAAAATCGCCTCGACAACGAGGATGTTGGCGGTGGCGCGGGTGGATTGGAAGCCATCCGCCAGGGCGAGCGTCCAGGCCTCGGCAGCCGCCTTGGCGGAGGCGTACGCTGCATTGGAGCTGGTCGGGGACTGGGCCTGCTTGGCGGAGACGAGGACGAAGCGGCCGTGCTCGCTGGCCAGCAGGGCATCGTGGAAGGCACGGCTGGTGTGCTGGACGGTTCGAATCAGCAGCTTCTCCAGCAGCTCCCAGTCGGCAAGCGGCGCCTCCTGTAGCGGCTGCCCGCCGCGCCAGCCCCCGACCAGGTGGAGCAGGCAGTCGACGCCGCCGAAGCGCTCGCGGAGCGCCGCGCACCACTCGCGGGTCGCCGCCTCGTCGAGCAGGTCGACCGCGCGCGCGTCGCGTCGCTCCTCCGGCAGAGCGAGCGCCGCGATCGCCTCTTCGGCGGCGTCGAGATCGCGGTCACAAGCGCAAATGGCGGCCCCGGCCGCTGCGAGCCGTTCAGCTACGACCGGCCCGAGGCCGCCGCCGACACCGGCGATTGCGACCGTGCGCCCGCTCAGGTCAGGCACGGTGCCTCCTCCGATCGATGCTCATATGGGGGAGGCAGGATTCGAACCTGCGTAGGCAGAGCCAACTGGTTTACAGCCAGTCCCCTTTAACCACTCGGGCACTCCCCCAGGGGCGCAGCGAGTCTAGCGGGACGTTGACGCGCTTAACCACCCATAGTGGGTGGTCAAGCGCGTTCGGGGCCCCCGGTCAGCGCGGCTCCAGGACGAAGAGGGCGATGTCGCGATCGGTGCGCGCCTCGTATTCGTCGAAGCCGGAGTATTGCTCGACGTGCTTGCGCCACAGTTCGACCCGCTCCGCGCCCTCGGCCAGCCGCGCCCGGACCTGCCAGCTACGCCGCCCCAGCTCGATTTCGGCCTCGGGATTGGCCTGCAGGTTGAGCGACCAGGCCGGCGTCCGGCTGTGGCCGGCATTGGAGCCGATCACCGAAATCCGCTCACCGTCGCGCAGGTAGACCACCGGCACCGTGCGCTGCTCGCCCGACTTGCGGCCGGTCGTCGTCAGCAACAACACCGGAGCGTCGGCGATACGGCCGCCGACCCGGCCGCCGCTCAGCCGGTAGAGCGGCACGTTGAGCTTCCCGGTCACCCGCAAGCCGGCGGCGCCCATCAGCTGCGAGGCGCGAGAGTAGAACTTGTCACCGAGCAGCGAGATCGCGGCAGTATTCCATCCCTGACGAGGCGGAGACAACCCCTGACGCGTCGGGGACATCCTCTGACGAGGCGGAGACGTCGTCAGGCAAGGACGCAGGGAGCGTGGCGTGCTCCGCACGCGAGCGACCGAGGACGCCGCATGACGGCGTCTCCGACCGTCAGATCAGGAAGCTTCGCGGAGCATTTGAGCCTCCGGCAGGCGCTGCAGCTTCTTCAGGGTGTTGTTCTCGATCTGGCGGATGCGCTCGCGGGTGACGCCGAAGGTCTGGCCGACCTCCTCGAGCGTCAACGGCTCCAGCCCGGAAAGCCCGTAGCGCAGCTGGATCACCTGGCGCTCGCGTTCGGGGAGCGCCTCGAGCGCCTTGCGGACGCCCTCGCGCTGCAGGTGTTCGCTTGCCTCCTCGAACGGCTCCGCGGCGCCATCGTCGGCGACGAAGTCGCCGAGCTCCGATTCGTCCTCGTCGCCGATCGGTTTCTCGAGCGACACGGGCATCTGGGCGATGCGCAGGATCTCCCGCACTTCGGCAAGCGGCCAGCGCAGCTCCGCCGCGATCTCGACCGGCTCGGGCTCGCGGCCGAGTCGCTGCACCAGCTGGCGCTCGACGTGGGCCACCCGGTTCAGCTTCTCCACCATGTGGACCGGAATGCGGATCGTGCGGGCCTTGTCGGCAATCGCCCGCGTCACCGCCTGGCGGATCCACCAGGTCGCGTAGGTCGAGAACTTGTAGCCGCGGCGGTAGTCGAACTTCTCGACCGCGCGGATCAACCCCAGCGAGCCCTCTTGGATCAGGTCGAGGAAGCTGAGGCCACGGCCCAGATACCCTTTCGCGATCGAGACGACGAGCCGCAGGTTGGCCTCGACCATCTGCCGCTTGGCGACCATGTCGCCGCGCTCGATCCGCTTCGCCAGCGAGATCTCCTGCTCGGCGGTGAGCAGGTCAACCTTGCCGATGGAGCGCAGGTAGAGGCGTAGCGAGTCGAGGCTGGGCTCGACGGTCAGGTCAAGCTCCGGCTTTCTCTGCTGCCCGTTGACGGCTTCGGCGCGCTGCTCCTTGTAAGCGCTGACGCCGTCCTCGGCGATCACTTCGACGCCGTGCTCGATGAGGCGGGCGTGCAGGCCCGCCACTTGCTCCTTGGTGACCTCGACCTCCTCAAGTGTCGAGGCGATCTGCTCGAAGGTGAGGTAGCCGCGCTCGCGACCGGCGGCGATCAGCGCCTGGAGCTCCTCCGGCTCGGAAAGCGGCCGTCCGTTCGAGTCCTGATCCAGACCCTGCGGGATCGTCTCCAACGATTCGATCTCACTGCCTCCAGTGCAACCCGTTTCCCCTCCTGGCCGGCCCCGAAGCTCCGGTCAGGGAGCGAAGTATAGGCCGCTCGAAGCCGGCTCGACGATCGGCGGGTAAGACGACGATCCCCGCCGTCGCTTACCATCGATAAGGAACATGGCCAGCCAGTCGACCACCCTCTCCGCTGCCGCCGCCGACGTCCAGTCGTCGGCTCCGGTCACCCAGGTGAGCCTTTCGCGGGTCGGCGTCACCGGCGTCGAGAAGGTGATCCGCGTCGACGTCAACGGCGAGGAGAGCACCTACCACGCCGAGTTCGAGTGCATGGTCGATCTCAACCCCCGCCAGGCGGGGGTCCATATGTCTCGCTTCGAGGAAATCGTCGGCGAGGCGATCGACGAGGTGGTGCTCGGCGAGGCGTTCCGCGCCGAGGTGCTGGCCGCTCACATCGCCCAACGGGTCCGCGAGCGACAGGGTGGCCTGCGCGCCGAGGTCAAGGTGACGGCGCGCTATCCCGAGACGGTGACGACCCCGGCGAGCGGGCAGCGCACTCAGGAGATCTACGTCCTCTTCGGGACCGCGGTCGACTCGCTACGCGGGACGCGGACGCTGACCGGCGTCCAGGCGCAGGGCATGACCGCATGCCCGTGCGCACAGGAGATGGTCGGCGGCCTCGCCCGCGAACGGCTCGCCGAGCAGGGCTTCGACGCCGAGCAGATCGAGCTGGCGATCGAGGCGGTGCCCGTCGCGACGCACAACCAGCGCGGCATCGGCAGCCTCCACATCGGCTGCCCGGAGGGCGGCCCTGCCTGGATCGACGCGCCGGAGCTGCTGCGAATCGTCGAGCAATCGATGAGCTCGGAGATCTACGAGCTGATGAAGCGGCCCGACGAGCTGGCGGTCGTCGCCAAGGCCCACGCCCAACCGCGCTTCGTCGAGGACTGCGTGCGCGAGATGCTGCGCCGCGTCGTCGAGGGCTTTCCCGATCTTCCCGGCGAGGCGTTCGTGCTGGCCCGCCAAGAGAATCTCGAGACGATCCACCGCCACAACGTCATCGCCGAGCGCTACGGCAAGCTCGACGACCTGCGTGCGGAGCTCGAAAGCGGCGAGCACCAGCGCCGCCACATGACGGTCAGAGAGTGGCTCGAGGCTCCAGCGACTTGAGGCGCTTGCGCAAGCCGAAGAAGTAGTCGGCACCGCTGATCACGGTCGCCGCGACAGCGGTGTAGACAAGCCCGTCGACCCATCCCGGCGACGGGTTGGCGGCGATCAGGGCGAATACCGCCGCTATCTGCAGGACAGTCTTGACCTTTCCCAGCCAGCTGGCGGCGATCACGACGCCGCGCTCGGCGGCGATCCCGCGCAGGCCGGTGACGGCGACCTCGCGGGCGATGATCACCATCGCGACCCAGGCCTGGAGCCGGTCGAGCGAGACGAGCGAGAGCAGCGCCGCGGTGATCAGGAGCTTGTCGGCGAGGGGGTCCATCAACTTGCCGAAGGTAGTCACCGAGTCGCGGGAGCGGGCGAAATAGCCGTCGAGCCCGTCGGTCAGCGCGGCGAGCGCGAAGACGGCGGCGGCCAGCGCGTCGCCGTTCGGCGTCTCGCCGAGCAGCGCGACGACCACCACCGGCACCGCCAAGATGCGCAGCAGGGTGAGGACGTTGGGGAGGTTGACCGGAAACACAGGCCCTACTTACCCGGGGCCGCCTTCGCGACTGCGGCGTCACGCTTGGCGAAGAAGTCCTCGCCCTCGACGCTGATGTGAGGCACAACGCGGTCGAGCGGCCTCGGCAGCCACCAGGCGCGCTTCCCGAGCAGCACCATCACGGCGGGCACCAGCAGGCAGCGGACCAGGGTCGAGTCGATCGCGATTGCCACCGCCAGCCCCACCCCGAACTCCTTGACGATCGGGTTGCCGCTGAGCACGAAGCTGGTGAAGACACAGACCATGATCGCCGCGGCAGAAGTGATCACCCGCCCCGTATTGGCGAGGCCTTCGACCGTCGCTCGCGTCGGGTCGCCATGTGCCTTGTAGTGCTCGCGCATCTGGGTCAGCAGGAAGACCTCGTAGTCCATCGAGAGGCCGAAGAGGATCGCGAACATCAGCAGCGGCACGAAGCTGACGATCGGGATCGCGTGGTCGAGACCGATCAACGACGCCGCCCAGCCCCACTGGAAAACGGCGGTGACGACGCCGTAGGCCGCCGCGACGGAAATCAGGTTCATCGCCGCGGCCTTGATCGGCACGAGCAGCGAGCGGAAGGCGAGCAGCAGGACGACGAAGCTGAGCGCCACGACGATCGCAATCATCAGCGGCAGCTTGTCGGAGATCTGCGAGGCGAGGTCGATGTAGCCGGCGGTCTGACCGCCCACGTACGCGGCGCCACCGGTTCCCCTCATCGCCTGCGGGATCACCTGCTCGCGCAGCGCTTCGACGAGGGTCACCGTCTCGTCCTTCCAGGGCGCGGATTTCGAGACAGCCGTGAAGACGGCCACCGTTCCCTCGCGGTCGAGGTTCGGGGGCGAGACCGCGGCGATGTCGCCGGCCGCGCCGACGGCTCGCTGCAGTTTGGGCAGCGCCGCCTTGGCCTCTTCGGGCGTCTGGAATTTCGAGGCGATCAGCAACGGCCCGCTGAACCCGGGGCCGAAGCCTTTCTCGAGGCCCTCGAAGGACCGTCGCGCCGTCGTGTCCTGCGGCAGCGAGCTGGTGTCGTTCTGGCCAAGCTCCAGATCGAGCAGCGGAATTGCGAGTACGACGAGGACCACCAGGGCCGCCACCGCTGAGCGCCAGGGCCGATCGGCGACGCCGCGGGCCCAGCGCCGCCAGCCGTGCGGCTCGGCGTCGTCCGGGTGGGCCTTGCCGGCCCGAATACGCAGGGAGTCGATGCGCGGACCCAGCGCGCCGAGTAGGGCCGGCAGCAGCGTGCTTGCCGCCAGGACCGCGATCACGACCGCGATCGCCGCCGTGAAACCGAGCGTCGTGACCAGCGGGATACCGGCGAAGCCGAGTGAGCAGAGCGCGATCACCACCGTGAAGCCGGCGAAGACGACGGCGCCACCAGCGGTCGCGGTGGCCCGGGCGATCGACTCCCGCATCTCCATCCCATCGCGCAGCTGCAGTTTGTGCCTGGTGACGATGAAAAGCGCGTAGTCGATCCCGACCCCGAGCCCGATCATCGTCGCCAGCGTCGTGGCGACGCTCGGCACCTGGACGACGCCCTCGAGCAGGCGGATGACCGACAGCGCACAGGCGAGGCCGATGACCGCCGAGGCGATCGGCAGCGCCATCGCGGTGGCGGTTCCGAAGGCGAAGAGGAGGATGATCACCGCCGCGGCCAGGCCGATCGCGTCGCTCGTCTCGGTCGAGGGTTTGGAGAGCTGCTGGCCGACGTAGCCGCCAACCGACGCTTCGAGGCCGGCTGCCTCGGCCGGCGCGGCCGCGTCGAGCACCGCTTGGGCATGGTCCTCGCTGAGCTCGCCCGGGCCGGTGTCGAGGTAGACGGGAACGTAGGCGATGCGCCTGTCTTTGCTGAGGAAAGCAGCGCCTTCGCGGCTGAGCGGACTGACCGCCGAGTTGACGTCCGGCAGGGCCCGCAGCCGCTTCACGGTCGCCGCCACAGCTTCAGCCTGCTCCGGCGAGGTCAGCGCCGGCCCGGGCGACTCGATAACGAGCGGGTTGCTGCCGAAGGCCTGTCCCGGCAGGTTGTCTTCGAGCAGCTCGGTCGCCGCGGTCGAGTCGGTGCCGGGCAACGTCAGGTTGTCGTTGGTGCGACTCGCCTGCGACTGGCCGGCGACGACCAGCCCGATTGCGACGAGCAGCCAGGCCGCAATCGTCGCCCAGTGGTGGCGCGAGCAGAACCGGCCCAGTGCGTAGAGAGGGGCGGTCATGCCGTCATCTTCCAGCTGGGGGCAGCGGCTCCTCTCCCGAGTCGAACGCCTCGGGAGCCAGGTCCCAGGTCGGCACGCCGAGCAGGCGCCGCAGAACCACGCGGTGCGAGGCATGGCCGGCGGCCAGAGCACCCGCCAGGGTGCGCGGCGCGGCGGTGTTGAGGAGCGGAACTTCGTCGAGGTGGGCGATCAGCACGGCGCCCTCGAGCCTGTAGAGGCGGGCGAGCAGATCGGCTTGGGCTTCGTCGCCCGCCCAGCTGGCGAGGTTCGGTTCGGCTTCGACTTCCGCGCCGAGGCCGCGCAGCGCCTTGGTGATCGCGTCGACGTATTCCTGCTGGTGACCGCGGAAGCGACGCGCCACCGCCTGGCTCTTGCCGCTGAGGCCAGGCACCACCCGCGTGTAGGCGTGGAGCAGCTCCAGCTCCTGCCCCAGCGCCGCGTTCAGGTGCTCTGCGTCGGAGCCCTTTTCAGGATCGGTCTTCGCTCCCTCCCCGCTAGGCCCACAACCGGCCGCGAGGAGCAGCGGGACGATCAGGAGCAGCAAGACGGCGCGGCTGCCGCCGCGCCGTCTTGCTCTGCCCCGGATGAATCGAAGCTCGCCCACAGGCGGCGAAGCCTATGGGCCACGCACGGCCGAGGCCGTGCTAGCGCTAAGCCTTCCTTTTTGCCTTGGCCTTGCCCTTCGAGCTTCCAGCCTGAGATTTTTTCTTGAGCGGTTTCTTGGCCGCGGCCTCCGGCACCTCGTAGCCGAGCATCGCGACTGAGACGTTGAAGCCCTCCTCGCCCGACTTCGCCGTCCGCTTGACGCATTCGGCCTGAACGGCCATCACGTCTTTGAGCGACTTCTCGAGGATGCCGCGGAGGTCGTCCCAACCCTTCTCGTCGACGAACATCGGCGTCCAGCTCATGTGTCGATCCTTGCGCTCGTCGAAGGTTCCGCCTTCGAGCGAGGCGACGACATCGTCCATGATCATCTGGAACAGATCGGCGCTCATGCCGGTCCGGACCGAATCCGGCAGCTGATGCCAATCGCGATCCGTGAGGAACGCCCGCGAGGTGGCCCGGTAGTAGTGCTCGACCGCGCCCCGCCTCGGCTCCGTCTTGACGAGCTCGATGCAGTTGTAGTCCTTGAGGACCTTGACGTGGTAGCTGACCTGGCTGAGGCCTTCGTTCAGCTCCTTCGCCAGTTCGTTGGGGCTCGCCATGCGTTCGTTGAGGATCGCGAGGATCTCGACCCGCAGTTCGTGAGCCAGCGCCTTGACGAGGTTCTGATTAACCCCTCGCTGGCTCGAGCTCTTGCTCTTTCTCTTCGTCCTGCTTTTTTTACTCGCGCTCTTGCTTTTCGCGGCCAAAACAGACTCCTTCGATTCATTGGGGCACTCGAACTACTCCATCGTATTGATCTACAACAACGATTTCTAGCGAGAGTTCCGACAAAATGCTCCGTCCCCCTGATTGGTGGAAACTTTTCCACCAATCGGCAGGTCTCTATAGCGCTCGCGCATAACGCGGCGGGGAGAAGAGTCCAGCCACAGCAAGGGGGTGAGCTTCATGAAGATCGGCGCTGCCGATGCCGTCGTCCCGATGGTCTCGATCCACAAGGTCGGCTAGCTCGACCGCATGGGAAGCCCGCTTCCGCTCACGGAACGGGCTTCCCTCCAGACAGAGGCGCCTCGGTAGCGTCCTCCCCATGACGACTTCTGAGCCGCCGCAGGGCTCTTCGCGGGCGCCAACCCTCGCTGAGCTCGCCGAGCGCGTGCACTCGTGCCAGCGTTGTCCACGGCTGGTCGCCTGGCGAGAGGCACAGGCGGCGGACCCGCCGCGCCGTTTCCGCGGCCAGCGCTACTGGGCGCGGCCGGTCAGCGGCTTCGGCGATCCGGCCGCCCGAGTGGTCCTGGTGGGCTTGGCGCCCGCCGCGCACGGCGCCAATCGCACGGGACGAATGTTCACCGGCGATCGCTCCGGAGACTGGCTCTACGCGGCGCTGCACCGCGCCGGCTACGCCAATCAGCCGACCGCAGTCGATCGCGGCGACGGTCTCGAGCTCCGCGGTGCTTATGTCACCGCGACGGTCCGTTGCGCGCCGCCGGCCAACAAGCCGACACCCGGCGAGCGCGACGCCTGCCTGCCGTACCTTGCCCAGGAGCTGGCGCTGCTGGGGGAGTCGCGCGTCCTCGTGGCTCTGGGCGGCTTTGGCTGGGACGGCGTCCTGCGCGCGGCGACCGGCCTCGGCGTCCAGCTGCCCCGACCGCGTCCCCGCTTCGGCCACGGAGCCGAGGTCGACTTGGAGCGCTGGCGGCTGCTCGGCTGCTACCACCCCAGCCAGCAGAACACGTTTACCGGCCGCCTCACCGAGCCGATGCTCGATGCGGTCTTCGAGCGTGCCCGCGCCTTGAGCGGCGCGCCCGCCTAAGCGTCGACTGCGGCGCCGCGACCGCGTCCCGCTCCTGCCGCGGTTTCGAAGCCGAGCATGAAGACGGCGGTCGGGATGCCGCGACCCGTGCCGGACTTGAGGCGCTTGGCGCTCTGCGAGCGGATCGCGAGCAACCGCTCGAGCGCCTCGTCCATCGCCCTGGTGAGCTCGTGCCATCCCTGCTCGTCGAGGAGCATGCTCGTTCGGCTCGCGTGGGTGTCGTGACGGGCGTTGAAGGTCCCCTCGCGCAGCGCGGCACCCGCTTCGTCCATGAGTGCCTGCAGCAGAGCAGCGCTGAAGGTGGCGCGGACCGGCGCCGGCACACGCTTCCACTCCTGGTCGTCGAAGTAGACGATGCGGGCGCTCAACTCGTAGAAATGCTCATTGACCCCGCGGCGCTTCTCTGCGCTCGCCAACCTGATCATGCCCACCTCTACCAGCACCTTGACGTGGTAGTCGAGATCGCGGGCGGCAAGGCCGAGTTCCTTCGCGATCTCATTGGGGCTGGCGATGCGGTCGCCGAGCGTGATGAGGATGTGGCTGCGCAGTGGGTGCGAGAGCGCTTTGGCCACGGCAGGGTCGATCACCTGCCGCAATTTTCCATTGAAACCCTCCCCGTTCGTCCTATCCCTGCTCTCAGACATCGCGCTTCCTCCTGTTCCCCAAGCCCACCCTACGACTCATAGTTTCAAACTAATACCTATGGGAGACCTAAATGGTGAGGCCTATCGCCGCTTGGTACAAGGGAAGGACCTGATTTCTTCCCAATTGTCTATTACCGAAACGGATTAAATCGCTGACTCGGTCTTAAGCCCGTCAAATGTCCACGATGCGGCCGAGGATCAAGCGGACGACCGAGTGGATGGAGACGCCCGACGGCGACCTCTATCTGCTTCGCCCCAGCGGGGGCGCAGACGTCCACATCGAGAAGCCCGACGAAGAGGGACGAGCGCTGCTCGAGTCGCTCGACGGCAGCCGCGACTGCGCCGAGCTGGAGGACCGCTTCGGCGAGGAGCCGGTTCGCGACCTCCTGGCACAGCTGGAGGAGCTGGGCCTGGTCGAGGACGGCGCCGACGACGACCTCGTCTCAGACCGGGTCATGGACCGCTTCGATCGCCAGCTCCGCTACTTCAGCGACGTCACGGCGGGGCCGACGGCCTCGCAGTGCCAGTCACGCCTAGAAAGCAGCCGCATCGTGGTGCTGGGCGTGGGCGGCCTCGGCGGCTGGTCGGCGCTCTCGCTTGCCTGCTGCGGCGTCGGTGAGATGTTGCTGATCGACGGTGACGCGGTCGAGCAAAGCAACCTGAACCGGCAGGTCCTCTACACCGAGGCGGACATCGGACGGTCCAAGGTCGAGGTGGCCGCCAGGCGCCTGCTCGCATTCAACTCGGCGATGCGGGTCGAGACGGTCGATCAGCGCGTCGAGGGCCAACGGGCGGTCGCCGAGCTGATCGACGGCTACGACGTCGTCATCGACGCCGCCGACTGGCCGGCCCATGAGATCGAGCAGTGGGTCAACTCGGCCTGCTTCGCCGCCGAGATCCCCTACATCACGATGAGCCACTTCCCGCCGATTGCCCGCGTCGGACCGCTCTACGTGCCCGGCCAGACCGGCTGCTTCGCTTGCCAGGTCGCGGCGTACCGGCGCGCCTATCCGCTCTTCGACGTGGCGATCGAACAGCGCAAAGCGAAACCCTCGCCCGCCGCCACCCTGGGCCCGGCTTGCGCGCTGATAGGCGGCCAGGTCGGGCTGGACGTGATGCACTTCCTGACCGGCCTCGCCGAGCCCTCCACGCAGGGCGTCGGCCACATCTACGACCTCCGCACGATGAAGGTCGAGCGCGAGCCGGTGGTGCCCGAGCCTGACTGCCCCGTCTGCGGCCACCTGCCTCCGCACAAGCGCTCCCCCAGCTCGGAGCAGACGGCACGCAGCTAGCCTCCTAAGATGAGTCGTGCAGGCCGGCGTAGCTCAGTTGGTAGAGCACTTCATTCGTAATGAAGGGGTCCCCGGTTCAAGTCCGGGCGTCGGCTCTGGTCGGCTGTCGCGCTTAGCGAGCGCCACGCCGAGATCGCCCACCGGAACCAGCTCGCGCCGACGTTTTCGTTAGCCTCTCGCCGCTTAACCCGCGGGAGGAGAGGAGCCCGAGCCGTCGCCGCAACCGACAGCTCCCCCGCCGGGCAACAAAATGCCGCCGCCACCGTCGCTAACCTGCCGCGCGCTGTCATGAGGCGCTCTTTTCCAGCCGCGTTGCTGCTGCTGTCCGCGATCCTCGTGCTGATCCTCCCCGGCGGCGGCAGCACCGCCGCCCCGCCGGAGCGAATCGTCGTGCACGGGGCATACGGGGGCAGCAACCTGAAGCTGAGCACGCGCGATGGGCGCCTGATCGTCCGCGGCTTAATGGCCAAGGCCCGCCCGACCGGCTGCCACTTCCGACGCTACCGCCTCCTCGCCGCCTGCCGCATCGATCGAGTCGACTCGATCGTGCTGGACATGGGCCCCTCCGGCGACAGGGTCACGGTCGTTGACCGCATGCCCGCCCCGGTGATCGTCCGCCTCGGCGGTGGCTCGGACAAGTTCATCGGCAACGACGAGCGCGACCTCTGCTTCCCCGGGGGCAGCCGCCGCAATCGCTGCATCGGACGCGGCGGCGACGACATCTGCATCACCGGACCGCGCAACAGCGACTGCGTCGGGGGCAGGGGAAACGACTACTGCGAGCACGGCACGGGAAGCGATGGCTGCTGGGGCGGACCGGGTCGCGACATCTGCCGCATGGGCCCTGGACACGACGGCTGCCACGGCGGGCCGGGGAACGACCGCCTCTACGGCGGTTCGAGCAGCGACCGGCTCTACGGCGGCGGCGGACACGACCACTGCGACGGCGGGGCCGGGTGGGGTCGCTCGCAGTCGTGCGAGGCCGGGCCGCGGCGCTGACTCAACCTGGACATAGATCGTTGACATGGTTTTCCGATTGATCTAAGGTCACTGATCAATCGGAGGGGCCTCGGGGGAAGGACGGGCCCTTCCCCAATCAAGGGAGGCTCCAAATGCCAGCTGTGAAACGCCTGGCGATGCTGGTCTGCGCCGTCGCAGCCTTTGCGCTGCCGGCGACCGCCAACGCCACGATCACGACCACCACGATCGAATATGGCCCTTACACGATCCCCGCCGGTGGCGGCGATCCTCACGACCACGCGACGATGGGGGCGATTGCCAACAAAATCGTCACCAACATCTCCAAGCCGTGTACCGGCTGCACCCTGATCGGCGCCACGCCGGACCTGGTCTATGAAAACGGCACCAAAGCCAACATCACAGACGGTCCGATGCTCCACCACGCGGTCTTCATGGCCCAGTCGAGCGGCAAGTCCGATGCGACCTGCGGCAGCAGTGGCCCCGGCCTACTCGGGGAGCGCTTCTTCGCCACCGGCAACGAGCGCACCGCGATCGACCTCCAGTCCCTCAACTACGGCTACAAGGTCAACAGCACCGAGACCTGGAACATGGTCCTTGACCTGATGAACTGGGAAACGACCAGTAAAACCGTCAAGGTCAAGGTCGCCTGGAAGTACGCCACCGGCGCCGACCACACCAACCGCGCCCCATTGCGGCCGGTCTGGCTCGACGCGGACGGCTGCAGCATGGACTCGCTGATCTCGGTTCCCTTCGGGCTCAGCGACACCCACTACGACTGGAAAACGACCTTCGGCGGCAATCTGATCGCCGCCGCCGGCCATATCCATGACCATGGTGTCAACGTCGAACTGACCAACAAATCGGCCAGCGAAGCCCTGCTTTGCAACTCAGTCGCCGGCTACGGCGGCACGGGCTACAAAACCCACTCGGACGGGCGGAACCACATCTCCTCGATGGGCGTCTGCACCGGCAATCCGCTCGGGACGATCAAAAAAGGCGACACGCTGCGCCTGCACGGCACCTACAACGTGCCGGAAGGCCACCACGAAATCAACGACGCGATGATCATCGCAATCGCCTACATCAACCCGAGCTGAGCGCCTAGCGCGCTTTTCGGCTGCTCCCGCTGCCGCCTCTGGCGGTGGCGGGACGCCGCCGAGTCGAGGCTTTCTTCGTCGTCGCCGCTTTCGTTTTGCGTCGCGTCGAGTTGTTCGACGAGCGCTGGGCGCGCGGCACTTCCTCCTGCACGACGGCGCCCGTCAACGACTTGATCTGGCCCTCTAGGAATTTCGCCATCCGTTCCTCCTCGCGGCGGATGTCGCGGGCCAGTTTGGCGGTCTCTTTGTCGCCGACTTTTTCCGCCAGGGTCTCGATCGCCATGTAAGTGGCGATCTCCTCGTGCTCGTTCCAGTACTCGGTCTTGGCGTTCTTGAGCATTTTCTCCTGCTCGCCGGTCCCGCGCACCGCGTGCATCGGGCCCTTTGCCGCGGCCATCGCCTTGCCGACCGCGCTGCCCACCCGGCTGGTCCCGTCGCCACCCAGTTTCTTGATCCGCCGCTCCACCGCTTTCGCGTGCGCCTTCGTCTCACGCAGGTGCTGCTGAAGCCGTTTCTTGTAGGGCGCCCGCGTGGTCATCGTGATGTGGGCCTGAAGGGCGGTTTCCAGTTCCTTCTCTTTGCCGTGGGCCTCGTTGAGGTACTGCACGAGCTTTGCGTCGCGCTCGTTCAAATCCGCCATCGAGTGTTCCTCCTTGTCCGCTACTCAGGCTCGGGGGCTTCCTTGCCGGGCCAGGTACCCGTCACGCCCGCAAACGAACGCCGCAGGCCGTGGTCGGTCAGCCCTTTTGCGAGTCGGAAGATCGCGCCCTCGAGCGCCAGGGCGGCGATCATTTTCGGCCACCGGATCTCGCGGTGCTTGGGCTGCGGCGGCTCCTCGTCGTCGATCAGGCCCCAGATCTGTTCGAAGGCCTTCTTGCCGAGCGAGCCGGCGATCAGGCCAACCACGATGCCGATTGGGGCGAAGACGAACCTCACGGCTGACCTCCTCGCGTCCGCGGCTCGTCGGGCTCAGAGCGCGGCTCGAGCTGCAGGTCCTCGGCGGCGCCGGGCCTCCCCTCTTCGATCTCGATGCTGCGCTCACGCTCTGCGTTCAGCTGGTGTCCGAACAGGATCGCCAGGTTGGTTATCCAGAACCAGACCAGCAGCGCGATCAGGCCACCGAGCGTGCCGTAGGTCTTGTCGTAGGAGCCGAAGTTGGCGACGTAGAGCGCAAAGAGGGCAGAGGCGACGATCCAGACGACGATCGCGACGATGCTGCCCGGCGTCACCCATTTGAAGCCGCGCAGCTTGGCGTTCGGCGAGGCGTAGTAGAGGACCGCGATGACCGTGATGAAGAGGGCGGCGAGAACAGGCCACTTGGCGATGTTCCAGATGTCGACCGCCGTGCTGGAGAGCCCGATTGGGTCGGCGACAGCTTCGACGACTGGTCCGGTCAGCACCAACCCGAGCGCAACGAGGGCGGTCAGGACGATCATCACGAGGGTGACCAGCAGTTGCAGGGGGCGCAGCTTCCAGAAGGGCCGCCCCTCGGGGATCTCGTAGATGACGTTGGAGGCTCGCATGAACGCGCCGACGTAGGCGGAGGCCGACCAGAGCGCGGTAGCGAGGCCGATGATCAGCGTCAGCCCGGCGGCACTGCGGTTGGAGGTAATCGATTCGATCGGGCCGGAGAAGGTGTCGGCGGCGGACCCCGGCCCGAGCGAGGTGACAATTTCGGTGACCGCGTCGGTCGTCTCTTTGGGGTCGCCGAAGAGGCCGACCAGCGAGATCATCGCGAGAAGCGCCGGAAAGAGCGAGAGCAGGCCGTAGTAGGTGAGAGCCGCGGCCCAGTCGGACAGATTGTCGTCGCGGAACTCGGTCGCGGTGCGCTTCAGCGTCGCGAACCAGCCACTGCCCGAGTGCAGGTCGCGGGAAGCCGTCGCCCTCTGAGTCCGCTCCTCGGCCACTTTTCCAACTTGCCCCGCCGGCCGGGGCGGCAAACCTACGAAAGGACGCGGCGACTACTTGTAGATCGCGACGGGGAGAATCACCGTCCCGCGCCTGCGAATCAGCGTCTCTTCACGTAGCGCTTCGATGATCATCTGCCTCGCCTTGGCGATCACGGCCAACCGCCGCCTCCCTCGCAGGTATCCCATGCGGACTCGTGTCGCACACCACGTATTGGTGCGACAGAGAAGCTCGCCGGGGGCCCGCAGCAAGGGCTGTTCCCACGTCTCCAGCGTCGGCGAGTCGACGTAGGCGAAGCGACGGCGGACGCTGCCGCGGGGAAACTGCCGAACGATCTTGCCGACGATGGTGAAGTTGCCGCCACCGTATTTGAGGAGGCTGCGCTCGCCGGTCAGCATCTGGGCGTTCATCGGCAGCATGTAGGCGAATGGCGCGGAGCGTTCGGTTCCACCAGAGCCCGTTGGTCGCATCGTGACGACGAGTCGCGGCGTCTCCCCGATCCTCGCCATAAAGGCTTCTGCGGCCTTCTTCCGGTCGGAGGAGCCGGGGAAGATGGCGGTGACCGTGCTTGCGTTTCTTCCGGCCAGGTAGGCATTCACGTAGAGCGGCAACCGAATGGCCTTCGTCGCGAATCTGATGAATCTCCCCTCGTTCAGGTTCTCGATACCCCGCTCGAAATCCTCGAGGTGAATTTGCTTGAGCTCGTCGTGCGCTTTCTCGCGGTCTTCCAGCGCTGCGACGAGAGCGAAGAAGCTGCTCTCGGCGGTTGGTTTGACCACCCTTTCAGCGAAACTCTCGGCGGCGCTCGCGCTACCTGCCTCTGCCGCCTTGTCCAAGGTCAGCTTGGCATTGAGGCTCTGGGTTAGCTTGCGCGTCAGCTTCTCGCTTTCAACCTCGCCGCCGTCCACCTGAGCCAGATAGGAGGCGACCCGGGGGCTGTCGAGGTAGAGGAACTCCTTGGGGCTGCCGGGATAGTTGGGGCTGATGTCAGCTCCGTCGTCCGTACGCGTCTTCTCCCAACTGAAAATCGCCGCCACCGCGACGACGGCGGCAACGCCGGCGACTGCGACGAGTATGCCGACGATGCGGGCCACCGAAGCCAACCTCTCACACAGCCTCGATTAGCGCAAAGGAAATCTGTGTTAAGAGAAGCGGAGGGGGTGGGATTCGAACCCACGAGCCGCCTTGCGACGGCCAACGGTTTTCGAGACCGCCCCGTTCAACCACTCCGGCACCCCTCCGGGACTTCGGTCCTGCGCCGATTCTACGAAGCCACGGGTCTCGCACGGTTCAAGGCTCTTCGGAGAAGCGCCGATCAGGGCGGAGTGCAAGCCAGCGAGCAGACCAGGCTCGGCCGCTTCTTCGACCGCCATCCCCTTCCCCTCCGCGCGCTCGCGGTCCTGGCCCTGCTCTGGGGCGTCGGCTACCTGACCTGGCGGATCGGCTGGAGCGGCGAGGGCGCGAGTCCCGTCCTCTTCGCGATGCTCCTCGTCACCGAGGCCTACGGATTGTGGGCGCTGGGAACGCTCACCTGGTACTCGTGGTCGCGCCCGCCGGCCGTGCGCCCTGCGGTGACGCCGGGGCGCAAGGTCGACGTATACGTCTGCACGTACGACGAGCCGGTCGAGGTCGTCGCGGCGACGTTGGCCGGTTGCCGCGCCCTGACCTACCCGCACACCACCTACCTGCTTGACGACGGCCGCCGAGCCGAGATGCGCGCCCTGGCCAAGACCGCGGGCGCTCGTTACCTGACCCGGTCCGACAACTCGCACGCCAAGGCGGGCAACATCAACGCAGCGCTGCGCCGGACCAACGGCGAGCTGGTGCTGGCGCTCGACGCCGACCACGTGCCGATGCCCGACGCGCTCGACGCGATGGTCGGCTACTTCGACGACGAGCGGGTCGCACTGGTGCAGAGCCCGCACGACTTCTTCAACCACGACTCGGTCCAGCACTACGTCGTCGGGCGCCACGAGCAGTCGCTCTTCTACCGCGTCATCTGCCCCGGCAAGGACCGCCACGGCGCCGCTTACTGGTGCGGCTCGGCAGCGGTGCTGCGACGCGAGGCGTTGCTCGAGATCGGCGGCGTCGCCACCGAGACGATCGCCGAGGACTTCCACACGACGATCCGCCTACAGCGCCATGGCTGGACGAGCCGCTACCACGACGAGGTGCTGGTCCAAGGACTGGCGCCTCACAACCTCGACGGCTACCTGCTGCAGCGCGACCGCTGGGCGCGAGGCAACCTCGCCGTCTTCACGCTGCCCGAGTCGCCGCTGCGCGCCCGCGAGCTGCGGCCGCTGCAGCGCCTCTCCTACTTCGCCAGCCTTGCCGCCTACCTGGCGCCGCCGATGCGACTGCTGTTGCTGGCGACGCTCGGACTCGTGCTGTGGACCGGCGAGCTGCCGATGAAGGTCAGCGTGGCGGCCCTCGCGGCGCTCTGGCTCCCCTCGGTCAGCCTCAACCTGCTCGCCGGCTCGGCCCTGGCGCGCGGCTACATGCGAATTGGCGAGACCGCCCACTACGAGCTGCTGACGATGGAGATCTACACGCGTGCCCTGCGCTGCGCCTTGAAGCCAGGCCGCACGGCGTTCAAGGTCACCCCGAAGCAGGGCACCGACGTCGGCGGCCTGCAGGCCGCGCGCAAGCTGCATCTCGTGATCGCGGCGGCGGTGGTGCTGGCGGGCGGGACGCTGATGCGGGCGCTCGACCTTGTCGGCCTCGGCCCGCTGCCCGACATGCCCGGGATCGCCACCGCGGTCGTCGTTGCGCTCGGCCTGATCGAGCTGCGCCGGGTGCTCCGCACGCTGCTCGCAGTCGGCCGGCGCCAGCAACGGCGCCAGATCTACCGCTTCGAGGGCGACGCACCGGCCCACTGCTTCAGCGGCGCGACGCATGTCGGCGGTCGTCTGGTCGACGCCAGCGCCGCCGGGGTGGGGCTGGTGCTCGACGCGCCGCTCGCGGTTGGGACGCGTGCCTCGGTCTTGCTGGAGCTCCACGACGCCGGCGGCGAGGCGCACGAGGTCGCGGCCGAGGTCGAGGTGCGATCCTGCCGCGAGGCGGACGGCCGCCAGCTGGTCGGAGCGACAATCGAGCGCATCGACCCCTCCTCGCGCATGTGGCTGATGGAGTGGTGCTACGTCGTCTGCAGCCACGAGCGGTTGCGTGGGCGCCGGCCGGCCGCCCCGGCACAGGACGAGTCGATCGTCATGCCGCTGAAGAGCGAATACCCTTTGGCCAGAACCCGGAGAGGTGTCCGAGTGGCTTAAGGAGCGCGACTGGAAATCGCGTGGGCGGGGTTAACCCGCCTCGTGGGTTCGAATCCCACCCTCTCCGCTGCTGTGATGTGTCGCGACATCGGAGACAGATGTCGCGGGACATCGTAGACATCTCAATCTCCTCCGATCGGCTGGTAGTCGCGGCTGGGATCGAGAGTCAGACGACGGATCAGCTCGCCTGTCCGGGCGTCGAGGACACGGAT
>DASUOH010000006.1:0-2350 GCA_036276735.1 Solirubrobacterales bacterium | reverse complement strand
GGCAAGCCTGAGCCCCTTCAGCTGCCGCCCGTCCAGGATCGCTTCCACAATTGAGGCAGACGAAGGCAACCGTCATCGGTGATCGGCCGGCCCTTGAGCCTTCGAGCACGATTAGCGCCTTTTGCTCAAGCCGCTTCTGCGTCGCTTCATGGCTGTCCTGCTTGGTCAGACAGCCACCTCCCGCCCTTACCTCGAGTCCCTTCAAAACGGGGAGCAGTAGAGGCGCGTTTTGGCGCGATCTCACCGCGGGGAAGGCCGGCACTGGCGCCGCGGGCGTCGGGAACTCGGCGTGGAACCGCCTGCGCCAAGTGACGCGTTCGTCATCCTTGTGACGCTGCCGGTCAGCCGGAGCAGCCTGCACGCGAGAGCGGCGGGGGCGCTGACCGGAGAGGTCCCGGGCGGCGTCACTCCGGCAGCCCGGCTTTGCGCAGGCCTTCGGTATAGTGGTCCCGGTCTTCCGCCTGCTGGAAATGCAGCATCTCGAGGTGACGGGCGAGGGAGAAATCGGGCGTTCGCTTCAGGTACTCCTCGGCCGCCGCCTTCGCTTCCAGGTCGCGACCCAGCTGGGCGTAGGAAGCCGCCAGCCATCGGTAAGCCATGGCGCCGAGCGGCCTGCCTCTGCGCAGAGCGGTGACGGCGTCGTCGTAGCGCCGGGCGAGATAGTACGCGATCCCCAGGTTCCAGGTGTACCAGGGTGGCGCAGCCGGATTGAGGCGCTGGGCCTTCTCGACCAAGCTGATCGCCTCTTCCGGCCGCCCGGTGCGGTTCAGCGCCTGGGCCAGGAACACGTAGCCGTCGGCGTCGTTGGGATTGAGCGTGATCGCCGTCTCTAATGCCTCGAGCGCCTCATCGTGCAGGCCCTTGCTGAGGCAAACCTGTCCCAAAGCAAGATGGTTCGAATGGGACGCCGGGTTCACCATCACGCCGCGGCGCGCCAAGTCGAGGGCGCGCTCGAGCGGCTGGTCCTCGGCGCCGGCCCATCGCTCGCTGTGCTCCACCAGGTAGGTCCAGGCGAGGCTGGCGTACGCGCGAGCGTAATCGGGGTCGAGCTCGATCGCTTTCTCGTACAGGCGGCGTGCCTCTCGATTGTCTTCGGGTGTGAAGCGGTCCCAGTGCTCCCGGCCACGCAGCACGCAGTCGTAGGCCTCCAGATTCTCGGTCTGGCCGCCCCGCGCCCGACGGCGCTCGCTCGCCGCGAGCCTGCCCGCGAGTGTCGCCACGATCCTGCTGGTGACCTCGTCCTGGACCTCGAAGATGTCGGCAAGGTCACGATCGAAGCGCTCGGCCCAGATGTGGTGGCCGGTGGCAGCGTCGATCAATTGCGCCGTGATCCGAACCCGCGCGCCCGCTTTGCGGACGCTGCCCTCCAGCACGTAGCGGACGCCGAGGTCGCGACCGACCTCCTGCACGCGGACCGGCTTGCCCTTGTAGGTCATGACCGAGTTGCGCGCGATCACGCGCAGCTCCTGGAAGCGGGACAGCTCGGTGATCAGGTCCTCGGTGAGGCCGTCGGCGAAGTAGTCGTGGTCGGGATCGCCGCCAAGGTTCGCGAACGGCAGCACGGCGATCGACGGCAAGGCCGAGGGCCGGCCCGCCGCCGTCGCCGCCGGCCGCTCCGGCAGGGATCTGGGCTCCGCGGCCCGGTCCCGCCGCAGGCCGAAGACGCGCACCGGGTAGTCAATGTTTTTCAGCGATCGCTCGCCGAGGTCGTCGAAGCTGAGGTCGACCTTGTTCCGGATCTGATCGTAGACCGCGCCCGAGACGCAGATCCCGCCCGGCTCCGCCACGCTTTCCAGGCGCGCCGCGACGTTGACTCCGTCGCCGAACAGATTGTCGCCGCCAACCATGACGTCACCGAGGTTGACGCCGACCCGAAAGTGCATGCGGCGCGGTTCGGGGAGGTCGGCGTTCCGTCGCTCGATCTCCTGTTGGATCGCGGCAGCGCAGCGCACCGCCTCGACCGCGCTCGCGAACTCGGCCATCACGCTGTCGCCGGCGGTGGTGAAGATCCGGCCATGGTGCCCGGCGATCAGCTCGTCGATCACTTGGCGACGCTCGTTCAGCGCGGCGAGCGTGCCTTCCTCGTCGGCCGCCATGAGGCGCGAGTAGCCGGCCACGTCGGCTGCGAGAATGACCGCCAGCTTGCGGGTGACGCCCGCGTTCTCCATCTCCGGCTCCGAAAGCGCGCTTGCCGTTGAGATATCCCTACTACGGATGGTTTTGTAGCCCCAGCCGGCAGTTCAGCGCAGGGGTGGCCTTCGGCGCTTCAGCCACCCTTCACGCCAGAGAAGTGGAGATAGCCGGAAAGTCGCCCCGCAAGCGGCTGATCATAGCAAGCGCTGCCGCCGGA
>DASUOH010000005.1:0-33477 GCA_036276735.1 Solirubrobacterales bacterium | reverse complement strand
GGCTCGATCGTCGCCGCCGCCGAATCGGGCTGGTCGGCCTTGAAGACCAGCATCTCGACCTGGCCTTCGACGTCGTCGAGGGTCGCGAACATCATCTGCGAGCCGCTCTTGGTGCGGATCTTTTTGCAGGTCGCGACGATCCCGCCGACGGTGACCCAGGAGCCATCGGGCCTGTTCGCGAGGTCGGCGATCGAGCAGTCGACGCGGGCGCGCAGCGCATCGCGGACTTCGGCGAGCGGATGCGAGGAGAGATAGGTGCCGAGCGTCTCCTTCTCCATCGCCAGCAGCTCCCGCTGGTCGAACTCGACGGCCGAGAGCGGCGGGCGGTGCTGCGAGGTGGAGGCGCCCTGGTCCTCACCAGCTCCGTCGCCGAAATCGAAGATCGATCCCTGACCGAGTTGGGCGTCCTCCTGCGCCTTCTGGCCGGCCGACTGCGCCGCCGGCAGCGCCTCGAGCATGCCCTTGCGGGTCGCGCCGGTGGAGTCAAACGCCCCGCACTTGATCAGACATTCGATTGCCCGCTTGTTCACGGCGCGGGCGTCGACGCGCTCGCAGAAGTCCCAGATCGAGGCAATCGGCGCGTCCTCGCGGGCCCGCAGGATCGCCTCGACGGCGGCGTGGCCGACATTCTTGACGGCGTCGAGGCCGAAGCGGATCGCCTTCTCGGAGACGACGAAGTCGTGTCCCGAGGCGTTGACGTCGGGCGGCAGCACCTCGATCCCCATCTCCTCGCAGCGATTGACGAAGAAAGGCACCTTGTCTTTGGTGTTCATCACCGAGGAGATCACCGCCGCCATGTACTCGGCGGGATAGTTCGCCTTCAGGTAGGCGGTGCGATAGGCAATCAGCGCGTAGCAGGCGGCGTGCGACTTGTTGAACGAGTAGTCGGCGGCAGCCTCCATCAGCGACCACATGTCCTTGGCGACCTTGGCCGCGGTCCCCGAAGCCGCCATCCCCTCGAGGAACTTGGCCTTCATCGTCGCCATCAGGTCGCGCTTCTTCTTGCCGATCGCCTTGCGCAGGTCGTCCGCCTCGGCGGGCCTGAAGCCGGCCATCCGCTTGGCGATCTCCATCAGCTGCTCCTGGTAGAGGACGCAGCCGTAAGTCGGCTCGGTGATCGGTCGCAGGCGATCGTCAGGGTAGGTGACCGAAGCTGGGTTGCGCTTGCCCTTTGCGTAGGCGGGGATGTACTTCATCGCGCCGGGCCGGTAGAGCGAGACGAGGGCAACGATGTCGTCGAACTCGGTCGGCTGCACCTGCTTCATCGCGTCGCGCATGCCGTCGGACTCGAGCTGGAAGACGCCGGTCCCGTCGCCGCGCGAGAGCATCTCGAACGTCTTGGCGTCGTCCATCGGGAGCTTGGCGATGTCGAGCTCGATCCCGCGCGAGCGGCGGACGATCTCGACCGCGTCCTCGATCACGTCGAGGTTGCGCAGCCCGAGGAAGTCCATCTTCAGCAGGCCGATCTCCTCGATCGGGCCCATCGAGTACTGCGTGACCACCTTGTACTGGCGCTCGCCCTTGGCTCCGTTGCCGTTCCCGGAAACGCTGCGGTCCTCGGCGAGCTGCAGGGGGACGATCTCCTGCAGCGGCCGGTCCGCGATCACGACCGCGGCGGCGTGGATCGAGTTGTTGCGGATGATTCCCTCAAGGCCCCGGGCGACGTCGAGGATCTTCTTCGCGTCGGGCTCGGCGTCGTAGGTCGCCTTCAGCTCCTGGCCGGGCTTCAGGCATTCGTCGAACGACGGGTTGCGGCCGAGGATCGGCTCCGGGATCTGCTTGGCGAGCCGATCGCCGGTGCCGTAGTCGTAGCCGAGCACCCGGGCCGCGTCGCGGGTGGCGGCCCGCGGTGCCATCTTGCCGAAGGTGACGATCTGGGCGACCGACTCGCGCCCGTATTTCTCGCCGACGTAGCGGATCACCCGCTCGCGGCCGCGGACCGAGAAGTCGATGTCGATGTCCGGCATCGATTTGCGGCCCGGGTTGAGGAAGCGCTCGAAGAGGAGATCGTTGGCGAGCGGGTCGAGGTCGGTGATGTTGAGGGAGTAGGAGACGATCGAGCCGGCAGCGGAGCCGCGCCCCGGCCCGACCGCGATCCCGTTCTCCTTGGCGTAGCGAATGAAGTCCCAGACGATCAGGAAGTAGGAGGAGAAGCCCATCTCCTCGATCACGCCGAGCTCGAACTCGAGCCGCCCCACCGCCTCGGCCGGCGGCGGATCGCCGTAGCGGCCGCGCAGCCCCTCGGTGGCAATCCGCCGCAGCATCTCCTCCGGCTCTGAGCCGTCCGGCGTCGGGTAGCGCGGCAGCAGCAGCTTGCCCAGCTCGATCTCGATCGCGCAGCGCTCGGCGATCTCCACCGTGCTGGCGACGGCCTCGGGCCACTCGGCGAAGGACTCCGTCATCTCATCGGAGCTCTTCAAATAGAACTCGTTGGTGTCGAAGCTGAGCTTCGGCGCCTCCAGGGTCGACTTGGTCTGCACGCAGAGAAGCGCGGCGTGGTTGTCGAAGTCCTCGCGGCGCAGGTAGTGGACGTCGGCGGTCCCGACCAGCGGCCGCCCCAGCTCCTTCGCGAAGCGGGCGATTCCCTGGTTGGCCTTCTCCTGCTCGTCGATGCCGTTCTTCTGCACCTCGAAGTACACCTGCTCGGGGCCGAAGGCCTGGATCAGATCGTCCAGGTGGGCGCGAGCGTCGTCGGGGCGCTCCTCGACGAGGCGCCGGCAAAAGCGCGACTGCAGACAGCCGGTGAGGGCGATGACGCCATCGGAATGGGCGGCCAGTAGATCCATGTCGACGTTCGCCTTGCCGCGCGAGAAACCCTGGAGGAAGCCGGCCGAGGTCAGCTTGACCAGGTTCGCGAAGCCGGCATCGTTTTCAGCCAGCAGCGTCAGGTGGTTGCGCTCGTACTTCGGCTTCTCCTTGACCGCCTCGACGTCGTCGACCAGGTAGGCCTCGAGGCCGACGATCGGCTTGATCCCGTGTTTCGCGCAGGCCTTGTAGAGGTCGACGGCCCCGTTCATGACCCCGTGGTCGGTCAGCCCCAGCGCCGGCTGACCGAGTTCCGCCGCACGGGCCGCCATCGCGTCGATCTTGCATGCTCCATCGAGCAGCGAGTACTCGCTGTGGGCATGCAGATGGACGGCGGTGGGCGTGCTCACGGGCTGGGCGATGATGGCAATCGGGGCAGATGGCACCCGTCGCGAAACACGCGCGTTGCGCATTAAACACGCGTCTAAATTCGCCTTAAACGTTGCCGAAGAGCCTCCGGCGCGGGTCTAACATCGAACCGATGTCACCCAGCGAGGAGACCGCTGAGGGTCGCGTCCTCGTGGTCGAGGACGACGAGGCAATCGTCGACGTGCTGCGACGCTCGCTGCGGGCGGAGGGCTACGACGTTCGCTCGGCCGCCGACGGCGTCGAGGCGCTCGACGTCGCGACCGGCTTCGATCCGGACCTCGTGGTCCTCGACCTCGGCCTGCCCCGCATGGACGGGGTCGAGGTCTGCCGCCACCTCCGCGCCGAAAGCGACGTCTCGATCCTGATGCTGACCGCCCGGGCCGAGACGGAGGACCGGGTCGGGGGACTCGACAGCGGCGCCGACGACTACCTGGTCAAGCCGTTCGAGCGCAAGGAGCTGCTGGCGCGGATTCGGGCGTTGCTGCGGCGGCGGCCGCCGCGGGGCGCCGCATCGCTGCAGGTCGCCGATCTGACGCTCAACTCAGCGACGCGCGAGGTACGACGCGGCGAGCGCGAGATCGAGCTGACGGCGCGCGAGTTCGAGCTGCTCGAATACCTGATGCGCAACGAGCGGCTGGTCGTCTCCCGCGAGCAGCTGCTCGACGAGGTGTGGGGATATGACCCGATGGCTGCGACCAACACGATCGACGTCTTCATCTCCAACGTCCGTCGCAAGCTCGAGGTCGGTGGTGAGAAGCGGCTGCTTCACACCAAGCGAGGCGCCGGCTACGTGCTGAAGGAGTAGGGCTGCTCTCCACCGCCCGCAACATGCTCAACCCGGCCAACTGGACGGTCCGCTGGCGACTCGCGGTCACCTCGGCCGGATTGACCCTCGCCATCCTGCTGATCTTCGGCGGTGTGATCGGCAGCGTCGCGACCGATCGCATCCGCGACGACTTCAACCGGGAGATCGACAACGCAGCCCAGACGCTTGCGGCCGAACTGAGCATCGTCAACACCCCGACCGGATCGCTGCTGATCCGCGGCCCGGGGCTCGACGACTTCGCCCTCCCCCACGACGCCACGGTCCGTGTCTTCGACGCCGAAGGGACGCTCCTGACCCAGAACTCCGATGCCGCTGACCTCGGGCCTCCACGCGAGGGAACCGCCGAGATCGACGGCTTGCGGGTGGCGACGGTCCGCATCGCCAGCGAAAGCGGCAGGCTCACCGGCTACGTCCAGTACGCACGCAGCATCGAGCACCTCGACTCGACCGTCGGCCGCCTCTGGCTGTTCGTCGCAGTCGGAATCCTCGGCGGAACGATGCTGGCGGCCCTGGCCGGGGCGGCGATCGCCAGTCGGGCGATGCGCCCGATCTCCTCGCTGACCGCGACCGCCCGCAAGATCGCCGAGACGGGGGACCCGTCCAGCCGCATGCCCGAGCCGCGGGTCGACGACGAGGTCGGCGAGCTGGCCCGCACGCTCGAGCAGATGCTGCGGCCGCTGCGCCAGCAGCGCGAGTTCGTCGCCGACGCCTCACACGAGCTGCGCACCCCACTGACCAGCGTGATCGCCAACCTCGAGCTCCTCCAAACCGCGATCGACGATCCCGACCGCGAGGACGAGCGAGCGATGGTCGACGGGGCGCTCCGTTCCTCCAAGCGGATGAGCCGGCTGGTCGCCGACCTGCTGCTGCTCGCCCGCGCCGACGCCGGCAGGATCGGGGCGCGGACGCGATGCGACCTGGCCGACGTGGCCGGCAGCGCGGCGGCCGAGGTCGCGCCGACGGTCGGCGAACGCGAGCTACACCTCGACCACGGGCTGTCTTTGCCGGTCGACGGCAACCCCGACGAGCTGCACCGGCTCGTCGTCAACCTGCTCGACAACGCCGTCCGCCACACGCCGCCGGGCTCGAGAATCCAGCTACGCCTCCGCAGCGCGGGTCGCGACGCGGTGCTTGAGGTCGCCGATGACGGCCCCGGCGTGCCGCCGGACCAGCGCGAGCGCATCTTCGACCGCTTCGTCCGCGCCGAGCAAACCGCCGACACCGCCGTCCGCAGCGGCAGCGGGCTCGGTTTGGCGATCGTGCGCGCGGTGGCACGATCGCATGGCGGCACGGTGGAGGTCGCTGAGTCTGACCTCGGCGGCGCCCTCTTCCGGGTGCGCCTGCCGCTGCGTTCGGCTCAGACCTCGACGACGACTGGCAGGACCATCGGGCGGCGGCGCAGTTTGTCGTAGACGAGGCGGCCGATCGCGTCGTGGAGGTCCTCCTGGATCAGGTGGACCTCGCGCGAGCCGGCCTCCGCCGCCTCCTCGAGGCAGTCCTCGACGACGTCCTGGAGGTCTTCGATCAGCGCGTCGGCCTCCTCGACGAAGGGGACGCCGCGGAAGATCACCTCCGGGTCGGCGACGACGCTGCCGTCGTCGGAGGAGATCGTCGCGACGACGATGAAGATTCCGTCGGCCGAGATCTCCCGCCGGTCGCGGAGGGCGACGTCGTCGGGCTCGCCGACGTTGACCCCGTCGACGAACATCACGCCGGTGTGGACGTCCTCGCCGAAGCGGGCGCCGTTCCCGTCGACCTCCAACGGCAGCCCGTTGCGACCCTGGAAGATCCGCTCCTCGTCCACGCCGACCGATGTCGCCAGCTGCTTGTGCAACCGCAGACGCTGGTGGTCGCCGTGCACAGGCAGGACGTAGCGCGGTTTGGTCAGGTTGAGCATCAGCTTGATCTCCTCCTGCCAGCCGTGGCCTGAGGCGTGGATCGGGGCGTCCTTCGCGGTGACCACCGAGGCGCCGATCTCGTAGATGCGGTCGATCGTCTCGTTGACGGCGCGCTCGTTGCCGGGTACCGGCGTCGCCGAGAAGACGACGGTGTCGCCGGAGTGCAGCTCGACGTCGCGGTGGTCCTTGTTCGCCATCCGGCGCAGGGCGGAGAGCGGCTCGCCCTGGCTGCCGGTCGAGATGACGATCACCTTCTCGTCAGGGAAGTCCTCGATCTCCTTCGGCTGGATGAAGAGGCCAGGCGGCGCTTTGGCGATCCCCAGGTTCGAGGCGATGTTGAAGTTCTTGCGCATCGAGCGGCCGACCAGAGCGACCCGGCGGTCGAGCTTGACCGCCGCGTCGATCACCTGCTGGACCCGGTGGATGTTGGAGGCAAACGAGGTGACGATGATCCGCCCCTGGCGTGAGCCGAAGGTCTCCAGCAGCGCCGGCCCGACGCTCGACTCCGACGGCGCGACGCCAGGGCGGTCAGCATTGGTCGAGTCGCCGCAGAGCAGCAGGAGCCCTTCGCGGCCCAGTTCGGCGAGCCGCGCCACGTCGGCCGGCCGCCCGTCGACCGGCGTCTGGTCGAACTTGTAGTCGCCCGTCATCAGCACCTTGCCGAGCTCGGTGCCGACGATGACGCCGCGCATGTCGGGGATCGAGTGGGAGAGATGGACCAGCTCCAGCTCGAACGGCCCGGCCTGCACCTTCTCCCCCGCCGGCAGCTCCTGCAGCGGCGCGTCCTTCAGCCGGTGCTCGTCGAGCTTGGAGCGGACCATGCCGACGGTCAGCATCCCGCCGTAGATGACCGGCGGCATGCCGATTTCCCGCAGCACGTACGGCAGCGCACCGACGTGGTCCTCGTGGCCGTGGGTCAGGACGATCGCCTCGATGCCCTCGGCGCGCTCGCGCAGGTAGGAGAAGTCGGGCAGGACGAGGTCGATGCCGAGCATCTCGGCGGTCGGGAACATCAGGCCCGTGTCGACGACGACGATCCGCCCGTCGTACTCGATCACCGTCATGTTCTTGCCGATCTCCCCCAACCCGCCGAGGGGCAGCACTCGCAGCTTCCCTGACATTGGCTAGATCCCGGCGCTTTCGAGCCCGCGTTGCACAGCCTCGCGCTGCTCGCGGTCGGCGGGAACCATCGGCAGGCGCAGCCGGTCGGACGGGATCAGCCCGCGCAGCGCCAGCGCCGCCTTGATCGGGATCGGGTTGGTGGTCACAGAGAGGCCGTCGTAGAAGGGCCGCAGAGCTACGTCTATCTCGCGCGCCCGCTCCAGGTCGCCCCCCTGCGCCGCATCCCACATCTGGCGCATCTGGGGACCAGCGAGGTGCGAGGCGACGAGAATTCCACCGGCCCCGCCGATCTCCAAGGTGCGCAGGAAGACGTCGTCGTTGCCGGCCAGCACCGCCAGCCCGTCGATCGGCTCCATCTCGTCGTTGTTGGCCTGCTTGACCGCTACGACGTTGTCGATCGAGGAGAGCTCACTGAGGAACGCCGGCTCCATATTGATCACGACGCGGGCCGGGATGTTGTAGACGATCATCGGCAACTC
The DNA here is from genome assembly GCA_036276735.1 of Solirubrobacterales bacterium. Classification (GTDB taxonomy): domain Bacteria; phylum Actinomycetota; class Thermoleophilia; order Solirubrobacterales; family 70-9; genus VRUE01. Next base: position 25,978 of record DASUOH010000005.1, on the reverse strand, counting down.
GGGCGCCGCCTCGGCAACCGCCTCGAAGTGGGCGCGCAGACCGGCCGGGTTCGGCTTGTTGTAGTACGGCGCGACGACGAGGGAGGCTTCCGCCCCCGCGTCCGCGGCGGCCTTGGTCAGCTCGCGCGAGTGACGGGTGTCGTTGGTCCCGGTGCCGCAAACGATCGTCGCCTCGCCGCCGATCTCCTCGATGACTGCGCGCAGCAGCGAGATCTGCTCCTCGTCGGTCAGGGTCGGGCACTCGCCGGTCGTGCCGGCGACGACGACGCCGTGGGAGCCGTTCTCGACCAGGTAGCGGGCCAGTTGCCTCGCCGCGGTCTCGTCAACCGCGCCGTCCTCGCCGAACGGCGTAGCCATCGCGGTGATGATTCCTCGAATTGGGTGCATCGGCGCCAGGGTATCCAGCCCGCCTAGATGGTTGATTCCACGACCGCGTGTGACTGGGGTCGCCCGTAGCCAAGCAGATCAAGGACGCAGGGCGCAGCCTTTGGTGGAGCCAAAGGCAAGCCCGAGGACGCAGAGATGCGAAGCGCTAGGGGCGACATCCAGGTGTGCGGGGTCGTGGAATCAACCATCTATTAGGAGCTTCTCGAGGCCGACGGTGAAGCGCTGCGGCAGCTCGCCGACCTTGCGCACGGCGAGCAGTACGCCGGGCATGAACGAGCGGCGGTCGATCGAGTCGTGGCGCAGCGACAGCGTCTGACCCTCGCCGCCGAAGATGACCTCCTGGTGGGCGACGAGCCCCGGCAGCCGCACCGAGTGGATCGGCTCGTGGACGTTGCCGCCGGCCTCCCGGATCAGCTCGGCGGTCCGCATAGCGGTGCCTGACGGCGCGTCCAGCTTGCGATCGTGGTGCAACTCGACGATCTCGCACTCAGGCATGTGCTTGGCCGCCAGCTGCGCCGCCTGCATCAGAAGCACCGCCCCAATCGCGAAGTTGGGCGCGACGAAGCAGTTGGCGTCGCTGGCGTTAGCAAGCTCGCGGGCGGCGTCGAGATCGAAGCCCGTGGTACCGATCACGGTGTGGACGGCCGGTCCCACGCAGGCGACCATGTTCGGGATCACCGCGTCGGGAACCGAGAAGTCGACGACCACGTCGGCTGCCCTCGCGACGTCATTCAGCTCGACGCCGAACGTCGGATCCGCTTTTGCGGCAAGCGTCATGTCGTCGGCCGCCTCGACCGCCTCGCACACCGCCTGGCCCATTTTGCCCGCCGCGCCGGCGACGACGACCTTGATCACGCCGCCGCCAGCTCCTCGCTGACCGGAGCGAGTGCCTTACGAAAGCGGCTCTCATCCCTGCCGACACAGGCCGCGGAGAGCCTTCCCGCCCCGTACAGCTCCTGCGCGAGGTCGGTCAGGTCGTCGACGCCGACCGCGTCGACACGGGCCAGCATCGAGTCGAGGCTTTCGATTGGCAGGCCGAACAGCGTCGCCCGCGAGATCCGCGACATCCGCGCCGCGGTCGACTCCGACGACAGCACCAGCCGTCCCTTGACGTTCTCCTTGGCGCGGTCGAGCTCCTCCGGGGAGACCGGCTCGGAGCGCAGCCGCGCCAGCTCGGCGCCGATCACCGCGCAGGCCTCCTCGACGTTGTCCTCGCGGGTCCCGACGTAGGTGGCGGTCAGCCCCGAGTCGGTGTACTGCTCGTTGTAGGAGCCGACCGCGTAGGCCAGGCCGCGTTTCTCGCGCACCTCACGGAAAAGCCGCGAGGAGGTCGAGCCGCCGAAAATCGAGTCGAGCACGGCGAGCCCGAAGCGCCGTTCGTCGTCACGGACGATCCCCGGCGCCCCAAAGCAGATGTGGTACTGCTCGGTGTCCTTGGGGTAGAAGCGCAGGCTCGCGGTTTCGTCGGGACGCTTGGCGGGGCCGACGCCGTTGCCGCCCGAGGGCGGCGAGACCAGCCGCTCGGCGAGCGCGACGATCCGCTCGTGCTCGAGGTGGCCGGCGGCGCCGACCACGATGTGAGCGCCCGTGTAGCGGGCGCGGTGGTAGGCGTCGATCTTCGGCACTGGGATCGAGGCGATCACCCCCGCCTCTCCCAGCACCCGCCGCCCCAGCGGGTGCTCCCCAAACACGGCGTCGGCGAGGACGTCGTGGACGCGGTCCTGAGGCTCGTCCTCGTACATCGCGATCTCCTCCAGCACGACCTCGCGCTCGGAGTCGATTTCGGGATAGGTCGGCGCCAGCAGCATCTCAGCGAGCAGATCGAAGACCTCTTCGGTGTGCTCGTCGAGGAAGCGGGCGTGCAGGTGGGTCGTCTCCTTGCCCGTCGCCGCGTTGACCGAGGCGCCGAGCCCGTCGAAGCGCTCGGAGATCTCGATCGCCGAATAGCGCTCGGTTCCCTTGAACAGCAGGTGCTCGAGGAAGTGCGAGACGCCGGCCTGGGCCGGCGTCTCGTCACGAGACCCGGTGCGCACCCAGAGGCCGAGCGCAACCGAGCGAACGGAAGGGACCTCTTCCGTCACCACGCGAACGCCCGAATCGAGGGCAGTTATCTCAGCTCCACTCATGCAGGGCTATCCCGGTGGGGGCGGAACGTCTTGTACTTTTTCTGCGCTCTCGGTCTCGGACGGCCGCATGCTGTCTTCAGAAAAAGTTAAGTGAAGCCCCCGCCGGGATAGCCCCACTACCCCCGCCGCTCGCGCTCGCGCCTGCGACCACCGCCGCCGCCACGACCCTCGCGACCGCCGCGATCGCCGCCGTTGCGACTTGACCGGCCGCCGTCGCCGGAGCCGACCGTGGCCAGCTCCTCGGGCGATTTGCCGGCCACCGATGGGTCGTCGGTGAGCCGCAAGCCGATCCGACCGCGCTCGCGGTCGACCTCGACCACGGTGACGTCGATCACGTCGCCGGAGCTGAGCACGTCCTCGACCGAGTCGACCCGCTCGCCGGGCTTCACGTTCGAGATGTGCAACAGACCGTCGGTCCCCTTGACCAGCTCGACGAAGGCGCCGAAGGTGGTCGTCTTGACGACTTTCGCGGCCTCGTAGCGGTCGCCAACCTCGGCCTCCTTGGTCATCGACTTAATACGCGAGACGCAGGCTTCCACCTGGCTGCCGGTCGGCGCGTAGATCCGGATCGTGCCGTCGTCCTCGACGTCGATTTCCGCTTCGAACTCCTCGCAGAGGGCCCGGATCGTTTCACCGCCTTTGCCGATGACCGCGCCGATCTTCTCCTGGTCGATCTTGATCGACTCGATCCGCGGCGCGTGCTGGGAGAGCATCTCGCGCGGGCCGTCGATCGCCTCGGCCATCTTGCCGAGGATGAACAGCCGGCCCTTGTTCGCCTGCTCCAGTGCGTCGCGCAGGATGTCGAAGGTGACGCCGGTGATCTTGATGTCCATCTGCAGGGCGGTGATGCCCTCGGCGGTGCCGGCGACCTTGAAATCCATGTCGCCGAGGTGGTCCTCGACGCCGGCGATGTCGGTGAGCACGATGTAGTCGTCGCCCTCCTTGATCAGGCCCATCGCGACGCCGGCGACCGGCGCCGTGACAGGCACGCCCGCCGCCTGCAGCGCCATCGAGGAGGCGCAAACCGATCCCATCGATGAGGAACCGTTGGACTCGAGCGTCTCAGAGACCACCCGAATCACGTACGGGAAGCTCTCTTCGTCGGGAATCGACGGCGCCAGCGCCCGCTCGGCGAGTGCACCGTGGCCGATGTCACGCCGCTTCGGACCGCGCATGAAGCCCGCCTCCCCGACCGAGAAGGGCGGGAAGTTGTAGTGGTGCCAGAAGCGCTTGGTCGTCTGCAGGCCGAGCGTGTCGAGCCGCATGTCCATCCGCGTCGTGCCGAGCGCGACGTTGGAGAGGATCTGCGTCTCACCGCGGGTGAACAGCGCCGAGCCGTGCACGCGCGGCGCGATGTCGACCTGACACTCGATCGGCCGGATCTCGTCCTGGGCACGACCGTCGGGGCGCTTCTTGTCGACGGCGATTGCCTTGCGGATGGTGTCCTTCTCGAGCTTGTCGGCCGCCGTCTTGACCTCGGCGGCGCGCTCGGCGTCAGGCTCGCCGTCCTGGCCGGCGGGCGCGTACTTCTCGACGATCGCGTCCTTGACGGCGTCGATCGCCTCGTAGCGCTCGAGCTTGCCCTCGGTGGCGATCGCTTCGACCAGAGCCTGGCCGTGCGAGGAGCCGATCTGCTCGATCAGGCCCTCGTCGATGCTGGGAGCCTCGACCTGGAGCTTCTCCTTGCCGGCCTTATCAGCGAGCTCCTGCATCGAGGCGCAGAGCTTCTTGATCTCGCTATGGGCGATGTCGAGAGCGTCGAGGATCTCAGCCTCGGTGACGCCGTCGGCGCCGGCCTCGACCATCAGGATCGCCTCGTCGGTTCCCGCGACGATCAGGTCGAGCTCGAGCTCCTCGAGGCTCTCCTCGGGCGGGTTGACGACGAAGTCGCCGTCGAGCTTGCCGATCCGAACCGCGCCGACGTGGGCGGCGACCGGAACCGGTGAGATCGCCAGGGCGGCGGAGGCGCCGTTCATGGCGAGGATGTCGTAGGGGTGGACGTGGTCCACGGAGAGCGGCGTGGCGACCAGCTGGGTCTCGTAGTGCCATCCCTTCGGGAAGAGGGGGCGGATCGGACGATCGATCATCCGCGCCGTCAGCGTCGCCTTCTCGCCGGAACGGCCCTCGCGACGGAAGAAGGAGCCGGGGATCTTGCCCGCGGCGTACATCCGCTCCTCCACGTCCACGGTCAGCGGAAGGAAGTCGACGTCGCGCAGGTTGCCCATCGTCGCGGTGCAGAGCACCATGGTGTCGCCCGACTGGACGACGACCGCGCCGCTCGCCTGCCTGGCCAACTTGCCCGTCTCGAAGGAGATCTGGTCTTCGCCGACCTCCGCCGAAACGCGGCTAACTTCGAACATGCTCATTTAATTGTCTTACCTCCGGCCGCCCGGATGGCGACCATCTGCATTCAGAACTCTCGTTCTCTGTCCGCAGGGAGTCTAGCGGCGCAGGCCGAGCTCGGCGACCAGGGCGCGGTAGCGCTCGAGGTCGGTCCGTTCCAGGTAGCGAAGCATGCGACGGCGCTTGCCGACCAGCATCAGGAGGCCGCGCCGCGAGTGGTGGTCCTTGGCGTGGCTGCGCAGGTGGTCGGTCAGCTCGTTGATCCGCTCGGTGAGCAGGGCGACCTGGACCTCGGCGGACCCGGTGTCGCCGTCGGCGCGACCGAATTTGCCGATCAGCTCGTCTTTTTTCTCCCTGGTGAGAGGCATCAGCGACCGGTGAAGCTAGCACAGACGTGCTTGGCGTCCTCGACGTCGATCTTCATCTGGACGATCAGCTCCTCGACGCTGGCGAAGCGCCGCTCGCCGCGCAGCCGCTCGACGAAGGCAACCCGCAGGGTGCGCCCGTAGAGGTCCTCTTCCCGATCGATCAGGTAGGTCTCGATCAAGACGCCGCGGCCGCTGTCGAAGGTCGGTCGCACGCCGACGTTGACGGCGGCCGGGACGCCGTCGGCAAAGGCAGCGTAGACCCCGTGCCCGGGGATCGCGAGGCGGTCGTCCGGAACGATGTTGGCGGTCGGGAAGCCGAGCGTGCGGCCGCGCTGGTCGCCCTCGACCACGGTCCCCTCGACCATGAAGGGGGCGCCGAGGCAGCGCCGCGCCCCGTGCATGTCGCCGGCCGCGACCAGCGCCCGGATCCGGGTCGAGGACACCGTCTCGCCGTCGACCTCGACCAGAGGCACGACGCGGGTCTCGAACTCGCTGCGGGCCGCGAGCATCTCAGGCGTTCCCTGCGCTTTCGCGCCAAAGCGGAAGTTCTCGCCGACCGACACCTGCTCGGCGGCCAGCTTCTCGACCAGGACGTGCTCGATGAAGTCCTCGGCCGAGCGGGAGGCGAACTCGCGGTCGAAGGGGACGACGACCAGCTCGTCTACCCCGAGACCGTCGATCACGTCGCGCTTGACCGCGAAGGTCATGATCAGTTTCGGCAGCGCGGCGGGGTGCAAGACCTCCAGCGGGTGCGGATCGAAGGTGAGAACCGTGTCGGCGCCATCGATCACCGCCTGATGGCCGCGGTGCACACCGTCGAAGGTGCCAATCGCGACGCGGCGCGGCCGCGGCTTGGAGTCCGGCAGCGAGGTCACCTCGATGCTCACTCGAAAGCCTTCCGGTGCGACTTATGTGTGCATGGCGGCCAAAACTCGCACTGGAAGCTCATCGCCACGCCTCCGCCGCGGCTGGGACCAATTCTGCAACACGGTCGAGCTCGATCTCCTCGCCGGCGTCCTCGACCCGAAAGGGACCGATCGCCGTCCGTCGCAGCCGCTCGCAGTAGGCGTCGTCGAGGGTCTCGATCAGGGTTCGCACGTACGTCCCGGCCGAGCACTCGATCTCATACTCGGCGCGGCCGCCGTCCTCGCCGCGCAGCTCGGCCCGGTGGACCTCGACCTCGCGCAGCGGCGTCGCGACGGTCTCGCCGCGGTGGGCCTTGCGGTAGAGGCGCTCGCCGCCGACCCGCACCGCCGAGGTCATCGGCACCCGCTGGCGGACCGTGCCGGTCGGCAGCTCCAGCGAGGCCGGCACGCGGCCCGTCTCGGTCAGCTCGCCGTCGGGGTCGCCGGTGCTCGAGCGCCAACCCAGCCGCGCGGTAGCCCGGTAGGTCTTCGGCAGCCCGGTCAGGAACCGCTGTAGCCGCGTGGCGCGGTCGAGCAGCACCAGCAGCAGCCCCGTCGCAAAGGGATCGAGGGTGCCGGCGTGGCCGGCCTTGCAGCCCCGCTCGCGGCGCACCTGGGCCACCACGTCGTGCGAGGTCACACCGGCCGGCTTGTCGTAGAGCAGCAGAGCGCCTTCCATCGGGGTCGGCGTCAAGGGCCGAGCTGGGCCGTCACCTCGGCCCGCAGGAAGTCCACCAGGGGCGCGAAATCCAGGTCGGTGGAGAAGCCCGCCGCCCGCTTGTGGCCGCCGCCGCCGTTGCGACGCGCTATCGCCGAGACGTCGACCTCGCCGCCGCTGGAGCGCAGGCTGACCTTGCGCGCGGCGCGGCCGCGGTCGCCGAGGTCGCGGATCAGCGCCGCCACCTTGGCGCCTTCGACCGAGCGCAGGTGGTCGATGATCCCCTCCGTCATCTCCTCGCCCGAGCCGCTCGCCTCGTAGTCGGCGGTGGTGATGTAGGCGAGGACGAGGGCGCCGTCGCAGTGGCGCTCGATCTCTTCCAGGGCGCGCGAGAGCAGCCGCAGCTTCTCGATCGGCACGTGCTCGTAGAGCCGCCGGTAGGTCTCGTCGATCCCGACACCGGCTTCGATCAGCTCGGCCGCGATCCGGTGCGTGCGCGCGTTGGTGTTCTCGTACATGAACTTGCCCGTGTCGGTGACGATTCCGACGTAGAGGGCCTCTGCCATCTGCGGCGTTATCTCGACCCCGAGCAGCACCGCCAGCTCGTAGACGATCTCCGCCGTGCTCGAAGCTTCGACGTCGACCAGGTTGACGTCGCCGAACAGGGTGTTGTCGTGGTGGTGGTCGACGTTGAGGCGAACGTTGTCGCCGTCGGTCAGGAACGGCACCGGCATGCGGTCGATGTTGCCGCAGTCGAGGAAGACGATCGTGCGGTCCGACATGTCCGCGGGCGGCTCGTGGAAGACCTCCTCCAGCGGCAGGAAGCGGTACTCGATCGGCAACGGGAACTCCTTCGCGGCCAGAAACATCACCGAGTCCTTGCCGAGCTGCGTCAACAGGTGGTGCATGCCGAGCAGCGAGCCCAGGGCGTCGCCGTCGGGCCCCTCGTGGGCGGTCAGCAGGAAGCGCTCGCGGTCGCGGATCTCGGCGGCAAGCTGCTCGATCGCCGTCGCTTCGATGTCGGCGGTCTCGGTCATCGCTCCTCCTCCACGTCGCCCTCCAGCAGCTGCGAGATGCGCATCCCCTGCTCGACGGTGGCGTCGTAGCGGAAGGTCAGCTTCGGGGTCCGCTTCATGTGGGTCTCGGCGGCGATCTTCGACTGAAGGACCCCGTGGGAGGCGCGCAGCCCGGCCAGGGTCTCCTCGCGCGCCGCCTCGTCCCCGAAGACGCTGACGAACACCTTGGCGGTGCGCAGGTCGGGGCTGGTCTCAACCGAGGTCACGGTCACGAAGCCAATTCGGGGATCGCTCAGGTCGCTGGCGATCGCAGCGCCGATCACCTCGCGGAGCACCTCGTTGATGCGGCGCATGCGAGGCGTCGGCATGCTACCCGCTCCCCCCTACTCGAGCGTCTGCTCGACCTGTTTGGTCTGGAAGAACTCGAGCACGTCGCCCTCCTTGACGTCGGCGTAGCCCTCGAGCACGATGCCGCAGTCCTGCCCCTCCTCGACCTCCTGCACGTTGTCTTTGAAGCGACGCAGGGAGCCGAGCCGGCCGTCCCAGATCACGGTGCCCTCGCGGATGAGGCGCACGTTGGCGTCGCGCCGCACCCGGCCCTGGATGACCTGGCAGCCGGCGATGCGGCCGACTTTGGACGCCTTGAAGGTCTGTTTGACCTCGGCCTCACCAAGCGTCTCCTCGACCTCGACCGCCTCCAGCAGTCCCTCCATCGCGTTGCGAAGGTCTTCGGTGATTTTGTAGATGACCGAGTAGGTGCGGACGTCGACGCCCTCGCGCTCGGCGGCGCGTTTGGCGTCGAGCAGCGGTCGCACGTTGAAGCCGATCACGATCGCGTCGGAGGCCGAGGCGAGCATGATGTCCGACTCGTTGATGCCGCCGGTCTGCGAGTGAATGACGTTGATAGCGACCTGCTCCTGGGGCACTTTTGCGATCTCGTCCTGGAGCGCCTCCAGCGAGCCGGCGACGTCGGCTTTGAGGACGATGTTGAGCTCCTTGATGTCGCCGGCCTGGGCGCGCGAGAAGACCTCCTCGAGGCTGACCTTGCGCGCCTGGCGGCGGGCCAGGGCCTCGCTCTTGAGCCGGTGGGCGCGTTCCTGGGCGAGCTGGCGGGCGCGGCGATCGTTCTCAACCGCGTGAACGTGCTCGCCGGCCTCGCAGACCCCGTCGAAGCCGAGCACCTCGACCGGCATCCCGGGATCGGCCTCCTCGACCCGCGCGCCGGTGAAGTCGTGCATCGCCCGGACCTTGCCCCACTGCGACCCGGCCACCAGAGCGTCGCCGACCTTCAGCCTGCCGCGCTGAACCAGGATGCTGACCACGGGGCCGCGGCCGGGGTCGAGCTGGGACTCGATCACGGTGCCGGAGGCAGGCGCGTCGGGATTGGCGCTCAGCTCCTCCAGCTCGGTGACGAGCAGGATCATGTCGAGCACGTTGTCGAGGCCTTGGCGGGTCTTCGCCGAGACGTCGCAGAAGATCGTCTCCCCGCCCCACTCCTCGGGCGTGAGCCCCTCGGTGGCGAGCTCATTGCGGACGCGGTCGGGCTGTGCGTCCTCCTTGTCGATCTTGTTGACGGCGATCAGGATCGGGACGTCGGCGGCGCGGGCGTGGTCGATCGCCTCCTTGGTCTGCGGCATGACGCCGTCGTCAGCGGCGACGACGATCACGGCGACGTCGGTGACGCGGGCGCCACGGGCACGCATCGCCGTGAAGGCCGCGTGGCCAGGGGTGTCCAGGAAGGTGACCGTCTTGTCTTCGTGATGGACCTGGTAGGCGCCGATGTGCTGGGTGATGCCGCCCGCCTCCCCGGCCGCGACCTCCGTCTCACGGATCGCGTCGAGCAGCGAGGTCTTGCCGTGGTCGACGTGGCCCATCACGGTGACGACCGGTGGGCGCGGCACGAGGCTCTCCTCCTCGTCCTCGAACTCGGGTGCCTCCGGCTCCTCTTCGGCGGCGGTGACGATCTCGATCTTGCGGTCGTACTCCTCGGCGATCGCCCTCACCGAGTCGTCGGTGAGGGTCTGGGTGAGCGTCGCCATCTCCCCCATCATCATCAGCTTTTTGATCACCTCGGCGCTGCCCAGGCCGAGCAGCTCGGCGACCTCGCGCACCGTCGCGCCGGACTGCACTTTGGTCGCCTCCAGCTCTATCGCCTCGTCGGATTTGGGCGGTGGCTCCTCCAGCAGAGGCCGGCGGCGGCGACCGCCTCGGCGGCGCGGCGGGCGCTGCGGCGGCGGTCCGCCCATCTGATCGCGGCGGGCGGCCTGCGAGTCGATCACGACTCGGCGTTTCTTGCCGGCGGCCGGTTTTTTCCCGGCCGGTTTAGGGGCGGGCGCTTTCGGCGGTGCCGAGGGGGCAGGCGCCGCCGGCTTGGGTTGGGCGGAGGCCGCCGCGGGCGGTGCCCCGTTGCCACCGCCATTGGCGCCTGACAGCGCCTTCAACGCGTCCTGCTCCTCGACGCTGGAAGCCGCGGCTTTCGCCTCGACCCCAGCGGCTTTCAGGGCAGCGAGCAGCTCCTTGCTGCTGACGCCTTGCGCTTTGGCGATCTCGTGAACGCGCTTCTTTGCCACTAGGCCTGCTCAGCCTCCTCGGCTACGGGTTCCTCGACAGCCCCATTGTCGGACGTTTCTTCCGCGGGCGCCTCGACCTCCTCGGCGGGAGCCTCTTCGAACTGGCCTTCGGCCCGCGCGACGATCTCGCTCACCTGGCCTTCGTCGGCCCCGGAGTCGGCGAGAATCGCGATCTCGGCCTCCTCGAGCGGGGCCAGAACGGCAATCTGGTTCGTCTGGAATCGAACCAGCGCCTGGTGGGTCGGCAGGCCGCAATAGGAGGACTCGCCAACGGCGGCGTTCGGACAGCGGCGGCCGTTGGAGAGAACAGCCGAGCAGTGCCCGTCGGACTGCTCCTCGCCCTCATACTCGACCTCCTCTTCCTCGGAGGCGAACTCGGTCTCGGACTTGATGTCGACCCGCCAGCCGGTCAGGCGCGCCGCCAACCGCGCGTTCTGGCCGTCGCGGCCAATCGCCAGGGAGAGCTGGTCGTCGGGGACGATCACCGTAGCCTGCCGCTCCTCGTCGTCGACGATCACCTCGCGCACCCGGGCGGGTGAGAGCGCCTTGGCCACGAAGCGGGCGGGCTCCTCGTTGTAGGGGATGATGTCGATCTTCTCGCCGCGCAGCTCGGAGACGACCATGCGCACGCGCGAACCGCGCGGCCCGACGCAGGCGCCGACGGGGTCGACCCCGTCGGCGTGCGAGACGACCGCGATCTTGGAGCGGTAGCCCGGCTCGCGAGCGACGCCGACGATCTCGACCAGCTTGTCGGCGATCTCGGGGACCTCCATCTCGAAGAGGCTTTTGATCAGCTCCGGGCTGCGCCGCGAGACGACGATCGCCGGCCCTTTGGTCGAGTCGGAGACGTCGGTGATTACCGCCTTCACCCGCATGCCGTGGTCGTAGCGCTCGTTGTAGACCTGCTCGGACTTGGGCAGCAGCGCCTCGACCCGCTCGCGCAGCTGGACCAGCGTGTAGCGCTTGTCGGACTGCTGGATGATCCCGGTGATCAGCTCGCCGACCCGGTCCTGGTACTCGTCGAACATCATCATCCGTTCCGCCTCGCGGATCCGCTGCAGGATCACCTGCTTGGCGGTTTGAGCGGCGATCCGGCCGAAATCTTCGGGAGTTACGTCGCGCGACTCGATCTGGTCCTCGTAGGGCGCGAGCATCTCGGGGTCCAGCTCGGGGTCCTCGAGCTCTTTGAGCTCGCCCGTTTCGGGGTCGATCTCGCGCTCCTCCTCCTCTTGGGCCTCGGCCGCTTCGGCAAGCAGCTTCTCCTCCAGCTCGGGCGGCAGGATCAGTTCGAAGACCCGAAAGTCGCCGGTTTCGTGGTCGAGGTCGACACGGGCGTATTTGGCTGCGCCGGGGGTCTTCTTGTAGGCCGAGAGCAGGGCGTCGGCGAGCGCGTCCATCAGCTTGTCGGCGGAGATCCCCTTCTCCTGCTCGAGTGCTCTGATTGCGTCGACGATCTCTTTGCTCACGACTTCTCCTTACGGTATTTGGGGCCCGGCGACGAGACCTCGAGCGAGTACTCGGCGCGCAGCTCGCCGAGGTGCTTCGTCACCCGTTCGCAGAGCGCCAAATCGACGCCGCTGGGGTGGTCGATGTAAAGGCGCAGCAATTCGCTGGCCGGCTGCTCGAGCGCGACCAGATCTAGCTCGGAATCAAGGTCCGAGAGCTGCTGTTGAATGCTGTCTTTGAGGTCGGTCATGCCTGGTTCGGGCCGAAAAAAAAGTGGGCCAGGCCCACTTCTCGTTCACGAATATGGACGAAAAAGCTTGCGCTCAGTATAGCCCGCTCTTCGCGCCGGGCCGCCGCAATCGCTCGACCCGAGCGAGGATTTGCTCGGCAATCGCGTCCTTGGAGTCGCGCGGCAGCTCGACCTCGGTGGCCGCGTCGACCAGCGTCACCGCGTTCTCCTCGCTCTCAAAACCGATTGCCGGGTCTGAGACGTCGTTGAGGACGATCAGATCGACCCCCTTGCGAGCCAGCTTCTGGCGGGCGCGATCGACCACGTCGCCGCCGTGCTCGGCGGCGAAGCCGACCACCGTCTGACCGTCGGCTCGGTCAGCGGCGAGGCCGGCGAGGATGTCCTCGGTGGGCTCGAGGCGCAGCTCCAGCTCGCCCTGGCGCCTCAGCTTCTCGCCGGCAGGGGCGGCAGCACGGAAGTCGGCGGGCGCGGCCGCCATCACCAGGACGTGCGCGGCGGGGAACTCGGCCCGCGTTGCCTCGGCAAGCTCAGCCGCGGTCTCGACGTCGATGCGGCGTACCCCGGCCGGCTCGGGCAGGGCAACGTTGGCGGCGATCAGAGTCACGTCGGCGCCGCGTCGCGCGGCCGCTGCGGCCAGGGCGATGCCCATCCGACCGCTCGAGCGGTTGCCGACGAAGCGGACCGGGTCGATCGGCTCCCGCGTACCGCCCGCGGTGACGAGGACCCTGAGGCCATCCCAGGGCCGCTCCCCGGTCGGCAGCACGGCTTCCACCCGCTCCAAAAGGACAGCGGGGTCGGGCAGGCGACCGCGGCCGTGCTCGCCGCGCGAGGCGAGGCGGCCCTCCTCGGGCTCGATCACCTCGATCCCCCGCTCGCGCAGGGTCGCCAGGTTTGCCTGGGTGGCGGCGTCGGCGTACATCCGGTCGTTCATCGCGGGCGCGACGAGGCGCGGCGCCGTGCAGGCGAGGAAGCTGGTGGTCAGCATCGAGTCGGCCATGCCGGCGGCCAGCTTGGCCAGCGTGTTCGCGGAGGCGGGGGCGATTAGGTAGGCGTCGCAGTTCGCGGCCAGCTCGAGGTGGCCGATCGGATCGTGGCTGGGCGCCGGGTCGCCGGGGAAGGCGCCGCCCAGCGGGTCGCGCTCGAACTCAGAGGTGAGGACGGGGGCGCCGACGATCCCATCGAAGGAGGCGGCGCCGACGAAGCGGCCGGCGTTCTCGCTCATCACGACCCGTACGCCATGCCCCGCCACGGTGGCGAGGCGGGCCAGCTCCAGCGACTTATAGGCGGCAATCCCGCCGCTTACGCCGAGCAGGATGCGGGCCATCCGGACCTCCTGGACTAGCGGTTCAGGCGCGGTACTCGTATTTGAGCTTGCCCTCGGCAAGCTCCTCGAGCGCCATCGAGAGGTAGTTGCGCTCGCCGTGGGTCTCGACCATCGGCGGCGGGTACTCGCCGAAGCCGCCCTCACCGAGGTTGTGGAAGTAGCTGTTTATCTGTCGCGCTCGCTTCGCAGCGACGACGACGGCCGCATAGTGCGAGTCGGCGTGCTCGAGGAGCTTGTCTACGCGTGGGTTGATCATTCGGCGGCAGAGTCTAGTGGTAAGCCCAACTCGGTGCGCACGATCTCCTCCAGCTCGGCGGCGGCGCGGTCGATGTCGTCGTTGACGATCAGGTGGTCGAAGTCGCCTTGGGCGGCGAGCTCGACCTCGGCGACCTTGAGTCGCGCGTCGATCGCTTCCGCCGAGTCCGCGCCGCGTGTCTCGAGCCGCTCGCGCAGCACCGCCGGGTCGGGTGGCGCGATGAAGACCTGGATCGACTCGCGCATCGCCTGGCGCACCTGGCCGGCCCCCTGCACCTCGATCTCGAGCACCACCGAGCGGCCCTCGTCGAGTCGCTTGGCGACCTCGGAGCGCAGCGTGCCGTAGCGGTTGCCGCTGTAGGTGGCGAACTCCAGGAAGTCCTCGGCCTCGACCCGCGCGTCGAATTCCTCGGGCGTCAGGAAGTGGTAATCGCGCCCATCCACCTCCCCCCCGCGCGGCTGGCGCGTCGTCGCCGAGACGGAGAGCTCGAGGTCGGGCACGCGCTGGCAGAGGCGCGCGATCAGCGTCCCCTTGCCGACCCCCGACGGGCCGGTTATGACGAAGACCTTTCCCATGACGGGCCGGGATACTGACCGCTGGGGCGGTCGCCTAATCGGCTATCGACGAAGTTGAGAGACGAGCTCGGCGCGCTGCCGTTCTGACAGCCCGCCGATCGTCTTCGAGGGCGAGATACGGCACTGGTTGAGGATCCGGTTCGTCTTCACCCGGCCGTACTTGGGGACGGCGAGGAGCATGTCGAAGACCTTCGCCGTGAGCACGTACTCGGGCGGATCGAGGAGGAGCGTGTTGATGCTCGCTTTGCCCGCTTTGAGGTCCTTCTTGAGCTTGGCGCGGGCGGTCCGGATGTCGTTTGCCCGCTTCAGCGCGTCCATTCGCTGGTCCAGCGAGCGCTCCGGAGCGGCGGTTGAAGTCTTGACCGGGGCAGGCATGTGGGCGGCGAGTATAGCCGCGGCTCAGAGGTCCGCAAGATGATTTGAGCCAATTGCGATCAAATTCGCCTCCACCTCGAGTCGAGGTTGAGCCTAGGGCATTCCAGCGTACCGCTCAGAAAGCTCTAGGGCAATACGATTGCCGGCCGCCGGGTCGCGGAAGCTCTCGGTTCCGACGGCGACCAGGGCTGCCCCTGCAGAAAGCATTTCACCTGCATCGGCTCCGCTGGCAACCCCTCCCATGCCGACGATCGGGATCTCGACCGCGGCGGTGACAGCTCGCAGCTGGGCGATCGCCACGGGTCGCACAGCGGGACCCGAAAGGCCACCGTGCCCGGCCGCTATCCCCGGCTTTCCGGTTGCCAGATCGATCGCACTGGCCTTCAGCGTGTTGATCAGCGACACCGCATCGGCTCCCCCCTCTTCGGCCGCGACGGCCACGTCCGCCGGGTTGGCCACGTTCGGAGTCAGCTTGACGATCAACGGCTTCTCGGTAAGCGGCCGCAGCGCCTCCAGCAGGCCTTTCGTTTCCGCCGGCTGCTCCCCGACAATCAGGCCGGAGTGCACGTTGGGGCATGAGACGTTCAGCTCGATCGCGGCCACCTCGTGGCGCTTCTCCAATGCCGCGACCATCCGACCGAAGTCCTCTTTCGCGGTCGCCATCACGGAAACGATCAGAGGTACGGGCAGCTCGGCCAAATGAGGCAGATCCTGGGCCAGGAACCCCTCCAGCCCTCTGTTCGGCAGCCCTATCGAGTTGATCATCCCGGCCGGGGTCTCCCAGATTCGCTGCGGCTCGTTCCCCACCCGAAGCCCAAGAGTGATCGTCTTGCTCACGAATGCAGAGAACGGGAACTCCCGCAGTAACGCGTCTCCGTAGACCCGCCTTGCGGCGATCGCATCGAAGGTTCCGGAGGCGTTGACAACTGGGTGCCTCAACTTCAGCCCACAGAACTCGACCTCGGGTGCCTCGCTGCCATTCCTGCCGGTGGGTGGCGCCGTAGGGGGAACCGCCCCTGAGGAAGCTTTAGCTACCGGAGGGGGCGGTGGGTCCCCTGCGGCGACAGGACCCGCCGGCCCACGAACGTCGGCGCCCAGCCGAATCACAGGACCGTCTACACAGAGCCGGATATAGCCGTCTCCGCCCGGATTCGGGACGGCGCAGCCGTAGCAAGCGCCAAACCCGCAGGCCATGGGGGCCTCATGGGCGAGCTCACAGGCAACCCCCCGGTCCGTGCAGAGATCAGCGACAGCCTCGAGCATCTGCGGAGGCCCACACGCATAGACAGCTGCTGAGGTCGCGTCGTCGCCTGCGAGCATCGCCGCGAGGAGGTCCGTCACGTAGCCGTGATGACCGATGTGGCCATCGTCAGAAGCGAGGCCGATCTGGCAGCAGGAGAAGAGGTCGTCGAGACCCCCGCTGTGCTCGGCGTCGCGAAAGCCAAGCAGTATCTGAGTTGGCACTCCGCGTTCCGAGAAGCTGCGGCGGAGGATTGCCAGCGGGGCGATGCCGATGCCCCCGCCGACCAGAATCGCGCCGGCCGCGTCCGGGGAGAGGTCGCGAGGAGAGGAGAAGCTGTTGCCGAGCGGGCCGTTGACCCAGACCTGCTCACCGGGCTGAAGGTCGCAGAGCCGATCGGTGCCGGGGCCGATGCCCTCGATCAGGAAATCGAGCCGCTGGGCGCCGTCCCTGGCCTTGGCTTCGGCGACGGAGAGGGCGCGGGGCAGAAAGGGGCGGCCGCCGCGCTCCTCCCAACGGCGCTCCGCCGCCAGCATGTAGAACTGGCCGGGCAGGGGTGCGGGTCCTTCGCGGTCAAGCAACGAGAAGAGCCGGTAACCGCCTGAAGCACGGCTCTCGACGACCTCGCAGCGGCGGCGCCCGAAGGGCGGGGCCTGACGCTCAGGCATCTGCGGGAGCAGACGACGCGGCGCCCCGCCTCTCGGCGTGGACTTCTTGAAGGGAGAGCACGGGCGCGGCGCCTTCCTTCTGGGCGGCGATCGCCCGTGCCGCAGCCGAGGCGCCGGTCATCGTCGTGATGCAGGGGACGCTGTGGCGGACCGCGGCGGTGCGGATCGCGTGGCCATCGGCGCGGGCACCGGAGCCGGTCGGCGTGTTGATCACCAGATCGCAGCGCCGATCGCGGATCAAGTCGATCGCGTTCTCGCCGCCTTCGCTCAGCTTGTTGATCCGGGTCACCGGGATCCCCATCGCCGAGATCGCCTGCGCGGTGCCGCCCGTGGCGACGACCTCGAAGCCGAGATCGTGGAAGCGGGTGGCGAGCTGGGTCGCCGCGGCCTTGTCGGTGTCGGTGACGGTGATGAAGACGGCGCCCTCGACCGGAAGCCGCGCCCCGGCCGCCGCCTGCGCCTTGGCGAAGGCGGTCGGGAAGTCGGCGGCGATCCCCATCACCTCGCCCGTGCTCTTCATCTCCGGCCCGAGCACCGAGTCGACACCGGCGAAGCGGGCGAACGGCAGGACCGCCTCCTTGACGCTGACGTAGCCGTCGGGCGCCGCGCCGAGGTCCTGATCGGTCAGCCGCTCGCCGAGCAGAAGCCGCGTCGCCACTTTCGCCAGCGGCGTCCCGGTCGCCTTGGAGACGAACGGCACGGTGCGCGAAGCGCGCGGGTTTGCCTCGATCACGTAAAGCTCGCCGCCCGCCACCGCATACTGGATGTTGATCAGGCCGACCACGCCCAGCTCGAGGGCGATCCGCTCGGTGGTCGAGCGGATCTCGGCCAGCATCTCCTCGCCGAGGCTCATCGGCGGCAGCACGCAGGCCGAGTCGCCGGAGTGGACCCCCGCCTCCTCGACGTGCTGCATGATCCCGGCGATGTGGACCGACTGGCCGTCGGCGAGGGCGTCGACGTCGACCTCGATCGCCCCCTCGAGGAAGTGGTCGAGGAAGAGCGGGTGTTCGGAGTCGGCGCGTGCGTTGGCCTTCAGATAGGCGGCGAGGTTGTCGGTCGAGTAGCAAATCTCCATCGCCCGCCCGCCGAGCACGTAGGAGGGGCGGACGAGCAGCGGAAAGCCGACCCGGGCGGCGATCGCCATCGTCTCATCGGCCGAGGTCGCGGTGGCGTAGGGCGGGTGCTTGACGCCGAGCCCCCGCAGCAGCTCGCCGAAGCGGCCGCGGTCCTCGGCGCGGTCGATCGCGGCGACCGGCGAGACGCCGCCCGGGCGCGCTCCGAGCAGGGGCACGCCGGCCTCCTCGAGGACCCGGGCCAGTTTCAGCGGGGTCTGGCCGCCGAACTGGACGATCACCCCCTCCGGGCGCTCCTGCTCGCAGACCGCGAGCACGTCCTCGGCCGTGAGCGGCTCGAAGTAGAGGCGGTCGGAGGTGTCGTAATCGGTGGAGACCGTCTCGGGGTTGCAGTTGACGATCACCGCGTCGCGGCCCATCTCGCGCACGGTCATCGCCGCGTGTACGCAGCAGTAGTCGAACTCGATCCCCTGCCCGATCCGGTTGGGGCCGGCGCCGAGGATCACCACCGAGTCTCGGTCTCCGCGCCTCACCTCGGATGCCGGGGCACCATCCCTGGAGGGACGCTCGTGGGCGGAGTAGTAGTAGGGCGTCGCCGCCTCGAACTCGGCGGCGCAGGTGTCGACCGACTTGTAGGTCCGGACGAGGCCCTCGGTCCCGTCGCCTTCGGTCGCCAGCGCCTGCAGCTCGCGCAGGTACCAGCGGTCGACCAGGCAGCGCTCGTGGACAGCCTCCACGTCGATCCCGCGGCGGAACGCCTCCAGCACGAGGTCGAAGCGCTCGGCGCTCGGCACAGCGATCGCCTCGAGCAGGTCCTCGTCGCCCTGCGGCGGCTCGGCCGGCGCGTCGAGCTCACGCGAGCGCATCGCCTTGGCGAACGACTCGCGGAAGGTGCGGCCGATCGCCATCACCTCGCCGACACTCTGCATGTAGGTCGAGAGGCGCCCGGCCGCGCCCGGGAACTTCTCGAAGGCGAAGCGGGGAATCTTGGTGACGACGTAGTCGATCGTCGGCTCGAAGGAGGCCGGCGTGGCGCGCGTGATGTCGTTGGGGATCTCCTCGAGGGCGTAGCCGACCGCCAGTTTGGCCGCCATCTTGGCGATCGGGAAGCCGGTCGCCTTCGAAGCGAGGGCCGATGAGCGCGAGACGCGCGGGTTCATCTCGATGATCGCGATGTCGCCGTCCTCCGGGTTGACGGCGAACTGGATGTTCGAGCCACCGGTCTCGACGCCGACCGCGCGGATCACCGCGATCGCCTGGTCGCGCAGCTGCTGGTAGAGGTCGTCGGTGAGGGTCTGTGCGGGGGCCACGGTCACCGAGTCGCCGGTGTGCACCCCCATCGGGTCCATGTTCTCGATCGAGCAGATGATCACGACGTTGTCGTTGCGGTCGCGCATGACCTCGAGCTCGAACTCGCCCCAGCCGATCACCGACTCCTCGACCAGCACCTGGTTGATCGGGCTCGCGGCCAGCCCCTCGGAGACAACCTGGCGCAGCTCGGTCTCCGTCTCCCCCACGCCGCCGCCCTGGCCGCCGAGCGTGAAGGCGGGGCGGACAATCGCCGGCAGCGCGATGCGGCCGTTGGCGAGACCCTCCTCGACCTCGGCGAGGCTGCTGACGGTCAGCGACCAGGGGATCCGCAGCCCTGCGTCGTTCATGGTGCGGCGGAACTCCTCACGGTCCTCGGCACGGTTGATCGCGTCCCGGTCGGCGCCGATCAGCTCGACCCCGAAGCGGTCGAGCGTGCCGTCTTCGGCGAGCGCCATCGCGACGTTGAGGGCGGTCTGTCCGCCCAGGGTCGGCAGCAGCGCATCGGGCCGCTCCTTCTCGATGATCCGCGCCACCGGGCCGGGCAGCAGCGGCTCGACGTAGGTCGCGGTGGCGAACTCCGGATCGGTCATGATCGTCGCCGGGTTCGAGTTGACCAGAACGACCTCGTAGCCCTCCTCGAGCAGCACCTTGCAGGCCTGCACGCCGGAGTAGTCGAACTCGGCGGCCTGGCCGATCACGATCGGCCCCGAGCCGATCAGCAGGATCTTCTCGATGTCGGTGCGCTTAGGCATGCGCCAGCTCCAGGAAGGTGTCGAACAGATGACGCGCGTCGTGCGGGCCGGGGCCGGCCTCGGGGTGGTACTGGACGGTGGCGGCCCTAACGTCGCGCAAGACCAGGCCCTCCACCGTGCGGTCGTAGAGGTTCAGGTGGGAGAGCTCGGCGGCGCCGAAATCCGTCTCCCAGCGAACCGGCTCGTCGGTCTCGATCGTCGGCTCGCCGCCCGGGCCCTGCACCGCGAAGCCGTGGTTCTGCGAGGTGATGTCGATTCGGCCGGTCGCCAGCTCCTTGACGGGGTGGTTGGCGCCACGATGGCCGAAGGGCAGCTTGAAGGTCTCCAGGCCGACCGCTCGGCAGAGCAGCTGGTGGCCGAGGCAGATGCCGAACACCGGCTTGACCCCGACCAGCTCGCGGACGGTGGCGACGACGTGGTCGAGCGCGCCGGGGTCGCCGGGGCCGTTGGCGAGGAAGACGACATCGGGGTCCTCGCCGAGGACGTCCTCGGCGGAGCTCGTGCAAGGAAGCAGGGTCAGGCGGCAGTCGCGCTCGCGAAGCTGGCGGACGATGCTCAGCTTGACGCCGGTGTCGATGCCGACCACGTGCGGCCCGCCGCCCTCGAAGCGAATCGGCTCCGAGGGGGTCACGGTACGGGCGAGGTCGGCGCCGGCCATCGCGGGCTCGGCGGCGATCCTCTCGCGCGCCTCCGGCTCCGGCACGTCGGCGCCGAAGATGCCGCCGCGCATCGCGCCGGCGTCGCGGATGTGGCGGACCAGCGCCCTGGTATCGACGCCGGTGATGCCGGCGATGCCGCAGTCCGCGAGCCAGTCGAGCCAGCCGCCCTCCGCGGTCGCAGCGTCCTCGCGGTTCTTGGCGTCGCGCATGACGACGCCGCGGGCGTGAATGCGGTCGGACTCCATCGCCGCCCCCGAGACGCCGTAGTTGCCGATCAACGGGTAGGTGAAGACGATGATCTGGCCGGCATAGGAGGGGTCGGTGACCGACTCCTGGTAGCCGGTCATCGCCGTGTTGAAGACGACCTCGCCGGTGACCGCGTCGGGGCTGCCGCAGGTCTCGCCGTCGAAACGGGTCCCGTCCTCGAGCAGGATGTAGGCGCTGGCAGCGTTCACGAGGCTATCCCGAGGCTGAAGCTGCGCAGCCGGTAGGCGACCTGACCGCCGGCGAGGGTCATCAGCACCCGGCCGGTCAGCTCCTCGCCCGCGCACCAGGAGTTGTCGGAGCGGCTCTCGTAGCCCTCCTCGCCGACCCTCCAGGCCGCGCCCAGGTCACAGAGGGCCAGGTTCGCCTCGCTGCCCGGCGCGAGGGTCGTGCGCGGCAGCCCGAACGGCTCGGCGCCGCCCCCCAGCCGCTCGATCACCAGTGCCAGGTCGAGCACCCCGGGCAGGACCAGGTGGGTGTGGAGCGCGGCGAATGCCGTCTCCAGGCCGGTGACCCCCATCGCCGCCTGCTCGAACGGGACCTCCTTTTCCTCGGCCGCGTGGGGCGCATGGTCGGTGGCGATGCACTCGATCGTGCCGTCGCGAAGGCCGTCGAGGAGCGCCTGCCGATCCGCCTCGGCGCGAAGCGGCGGGTTCATCTTGAAGCGGCTCGCGTCGAGGCTCCGCACCGCCTCGTCGGTGAGGCAGAGGTGGTGCGGGCTGGCCTCGGCGCTGATCTGCACACCGGCCGCCTTGGCGGTCCTGACGGCCTCGACCGACTCGGCGGCCGAGAGATGCTGGACGTGGATGCGGGCCTCCTCGTAGGCGGCAAGCGCGGCGTCGCGGGCGATCGTGGTCGACTCCGAGATCGATGGGATGCCGGTCAGGCCGAGCGCTGCCGAGACCGGGCCCTCGTGCATGACGCCCTCGCCCGAGAGCTCGGCATCCTCCTCGTGGAGCGCGATCGTCCCGCCGCAGAGCCGCTGATACTGGAGGGCGCGCCGCAGCACCCGGGCGCTGCGGACCGGCAGCCCGTCGTCACTGAAGCCGACGGCGCCGGCGTCGCGCAGCGCCGCCATCTCGGTCAGCTCGTTCCCCGCCATGCCACGGGTGACGGTGGCGAGAAAGCCGACCGGCACGGAGGCCTGCTCACGCGCGGCCTCGCGCAGCGCCTCTACGTCGGCGGGGGTTGAGACGGGCGGGTCGGTGTTGGCCATCGCGAGCACGCCGCAATAGCCGCCGGCGGCCGCTGCCCGGGTACCGGTCTCGAGGTTCTCCTTGTGCTCCTGGCCAGGGGTCCGCAGGTGGACATGCGGATCGAAGAAAGCGGGGAAGGCGTGCAGGCCTTCGGCGTCGATCTCTTCGCCGCCCGCCGCGTCGGCGGTTCCCGGGGCGGCGAGCTCGGCAATTTTCCCGGTCTGGACGACGACGTCGTGGACGCCCTCGATTCCGGCCACCGGGTCCAGCACGGTCGCGCCGCGCAGGACGATGTCCGCGCCCTCGCCGGAGCGCATGTCGAGCGCCGCTGCGAGGCTCACGCCGGCTGCCCCAAGGGAGTCGGGCTGGTCGCGGCGTCCTCGCCCTCGACCGGCGCCGGTCGATCACGCGCCGCCAGCAACTCGTAGAGGATCGCCATCCGCACGACCAGGCCGGAGGCGACCTGCTCGGAGATCAGCGACTGCGGCGAGTCGACCGCCTCCCCTGACAGCTCGACACCGCGGTTGACCGGTCCGGGGTGCATGAGCAGCTGGCGCGGCCCCAGCCGACGGGTGTCGATCTGGAAGCGAACCGCGTACTCGCGCAGCGAGGGCAGGAAGCTCTCCGCCATCCGCTCCCTCTGCAGCCGCAGCGTGTAGACGACGTCCGCCTCGCCGAGCCGCTCCAACGAGTGGGCGACCTGGCAGCCGAGCGCCTCGATCCCGCGCGGGATCAAGGTCGGCGGGCCGCAGACGGTCACCTCGGCCCCCATCGCTCCGAAGGCGAGGAGGTTGGAGCGCGCGACCCGACTGTGCAGCACGTCGCCGACGATCCAAATCCGCTTTCCCTCCAGGGAGCCGAGTCGGCGCCGCAGCGTGAAAAGGTCGAGCAGGGCCTGGCTGGGGTGCTCGTGCTTGCCGTCCCCGGCGTTGATCACCGCGGCCTCCGACCAACCGGCGACGAGCTGGGCGGCGCCGGCGTAGGGGTGGCGGATCACGATCGCCGCCGGGTCGTAGGCGGAGAGCGTCGCCACGGTGTCCTTCAGCGACTCACCCTTCTCGACTGAAGAGCCACCCGGCTTGATCGAGACGAGGTCGGCGGAGAGCCGCTTGGCGGCTAGCTCGAACGAGGACGAGGTGCGGGTGCTTGCCTCGTAGAAGAGGCTGACGACCGTGCGGCCGCGCAGCGTCGGCACCTTTTTGATGTCGCGCCGCGCCACCTCCGCAAAGCTCTCGGCGCGGTCGAGGATCGCCTCGATCTCGGCGCGGGAGAGGTCCTCCACCGCGAGCAGGTGCCTCATGCCAACACCTCGGTGGTGCGCGGCTCGGTGATCGTCACTTCGTCGACCTCGTCGACCTCCTCCAGCCGCACGTTGACCCGCTCGCCGCGTGCGGTCGGCAGGTTCTTGCCGACGTAGTCGGGACGGATCGGCAGCTCCCTGTGCCCGCGGTCGCAGAGAACGGCGAGCTGCACGCGCTGGGGGCGGCCGTAGTCGAAGAGGGCGTCGATCCCGGCGCGCACCGTGCGGCCGGTGAAAAGCACGTCGTCGACGAGGACGACCGTGCGATCGGCGATGTCGAAGTCGATGTGGGAGGAGTGGACGACCGGCTGGGAGGCCGGCGACTTCGCGCCGACGTCGTCGCGGTAGAAGGAGATGTCCAGATCGCCGATCGGAACCTCGCTCTCGGTCATCTCGCCGAGCAGGGCGTGGAGCCGGCGGGCGAGGACGGCGCCCCGCGTGTGGATGCCGACGATCGCCAAGCAATCGGGAACCGGGTTCTTCTCGGCAATCTCGTGGGCGATCCGCCGCAGCGTTCGCCTCAAGTCGTCGCGCTCCAGCACGACCTTCTCGCTCACTCGGTTGCTCCTTCCTGGCCTCGCGGGACCTGGTTAAAGGACGGCTTCGAGACTACCAGCGCGGCGCGACAGCGATATCTCCGGACAGTCGGACCGCTACCCAGTTAGTCAGTCTTTCTTGAGTTTTGTAGGATGTCCCAGCTATGAGCCTCGATCGTCGTCTGTTTGCGCTTCTCGCACTCCTTGTGCTGGCGCTGCCGGCGGCTGGCTGTGGCGACGACGAGAGCGGAGCGCAGGCGAACGAACCAAGCGCCGCTTTCAGCGAAATCCTGACCGGCCTCAAGGATGCCGCCGCCTCGGACGGCAAATACAAAGCGTCGAAACGAGCGCTGGAGCTCGAGCCGGGTGAGAAAGAAGTGATTCGCTCCTACTGCGAAACGGTCTGGCAGCTTGAGATCAACGGCGAACTGGACCGGCTCGAGCGGTACGGCTACATGGTCGGCAGGATCCGCAACCTCGCCGAATACGACAATCCCGGCAAATATTCCAAGGAAGTCGGCCCGGCGATGGACGAACTGCTCCACGTCGTAGACCTGCGAGCACTGGACGCAAAAGACGTCCACCGCTACAAGAAAGCCTGCTACCAGTAGCGCGGCGGATTCCTCTGGCGCCCCCTCAGCCGGGGTGCTCGGCTTCGCGCGCGCCGTTCGATACCAGCCTCGGCTCGCCTCGCTCGGGAAAGGGGAGCTCGATCAGGTCGAAGTCGCGTGGCGCGACCGCGGGCTGAAAGACCTCACGCGCCTCCTCGACCATCTTGCCGACGTGGTAGCGCGAAGAGATGTGGACGAGGGCGAGCATCTTCACGTCGGCCTGGCGCGCGACCGCGGCCGCCTGACCCACGGTCGAGTGACCGGTGTCGGCGGCGCGCTGCGCCTCCTCCTCGGCAAAGCTGGCGTCGTGGACGAGCAGGTCCGCCCCACGCGCGGCTTCGACCGTGGCGCGACACGGGGCCGTGTCGCCGGTGACGACGAGCTTGCGACCCTCGCGCGCCTGACCCATCACGTCGTCGGGCTGGACCGGTCCGAGTGAGCCGGCGACCGTCTCACCCCGCTGCAGGGCGGCAAAGGCAGGGCCTTCCTGGACGCCGAGCCGCTTAGCCGCCTCGGGGTCGAAGCGACCGGGACGGTCCTCCTCGACCAGCGTGTAGCCGAGCGCCCGCACGCTGTGCTCGACCGGAAAGGCGCGCAGGTCGGCTCCGTCAAGGGCCATCGAGTCGCCGGGCTCGAGTTCGACCAGCTCCAGCTTGAAGTCGAGTCGCCCGACGATGCGGTGCAAGGTCCGGAACAGGTCGACGAGGCCGCGTGGCCCGTAGATCGTCAGCGGCCGCTCTCGTTCGGTCAGATCGTAGGTTTTGAGCAGGCCCGGGAGGCCGAGGATGTGATCGGCGTGGAAGTGAGTCAGGTAGATCTCGTCCGCTTGGACGAGGCCGGTCGACGCTTGCATCTGCCGCTGCGTCCCCTCGCCGCAATCGAAGAGCAGCCGTTCGCCGCCACGTGCGACGAGCACGCTTGCCGTGTTGCGCCGCGCCGAGGGCACGGCGCCGCCGGTGCCGAGAAACGTCACGCTCAGGTCCATTGGACCGCGAGCCTACGCGAGAGCAGGGAGAGGTTCTTCGAGCGGCGCCGGTCGCCGGACGAGAGCGCGAAGCGAATCACCAGACCAGCGGTCGATCTCGAAGTCGGCAGCGAGCCGGATTCCTTTGCGTTGGTTGTTCAGCGGAGGATCGACGCGAAGCCGAGCCTCCGTCTCCGGTACTCCCTCCACGGGCACGAGATACACCGCTTTTCGAGGAGGAAAGTAAACACCGAAGACATCAGCCAGACCGTGGTACGAGCGAGGGCCCCGGCCGTGATCCGTCGAGTGGGGATTGAAGAGCAGGCATCCCCGCACTGGCCAGGCGGTCTTGCATTGAACCCGCAGGGGGCCGTCGAGCCCCAAGTCGATGACAAGGTCGAAGGGGTGCCCCTCTCCAAATGGGATCAGGACTTGGTATCCCCGATCGACTAGGGCCGCCAATACCATCGCCTCTCCTGCGTTGCCACTTCCTGGTCTAGGCATTTGAGAAATCTTATGTCTACAGCCGGACAAAACAGTGTTCGCTCTCCTCGGGTCAGCAGCCAACTGACTAAGCTGCATATCGAGCGCCCGTAGCTCAGCTGGATAGAGCGCTAGCCTCCGGAGCTAGAGGCCGCAGGTTCGAATCCTGCCGGGCGCGTCATGTGATGTGTCGCGACATCGGAGACAGATGTCGCGGGACATCGTAGACATCTCAATCTCCTCCGATCGGCTGGTAGTCGCGGCTGGGATCGAGAGTCAGACGACGGATCAGCTCGCCTGTCCGGGCGTCGAGGACACGGAT
>DASUOH010000004.1:0-62874 GCA_036276735.1 Solirubrobacterales bacterium | reverse complement strand
TCCCGGGGAGGTCGGGGGTGGTGAGTTCGATAATGCCCTGAGGGCCGACGAAGCTGGCGGCGTAGAGGTCGCGGCTCGCCTGGTTGACGGCGACGGAGGTGACTTTGCCGTAGGTCGGGATCGGGGTGCCGGGGGTGTAGGCAGCTTTGGCGCTGGCAGCTAGAAGAAGCAGTCCGGCCACCGCGATGGCCACAACGCGTGCCTTTGCCTTCACAGATCTCTCCTTGTCCCGGCCTCCTTCCCATGGAGGCGCTGTCCCTGATTCCCTGAGGTGGGTCCCTGCCCGTCCCGGGGGCTGAATCACTCGAAGTGAGGAGAGTTCCCAAAGGGGGCTATCCGTACCGCGAGCATGGCAAGCAAAGCACCTCGGCAGAGGCTTGTCAAGCAGACGTTCCTGAAAGAAAGGGAACGTTCCTAGAAAGGAGTGGGAACTGCTACGGGGCTGTGGGCGCGAGTCGGGCGGCCTCGTAGGGGCCCAGGTAAGGCGAGAGGATGAACTCGACACACTCAGGGACGAGCTCGGGCAGCTGCTCGGCTTCGCTGGCCGCGACCTTGCGGAAGGTGAGGGAGACCAGGGAGCCGAGAACCGAATCCTCGGTCGAGTCGGGGAGGGGGCGCTCGGCGGCGGGGCGCTCCCTCCGGCCGAGGCGCAGCAGCGGCGTCATCTCCCCCACCGCCTCGTTGAAGCGTGCCTGGACCGCCGAGCTGGCGCCGCGCGACTCGACCAGGAGCAGGCGGGCGAGGTCGGGCTCGGAGGCGAGGAAGGCGAGCACGGCGTGGGTCGCGGCGATCGCCTTCCTCGGCCAGTCGGACTCCGGCTCGACCGCCTCTGCCACCAGCTCGCGCAGGTGCCCGACGACGACCTCGAAGGCGGCGAGGAAGCACTCCTCCTTGCTCTCGAAGTTCTCGTAGAAGACGCGGCGCGAGACCTTCGCCTCGCGAGTCACGTCGGCGAGCGTCACCGCGGCGTAGCCCTTGTAGGCGACGGCGCTGGCGAGGCCGGCGATCAGCCGCTCGCGCTGGTGGTGGGCGACCTGCTCGCGGCTGTAGGAATGGCGGCCGGCCGGCAGCGGGCCGAGCTCTTCGGAGGGCATGGGCGCCGGCTAGGCGGCCGAGATCTCCTCGGCCACCTCGCCCGCCTCGCGTGCCGCTTCTTCGTCGCCGACGTAGGGGCGCAGCAGGAACTCGAGGGTCTCGGGCAGCATCGCCCGCAGCTGGTCCACTTCGCCGCCGATGAGCCGCTGGTTGAGGACCCAGACGACGCCGCCGGCGAGCGTCTCCTCGAGGCTGTCGGGCAGCCGCGCCTTGCGCGGGTTGAGCTCGCGGCCCGGCCGCAGCAGGACGGCGAGCCGCTTCAGCGCTCCCTCCTGAAGGTCGACCGCCTTCTTGCCCGCCGTCAACGAGTCGACGAGGCATGCGTGAGCCACACTGGGGTGCGCGACGATGTCCTCGAAGAGGGCGCCGAGGGCGGCGCCGAGGCGGTCGGGCCAGGGCCCTTCTTCGCGCTTGAAGGCGTCCTCGACCCGGCTCGCGGTCCGCTCCATCGCCGCCTCGAGCAACTCGAGGAAGGCCGCTTCCTTGTCGGCGAAGTGCTTGTAGAAGGTCGCGTAGCCGACGCGAGCCTTGCGCACGATCGCCTCGATCGTCGTCTCCTGATAGCCGTGCTGGGCGACCAGGTCGGCGGTCGCCTCGAGGATGCGACGGCGCTGGTCGGCGGCGGCGGCGTCCCGGCTCACCGGCTCGGGACCGGGAGGCTGCCGGGACTCCTTTCCGGGCAGGGCTCGCACAACCCCAGGATAGCGCCCGTTCCCATTGATACGAAACAGGTATATGAGGTGGTGAAAGTTCCCAAACATAAGCTATGGTGTCCTGAATGGAAGCCCTTGGCCCTTTGCGTGAGGTGCGCAGCTGGGATCAGGCGGTTCGGCGCCAGGACACGGAGGCGGCGCTGCGGGCCGCGATCATGGCCACGATAGGCGAGCGCGGCTTCGCCAAGGCGACCGTCAAGGAGCTGGCCGAGCGCACCGGCCTCGGCGGCGATCGCTTCCACCGCCGCTTCCACGGCAAGCAGGCTGCCTTCGCCTGGGCATACGAGGAAGGCGCCGAGCGGCTCTACGGCGATCTGCTCGACGCCTGCCAGGGGGCGGCCACCTGGCGCGCCGGCTTCGAGGCGGCCGTCGCCAGCCTGCTCGGCTTCGTCGCCGCCGAACCCGCGGTGGCGAAGGCGCTGCTGGTCGAGGTGCGCGCGGCGCGGGGCGATGCCTGGGAGAAACACCAGGAGCTGACCGAGCGCCTGATCGACATCCTCGACTCCGCCCGACACGAGCCGGGTGCGCGCCCTTCCGCGACCGTGACGACCTCCGGCTTCGTCCTCGGCGCGATCGAGGAAACGCTCTGCATCGAGCTCGCCGCCGGCCGCGGCGCCGACGTCGAGCGTCTCCTGCCCGACCTCACCCACCTCGCCTTCCTGCAGCTGTTCGGCGAGGGCGACTAGAAGATGTCTGGGGCGGTGACGGCGAGGATGCCCGCGGCGCCATCGACCCGCTCGCGCGCCGCGACCGCGTAGCGCGCCTCGTCCGCCAGCTTCGGCAGAGCTGCCGCCTTCCGTTCGAGGTCGGCACGCAGGGCGCTCCCGTCCACCCGCTTCGTCCACTTCGCCTCGCCCACCAGGACCGCCTCGCGCCCCCGTCCCGCCAGGGCGACCGCATCTATCTCACCCGGATCGGCCCCGCTCGTCCAGAACGGCCCGATCGCGACGACGTCGCCGAGCTCGCCTGCCGCCGCGCGGAGCCGCAGGTGGTCGCGGAACGCCTCCTCCCAGACGCCGCCCATGTGATCGTCGAGGGAGTCGAGCAGGACCGGCAGGATGCTCTCGCCCAGGCCCCGCTCGATCTCGGGGCGATAGCGATCGAGAACGCCGAGCCAGAAGGCGAGGAAATTGTCGGCGATCCTGTAGACGCGGCGGCGGGTGCGCGCCCCGGCCTCGGTCACCGGGACGAGGCGCTCGACCAGTCGCAGCGCGACGAGCCGATCCAGCGTGCGGCCGGGATCGGCTCCGACCGACTGCTCGATCTCGTGGTACTTGGTGCGACCGGCCGCGATCGCATAGAGGACCTGCCGCGCCAGGTCGCCGCCGTCGGCCTCGGTGGCGAGCACCAGCTGGCCCTCGGTGAGGAGCTGACCGCCGGGCGAACAGGCGAGGGCCGCGAGGTTGGCGCGAACGCTCGCGCTCTGGTTCCACCAGCGTAGGTAGAGGGGTATGCCGCCGACCAGCCCCCAGACCAGCGCCCGCTGGGCGGGACTGAGCCTGGGGAGCATCAGCGCCGCCTCGTGGGGTCGGAAGGGGTGAAGGAGGAGCCGCAGGTCGAGCCGCCCGTAAAGCGGCGAGCGCTCCTCCTGCATCTCCTCCATCGTGCGGACCGCCGATCCGGAGATGAGGACCTTCAGCTTGGTCCGGCCACCGACCCTGTCCCAGGCGGCGCGAAGGAGGTCGGGAAGCTCTGGCGAGACGCGGGTGAGGGCCGGCCACTCGTCGAGGACGAGCAGGAGCCGGCGGCTGGCCGCGGCGGCGGCGAGCGTCTCGAAGGCGTCGTCCCAGTCGACGAAGGGGCGCTCCCGCAGGTCGCGCATCCCGTCATCGAGGGCCGAGGCGGCGGCGCGCGACAGCGCTTGCAGCTCGTCGGCGGCCGGCCGGCCGCCGCCGGTGTGGAAGACGGCGGGCCGGTCTACCGCGAAGTGCTGCATGAGGGCCGTCTTGCCGACTCGCCGCCGGCCCCAGAGGACCCCCAGCGATCCGCCTCGCCGGTCCCACCATTCCTCAAGGCGGTCCAGCTCGACTTCCCGGTTGACGAACATGGACCCAGGTTACCGACGTCTGATGTCGCCGACGTCCGATGTCGCCGACGTTGGGTGTTGGTTTGCAGGCTGCCGCCTGCGCGACCTCAGCCCTTCTTGGCGACCTTGGAAGCCTCGGCACTGCCGAGGTACGGCGTCAGCGTGAACTCGACCAGGTCGGGGAGCAGCTTCTGCAACTCGGCGGTCTTGCCGGCGATGATGCGGCGTGAGATCAGCGACACCATGCCGCCGACCAGCGCCTCCTCCGTGGTCGGCGACAGGCGCGAGAGCACGTCGGGCGAGCGGCCCTCGCGCCCCTGCCTGAAGTAGGGGACGAAGCTCTGGATGGCGGCGTCGTAGCGCTCGACCACGACCGGCCCGGCGACGAGCGCCTCGACCATGCAGAGACGGGCGAGGCTCGGCTCTGAGGCGAGGAACTCGAGCATCGCGGCGATCCCGGCCTTGATCGCCTCCGGCCAGTCCTCCTCACTGTCGAAGGCCTCCGAGACCCGCTCCTGCAGTTCACCCATCACCGCCTCGTAGGCGGCGACGAAGCAGTCGTCCTTGCTCGGGAAGTGCTCGTAGAAGGTGCGGCGCGAAACCGCGGCGGCGCGGGTGATGTGCGCGATCGTCGTGCCCGAGTAACCGTTTTCGGCGATCGCCTCCGCGATCCCCGCGATCAGCCGCTCACGCTGGTTATGGGCGACGAACTCGCGCGGCAGGCCGTGACGGCCGGGGGGTAGCCGGGCTAGCTCGGGGGGGTACTCGTCGACCTCGGCGCTGCGCTTGCCCGTTTTGGAAGCGCTTTTCGTCGCTCGTTTGCGTGCCACACCGCGACCATATCGTGCGGCAGCGTCTGAATCGCGGCTCAGCTCACGCAGCGCGGCCTCGGGACCGCGGTACGGCATCACCGCGGCGCACATCAGCTGCGGCAGCAGGCTCTCGAGATCGCCGCCGTTGCCGCGCACCACGCGCGAATAAATCTGCCCGTAGGCGGAGCCGGCGAGCGCCTCGGCGGTCGTGTGGGGGACGGATTCGGGATCGTCCATGTCTTTGCGTCCCGCGTCGATCAGTGAAGCGACGATTCGCATCGTCATGTCGCGGCGGGCGCGGGCCGCCTCGCCGGCGGCCAGCACCTCGATCCCGAAGCGGGCGCGATGGGGTTCCCGGCGGAGGCCGGCGACAACCTCGCCGGCGACGGCCCGCAGCCGATCGACCCACTCCTCCTCGCTGTCGTAGGCCTGGACGATCGCCTCGACGCACTCGTCGTTCGTTTCCTGCCAGGCCGAGAGGAAGCAGTCGTATTTACCGTGGAAGAAGCGGTTGAAGGCGGCGCGGTCCAGGTCGGCGCGGTCCAGAATCGACTCGACCGTCGTCTCGCCGTAGCCCCGTTCGGCAGCGAGCTCGATCGTCGCGGCGACGATGGCGGCGCGCTCGGAGGCGGCGGTTCGCTCGCGGGTCTTGGTGGCGGGCACTAGCGCATGAGACCCCCGGTCCCTGCCCTGGTCTAACCGACGGTGGCCGGCGGCGCCTCGGCGCCCGCCCGCTTAGCGGCCTCGGCACCGATGTATGGGGTGAGCGAGAACTCGACCAGCTCCGGGAGCAGTTCCTCGATCTGCTCCACCTGCCCCATGACGATCCGCTGGTAGAGAATCCAGAAGAGCCCGCCGACGATCGTCTCCTCGAGAGTCGCCGGCAGCTCGTCGCCCTGCGGCGAGACCTTGCGGCCCATGCGGAACAGCGGCACGAAGGCCTGGATCGAACGTTCGTAGCGGTCGACGGCGGCGGGCCCGGCCGAGAGCGCCTCGACGATGCAGGTGCGAGCGAGAGCCGGTTCGCTTGCCACGTAGCGAAGGAAGGCGGCGAGCCCCGCGTTGACCCGGGTCGGCCAGCTGTCGACCTTGCTCGCGGCGTCGACGACGCGGCGCAGGGCTTCCTTCACCGCGAACTCGGAGGCCGCCAGGAAGCAGTCCTCCTTCGAGGAGAAGTTCTCGTAGAAGGTGTTGCGGGCGATGCCGGCGCGTCGAACGATGTCGGCGACCGTCACGGCGCGGTACCCCTTGTCAACCGTCTCCTCGGCGAGCGCGGCGATTATTCGCGCCCGCTGGTGCTGGGCGATGAACTCGCGAGGCAGCGAATGCTGTCCGGGCCGCGCTCTTTTCACCTGGGTGACGCGATCGGTCACGGCAGCCACTGTACTGCGCGGTTCATGAGATTCAAGTGGACGTACGCGCCAGATACCGATACATTTCCGCAGTCTAGACAACCTGTTCCCTCAACCTGATAGGAGGGGTGGCGATGGGGAAGCAGGGCGTAGCCAAGCCCCAGCTTGGGGGAGAAGTCGGCCCCACGACGGCTGCGGAGTCCTTCCCGGCGGTGCGAAAGCTCGGAATCCCCGGGTCGGAGAAGCAAGAAAAGATCCTCGTCGGGATTCTCGAAGAGGTGGGCGCCAACGGCTACGACCCTACGTCCGTACGCACGATCCTGGCCCGCACGGGCCTCTATCGGCAGGCGTTCTACGACAACTTCGCCGATAAGGACGCCTGCTTCGAGCACGCCTTCGAGGCTGGCGTCACCCGGCTGGAGGCACTCGCAGAGGCCGCCGCCGCCGTCCACAGCGATTGGCGGAGCAAGCTGCGGGCGGGATTGGGCGCCGTCCTCGAATTCCTTGACCGCGAGCCGGAGATCGGTCGGGCGCTGATCGTCGAAGTCCACGCCGCCGGTTCCCGGCCGCTCCAAAGACGGGCCGAAACGATGAAAAAAGTGACCGACTTCATCGATCTGGCACGGACCGAAGCGGATAGTGGGAATTCCGCGCCTGGCATCGCTCCAGAGGGCATAGTGGCGGGCATCCACGCAGTCGTGCACTCACGCCTGTCGACTGGCGCAAAAGGCGGTTTTCGCGACCTCTTGCCTGAGTTCATGTACTTTGCGGTACTCCCCTACTTCGGAGCGGAGCGGGCGGCCGAGGAGATGCGGGTGGCGCGAGCGGAGCTGGAGCGGGCTTCCGCCTGACGGCGCGCTGGACAGACTCCTAGATGCCCTCGCCGTGACGTCCCTCGCCGGAGGCGAAGCGGGCCGCCCCGCGGGCGGCGACGTCGAGCACCTCGCGGCCGAGGCGGTGCTCGAGGGCGAGCCCCTCTGAGAGCGGCAATCCGAACCCTTCGATTGCGGCGCGGCGGTCGGCGAGCATCGTCTCCTGCGGGAACGAGGCGATCCGCTCGGCCAGCTCCAGGGCCCGGTCCACCTCCGAGCCGGCCGGGACCAGCTCGTTGACGAGGCCGATCCGCAGCGCCTCCTCGGCCTCCACCGGGCGGCCGGTGAGGATCAACTCGAGCGCGCGACCCATGCCGACGACCCGCGGCAGCCGCTGGGTGCCGCCATCCACCAGCGGCACGCCCCAGCGACGCTCGAACAGACCGAAGGTCGAGCTCGGCGTGGCGATCCGCAGGTCGCACCAAAGCGCCAACTCGACCCCGCCCGCCAAGCACCAACCGTCGATCGCCGCTATCGCCGGCTTGGCGGGCGTGAGCCGGGTCGGCCCCATCGGCCCGTCGGAATGATCGACGTCGAGGTCGAGCGCTTTCAGATCGGCGCCGGCGCAAAACGCCTCGCCGCCGGCACCGGTCAGGACGAGGACGCGCGCCGCGTCCTCGTCCTCGAAGTCTCCGAGCGCCACGCGAAAGGCTTCGGCGGTCGCCGCGTCGACCGCGTTGCGGCGCTGCGGGCGGTCGATGGTGAGGACGGCGGCGGCGCCAACCCGCTCGTAGCGAAGCTCGTCGGCCATACGCTCGCAATCCTCCCATAGGGTCACTCGGTCGCCGGGCGGCTACCCTGCCCAGATGCGCATCGACGCGATTCTCGCTTCGAAACGGCCGGTGTTCTCGGTCGAGCTCTTCCCGCCCAAGAGCGAGGACGCGAAGGAACAGCTGTTCGCGACGGCGCGCTCGCTGGCTGAGCTGGAGCCGGACTTCGTCTCGGTCACCTACGGCGCCGGCGGATCGACCAGGGACGGGACGGTCGAGATCACGCGCGCCCTGCGCGACGATCTCGGCCTCGAGACGATGGCCCACCTCAGCTGCGTCGGCGAGACGACCGAGGGGTTGGCGGCGACGCTGGACCGAATCGAGGCGGCCGGGATCGAGAACGTCTTCGCGCTGCGCGGCGACCCGCCCCGCGGACAGGCTGACTTCGTCCAGCCGCAAGGCGGGTTGGGCAGCGCCGCCGAGCTGGCGGCGTTCATCTCCTCGCGCTGGGACTTCACGATCGGAGCCGCCTGCTTCCCCGAGGTGCACCCCGAGGCGCCCGACCTCGACACCGACCTCACCTACCTGCGCTCCAAGGTCGAGGCCGGCGCCTCGTTTCTCGTCACCCAGCTCTTCTTCGACAACCAGGTCTACTTCGACTTCGTCGCCGCGGCGCGTCGAAAGGGAATCGACGTGCCGATCCTCGCCGGCGTGATCCCGGTTGCGACCTTCGCCCAGACGAAGCGGATCTGCGATCTCTGCGACGCCTCGATTCCGCCAGCCCTCGAAGCGGCGTTCCTGACGGCCGAAGGGGACGAGCGGGCGGAGTTCGAGCTTGGGATCGCCTACGCGGCGCAACAGTGCGCGGAGCTGCTGATCGCCGGCGCGCCCGGCATCCACTTCTACGCGTTGAACCGGGCGCCGGCGACGTGCGCGGTGCTGAGCGCCCTGAAAGCCTCCCGGCCATGGGAGCGGACCCGCGGCGTCCTCGGCGAGGCGGTCGCCGGCTCTCCGGCGCCCGCTAATTAGCTGGTAACTTCCCGACCGAACGTGGCCAACCGCAGGGAGGAAGAGAGGGAACGGCTTCGGCAGGCGCGCGAAGAACGCCAGTCGAGCCATGGCAAGTCCGAGCAGCGGCGCCTCTACGCCGCCTACGGGATTGCCGGCCTTATCGGCCTCGCGGTCGTGGTCGGGATTATCTCGGCGATCGCCTCTTCCGGCGGCGGTGACGGGGGCTCCGCGCACCTGAACCCGGCGAGTGGCT
Source organism: Solirubrobacterales bacterium (assembly GCA_036276735.1). Lineage (GTDB taxonomy): Bacteria > Actinomycetota > Thermoleophilia > Solirubrobacterales > 70-9 > VRUE01. Next base: position 54,030 of record DASUOH010000004.1, on the reverse strand, counting down.
CGGTCAACGGCTTCGAGCCCGACGAACGCGATGGGTCCGACATTCCGGCGGCAAAAGAGACCGACCTGACCAAAGCGGCTCAGCAAGCAGGTTGCGTGGTCAAACTCGAGCTGCGAGACGAGGGCAAAAGCCACCTGCCTCCGACCGCGACGCCGCCGTCTTACGGGACGAGCCCGCCGACCTCGGGGAACCACGCCGACTCGCCGTACCAGCAGGCCGACGGGGCCTACAGCGAGATGCCGGACGAGATCTTCATCGTCCACTCGCTCGAGCACGGCCGCATGGAGGTTCAGTACAACCCCGATCTCTCCGAGGACGAGCAGCTCGAACTGAAGGGCCTTTACGAAGAGATGTACGGCGGGACGCTGTTCTTCCCGAACGACGAGATGACCTACGACGTCGCGGCGACCACCTGGACCAATCTGATCGGCTGCCCCGACTACAAAGGGCAGGCGACGCTCGACGCGATCCGCGCCTTCGGCCGCAAAACCTGGGGCCGGTACGGCGGCGAGGGAACCGGCGCAGTCAAAGGCCCCACGCCTGTGGAACCCCAGTAGCGCCTGACCGGCGCATCTCGGCGTCCTCGGTCGCTCGCGTGCAGGAGCACGCCACGCTCCCTGCGTCCTTGATCTGCTTGGTCTGGCACTACTGGGAGCGGTACAAAGGAAAGAATCCGGTCTCTGGTCGGCTGGCCGAGAGGCGGGCGTAGGTCTCCCGGTCGCAGACGATCTCCGACGTGCGCCAGGTCTGTTCGCGGTTGGCGAAGCCTCGCTTGAACTCCTCGAGGCGGTCGCCGCGGACGATGCCGCCGCCGAGGTTGAGCGGCAGGCCCTCCTCGGTCGAGAAGTCGACCAGGGCCGAGACGACGTTCTTCATCGGCGAGTCGCGCAGCCACGGGTCGGCGCTGCCGCTGAGGTAGTAGTGGAGGAAGCCGTCGCTGCGGACGAGGAGCGAGGCGGCGGCAATCTCACCGCCCGGTGCATGGGCGAGCGCCAGCCAGCTTCGGGGCGAGTCGAGGATTTGATCGAAGTAGGCGGCGCCGAAGAAGTAACGCTCACCGGCGCCGGTGCGGCGCATCGTCTCCTCGTAGGCGGCGAGGAACCCGGCTCGCTCCTCGACACTCGTCTCGGGACCGCGGGCCAGACGGACCTCGTAGCCGGCGCGCCTGTTCTTGTTGACCTGGTTGCGGTCGCTGCCGCGGCTCTTGCGCGGCAGCTCCGGATCGGCGATCTGCACGACGTTGCGCTCGGAGGCTCCGGCGAGCGGCGGCGGGTCGAGCGTGTGGCGGACGAAGAGGGAGACGAGCCCGGTGGGGGACCAATCGACGCCGGTCGCCTCGAGGCCCGCATCCGACTTCGACCCCCCTGGGGGGTGGTGAAAGTCGGATGCGCGGATCGCGAAGCCCGGAAACCCGTAGGGCGAGGCGGCATCGCGCGCGTCGCTCCCAGGCACCTCGCGGACGATCAACGGCGCGCGAAGCTCCACGCCGTCGCCCGCAATCCGCAGCGAGTGCGTGACCCCCTCCGCCTCGAGGAAGGGGCGCGAGCGAAAGAACTCCTCGTCGCTGGCCGCCGCCCCGCCGTCCGCGAGAAGCTCGGCCTTGACGACCGGCTCAGCGGCGTCGCTCACCGCAGCAGATCCGCGGCGGCGGCGCGGAACTCGTCGGGCAGGACGCCCCAGACCTCGCAGTCGGCGAGCTGCCCGCCGCGGCACAGATGGGCGCGCATCGTTCCCTCGTGTCGCCAGCCGAGGCTCGTCACGACGCGCTTTGCCGCCTCGTTCTCGGCTGGGATCCGCCCGTACACCCGGTGTGCCCCGAACTCGTCGAAAGCCTTGGCGATCGTCAGCGCCTCGGCGCGGCGGCCGACGCCCTTGCCGCGGACTTCGTCGCCGATCAGGGCGCCCAGCTCCGGCGCGGTCTGCCGGAAGAGTCCATAGAGGGCGGTGAAGCCGACCGGCTCCTCGTGCCCCTCGACGACGATCGCGTACTTGCGGTCCTCGCCCGAGTCGTCCATCGCCCGGCCGACCCAGGCTTCGGACTCCGCGAGCGAGAAGCCGTCGCGCCACTCCATCAGGGTCCGCGTCGCCGCACGGTTGTTGAACCAGCGGTGCACCGCCGTGGCGTCGCCGGGCTGAAACGGTCGGAGGCTGACGGCCGGCTGCTCGTTCACGGCGGAAACCCTAGATGGTTGATTCCACTACCCGTGCATCTAGTCGGGCGCGAGGCCGTGGCCGGTGACGAGCAGCCAGACGGTCTTGGCGAGGATGCGGAGGTCTAGCCAGGCGCTGCGCCGGTCCACGTATTCGACGTCGAGCTCGATCCGCTCCTCCCACGGGATGCCGGCGCGGCCCTGCACCTGCGCCCACCCGGTCAGACCGGGCTTCACCTCGTGGCGCCGTTTTTGGTGGGGCGTGTAGGCGATTACCTGCGCCGGGATCGTCGGGCGGGGCCCGACGATCGCCATCTCGCCGCGCAGCACGTTGACCAGGTTGGGGATCTCGTCGAGTGAGCTTCGTCGCAAGAGACGGCCGGCGGCCGTGACCCGCGGGTCCTCGCGCCTGATCGCCACACCGACGCCGACCGGGTCCGATCCCTGCACCATCGTGCGGAGCTTCAACAGCTCGAACTCCTCGCCGTCCCTGCCGACCCGCCGCTGCCGGTAGATCACCGGCCCCGGACTGCCAAGCCTGATCGCGATCGCCGCGACGAGGAGGACCGGCGAGAGCAGGACGAGGGCGGCGGTCGCGACGGCTATGTCGAAGACACGGGGCACCTCAGAGCGACCGCCTCATCGGGTCCCCTCGGCCTTCTCCCAAGCCCCGGGCGGCCCGGCTCGCAGGCGGTCCCAGAGCCCAAGCGGAATCGAGGCGGTGGTCATCGCGTAGTAGCGGGCGACGCGGAAGGGGAGCGCGCCCAGCCAGCGGCCGAGCAGCGCGGCGGCGATCACGGCCAGCTGTACGGCGAACGTCACCACGTAGATCCAACCCTCGCCGAGCAGCGCGACGTTGGCGGCGAGCGCCACCAAGTGCAGGAAGGGTGACGCGTAGCGCAGCAGCCGGTGCGAGGCCACCTCGAAGGCGTAGAGCGGCGGGTACCCACGCGGGCTCAGCATGCCTTCGCCGACCACGATGTCCCAAAGCCCGACCATCATGCGCCGCTTGCGCGCCAGCTCCCCCTCCAGGCTGGGCACCATCTTCTCCTCGGCGCGGGCCGCCGGTGCGTAGACCGAACGCAGCCCCCGCTTCGCGAGCAGGAACGGGAAGGAGAGGTCGTGGCTGCCGGCCGGCGGCAGGGCGAGGTATGAGTCGCGGCGGACCGCGTAAATCGCCCCGTTGCCGGCGGTGACTCCCGCCAGCCCCGACTCCATATCGCGCACCGCCATCTCGTAGCGCCAGTAGGCGCCCTCCAGGTTGTCCCCCGTCGCGTCGACGAACCGGACCTGACCGCAGACGTAGCCGACCGAGGGATCGGCGAGCGGCTCGACCAAGCGGCGCAGCGAGTCCGCGGCCCAAGCGCTGTTGGCATCCGAGAAAGCGAGGATCTCGCCCGAGGCGCGCTCCGCGGCGGCGTTCTGGGCGGCGATCTTGCCGCCTCGCGGCAGGTCGAGGACGAGGTCGGCGCCGGCCGCGCGGGCCCGCTCGACGGTCGCGTCGGAGGAACCGTCGGAGGCGACGATCAGCTGGAGCCGGTCGCGCGGGTAGTCGAGCGCCAGCGCGTTGGCCACTTTGGCGGCGATCGACTCCTCCTCGTCGTGGGCGGCGACGATTAGAGAGACGGCCGGAGTCTGGTCTGCCGCCGACCCCGCCGTGCCGGTGGGGCGGCGAAGCGCCACGAGCGCCCGCAGCAACAGCGGATAGCCGAGGTGGGTGTAGGCGATCAGCCCGGCCGCAACCCAGAAGACGACCTCGAGGACGATCATTCGTCGCCGTCCAGCAGCTCGCGATAGAGCGTCAGCGTCTGCGCCGCGGCGCTGTCCCAGGAGTAAGCCCCGGCGGCGAGCTCCCGCGACGCGGCGGCGAGCCGTCCCCGCGCCGCCTCGTCCCCAACCAGCTCGTTTAGCGCCGCCGCCAGCCCGTCGCGGTCTTCGGGCGCCACGAGACGCGCCGCGCCGTGGGCTGCAACCTCCGGAAAGCCACCGACCGCGCTGAGCACGAGTGGCTTGCCGAAGGCGAGGCCGGTGTAGAGGACCCCCGAGTGCTCGGCGTCGCGATAGGGGAGGACGACGAGGTCGGCGCGGCGAAAGATCGCCGGCAGCTCGGCGTCCTCGACGAAACGGGTGACGAAGCGAACACGGCCGCGGGCCTGGGCGGCGACGCGGCGCAGCGGCTCGACGTCCATGCGCGGGTTGCCGACGATCCACAGCTCAGCCCCCTCGACCTCGCCGAATGCGTCGAGGAGGGTGTCGAGCCCCTTGTAGGGGCGCAGTAGGCCGAAGAAGAGGACGACCGGTCCCTCGGCACCTTCCAGCTCGGCGGGCAGCGGCTTCTCGTCGGGGAGGTGGGTCAAGTAGTCGAAGGCGCCGTGGGGGATGACCCGGACTCTCTCGGCCTCGACCCCCACCTCCTCGCGGAGCCGCCTGGCGCCGTGCTCGGAGTGGGCGATCACCGCGTCCATGCGGCCGAAGACCCGGCGCGCCGCGGAGAGCTGCCGGCGGCTCGGACCTGGGGGGAGGATGTAGTGGGCGGTCATCAGACGCGGGCGGTGGGGCGGCAGCAGCAGGGCGTCGAGCGCCGGTACGGTCAGCCACTGGTAGTGGACGACGTCGGCGTCGATCGCCCTCCGCAAGCGCAGCATGTCGGGGACGTGCTCGGCAAGCTTGAAAGCGCGGCGGCCCGGCGCCGCGAGCCCGCGGGCGGCGCTGCGGCGGTAGAAGCGCTCCTCGACGCGGTAGCCGTCCGGCTCGGGGACCGGGCCGTAGAGGAAACGGCTGGTGAGCAGCTCGACGTCGGCGCCGCCGCGGGCCAGAGCAGCGGCGAGCGCGCGGTCGTAGGGCGGGGTGAAGGCCGAGGGGTCGACCAATTGCACGCGCATGGCGGGCGATTATGGTGGCCTCCGTGGCCGCCGGTGCCCTGTCTCATAACGTTGGCCGAGAAGTGACGAGACACAGGCGTCGCCAGACAAGGACGCAGGGAGTCCGAATAGCAGCGCTATTTGGGCGACCGAGGACGCGGTATGGCGGCGATCTGGGGCCGTCAGTTCCGGTCTGACGTTATGAGACAGGGCACCTTGCTCTCCTACTGCGTCGTGAACACGAACGGGCGCGACCACCTGATGCGTTGCCTCGAGGCGATCGAGCGGACGCATCCGGAGGGCACGGAGGGCGAGGTGCTCGTACTCGACAACGCCTCCGACGACGGTTCGACGGACGCAGCGCGCAGCTGGGACGAGCGCCGGGCGGCGCGCCGGGCGGGGGATCTCCGCCTGATCGCGTTGCAGCGGCGGGCCGGCAAGGCCGAGAACGACTCCACCCTGCTGCGCGAGGCGCGGGGCGAGTACTGCCTGCTGCTCAACGAGGACTCCGAGCTACGGCCCGGCGCGACGCGGGCCTTGCTCGATGCGCTCGGCGCCGACCCGGGTGCCGGCGTGGCCGGCGCGCAGCTGCTCGACTCGAGCGGCAGCCCGGTTCCCTGCGCCTGGCGCTTCCCGGGTGTGCGCACGGCGCTGGTCGGCGCGCTCTTCCTGCATCGCCGCTTCACCGTTCAGAGCATCGGAGCAGAGACTCGAACAGTCGACTGGGCGCAGTCGAGCGCTCTGCTGGTGCGCCGGAGTGCCGCGCGGGAGGTCGGCTATCTCGACCCCGACTTCTTCGTCTACTACGACGAGTGCGACTTCTGCAAGCGGCTGGCCAAGGCCGGCTGGCGGACCCTCTTCGTCCCCGCCGCGGAGGCGGTCCATCACGACCAGCTCTCCACCGACCTCGCCGCCGGCCTGCCGCGGATCGTCGAATTCCACCGCAATCGAGACCTCTACATGCGCAAGCACCACTCGGCGGTGAGCGCCCTGGCCGTTCGCCTCCTCACCGCCTGGGCGTACGCGCTGCGCGCCCTCGCGGCGACCGTCCTGCCCGACCGGCCGGCATCGATCTACTGGGCGCACGCCCGCCAGGCGCTGTTGCCGTGCCGCGGCGAGAGCATCCGCGACCGTGCGAGCCGCTAGGCCCGGGCGTCCTGGTCCATCAACTCGGCCTCGGCCACCTCCGGGATCGAGCCCTCGACCTCGGCCGGTCGATCGCGGGCGGCGCGGAATCGGGCCAGCAGCTCGCCGGGACGCCGCAGTTGCGCAAGCCAGCCGCGCTCCTCGGCGCTGAAGAAGCCGCTGGCTAAGAGGACGAATGGGTAGGCCGCCAGGAGGGCACCGCGTGAGAGGAAGCCGTCGATGCCGTCGGTCGGCAGCAGCAGCTCACCGGCTGCGACGACCGCCGCGGTGGCCAGCACGACCCGGGCGAGTCGTCCCCACTCGTAGGGCACCGGGAAGAGACGCTGCGTGAAGACGTACATCAAGGCGACGACGACGAGGTAGGAGGCGACGAGCGCCAGGCCGGCGCCGACGATCCCGAGCGGCGGGACAAGGATGAGGTTGAGGACGACGTTGACGACGAGGGCCGCCACCGTGGCGGGGAAGTTGAACTCGGTGCGGCCAGTGCGGCCGAGGATGACCAACTGCACCATGTAGAGGGCGTAGAGGGCGACCGCCGCCGAGACCAGCCCGACCGCTTCGTAGGACTCGAAGAACTCGGGGGCGGCGAGGGCGCGGGCGATCCAGCGGGCGAACAGCCAGAGCGCCGCGACGACGAACGCGCAAGCGGCGAGGAAGAGGCTGACGACGGTCGCGTAAACGCGTCGCGCCTCGTCGTCGTCGCGGATCGAGTAGGCCAGCGGCGGCCAGGCGAGCTGGAAGCCACGGACCAGGATGTTCACCCCCTGTGCGAACTTGATCGCGACCGAGTAAAGGCCCGCCTCGGCGGCTCCCAGGGTGCGGAGGATGATGATCCGGTCGACGAAGTTGAGCGCGTACAGCGAGAGCTCGGCCGGCATCGTCGGCAGCCCGAAGCGCAGCATGCGCCGCAACAGCGGAAGGTCGGGCCACAGCGAGAGGCGGTGACGGTGTACGACGATCAAGCCGAGGACGAAGAGGCCGCCGCTCACATAGCTCCCCAGCAGCAGGCCGCGCGCGCCCTCGTCGGCTCCGACCACCAACGCCACGGTGAGCGCGATCGCCGCCAGGACGTTGGCGATCGTCACCGCGAAGAAGGCGCGAGCGCGCTCCTCGAGCCGGAAAAGGGTCAGCAGGTACTCGTGCAGCGTCAGCACCCAGAGGCCGCCGATCGCAATCCGCATCAGATCGGGCGCTCGCTCGGCGAGCAATGCCTCGGAGAGCGGCGCGGCGAAGGGCAACGCGACCAGCGCCGCCGCGGTCGCGAACCAGAAGAGCGCCGCGAAGGAGGCGCGCACGACCCGGTCCGGATCCTCGCCGGCCCGGTAGTAGAAGCGCAGCACCGCCTCGATCACGCCGAAGCGGACGACGATGCTGGCGGCGACGACCGCGGCGAAGAGCACCTCGGCGACTCCATAGTCGGCCGGGCTCAGGTACCGCGTGTAGAGCGGCAGCAGCCCGACGGCGATCAGCTTCGACAGGATGTTTGCCGCCGTGTAGGCGGCGCCGGTCGTCGCTAGGCGGCGGAGGTAGCCCGACACGGGGCGAGACTATGCGGCGCCGCGGACCGGCGTGGCAGCCAGCGAGGCGCCGATCGCGAGCAGAACCCAGGCGATCGGGTCCTCGAAGAAGCCGGCGTAGGCCATGGTGTGGACAAGGAGGGCGACGAAGGCGGCGAGGATCGCCGCTCGGCCAATGGCTATGCCGGCGGGTCCACCCGCGCGACGAGCGAATAGGCCAGACGCCATCGCCCATAGCGCCACACCAATCAGGGCGAGGTAAGCACCGAGGCCGATCAGGCCCTGCTCGGCAGCCACGGTCACCGGCTCGGTGTGAGACACCGAGACGGGCGCTTTCTTCGTCGCGGCGTGTTCGGTGTAGGCGCGGGGGAAGCTGCCGGATCCGTAACCCCACAGCGGTCGCTGACCGAACAGCTTGACGCCACCGGCGATGAGGTTGCAGCGACCTCCGGTGTCGACGTTGCAGCGATCCGGGCTGAGCTTCGAGACACCACCGGCGAAGATCACAATGGCCACACCAAGCAAGGCGACGCCGCCGACGGCGACAGCCGTCCACTTGACGCTCCAGCGGATCGCGGCAAGGACTGCAAGCCCTCCGAGCAGCGCCGCGAAGCTCGACTGCGAGAACGTCGGCACCAGCCCGATCCAGAGGACCGCTACGAGCGCAGTGAGCATCGCGAAGGTTCGCTGTTCCTTCGCCCACAGCAACACCGCCATCGCAACAGTTGCGACCAACGCCAGGTACCTGCCGTAGATGTTCGGGTCCCAGAAGATCGAGTTGACCCTGAAATAAGTGTGGAATTCGTTCGACCTGATCACCTGGTCATTCCAGAACAGCTCCCGAGTTACGTACTCGACCGAACCGACCAGAACGAACACCACGGCCTCCAATGCGACCACTCCCAGTACGAGCGTGAGCAGCTTTTGAGTCCACTCGACGTCTCGCAGCAGCGCGTAGACCAGTGAGAACGGAACGAAGAAGAAGCAGACGTTCTGAAGTGACTTCGAGAAGTCGGGCGAGTAAATAGCCTGCAACGCATAGAGGACAACCACTGCGGCAAGTACTCGTGGCAGCCAAGCCGCTACTCCCGCGGGTGGCGCCGTAGGGGGGACCGCCCCTGAGGAAGCTTTAGCTACCGGAGGGGGCGGTGGGTCCCCTGCGGCGACAGGACCCGCGGGCCGCAACCGCCAGTCCCGAGCGACTGCCGTCAGCACGCCCCCCGCGATGACGAGGTAGAGCGGGATCAAGAGGTTCGCGGTGTCGCCACCTGCCTCGAGCGGGACGCGGAAGGGCAGGGCGAAGACGATCGCCAGCGGCAGGGCGAGGGGCCAGCGGCGAAAGGCCGCCGCCAGAATGCCCGCGCCGGCGAGGGCCGCAGCCACGAGGGCCGCGAAGCCGAGCGGCTCCTCGCGCAGGTCGACGAACTGCGGCGAGTGCCACTGGTCCCCGGCGATCAGCAGGGGGAAGAGGGCGAGGGCGGCGAGCATCGCGGCGGCGCGCAGCCGTCCTCGAGGCAGGAGGATCGTGGCGGCGGCGAACCCGGCGGCGGCGACTACGCCGGCGCTCGCGAGCAGGTCGCTCACCGCCTACCTCCCTCTGGCGACTTTTCCCCTCTATGCGGGGCAAAGTCGCCACGCCGGCTCACTTGTCGCACCCCTCGGTCGGTCTGCGAGGCGCCTCGTGCAGTCGCATCACGCCGCCGGGTACGAGCGCCCGGTCTTCACCGAGCATCTTCACCCGCAGCTTGTAGCGGCCCGGGCGCGCGCGGCCTTCCTCGCGCGAGCGCCCGTCCCAGTAGAAGGTGAAGAAGCGGTAGCGCTTCAGGTAGCGGTCACGGGCGAGGGTGACCACGAGCTTGCCGCCCGGCTTGACGACCTGGACGTGGGCGCGATCGGACTGGGTGACGCGGAAGCGGATCCTGACCCGGTCGAAGCGGCAGTCGCCGTTCGGGCTGAAGGCGCGGACGCGGGGACGCTGGTCGCGGTCCTGCGGGACGGCGAGGAAGCTGACCCGGTCGAGCACGAGCGGGTCGCGCTTCAACCGCTGAGACCAGGCGAAGGCCGCGAGCGTGGCGATGACGAGAAGGGCGAAGACGACCGCGCCGGCGCTGGGGGCGCGACTCATGACTCGACTCAGCCCGCCGTGGAGGCGTTGTCCTCGCCGACGACGACGGAGACCGGGGCGCCGCCCGAGACCGCGACGATGTCGGACGTCATCGCCCTGACTCGGGAGATGTCGAGCGCTTTGGCCACCAGGTGCGCCTCGCGGCCGTTCCTCGGCTCGAACATCACGACGCTGTCGACGAAGCTCGATTCGCTGTTGGTGACGTCACCGAGCTGGAAGCCCCTCTGCTCGAGCATGTCGCCGTAGGTCGCGGCGAGGCCCGGCACCGCCGTGCCGTTGAGAACCGTGACTTCCACGTCGCCCGGCTGCGGCGCGGCTGCCTTGCGACCTTTGCCGGCTTTGCCGCCGCCCTCATCGCCGCCGCCGCCCTCGACGACCGCATAGGCGCCGACGCCGACGAGCAGTAGGAAAACCGCGAAGAGCGCCGCCAGGTAGCGCGGTTCGCCGAGGCGGCCGCGGTCGGCGTCGAGGCCGCCAAAGCGCTCGCGCAGCCGTTCGCCGCGCGTCAGCTCGGGTAAGCCCGCCTCGCGTCGTCGTCGTCGCTCCTCGCGCATCTCCTCGGCCCGGCGCTCCGCTTCACGCGCCTCCTCGACCCGGCGCATCTCCTCGGCCCGCTCCGCGGCGGCCTCCGAGGTCGTCTCCTTGCGCTCGGCGTCGCGCTCGGGCGCAGAGCCGGCCCATTCGCGCAGCCGCCTGATGTCGCGCCCCTGGGAGAAGGAGAGCAGCGCGAGGAGGGCCAGGCCGAGGAACGCGACCAAGCCTGCGAAGGCCCCGATTTCCTTGATCAGCTCCAAAAGATCGGCGGCGAGAGGCTATCCGTTAGAGGCGACCGGAGAGCTCGCGCGTAAGTCGCTCAGCCGACTGCCGCCGCGTCGCCACCTGGCGCGGAGATCATCGCAACCACCCGCTCGGCCAGGTTCGCCTCGTCGCCCGCCATCACCAGGTGCTCGAGTGAGTTGAGCGTCGACTCGACCCAGCCAGCGTCGATCGGGGTCTGCCGCACCGCGCGGTGGATCCGTTTCGCAGCGGTCGGCTGCAATCTCTCGCTCGTGCCGACCAGCTCCTCGTGCAGCTTCTCTCCGGGGCGCGGCTGCGTGAACTCGATCGCGATCTCGGCCCCCGGCTCGTAGCCGGCGAGGCGGATCATGTTGGTCGCCAGGTCGACGATCTTCACCGGCTCGCCCATGTCGAGGACGAAGACTTCCCCCTTGCCCGCGCCGATGTCGCCGGCCCGGATCACCAGCTGCACGGCCTCGGGGATGGTCATGAAGTAGCGGCTCATCTCGGGGTGGGTGACGGTCACCGGCCCGCCGCGCTCGATTTGGTTGCGGAAGATCGGCACGACGCTGCCCGAGGAGGCGAGCACGTTGCCGAAGCGAACGCTCGCGAAACGGGTGCCGGGGTGCTTGTGCGCGGCCGCCTCGACGATCCACTCCGCCATCGCCTTGGAGGCGCCCATCACCGTCTTGGGGTTGACCGCCTTGTCGGTCGAGACCAAGACGAAGCGCTCGACTTCGGAGGCCGCCGCCGTGTCCGTCACGACCCTGGTCGCGATCGCGTTGTTGCGGACCGCCTCGAGCGGGTTGGCCTCCATCAGCGGCACGTGCTTGTAGGCGGCGGCGTGGAAGACGACGCTCGGTTTGAAACGCTGCATCGTCTCCAGCATCCGGTGCGGCTCCTTGCAATCGGCGAGCACCGCCTCGACGCTGCTGAAGTGGCGCTCCTCGACCATCTCGCGCTCGATCTCGAAGAGGTTGTCCTCGGCATGGTCGAGCATCACCAGCAGGCGCGGCCCGACCCTGGCGATCTGGCGGCAGAGCTCGGAGCCGATCGAGCCGCCGGCGCCGGTCACCAGCACGATGCGGTCGCGCAGGTAGGCACCGACCCGGTCGAGCTCGACGACGATCGGGTCGCGGCCGAGCACGTCCTCGACCTGAACATCGCGCAGCTGCTTGTTGAGCTGGACCCCGCCGCGCAGCAGCTCGAAGACGGTCGGCAGGGTGCGGACCCGGATCTCCCGGTCGCGGCAGGCGGCGACGACCTGAGCGCGCAGGGTGCCCGGCGCCGAGGGGATCGCGATCACCACCTCGTCGGGTTCGGTCTCGTCGAGGATCTTCTCGATTTCGCCGGTGCTGCCGAGGACCTTCAGACCGAGCATCCGCATGCCGCGCTTACGCGCGTCGTCGTCGACGAAGCCGATAGCGGTGGCGCCGAGGTTGGGATTGAGCTGCAGCTCGCGGACGACCATCTGGCCACCCGAGCCCGCGCCGACCACCAGCACCTCGTGTTTCGGCAGGCGGTGGCCGTGGGCCGGCCGCTCGACGATCAGCCGCACGGCGAGCCTCGCGCCCGCGATCAGCAGCGCCGTGAGGACGAAGTCCATGATTGCCACCGAGCGCGGCAGGTCCGGCCCGAAGGGCTGCAGCACGGTGAAGAGGACGACGAGCAGGGCGCTGGCGACCGCCACGGCGCGGACGATCGTCAGGAAGTCGCGGCCGCTGACGTAGCGCCACCACTTCTGGTAGAGCCCGAAGGCGGCGAAGACCGCGACCTTGCCGACCGCGACGAAGCCGACCGCCTGGGTGAACATCTCCTCGTAGCGCGGCGGCATGCCGCGCGCCGCGTCGAGGAAGCGGAGGCGGAAGGCGAGGTAGAAGGCGAGCGCGACAAGGGCCGCGTCGGCGATCACCTGCAGGACCCGATTGCGGTAGACGGGGTGGTTCAAGCGGTGCATGTAGGCCAAGCGAGTCTAGTTCCTGCCGGCCCCGATCCCTACAATGCCCGGCTCGCGCATGCTCCTCCTCGCCAGCGTCACCGACTTCTTCCTCGACCCGATCGTCAACGCGGGCACCGACTTCATCAGCAGCACTGGGCTGCTGGCGGTGTTCGTCCTGATGGCGCTCGAGTCCGCCTGCCTGCCGGTCCCCAGCGAGGCGATCATGCTCTTCGCCGGCTCGAGCGTCGCCGCCGGCGAGCTGACGATGTTCGGCATCGTCGCGGCGGGGGTGCTCGGCAACCTGGTCGGCTCCTGGGCGGCGTACGCGGTTGGCTACTACGCGCGGCTCGACCTGCTGGAGAAAAACCGGCTCATCCACCTGCCGCCGAAGTACCTCAAATGGGCCGACGACTGGTTCGAGCGCTACGGCGACGCGACGGTCTTCTTCACGCGGATGCTGCCGATCATCCGCACCTTCATCTCGCTGCCCGCGGGCGTCGCGAAGATGCCCTTTTGGCGCTTCACGGTCCTGACCCTGCTCGGCTGCATCCCCTGGGTGCTGATGCTGGGCCTGATCGGCGAGGCCGTGGGCAAGAACTGGGAAGAGTGGCGCGACCACCTTCATTACCTCGACTACGCGGTCGTCGCGGCGGTGCTGATTGGCGGCGTCTACCTGTTGATCCGCCGACGGCGCAACGGGCGGGCCGAGCCGGCGTCGTCGAGCAGCAGCGCTTGAGCGCGGCCGCCGACGGCCGGATCGCCACGCCCCGCGCCGTCGCCCTCGGCATCCTGCAAGGACCGGCGGAGCTGCTGCCGGTCTCCAGCTCGGCGCACATCGTGCTGCTTCCCTGGCTGGCCGGCTGGCGATGGGACGAGCTCGACCCCGAGGTGCGCAAGAGCTTCGAGGTGGCCCTCCACGCCGGCACCGCCGTCGCCCTGCTGATCGGCCAGCGCCGGGAGATCGCCGCGGAGCTTGGCTCCTTCGACGGCCACCGGGCGCTGCTGCTCGTGCTCTCCTTCCTGCCGGCGGCGGTCGTCGGCTACGCGTGCGAGCGGCAGATCGAGCGACGGCTGGGTGGCCCGAAGTCGACGGCGGTCGGATTGCTGGTCGGCTCGGCGGCGATGCTGGCTGCGGACACACGGCCGCAGGCGCGCGGCGAGGGTGAGGCGGTGCCGGCGGACGGGCTCGCCCTCGGCGTCGCCCAGGCGGCGGCGCTTGCCCCGGGCGTCTCACGCAACGGGATCACGCTCGCGGCGGCGCGCTGGCGCCGTTTCTCGCGCGACCAGGCGAACCTGCTCTCGCGCACGATCGCCCTCCCGGTCATCGTCGGCGCGACCGCGCTGAAGGGGGTTCGCCTCCGTCGACGAGGCGTCTCCCCGGCGCTGGGCCGCTCGATGGCGCTCGGCGCCGCCGCCTCCTTCGCCTCGACCCTCGCCTCCCAGCGCCTGATCCGTCTGGTCGAGCGAGACAAGGCGCTGTGGCCTTATGCGGCATACCGAGCGGGCCTGGCCGGCGCGGTCATTTTCAAACTACGTCGTTTGCAGGCAACTCCAAAATTTGGAGAAATTTGGAGTTGATTTGGAATTCTCCCCAAACCGCCTGAAAGAATCGCCGGCGTGAGCGACGCGGACGCCTACGCGAAGGCCGGAGTCGACCAGGACGCGGCGGACTCGGCGGTAGCCGGGCTGGTCAGGGCGCTGGGAGCTATCGAGCTCGGCCGGCCCTCGCGGCAGGTTCCCCTATCCGGCCACTACGCGAGCGTGATTCGGCTCGACGTGCGGCTCGGGATCGCCCTCTCGACCGACGGCGTCGGCACCAAGCTGCTGGTCGCCGAGCAGATGGGGCGCTTCGACACGGTCGGCATCGACTGCGTGGCGATGAACGTCAACGACGTGATTTGCGTCGGCGCCGAGCCGCTGGCGATGCTCGACTACATCGCGATCGAGCGGGCCGACCCCGAGGTATGCGAACAGATCGGGATCGGGCTGGCGCGCGGTGCTGAGCTGGCCGGGGTGGAGATCCCGGGCGGCGAGCTGGCCCAGCTCGGCGACATGGTGCGTGGATTTGACGTCGCCGGCGCCTGCTTCGGCACGGTCGCCCTCGACGCGATTGTCGCCGGCGACGCGATCCGGCCCGGCGACGCGGTGATCGGGTTGCCGTCGTCGGGGATCCACTCCAATGGCTACACGCTCGCCCGCGCCGCGCTCGACGGCCTGCCGCTCGGCGAGGACCCGGAAGGGCGGCTCGGCCGCCCGCTCGGTGAGGTGCTGCTGGAGCCGACCGAGATCTACGTCAAGCCGGTGCTCGAGCTGCTGCGCTCCCAAGTCGAGGTGCGCGGCCTCGCACACATCACCTCGGGCGGGCTCGGCAACCTGCTGCGGCTCTGCTTCGACGGGGGTTTCGAGATCGACGCTCCGCTGCCCGTCCCGCCGATCTTCGAGCTGATCGCCGAGCGAGGCTCCGTCCCTGGCGACGAGATGCACGACGTCTTCAACATGGGCTGCGGCTTCTGCTGCGTCGTCGCAGCCGACGACGCCGATGCCGCCCTGGAGCTGCTGCGCCGCCATTACCCCGATGCGAAGCGGGTCGGCAGGGCCGTCGAGGGATCGCGCGAAGTCCTGCGGGGATGAGCTCTCAGCCCTCCAGCTCGATGATCGGGACCCTGCTGTCCGGCCGCTACCGGCTCGAGGCCAAGCTCGGCAGCGGCGGCATGTCGACCGTCTACCTGGCCCGCGACGACACGCTCGACCGGCCGGTCGCGGTGAAGGTGATGCACCGGGAGATGTCGGAGCAGGAGGATCAGCTGCAGCGCTTCCGTCAGGAGGCGCGCGCCGTCGCCAAGCTCTCACACCCGAACGTGGTCTCGGTGATCGACGCCGGCGAGGACGGCGGCCATCCCTACATCGTCTTCGAGTACGTCAAGGGCGAGACGCTGAAGCAGCGGATCAAGCGCGAGGGCGCGCTCGACGTGCAGGACGCGATCGCCTACGCGATCGAGGTCGCCCGCGGCCTCGGCGTCGCCCACGCGCGCAACATGGTCCACCGCGACATCAAGCCGCAGAACGTGCTGATCGACGAGGAGGGTCGTGCCAAGCTGACCGACTTCGGCATCTCGCGCCAGCTCGAACAGGACGGCGTCACGGCCACCGGGCGGGTGCTGGGGACCACCGATTACGTCGCGCCCGAGCAGGCGATGGGAAAACCGGTCGACCCACGCTCGGACGTCTACTCGCTCGGCGTCGTCCTCTACGAGATGCTGGTCGGACAGGTCCCGTTCAGCGCCGACAGCCAGGTCGGTGTGGCGATGAAACACGTCAACGAGGAGCTACCCGACGTGCAGCGTCGCCGCCCAGAGGTCTCGGCTGCGGTCGCGCTCGTGGTCGAGCGGGCAACGGCGAAGGACCCAGCCGAGCGCTACCAAACGGTCGCGGAGATGGTCGACGACCTCGAGACGGCGCTCGAAGTCGAGGCGGCGCGGGCCGGCTCGACGACGGGCGAGGCGACGAGCGTCCTCGAGGCGGTGCCGCCGCCGAAGCGCAAGCTCTCGCGTCGCTCCCGTTGGTCATGGGCGGCGATCGTCGCCCTCCTCCTCGTCGCTGGGGGCACGCTGGCGGCGGTGCAGTTGATCTCGAGCGGGATCGGCGGTGGCGGCGCCAACGAGGGCAAAGGGGCGCCGGTCGCGATCTCCTCGGCGACCGATTACGACCCGCAGGGGGATGGTGAGGAGGGCGGCGACACGGTCGATCTCGCCGCCGACGGCAACCCGACCGGGACCGCCTGGGAGAGCGAGCACTACGACGGCGACTCCTTCGAAGAAATCAAGACCGGCCCCGAACCCGGCGTCGGCGTCTACGCGATGACGTCGTCCCCCGCGACCCCGGCACGGATGATCGTCCGCTCACCGACCCCGGGCTGGGACGCCACGGTCTTCGCCTCCGCCGGCGGTCCGCCCTCCGACCTCTCCGGCTGGGGCGAACCGGTCGGCGAAGCGACCGATGCCGGCGGAACCGAGGAGATCGAGCTGCGGGTCCGTCAGCCGTCGACTTACTTCCTGCTCTGGTTCACGAGGCCGTCGGAAGCGCGTGACCAGGCCGGTCGCTACCAGGTCGAGGTCAGCGACATCAAGCTGCTGGACTGAGCGCGCGCTCAGAACTCGTGCGAGCGCACCGCTTCGTAGCGCTCGCAGGCCAAGTCGACGAGCCGGTTACACAGCTGCGGGTAGGGCAGATCGCTTGCCTCCCAGAGCTTCGCGTAGACGCTTGTCTGGGTGAAGCCGGGGATCGTGTTGATCTCGTTGACGAGGATCGCTCCATCCGGCTCGACGAAGAAGTCACAGCGGGCAAGCCCCGAGCAGCCGCCCAGCGCGAACGCATCGACGGCCAGCTCACGCAGACGGGTCGCCTGGTCCTCAGGCAAGTCAGCGGGCACCACCAGCTCCATGCCGCCCTCGCCGTACTTGGTCTCGTAGTCGTACCAGTCGCCGTGCGTCATCACCTCGCCAGGCAGCGATGCCTCCGGGTGCTCGTTTCCCAACAGCGAGCACTCAATCTCGCGCCCGTGCGCTGAGGCCTCGACGATGACGCGGGGGTCGTGGCGCAGCGCCAGCTCGACCGCCGCGTCGAGATCCTGGCCGACGTCCTCGACCCTGCTGATCCCGACGCTTGATCCAAGGCGCGAGGGCTTCACCCAGAGCGGCGTCCCAATCGCCGCGCAGCGCTCGCGCCAATCCTCCGCCCCGACCGCGACGAACTCGACCTGCGGCAGCCCGTGCTGGGCGAACAGCCGCTTCAAGGTCAGCTTGTCCATGCAGATCGCCGAGGCGAGCACGTCGGAGCCGACGTAGGGGACGTCGAGCCACTCGAGCAGCCCCTGGATGCAGCCGTCCTCGCCGAAGGGTCCGTGCAGCGCCGGGAAGACGACGTCGGCGCCGAGCAGGCCGTTGCCCGGCGATAGCGCCACCGGGCCGCCCTCCCACTCCCAGGCGCCCTCGCGGGCGATCGTCACCCGCACCGCTTCGTGTCCCGCCTCCTCCAGTCCCCTCGCGACCGCCGCACCGGACTGCAGGGAGACATCGTGCTCGGAGGAGCGCCCGCCGCAGAGCACCGCGACCCTCATTCGCCTCCCCCTTCGGGTTCGACCGAGCCCGGAGCCCGTTTGCCGACCACGACCGTCACACCCGAGCCCGGTTCTACTTCCGACCCAGGCGGCGGGAACTGGTCGGTGACCCGGCCGATCTGCGGCTCCACTTCGGTCGCCTGTTCGCTCACATCAGGGTCGAGGCCGACGCCACGCAGCGCTTCGACCGCTTCGCCGCGTTCGTCGCCGATCACGTTGGGCACGGTCACCTGCTCTTCCCCCGCCGAGACGACGATCGTCACCGCCGAGCCGCGCGGCAGCTCCGAGCCGGCGCTCGGCGACTGGCGTATGACCTCGCCCGCGTCAGCCGAGTTTTCTTCTTCTTCGACGTTCGGCGAGAAGCCGCGGGAGCGGATCTGCTGCACCGCCACCGAGCGCTGCGTCCCGACCAGTACAGGGACCTTGATCATCCTCGGGCCTTTTGAGACGGTAAGCACGACGGTCGAGCCGCGCGTGGCGGTAGAGCCTCCCGACGGGGTCGACTTGATCACGGTCCCCGCTTCCACCTCTTCGGAGTTGGTGTTGCGCACCAGCGGCTGGAAGCCGGCGTCTTCGAGGGCAGTGATGGCCTCTTCCTGGCTCTCGCCGGCGGTGCTCGGCACTTTCGCCGAGCCGGGGCCGGCGCTCACCGTCAAGTCCACCTTGGGCTTCGAACAGAAGAAGCTGATGAAGGCGCACTCGAGCGATGCCTCGCCGCTGCTCGGATCCTGCTCGAGCACGGTTCCCACGGCGGCTTCGCGGCGCACCCGGTTGACCTCCCCGACCTTGAAATCGTTCTGCTCGAGCAGCGAGATCGCCACGCTCAGCTGCTCGCCCGTCACCGGAGGGACCTCGGTGCTGGTGTCGCGGGTCAGTGCCAGCCCGGCGAGGATCCCGAGCAGGACCGCGAGAGCGACCAACCCCCATAGCCAGCGACTGCGACGGCGTTCGTCCTCAACCGCCGCGGCCACGGCCGCCTCTTCGGGGCCCACAGCCGGCGGCGGCAGGGGCGCGAAGGCCGCCGTGCCCTGCCCGGCCGCACCCGGTTCCCGCAGCGCCGCGTCGAGGGCGGCGATGAACGCCTCGGCGCTCTGGAAGCGCTGTCCGGGCTCCTTCTCCAGCGCCCGCATCGTCACCGCGTCGAGCGCCGGCGAGACGTTGGGGTTGATCGAGCTCGGCCGCTGCGGCATGTGCGAGACCTGCTTCATCGCGATCGCCACCGCGGAATCCGCCTCGAACGGGACGCGTCCCGTCAGCGCCTCGTAGAGGATCACGCCGACCGAGTAGAGGTCGGAGACCGCGGTCACATCCTGTCCCTGGGCCTGCTCGGGGGAGAGGTAGTGCGGCGTGCCCATCACCGAGCCGACCTGGGTGATCTCCGAAGCGCCGGCGCGGGCGATGCCGAAATCGGTGACCGTCGCTTTCCCCTCGGCGTCGACGATCACGTTTTGCGGCTTGAGGTCACGGTGGACGACGCCGTGTCGATGGGCGAAGCCGGCTGCCTCGAGGACCTGCCGGACCAGTCCGACCGATTGCTCGGGCGTCAGCCCCTGGTCGATCAGCTCCTTCAGCGAACGTCCCTCGAGCAGCTGCATGGCGATGTAGTAGGTGCCGTCGACGTCACCGCGATCGAAGACGGCGACGATGTTCGGGTGCTGAAGCCCGGCGGCGGCCTCGGCCTCGCGGCGGAAGCGCTCGACGAACTCGCGGTCCTGGGCGAAGCGGCTGTGGAGGACCTTGAGCGCGACCTGGCGCTGCAGGTGGGAGTCATCGGCGAGCCAGACGTCGGCCATCCCGCCCGAGCCGATCCGGCGCAGCAACGTGTAGCGCCCGTCGACGACGCTGCCCTCGGTCACCTCGAGCATGCGCTGCCTTCTATCTCATTCATCGTCGATCAAGGTTTCGGCGACCTCGCGGAAGATCGGCGCCGCCAGCTCGCCGCCGAAGGATTCGGTGCACTCGACCGTCGCCGCGATCGCGATCTCCGGGTCGTCGGCGGGCGCGAACCCGATGAACCAGGCCTGGTTGTCGCCCGCCCCGACGCAGCTCTCGTTGAAGGGCGTTTCCGCCGTGCCGGTCTTGCCCGCCACCGGGACGCCGGGGATCGCCGCGTTGGTGCCGGTTCCTTCGTCGACGACGCCTTCCATCGCGTCGGTCAGCGCCGCCGCCGTCTCCTCCTCCATCGGCTGGCTGTAGCGCGACGGGTCGAGGCGCTCGGTGACACGCCCGTCGGGGTCGACGACGCGGCTCCAGATCTGCGGCTTCATCAGGGTGCCTTCGTTGGCGACGGCGGACGCCACCAGCGCCATTTGCAGCGGCGTCACCACCAGCCGCTCCTGGCCGATCGCGATCCGCGCCACGTCGACCGGGTCGCCGCGGCCGAGCAGATCGCGCCCTTCGAAGACGCCGCTGCGGTAGACCTGATCGTCGGGCAGGTCGATCGCCGGCGTCGAGCCAAAGCCGAAGCGGTCCATGTAGTCGAAGAGGGGGTCGGAGCCGATCTGTTCGCCGAGCTGGGCGAACCAGGTATTGACCGAGCCGGTCAGCGCCGCTTCGAGCGGGATCGCGCCGTAGGATGCGCCGTCGGAGTTGGCGAGCGGCTGGCCCTGGACGTCGATCGTGGCCGGCGCGTCGATCGTCGACTCGAGGCTGATCGTGCCGGTATCCAACCCCGCGGCCGCGGTCACCACCTTGAAGGTCGAGCCCGGCGGGTACTGGCCCTGGGTTGCGCGGTTGAGCAGCGGCGATTCGAGCTCGTTGCGGTTCAGCTCCGACAGTTCGGAGGGGACGCGGCTTGGGTCGTAGGGCGGATTCGATGCGAGCACGCGCACCCTGCCGGTGCTCGGCTCGATCGCCGCGACGGCGCCGAAGCCGGCCGCTTCCAGCGCTCCGAGCGCCACGCGCTGCGCTTCGGGATCCAGGCTGGTCACGACGTCGTTGCCCTCCTGCGCCTGACCGCGCAGCTCGTCGAGCAGCGAGACGAACTCCGACTCGTTGCCGACCAGCTCGTCGTTGTGGAACTGCTCGAACTCGCTGTCGCCCTCGCGGACGAAGCTGTAGCCGATCGGGTGGCCGAAGAGCGCGCCTTCGGGATAGCGGCGCACATACCGGAGGTTGTCGCCGCGCCCCTTGGCGACGGAGCGCGCGATCACGGTTCCGTCGTCGGCGAGGATGCGGCCCCGCTCGATCCGCTGCTGCTCGAGCAGCGGTCGCTTGTTCGCCGACTTTTCCTTCAGCGCCTCGGCATCGAAGACCGACCAGTAGGACGTGAAGCCGACCAGGACGGCAAAGAGGACGACGATCAGGCCGAAGAGCTTGACGATCTGGCTGTTCATAGCCTCACGCTGGCTCCGGCGACAGGTGGCCGGTGCGGGCGGCGGCGACAGCCTCGCGGCGGGCCCGATCGGAGACGAGCAGGAGCAGTGCGAGCAGCACGAAGTTGGCGATGATCGAGCTGCCGCCGTAGCTGACGAACGGGAGCGTCACGCCGGTCAGCGGGATCACCCGCGTCACGCCGCCGATGATCACGAAGGCCTGGATCGCGAAGACGGCGGTCAACCCGGTCGCCAGCAGCTTCGAGAAGCCGTCGTCGGCGAGCAGCGCGATCTTGAAGCCGCGCGCCGCGAACAGCAGGTAGGCCAGGATCACCGCGCAGGCGCCGAAGAGGCCGACCTCGTTGACGATCAGCGAGTAGATCGTGTCGGTATGGGCCGCCGGCAGCAGCGCGTTGTCGGTGCCGGGGATCGTGATCAGCGCCTGGCCGAAGCCGACCCCGAAGAGGCCCCCGTCGGCCTGGGCGAAGATCGACTGCAGGATCTGGTAGCCGGTGTTGGAGGGATCCTCGTAGGGGTCGAGCCAGATCTGGATCCGGTCATGGACGTGGGGCACGGTCGTGGCGAAGAACCAGGCGCCCGCGAGGAACATCGCCATCCCGATCGTCACGAAGGAGAAGCGGGCGGTGGCGACGTAGAGCAGCGCCAGGAAGGCGGCGAAGAACATCAGCGAGCTGCCGAGGTCGCGGATGAAGACGAGCATGAACATCGCCGCCCCCCAGACGACCAGCAGCGGGCCGAGGTGCTTGAGCGGCGGCAGCGTCACCCCGAGGACGCGCCGGGCGCCGACGATCAGCACCTCGCGGTGCTCGCGCAGGTAGCTGGCGAGGAAGACGACGATGCAGATCTTCGAGAACTCGGCCGGCTGAAAGGCGAGCGGGCCTAGCTTGACGCCCAGGTAGGCGCCGTTGACCTGCTGGCCGATTCCCGGCAGCCGCGGCGCCAACAAGAGCAGCAGGCCGGCGATCGCGATCGTGTAGCGGTAGCGCTCCAGCACCTCGTAGTCGCGCAGGAAGTGGATCGCGAGGGCAAAGAGGAGGAGGCCGAGCACGAACCAGTTGGCCTGGTCGCGCGCCAGGTCGGCGTCGATGCGGTAGATCATCACCAGGCCGACGGCCGTGAGCAGGGCCGCCAGCGGAAACAGGTAGGGGTCGGCGTTGGGCAGCCGCAGCCGCAGGTAGATGTGCGTGGCGATGCAGACGGCGAGGAAGTAGGCGCCGTAGACGAGGCTGAGGTCGCCGACCTCCGTCTGCTCTGAAGCAAAGACCGCGGCGAACCCGGCGCTGAGCAGCAGCGCCACCGGCACAAGCGCGATCAGCTCCCGATTCCTGGCCGACCTCAACGAAGGCCCTGGCCGCGTTCGATCTCTTCGATCAGCGAGACGGCGTCCTCGCGCGAGCGCAGCTCGTGGCCGGTGACCGCCTCGTGGCGTCTGCCGGCCAGCGTCCCGGTCTGGATCGGGCTCGCGTAGCGCTGCTCGTAGAGCTCGACTCCCAGCGGCAGCTCGTAGGGAAGGCCGCGGTAGAGGGCGACTCGACCGGCTTCGTCGGTGCCGAGGAACCAGACCTGACGGTTCGCGTACCAGCCGCCGCCCACCAGTGCGGCGACGAGAAGTAGTGCAGCCAGCGCCTTGGCGGCGGCGCGCAGCGGTCGGCGCGTCGGCTGGGCGGCGAGCTGTTCGCGGCGCTCCCTGGCCGCCGCGGCTGCGGCGCGGCGGCGCACCTCGGTCGCGGTCAAGCCTGCCTCCTCGGCGGCGCTTCCCACCAGCGTCGCGTCGCGGGCGTCGTCGTTGGAGGAGGCGCGCCGCGGCGCCGCGGCGTCCTCGAGTCGGAAGGCGAGCGCGGTGATGTTGTCGCGACCCCCGGCCTTGTTGGCCGCGTCGACGAGCGCTCGGACCGCCTCCTTCATCGACGCCGCCTTGCCCAGCACGGTGGCAATCCGCTCCTCGTCGACCATCGTGGTCAGGCCGTCGGAGCAGAGCAGGAAGACGTCGCCGGGCGCTGCATGCACCGTCTGCACGTCGACCTCGACGCTGGGCTCGGGTCCGAGGGCGCGGGTGATGATCGACCGCTGTGGATGGTCCTCAGCCTGGGCGTCGGTGATCTGACCCTTACGCCGCATCTCCTCGACCAGCGAGTGGTCGCGGGTCAGCTGCTCGAGCTTGCTGCCCCGCAACCGGTAGGCGCGGCTGTCGCCGACGTGCCCGATCCCGACCTCTTCGCTGCCGGGATTGACGATCGCCGCGGTGATCGTCGTCCCCATCCCGGCTCGGGAGGGGTCGGAGCGAGCAAGCTCGTGGATCTCGCGGTTGGCGGCTTCGATCGTCTCGCGCAGGACCCGCTCGGGCGGGGCGTCGGGGAGGTCGCGGTCGAAGGCGTCGGCCGCCGCCTTGGAGGCGACCTCGCCGGCCTGGGCCCCGCCCATCCCGTCGGCGACGACGAATATCGGCGGCCGGACGTAGAAGGAGTCCTCGTTCTCGCTGCGCTGGCGGCCGGTGTCGGTGCGAAAGGCCTGGTCGTCGACTCTGAGCATCGCTAGCTCGCCTCGAACCGGAACTCGGTGTCGCCGATCCGCACCACGTCGCCGTCGATCAGCTCGGCTTCGCCGTGCAGCTGGGCGTCGTTGAGCAACGTCCCGTTGGTCGATTTCATGTCTTCGACGTAGGTTCTGCCATCGCGGGAGAAGATCCTCGCGTGCAGGCCGGAGGCATAGCGGTCCTCGATTCGCAGGTCCGCTTCCGCGGAGCGGCCGATCGAGAGGCCCCCGAGCAGGTCGAAGCGCTCGCCCTCGCGCAGACCGCCGCCGCGCAACACGACCAGCCAGGCGTCCGCCGTCACCGGGGCTTCGCCGAGCGGGGCGACGGCGTGGAAGCCGGTCGCGTCCGGTGCCGGCGACACGGTGCCGCGCAGATCCTTCAGCGCGCTGCGGGCGATGCCGAGCAGGAACAAATAGAGGACGGCGAGGAAGCCGAACTTGAGCGCGACGGAGATGGGGTCGTAGTCCATACCTGACGGCTCCCTATCGCTCTACGTCGAAAGTGAAGCTCGTCGTCCCGAGGGTCACCCGGTCCCCGGCGTTGAGTCGCGTTGAGCCGACCCGGCGATCGTTGACCTTGACCCCGTTGGTCGAGCCCAGGTCGGCGATCGTCCACTCGCCGGACTC
Source organism: Solirubrobacterales bacterium (assembly GCA_036276735.1). Classification (GTDB taxonomy): domain Bacteria; phylum Actinomycetota; class Thermoleophilia; order Solirubrobacterales; family 70-9; genus VRUE01. The sequence goes on along the minus strand of DASUOH010000004.1, from coordinate 29,905 downwards.
CGAACGGCGCAGCTCGGCGTGATGGCGGGAGACGTTGGCATCGCGCAGCACGCAGTCCGCGTCCTTGGCCCGCCCGATGGTCGCGCGCGGTCCGTCGAGGACGTAGCGACGGTCGCCAAGGACGACGACGGCTCGGGTCGCCACCTCGGCGCGGGCGGCTGGCCTCTGTCCCCCAGCGGGGTCCTCCTGGACCGCCGAGTAGACCATCGTGTGGCCCTCCTCGCCCTGGCTGGGGCTGGCGCCCTCGTGGGCCGGGGGCTTGACGAGCCGCGCCTGGATGCCGAACTCGCCGAGCCGCAGTCGTTCGTCGGTATCGAAGCTGACGGTCGGCCGCGTCAGCAGGTCGTAGCTGCGCCGCCGGGCGTGCTCGAGCAGGTATCCGGCCAGCTCCTGCTCCAAGGAGCGCTCGTAGCCTTCCAGCCGAGTTCGGTCGCGATCGGAGAGGTAGACGGTGTACTCGTTGGGGACGTAGACGCGGGCGACGCCGGCGGTCTTGTTGGCGTCCATCTCCTTCGCCAGCTTGCGGGCCAGCTCGACCGGCTGCACCTCCGAGCTGAAGGCACGGCTGAACACGCCCTCGACGAGGCCTTCGATCCGACTCTCGAGGTTGCGCAGGACGCTGATCGGGGAATCCTAGATGGCTGCCATCTAAACGCCGTGGCCCGCGGCCAACCAGGCGCCGAGGAAGATTGCCGCGCCCGTGGCGCCAAGCCGTAGGCCCAGCCCACGGGAAGCGCTGGGAGCGTGGTCGGCGAGATGCGCAAGCGATCCCTCGATCGCGGCCCCCAGGTCCTCCAGGCCGGGCCGATGCCCGGGGCGGCGCTCGAGGCAGGCGTCGACCGTGTCGCAGAGCTGCCGCGGCAGGTCGGGGCGGAGGCGGCGGAGGCGGCGTGGTCGGCTGCCGATCGCTCGCGCGGTCGCGGCCGGCGTGGCACGCCGGTTTGGGTTATCGCCGCTCCAGCACTCGTAAAGGGTCAGCGCCAGGGAGTAGACGTCGGCCTCCGGGCCGGCGGACTTTCCTTCCGCCTGCTCGGGCGCCATGTAAGCGAGAGTGCCGACCACGTCTCCCGGCGCGGTCAGCGCCGCCGCATCCGCGAGGCGTGCCACGCCGAAGTCCATCAGCTTGGCGCGTGGCTCGCCCTCGTCGCCGACCAGGACGTTCTGCGGCTTGACGTCGCGGTGGACGACGCCGCGTGCGTGGGCATGGTCGAGCGCCTCGCAAAGGTCAGCACCGATCTCACCGACCTCGCGATCGCTGAGCGCTCCGTCGGCGCTCAGCTGCGCCAGCGTGTCGCCCTCGACCATCTCAGTGACGAGCAGGGCGTTGCCGTCCTCCTCGCCCATCTCATAGAGAGTGACGATGCCGGGGTGGTTGAGCCGGGCGGCAGCCTGCGCCTCGCGCAGCACCCGGCGCCGTGCCTCACCACGCGATTCGATCGCCTTGACCGCGACGCTGCGCTCCAGCCGTCCGTCCCAGGCCTCGTAGACAACGCCGAAGCCGCCGCTGCCGATGCGGCGCTCGATCAGGAACCGGTCGAGTACGAGCGAGCCCACCACAGCGTCACCGACTTCGCCGTCGAACGGCGCCCTCCTGCGGCAGCGGTGCAAAAAACACACCGTTTGCGGGGAGGCTGAAGGCGGCGACCTACCCGCTGTGCATACTCTCCCCCGCCCAGCCAACCAGCTTGGAGAGCCGCTCGTGGAGGATTCGCTCGCATCCCGCCCGCCGCGTCGTCCGCGGCCCAGACGTCGTCCGGAACGCCAGCAGATTCTGCTGCGGCGCGGGCTGGCGCTCGGCGCTGGCCTGCTGCTCCTGATCCTGATGGTGCTCGGCGTGCGCGGCTGCCTCGACGCCCGCAAGGACCGTGCCCTGCGCGACTACGCCGGCGACGTCGCGCAGATCGTCGACGAGACCGACCAGACCAGCAAAAGCTTCTTCGGCAAGCTCTCCGACCCGGGCGGACTCTCGGTGACCGAGTTCGTCGCCGAGGTGCAGGCGGATCGCAGCGCGATGGACAACTACCTCTCGCGAATCGACGGCCTCGACGCTCCCGGCGACATGGGGGAAGCGCAGGAGGCACTCGAGTTGACCTACGCCCTGCGCGGCAGCGCGATGGCGGAAGTCGCGGAAAAGATGAGCACGGCGCTCGGCGACGTCGGTGCCGAGAAAGCGACCGCTTCGATCGCCCGGCAGATTCGCAAGCTGATGGCAAGCGACGTTCTCTACGCGTCGGTGGTGCGGCCGGAGATGGAGGCAGCGCTCGCCGACAACGGCATCGAAGAGGAGGTGCCGGTGAGCGTCTTCGTCCCCGACGACACCAAATGGCTCGACGAAGACGAAGTGGCCGACGCGCTCAGCCAGGTCAGCGGCGCCACGGGAGCGGCGACGCCGGGTGTGCACGGCCTCGAATTGACCGGGGTCGCGATCGGCGGCACCGAATTGTCTTCCGAAGAAGCGGCCTCGATCAGCACCGAAGAAACGCCCGAACTGGAAGCGACCGTCGAAAACCAGGGCGACTCGACCGAGAACGGCGTGACGGTCTCGGTGACGGTTGGCGCGACGACGCTGCAGGGTGACATTCCCGCGATCGAACCTCAGGAAACCGCGACGGTGACGATCCCGCTGATTCCGGCACCGAAAGGGGAAGTGACGCTGGAAGTGGAAGCGGAACCCGTGCCGGGCGAGGAACTCTCCGAGAACAACGAGGACAGCTTCACGGTCACGTTCGAATGAGGGTCGCCTACCTGGGCCCTGCCGGCACCTTCACCGAGGACGCCCTCCGTGAGGCGGCGCGGGACGAGGAGATCGAGGCGCTGCGCACGCCGACCGTCGCCGACGCGATCCTCGCGGTCGAGCACGGCGATGCCGAGCGGGCCTTCGTGCCGTTCGAGAACTCCACCGAGGGCTCGGTTCGCAGCACGCTCGACACCCTCGCCTTCGAAGCCGAGCGGGTCACGATCGTCGGCGAGCACGACTTCGAGGTCCACGCCCACCTGATCGCTCGCGAGGGGGTCGACCTTGGAGAGGTGGCGGCGGTTCTCTCGCACCCGCAGCCGCTCGCCCAGTGTGCGCGCTTCCTGCGTGAGCATCTTCCCGAGGTCGAACGGCGCAGCGTCAGCAGCACCGCCGAGGCGGTGCGAATGGTCGGCGAGTCGGTTCGCCCCTGGGCGGCGATCGGCGCCCGCGCCGCGGCAGAGCTCTACGGCTGCGTCGTCCTGCGCGAGCGAATCGAGGACGAGCCGGAAAACATCACCCGCTTCGTCTGGATCGCGCCGACCGGGACCCAGCCGGCAGCCGGCAAGCGCTGGCGGACCTCGCTGGTCTTCTCGGAGCTCGGCGCCGACCACCCCGGAGCGCTCGTCGAGGCGCTGCAGGAGTTCTCGAGTCGCGGGGTCAATCTGTCGCGGATCGAGTCGCGCCCGCTGCGGCGCGGGCTAGGCCGCTACATGTTCTTCGTCGACGCCGAAGGGATGCTCGACGAGGCGCCGGTCCAGGAGGCGCTGGCGGCGCTGCGCACGAAAGCCGACTCGGTACGAATCCTCGGCTCATATCCGGCCGGTTAGGGATCGCCGCCGCGCCTGCGTAGAATTCCCGAGCAGCATGGCACGCGTCCTAGTCTTGAACGCGACGTATGAGCCGATCAACGTCTGCACGTTGAGAAGGGCAACTGTGCTGCTGCTGAAGGAGAAAGCCGAGCTGCTGGAGCGGCGCGAAGGGGCGATCCACTCGGAGCGGATGACGCTGGAGCGTCCCGACGTGATTCGCCTCGTCAACTACGTCCGCGTACCGCGCGAGGCGCACCGCCGTCGCATCACCCGCCGCGCCGTGCTCGCCCGCGACGCCTGGACGTGCCAGTACTGCGGTTCGCGCAAGTCGGGCCTCACCGTCGACCACGTCATCCCCCGCAGCCGCGGCGGCAAATCCGTCTGGGAGAACATCGTCGCCGCCTGCGCCGCCTGCAACCGCCGCAAGGGCAACCGCCTCCCGCGCGAGATCCAGATGCATCCGAGGAAGAGGCCAAAGGCTCCTCCGCCGACCGTATTCATCCAGGTGGCCTCGCCCTCTATCCCGGCGGCCTGGCAGCAGTACTTACCGGCCGCTGCTTAGAAGGGAGGCGGGGGCGGTACCCGTCCTGGGAAACGGCCTCGGATAACGGCGCGGGCGGGTAGCTTTTGCCTAGCCTCCCCCCGGCACCGCGGAGTGATGTTTGCCGCCGCAGGCGGCACTGCATCAGCGCCGAGCGCAGCGAGGTGCTTAGGCGTAGCGGAAGCTACCCGCCCGCGCCGTTCTCAGACGTTTCGAGCTGCTCTTGCTCAGAGGCCGGCTCAGCAGGAGCTGAGTCTTCGGACTCCACCACCAGCGCCACGGCGCTGACGCAGTCGTCGTCCTTGATGTTCATCACCTTGACGCCTTGGGTGGGGCGGCCCATGAGCGAGATGCCGCTGGCCGGCGTGCGCTGCACCATCCCGTTCTGGGAGATGAAGAGCAGGTCCTGGTGCTCCCGAACGATCAGGGCGCCAGCGAGGCCGCCCTTCTTCTCGGTCAGCTTCGCGGTCAGCACCCCTTTCGTGCCGCGGCCCTTGATCGGGTACTCGGCGATCGAGGTTCGCTTGCCGTAGCCGTTCTCGGTGACGACGAAGAGCTCACTGTCGTTGTGGGCGATGTCCATCGTCAGCACCCGGTTGCCCTTGCCGGAGACGTTCATCCCTTTTACGCCACTGGTGTCGCGCCCCATCGGCCGCACCGCGTCCTCCGAGAAGCGCGAAGCGTGGCCTGAGTGGGAGACCATCAGGATGTCGTCCTCGCCCGAGGTCAGCCGCACCTGGACGAGCTCGTCGCCATCGCGGACCTTGATTGCGATGATCCCGTCGGCCCGGATCGGCGTGTTGTAGGCGAGGAACTCGGTCTTCTTGATCATCCCCTTCGCCGTCGCAAAGGCCAGGTACCTGCCCTCCTTGAAGTCGCGGGTCGGAATCACCGCCATCACCCGCTCCCCCTCGCGCAACGGCAGCAGGTTCACCAGGGCGCTGCCTTTCGCGGTTCGCGAGCCCTCTGGCAGCTCGTAGACCTTGAGCCGGTAGACCTTGCCGCGGTTGGTGAAGAAGAGCAGGTAGTCGTGGGTCGAGCAGATGTGCAGGTGGGCGATGTAGTCGTCCTCTTTGAGGTTCATCCCCATTACGCCGACGCCGCCGCGGCGCTGCTGGCGGTAGGTGGCGAGCGGCAGCCGCTTCACGTAGTCCGAGGCGGTCAGCGAGATCACCATCTGCTGGTCGGCGATCATGTCCTCGATTCCGACGTCGCCCTCGAAGTGGGCGATTTCGGTCCGTCGCTCGTCCCCGTAGGAGCCGGCGATCTCGTTCAGCTCCTCCTTGACCAGGCCCAGCACCCTCGCCTCGTCGCCGAGGATCGTCCGCAGCTCGCCGATCCGCTCGAGCAGGTCGGTGTGCTCGGCGCGGACTTTGTCGGACTCGAGCGCGGTGAGGCGCTGCAGACGCATGTCGAGGATTGCCTGCGCCTGCTCGCGCGAGAGCTCGAACTTCGCGATCAGTCCCTCGCGGGCGGCGTCGGGGTCCGCCGAGCCGCGGATCAGCTTGATCACCGCATCGAGGTTTTCGAGTGCGATCAGCAGCCCCTCGAGGATGTGGGCACGGGCCTCGGCGCGGCGCAGTTCGTACTGGGTGCGGCGGGTGACGACCTCGCGCTGGTGCTGGACGTAGTACTTGACGAGCTCCCGCAGGCTCAGCGTCCGCGGCACGCCGTCGACCAACGCCACCATGTTGATGCCGAAGCTGTTCTGCATCGACGTTTTCTTGTAGAGGTTGTTGAGCACCACCTTGGCCGGGTGGCCGCCGCGCTTCAGCTCGATCACCAGCCGCATCCCAGAGCGATCGGACTCGTCGCGCAGGTCGGAGATGCCCTCCAGTTTCTTGTCGCGGACGAGGTCGGCGATCTTCGTGATCAGGCCGTTGTCGCCGCCCTTCTTGACCATGAAGGGCAGCTCGGTGACGACGATCGCCTCCTTGCCGCCCTTGAGCGGCTCGACGTGAGCGCGGGCGCGGACCTTGACCGTGCCCCGGCCGGAGGCATAGGCGTCGCGGATCCCTTCGAGGCTCATGATCCCGCCACCGGGGAAGTCCGGCCCCTTGACGTGCTCCATCAGCCCGGCCAGGTCGATGCCGGGGTCGTCGATGTAGGCGCTGACCGCTGCCGACACCTCGCGCAGGTTGTGAGGCGGAATGTTGGTCGCCATCCCGACCGCGATCCCGGCGGCGCCGTTGACCAGCAGGTTCGGGAAGCGCGCCGGGAGGACGAGCGGTTCCTGGGTCGATTCGTCGTAGTTGGGGCCGAAGTCGACGGTGTCGGCGTCGATGTCGCGCAGCAGCTCCGTGGCGAGGCGGCCGAGCCGGGCCTCGGTGTTGTGGCTGACGAAGCCGTTGGTCAGGAAGGAGTGGTCGTCGGTCTCGACCCGAAGCGAGAAAACCGGCTGCACGCCGGCCGGCGTGACCGACTCGACCTCCGCGTAGAAGTAGTCCCCGCTGACCAACGGTTCCGCCACAGCGCGAACCTCGGCCGACTCGATCCGCTCCATGATCGCGGTGCCGCCCTGCTCCCAACGCTCGATCCGGTCGACGTTGTGGCGGCGCAACCAGTCCCGATCGCCCCAGTCGCCTCCCGAATCCGAGCGAATGTAATCGGCCAGAAAGGGCACGTGGTCGTGGCTGAGCGCACGACTCGAGGTCGGGACCCTGGCCAGGTCGCCCTCCAGCTTTGCCTGCTTGACACCGAGGAAGCCGACGTTGCGAGCGAAGAGCCGTGCGTCGCGGCGGTTGCTGATCACCACCTTGTGCTCGCCCTTCTCATAGCGGCAGATCCGCGAGACGACTCCCGACTCCAGGAGCAGCAGCTGGACGTCGCGGGCGAGCTGCTCGCTGTAGGTTGAGTAAGAGATCTGAATGGCGTTACGGGGCAGCAGCGACGACGAGCCATCCCCGGTGAACAGAGAGCTGAGAAATGCCCGCTTGAAGCTGGTGCCCGCGCGCCAGACGAACTCCGGCACGCGCTTCTCCGCCGCCCTGCCGCGCAGCTCGGCGAGCGGGCTTTCGCGCAGGCGATGGAGGTTCTGCACGTCGAGCTCATGCAGCTCGTTGCCGGAGGCGATCCGTCGCGCCTGGACGTAACGAGGACCGCCGACAACCTTGTCGTACGCGGCGAGGACGCGGTCGAAGTAGTCCTTGTCGACGTTGTTGAAGCCGGCGCGCGACTCGCCGATCCACCCCTCGGCGACGAACGCCCCCGCCAGCTCGGCGAGCTGGCGGTCACGGTCGGAGAGCGGCGAGCTGGGCTCGCGGACGGTTCGCGAAATGAGGACACGGTCGCCGGGGCGCACCTCCTCGAGCAGCTTCCAGAGGAGCAGCGGGACGCCCGCCATGTCGACCAGACAGAGAACGGGGTGGTTGTGGGTTCCGGTTAGCTCGTGGCCCTGGGCCGTGCGCAGGCGGAGCGTCGGGTGATCGCCTGAGTGAAAGAGCTTCGACGCGCGCACCGGCCGGCCGAGGCGGTCGAGCACCTCGAGGTCGACGGCGTTGTCCGATTCGGGCTTCGCGTCCGGGACCAGCGAGTCGATTCGAACGGTTCCGCCGGGGGTCGCGACCCGGGTGTCGCCGCTGACGCAGTAGCGCATCGCGGCGGCGGGGTCGTCGTCGATCGAGCCGAAGTTCCCCTGCCCGTCGACCAGCGGGTAGCGCAGCGAGAAATCCTGCGCCATCCGTACCAGCGTGTCGTAGATCGCCGAGTCGCCGTGCGGGTGGTACTTGCCCATCACCTCGCCGACGATGAATGCGCACTTGCGGTACGCCCTGGTCGGCTGCAGGCCGATGTCGTGCATCGCGTAGAGCACGCGGCGGTGGACCGGCTTCAGCCCGTCGCGGACGTCCGGCAGCGCCCGCCCGACGATCACGCTCATCGCGTAATCGAGATAGGAGGAGCGCATCTCCTTCTCGAGCTCGCGCTCCTCGATGCGGCCCGTCAGGGCCTCCAGGGCCACTAGCCGCTCACCCCATCACGAGCATCCATTCCGACTGCCTCAAACGTCAAGGAATTTCACCTCTTTGGCGTTGGACTCGATGAAGGCGCGCCTCGGGCCTACCTGGTCGCCCATCAGCATCGAGAAGATCTGGTCGGCCGCGGTCGCGTCTTCCAGAGTGACCCGAGCCAGGGTGCGACTGGCCGGGTCCATCGTCGTCTCGCGCAGCTGGTCGGCGTTCATCTCGCCGAGCCCCTTGAAGCGGGTCAGCTGGACCCCGTGGCGGGCCAGCTCGAGCACCGCTCCGCGCAGCGCCTGGAAGCTGAGCGCTTCGCTCGTCCGCGTGCCCAGCCGCGCTTCGAACGGCGGCCGGCCGACTTGCTTGAGCAGCGCCGCGTGGACCTCGGCGAACTTGCGGTAGTCGTGGTGCGCGAAGAGCTCGCGCGGGAGCCGGTGGGTGCGAGCCAGTCCGCTCTTGCGCTCGATCGCCTTCACGGCGAGCCCTTCATCGGAGTCCTCGACCAGCTCGGTCTCAAACGGCTCAGTCGGGTCGTTGGTGCCGCCCAGCACCTTGCGGGCGGCGGCGAGGCTCGCCACTTCTTCGTCGAGCAAGCTCGACTCCTCGAGGAAGCGGACGAGGTCTTGACCGAACTCCGCCTGCAACGAGGAACCCCACCCCTCGTACTCCTTGGCGCGGCGGGTGTAGGTCTGCCAGCGGCTCTTGGTCAGCTTCTTCGCCGTCCCGCCTGCCTCCGTCACCTCGATCTCCTCGAGCTTGTCGCGCAGCAACAGCTCTTCGAGTTCGGACTCCCGCTCCAGGTAGGTCTCCTGGTTGCCCTGTTTGACCCGGTAAAGCGGCGGCTTGGCGATATAGACGTAGCCGGCGTCGATCAGCTCGGGCATCTGCCGGTAGAGGAAGGTCAGGACCAGGGTGCGGATGTGGGCACCGTCCACGTCGGCGTCGGTCGCCATGACGATTTTGTGGTACCTGGCGTCCTCGAGGTTGAACTCTTCATGGACGCCCGTGCCGATCGCGGTGATCAGCGCCTGCACCTCGGTGTTGGCGAGGACCTTGTCGATCCGACTCTTCTCGACGTTGATGATCTTGCCCCTCAGCGGCAGCACGGCCTGCGTGGAGCGGTCGCGCGCCTGCTTCGCTGAGCCGCCGGCGGAGTCGCCCTCGACCACGAACAGCTCTGCGTCACGAGGGTCCTTGACCGAGCAGTCGGCGAGCTTGCCGGGCAGGGTTGAGTTCTCCAGCGCCGACTTGCGCCGGGTCAGGTCGCGCGCTTTGCGGGCTGCGTCGCGGGCCCGCGAGGCGTCGATTGCCTTGCTGATGATCCGCCGCGCGTCGGTCGGGTTCTCCTCGAAGAACTCGGCCAGCTTGCGATTGACCGTCTCCTCGACCAGGCCGCGGATCGGCGGGTTGCCGAGTTTGGTCTTGGTCTGTCCCTCGAACTGCGGGTCGTGCAGCTTGACCGAGATCACCGCGGTCAGCCCCTCGCGCACGTCCTCGCCGGAGAGGTTGCCGTCCTTCTCTTTGAGCAGCCCCTTGCTGCGCGCATATGCGTTGAGGGTGCGGGTCAGCGCCGAGCGGAAGCCGGAGAGGTGGGAGCCGCCCTCGTGGGTGTTGATGTTGTTGGCGAAGCTGAAGATCGACTCCTGGTAGGAGCCGTTCCACTGCATCGCGACCTCGACCTGGCCCTCCTCCTCTTCGCCCTCGAAGTAGATCGTCTTGCGGTGCAGCGTGTCCTTGTTCTCGTTGAGGTGGCGGACGAAGTCCTCGATCCCGCCCTCGTACTGGAAGACGACGCCATTGGTTTGACCGCGCTCGTCGACCAGCTCGATCTTCAGGCCGCGAGTCAGGAATGCGGTCTCGCGCAGGCGCTCGGCGAGCGTCTGGAAGTCGAACTCGACCTCTTCGAAGACCTCGGGGTCGGGTTGGAAGGTGAGGGTGGTGCCAGTGGCTTTGGTCGCCTCGCCCTTCTGCAGCGGGCCCTGCGGCTTGCCGCGCTCGTAGTCCTGGCTCCAGACGTGGCCGTCGCGCCTGATCTCCAAGCACAGCTTCTCCGAGAGCGCGTTCACCACCGAGACCCCGACCCCGTGCAGCCCGCCCGACACTTTGTAGCCGCCGCCGTCACCGAACTTGCCCCCGGCGTGCAGCGTCGTCAGCACGACCTCCGCCGCTGGCCGCTTCTCCTTTTTCAGCTCTTCGACCGGGATGCCGCGTCCGTCGTCGGTGACGGTGCAGCTGTCGTCTGGGTGGAGCACGACGTGCACCGAGTCACAGTGACCAGCGAGAGCCTCGTCGACCGAGTTGTCGACCACCTCATAGACGAGATGGTGCAGCCCGCGTGGGCCGGTCGAGCCGATGTACATGCCGGGGCGCTTGCGAACTGCCTCGAGGCCCTCGAGGACCGTGATGTCCTCCGCCCCGTAGGAGGCCGATTCGGAGCCGCTGGCGGCAGCACTGTTCTTCGTCTTAGGCAATTAATCCCTTCCGGGTCTCAGAGAAAACCCCGACCGGGTGACAACGTCGCCGTGAGGGTCGGGGCAAAAGCACCAGTTGACATAAGGATACCAGTTCGGCCGCCGGGAGCCGCGACCGAAAATGAGAAAAATGCCTGCAAAAGGCGCACAAACGTGTCATCTCAGGCATCCTTTGGTCGAAATCTGATCGCCTTTGGAGCCGGCTCGCCGATCCGCTCGCTCAAACGGGCCACCAGGTCGGCCTGCATCAGGTCCAGCTCCTGCGCCCAGACCGGGTCGTCACACTCGATCACGAGGGTCCCGTCGCGTTCGGTGGCGGGCTGCGCGACCGCCGCGATGCGCTCGCCGACCACCTCCTCCCAGGCGGCCTGAGCGGCGGCGAGCGGAGTCCGCGGGGCGGCCCTGTCGAGCGCCGCGCGCAGGCCCGCGGAGGCGGGGCGCGGTGCCCGGCGCCGGGTCATGCTGCGAGCACCCGCGTCGTCGTCGCGGAGATCCTGACCATCCGCTCGAGCGCCGCCGTGGGTAGCGACTCCTCGGCGGCAGCCGTGACCACTGCCTGACCGTCGCTGCCAAGCCGTTCGACGAGCCGCTCCCGCCGCTCCGAATCGAGCTCGCTCATCACGTCGTCGAGTAGGAGGAGGGGCAGCGGCCGACCGGAAGCGCGCAGCGCCTCGCGCTCGGCGAAGAGCAGGGCCAGCAGGGCGATCCGCTGCTGGCCCTGCGAGCCGTAGCGCCGCAGCGAGCGGCCGTCGGTCGCGAGCTTCAACTCGTCGAGGTGGGGCCCCCAGGAGGTGCGACCAAGGCGCAGGTCCGCGTCGCGGCGCTCAGCGAGCCCGGCGCGCAGCTCCTCGGCGGAGCCGGCGGCACGCGGCGCATACTCCAGCTCAGCAGCTCCGGGCAGTCCGAGCTCGGCCGCGGCGGCGGCGAACGGCGTGGACAGCTCGGCGACCGCATCTGCCCGGGCGGCGATCAGCGCCGCCGCCGCGTCGGCCAGCGTCCCATCCCAGACGTCGAGATCGCGGCTCGGCGGGCCGCCGGCGAAACGGGCGAGCAGGGCGTTGCGCTGCGCCAGCGCCTGGCCATAGCGCTGCCGCAGCTGCCCGCGCGACGGCCAGCGGGCTGCGACGTAGCGATCCAAGTGGGCGCGGCGCTCACCGGGGGCGCCCTTGACCAACGCCATCCGGTCGGGGGAAAAGACCGCTACGGGCGGGCGGTGCCGGGCGATGGTGGCGGCGTCGGCGGGGCTGCCGTCGAGGAGATGGCGGCGACCCTCAGCGCGGCTGACCGAGGCCAGCAGCCGGTGCTCGATGCCGTCGACATCTCGGACGACGGCTTCCGCTCGGCCCAGCTGTTCGCCGAACGGAATCAGCTCGCGCCGATCCGAGGTGCGAAACGAGCGACCCGTCAAGGAGAAGTAGAGCGCCTCGAGCAGGTTGGTCTTGCCGGCGCCGTTCGGGCCCACCAGGCTGACGATGCCGTCGCCGAGATCAAGCCGCGCCTCGACCAGGCTGCGCAGCGGTCTCGCTTCGGCGACGGCGACCAGCATGCGCCTACACGTTGAGTCGGATCGGCATCACCAAATAGCGGAAGTCTTCGTTGTCGACCGGCTGCAGCAGGCCGGGCCGCAGCGGCGAGATCAGCCGCAGCATCACCTCGTCGCCCTCGACGCTCTCGATGCCGTCGCGCAGGAACTCTGGGTTGAAGCCGATCTCGAGCGGCTCGCCGTCGAAGGAGGCGGGCATCGCCTCTTCCGCGTCGCCGATGTCGGGGGTCGAAGCCGAGATTTTCAGCTCGCCCGGCGAGAACGAGAGGCGCAGCGGGGCGTTGCGCTGAGCCAGCTGGCTGACCCGGCGCGTCACCTCGAGGAACTCGCCGCGTGGCAGCCGGACGTCGTGCTCGAAGGACTCTGGGAGGAGCTGTCGAAAGTTGGGGAACTGGCCGTCGATCAGCCTCGTGTTGAGGAGGACCGCTCCTGCCGTGAGAACCGCCTGGTTCGGTTGCAGGTTGATGCCCACCTGCTCCACCCCGCCGTTGGCGACGATTCGACCCAGCTCGCGCAGCGCGCGGGCGGGGATGTTGGCCTCCAGCTCACCGCCGATCGGCTGCTCCAGCTCGGTCCGCTTCACAGCCAGGCGGTAGGAATCGGTCGCGACCATCGTCATCTCCTCACCCGAGGCGGTGACGAAGACCCCAGTCAGCACCGGGCGCATGTCGTCGCGGGACGCAGCTCGTGCCACCAGATCGATGGTGTCGGCCAGGGCGGCGGCGGGAATCCTCAGCGGCTCGTCGACCTCGCCCGGAAGCGCCGGGAAGTCGTCTGCCGAGAGGACGCGGATATGAAAGCTCGAGCTGCCGCTGCGGATCTCGACGTCTCGCTGTGAGTCGCGCGACTCGACCTGCACGGTAGCGTCGCCCAGGGAGCGGGCAAGGTCGGCCAGGAGACGACCGGGAAGCAGGGTGGATCCGGGCTCCTCGACCTGCGCCTCGAGCACGGTGCGCAGTCCCATCTCACCGTCGGTCGCCGCCAACTCGACGCCGGTCTCTGACGCGGTGAGGAGGATCCCCGAGAGCGCCTGGGTAACGGCGCGGGTGGAGACGGCGCGGGAGACGATCGAGAGCTTGGAGACGAGCTCCTCGCGATTCGTTGACAGCTTCAAGTGATGGTTCCCTTTTTGAGTTGGATCAGTGTCTGTGGAAACAGCGGTGAAGACGGCGGATTTGGCCTCGCGGTGCGGATTCCTGGCTGTGGAAGCCGCTGTGGGAAAGCATTGATTCTTGCAGTGGCGTCGGACCTCAGGCCGAGCCTGTGGGCGCCCTGTGGATTGCGTCGCGCAGCTCGGCGACGCGACCGGCGAGGTCTGGATCGTTGCTGAGGCTGGCCTCGACACGGCGGAGCGAATTGATCACGGTCGAGTGGTCGCGCCCGCCGTAGAGGCGCCCGATCTGCGGCAGGGACAGGTCGGTCAGCTCGCGGGTCAGAAGGATTGCGACCTGTCGGGCGCGCAGGGGGGTGGCGGCGCGGGTCGAGCCCACGAGCTCGCCGCGCGAGATGCCAAAGGCAGACGAGACCTGCCGCTGGATCTCTTCGACGGTCGTCGGTTCGGCAGCGGTCGTGTGCGGAATCAGCTCGGCGATCAGCTCGGCGCTGAGCGGTCGAGCGGTCAGCGAGGCGTGGGCGACCGCTCGGGTGAGCGCGCCGTGGAGGCGACGAACGTTGGCGTCGATGCGTCGGGCGAGCTCGGAGAGTGCGTCGCGGTGGTCGTCCTCGACACCGGCCTCGCGGGCGAGACGGCGCAGCACGGTGAGGCGGGTAGCGAGGTCGGGTCGCTCGACGGAGACGGTCAGGCCCCATTCGAAGCGGTCCCGTAGCCGCGAGGCGAGGGTCGAGAGCTCGCTGGGTAGGCGGTCGGCGGAGAGGACGAGCTGACTGCCCCCTTCGTAGAGGGCGTTGAAGGTGTGGAAGAACTCCTCCTCGGTGTGCTGTTTGCCCTCGAGGAACTGGACGTCGTCGACGAGGAGGACGTCGAGGTCTCGATAGCGCCGCTTGAACTCCTCGGCGCCGCTAGAACGCAGGGCGGCGACGAACTCGTTGGTGAAGTGCTCGGCGGTCGTGTAGCGGACGCTCAGCCCGGGCGCGTTGTCGCGCAGGTAATGGGCGACCGCCACCAAGAGGTGGGTCTTGCCGAGCCCCGGAGGACCGTGGAGAAACAGCGGGTTGTAAGCCTCCGACGGCGCCTCGGCCACCGCGAGCGCCGCTGCGTGGGCGACCCGGTTGGCCTCGCCGATAACGAAGCGGTCGAAGCTGTAGTTGGGGTTGAGGTCGACGTTGGGCGTGCCGGCTACCGGCTCGGAGACCTCGTCGGCGCAGCTGAAGGAGACTGTTTGGAGATCGCCGCCGAGTGCGGTGAGCGCTTCTCCGATCAGCGAGGAGTAGCGGCGTTCGACCCAGGCTCGGATCCCCGGCGGCGCGGTCAGATAGAGGACGTTGCCTTGCGCCCCGACCGGGCGGAGCGGCTCCAACCAGAGCTCGTACGTGGGGGCTGGAACGGCGGCGCGCAGGCACGCCTGAACTTCCTCCCAAAGGGTCTCGAGGGGCTGTCCGGGGGGGTCTTCAGGCACCGGCGAGCGACCATAGCGACGCCACCCGGGTTGCCGCTCGGGCGACCCGCAAATGCCGGAGAAACTTTTGGCGGCGCCGGAAGGAGCCTTGCCAGGCCCGTCCGTATACTGCGACGCCCAATGAAGCGGACCTACCAGCCGAAGAAGCGAAAGCGGGCGAAGACCCACGGATTCCGAGCCCGGATGCAGACCCGCGCCGGCAGGGCGATCCTCAAGCGGCGGCGCCGCAAGGGCCGAAAGCGCCTCACCCCGTAGGCACGGCCATGGGGCCCACTGCCTAGATGTCGAAGCGACGCCGCCGCCTCTCGCGGAGCGGTGAGTTCGACCGCGTATACCGAGACGGCTCTTCCCATGCGACCCGCCACCTCGTCCTCTACAGCTTCCCTCGCCGCGACGAGGAGGACCACGACGTGAGGCTGGGGGTTTCCGCCAGCCGCAAAATCGGCGGCGCGGTCGATCGCAACAAGGCGAAGCGAGCGCTGCGCGAGGCTTTCTGGGAGCTGTCAGACCGCCTTCCCAGCGGACATGACTTCGTCCTGGTCGCCCGGCCGGAGATCTCGGCCCTGATCGAGCGGGAAGGCATGGACGGCGTCCGCGGAAGCCTCGAAGAGGCGCTGGCTGGGACGGCGCCGGGCGAAGGACGTTCCACGTGAAACGGGTTTTTCTCGCCACGATCCACGCTTACCAGCGTTGGATCTCACCGATTCTGCCCCGCCGCTGCAAGTACGAGCCGACCTGTTCTGCCTATGCGGTCGAGGCGATCCGCCGCTACGGCGCTCTGCAGGGCGGCTTGCTCGCCGCCTGGCGGCTCCTCCGCTGCAACCCCTTCAGCCACGGTGGATTCGACCCGGTTCCCCGTCGCTTCACGCTGCACGTGGGCCCCGTCGATCCGGCTGAGTACCACGGGAAGGTGCGCACTTGACCCCCTTCGCGAGCATCCTGCAGCCACTTGAGGACGTCGCCGAGGCGATCCTTCAGTTCTTCCACGACGACGCGTCCCTCACCTGGGGGACGTCGATCATCGCCCTGACGATCGTGGTCAGGGCACTCCTGATCCCGCTCACCTACAAACAGATCAAGGGGATGCGAGCCCTGCAGGCGTTGCAGCCGCAGCTCAAGGAGATCCAGGAGAAATACAAAAATGACCGGCAGCGCATGCAGCAGGAGGTGATGCGCTTCTACCAGGAGAACAAAATCAACCCCCTGGCCTCCTGCCTGCCGCTGCTCCTCCAAATCCCGGTCTTCTTCGCGCTCTTCCAGCTGCTCCAAGGCGATAGCTTCGAGCGAGACGTGGAAGAAAGCGGTGGCGCCGGTTGGCTCTTCATCGAGTCGGTGATCCAGAAGCCGGAGGGAGCCGAGACGATCATCCTGATGCTGCTCTTCGCCGGCTCGATGGCGCTCTCGACGATCGTCACCATGCGCTCCTCGCCGACCGCTGGCGGCAGCCAGCAATACCTCCTGATCGGCGCCTTCACGCTGATCGGCGTCTTCTTCGTCCCAGCCTTCCCGGCCGGCCTCAGCCTCTACTGGATCACCACCAACTTCTGGACCGTCGGCCAGTCCTACGTCGCGGCCAAACTGATCCCGGCCCCCGCCGTGCTGACGCCCGAAGACGTCGCCGCAGCGAAACCGCCACCCCCACCGCCGCGCAAAAAGAAGAAGAGACGCTGAGCAGGGAGAGGCGGCGGTAGCTTCCTCTCCGAATCCCAAGCACCTCGCTTCGCTCGGAGCTGATTTGGATGGCGCCTGCGGCGCCAAAGAGTCACTCCGCGGTGCCGTAGGGAGGATTCGGGAGAGGAAGCTACCGCCACCTCGAAGCACGCGTGCTCTGCGAGCAAAGCGGCGGCCGCGGTGCGGGAGGTATGGGTGAGCCTTTCAAGTCCCTCACTACGGCACCGCGGAGTTGTTCTTGCCCGCCGCAGGCGGGCTCGTCATTAGCTCCGAGCGAAGCGAGGTGCTTGGGGACTTGAAAGGCTCACCCATACCTCCCCAAGCAAGATAGGGTGGCCGGCATGAGTGAGCTGGAGGATTGGCCGGCAGAGCCGGCGGAGCGGGTCAGGGAGCTCGTAGAGGGCGTTCTCGACGAGCTTGACCTTGAAGGTGAGGTCGAGGTCGACGAGGGTGAGGAGCGGATTGAGGTCCGGATCGTCGGCGAGGACGACTACGGGCTGCTGATCGGCAAACGTGGGCAGACGATCGACGCCCTGCAGCTGCTGGCCTACCAAGCGGCTTTCCGGGGCACGCGCGACCGCAAGCGAGTCGTGCTCGACGTGGCCGGATATCGCGAGCGGCGCAGGGAGGTGCTGACCGCACGGGCGGACAGAGCCGCCGACCAGGCCCTAGACGGCGAATGCACCGTCGAGATGGACCCGATGAGCGCCCAAGAGCGCCGTATCGTTCACGAGCACCTGAAAGAGCGGCCCGGCATTGAGACCTACAGCGAAGGCGAAGAGCCGCGCCGCTGCGTGATCGTCGCCCCGCTCGTCTCCGATTGAGCGCGCCCGACCGCCTAGACGCCGGCGGCCGCAAAGCGCTCCAGACGGTTCTGGCGCTGCTCGCCGAGGAGCGCGCCTCCGTCAGCTCGGTTACCGACCCCGACAGAGCCTGGCGTGTGCACGTCGAGGACAGCCTGACCGGACTCGACGTCGCCGAGCTGCGCGCCGCCCGCAGAATCGCCGACGTGGGCGCAGGCGCCGGCTTCCCCGGCCTCGTCCTGGCGGTGGTATTGCCCGATGCAAAGGTCGACCTAGTCGAGTCGGTCGGGCGAAAGTGCGCCTTCATGGAACGGGCGATCAAGACAGCGGGAATCGCCAACGCGCGCGTCCTCTGCGCACGGTCCGAGGAGCTCGCAATCGGTGAGGACAGGGAAACCTACGATGCGGTCACGGCGCGTGCCGTCGGGCGGCTGTCGACGCTCGCCGAGCTCGCCTCGCCGCTTTTGCGCGAGGGCGGCACGCTGGTCGCCTGGAAGGGCAAGCGAGACGGCGAAGAGGAGGAACAGCTGGCCCGTGCGGCCGCTGGGCTCTCGATGCGACCCAAGCAGATCCTCGACGTCGGCGATCGGGCCGGGAGCAAGCACAGGCATCTGCACGTGGTCGAAAAGTCCGGGCCGACGCCATCCGACCTTCCGCGGCGCGCTGGGATGGCCAAGAAGCGCCCTCGCGGTTAAAACCTCCTAGTCTGCGGCGCGATGGGCCTCGTCTACGCGGTTGCAAATCAGAAGGGCGGCGTCGGCAAGACGACGACCGCCGTCAACCTCGCAGCATGCGTGGCCAGCGGCGGCGCCCAGACCCTGCTCGTCGACCTCGACCCGCAGTGCAACGCAACCGTCGCGCTCGGCGGGGACCGCGACATGGACCCCTCTTCCTACGATTGCCTGGTTGGAGAGGTGTCAGTCGCCGAGGCTGCCCGCCCCGCCGGTCCCGACAACCTCTGGCTGGTTCCAGCCAACGTCGATCTGGCGGGCGCCGCGGTTGAGCTGCCGCGGGTCGAAGGGTCCGAGACGCGCCTGCGCGATGGGCTCGGCCCGGTGCGCGAGCGGTTCGCCTTCACGATGCTCGACTGCCCGCCGACCCTGGGCCCCGTCAGCGTCAACGCGCTGGTCGCCGCCGACCGGGTGATCGTGCCGGTGCAGGCCGAGTACCTGGCGCTCGAGGGACTCGTTCAATTTCTCGACACGCTGAGCGCGATCCGCCGCGAGCTCAACCCGGCGCTGAACGTGTCGGGTCTGTTGATCACTATGCACGACGAGCGAACGCGGCTGGCGCAGGACGTGGAGCGCGAGCTGCGCGAGCACTTTCCCGAGATGGTCTTCGACACGGTCATACCCCGCAGCGTCCGCGTCGCCGAGGCGCCCAGCTACGGTCTCCCGGTGACCGAGCACGCACCCCGATCACGCGGCTCCGACGCCTACCGCGCGCTGGCCGAGGAGCTCGGCGCCCGTGGCTAAGGCCGGCCTGGCGACCGGCGCCGGGAACAGGCGCGGCATGGGCCGCGGCCTCGCCGCGATCTTGCCCGAGCGCAGCAACGCCGACATGGGTGAGCTGCGCGAGCTCCCCGTCGCGTTAGTCAAGCCGAACCCCAAGCAGCCGCGGACGCGCTTCGATCCCGATGCCCTCGCTGCCCTCGCCGCATCAATCGAGGCGAGCGGCGTCGTGCAGCCGCTGCTCGTCCGCCCCCTCCCCGACGGCAGCTACGAGCTGATTGCCGGGGAGCGTCGCTGGCGTGCCGCCCAGCAGGCCGGCCTCGACAAGGTGCCGGCGATCGTCCGCGACTCCGAGCTGGCCGAGCGGCTCGAGGTGGCCCTGATCGAGAACATGGTCCGCGAGGACCTGAACCCGGTCGAGGAGGCGAAGGCCTGTGCCGCACTGGTCGAGGATCTCGGCCTCTCGAAAGAGGAGCTGGCCCGCCGGATCGGGCGCAGCCGCCCCGCCGTCTCCAACCTGATCCGGCTCCTCGACCTGCCCGATGAGGCGCTCGAGCTGCTCGAGTCGGGCGAGCTGAGCGAGGGCCACGGGAGGGCGCTGTTGGCCGCGGAGGGCAATGACGTGCGCCGCCGCCTCGCTCGCGACGCCGTGCGCGGCGGTTGGTCGGTCCGCGAAATGGAGGACAGGGCTAAGCTGGCCAGCCAGCCAAAGAAACGTTCGCCGCAGCGGAGTGGGATCGGGGCCGAGGAGCGCGCCGCGCTGCGCGAGGCTGAAGACCAGCTCGAGTCCGCCTTGGGCCACGAGGTTGCGGTCCGCCCACGGGGCAGCGGGATCGCGGTCGAGCTGCGCTTTGAGGATCTCGAGGGAGCGCGCGAGCTGGCCCGCCGCCTCGCCGGCTGAGCCACCACGAGCGCCGCGACCTGCCGCTATCATCGCCAGCACCTCGGGCGATTAGCTCAGTTGGTTAGAGCGCGTCTCTGATAAGGACGAGGTCCCTGGTTCGAATCCAGGATCGCCCACTGCCGCGACTGCGCGCCGGTTCCGTCGGGTAGGCGTAGGGCCGACCTATAATCGCCCTTCCACCTCGAAGCGGAGCGAACTTTGCAGCAAATGCAGATCTACGGGGTCAGCTTCGACATGGTCGGCAAGCAGCCGATCGTGTTGCTGAAAACGGTCGACGGCAACCGGTTCCTGCCGATCTGGATCGGGCACCCCGAGGCGGCGGCGATCTTGATGAAGCTGCAGGGCGCCTCGACGCCGCGGCCGATGACCCATGACCTGCTCTCCGACGTGCTCGAGCAGCTCGACGCCAAGTGCGAGCGGGTGGCGGTCACCGAGCTGCGCGACAACACGTTCTACGCCTCGATCACCGTCTCGATCGACGGCTCCGAGATGGAGATCGACTCGCGCCCCTCGGACGCCCTCGCTCTCGCCGTGCGTGTCTCGGCACCGATCTTCGCCTCCGAGGAGGTCATCGAGGAGTCGGCGATCGAGTTCGAGCACGAAGTCGAGGACACCGAGGAGGTCGTCGACAAGTTCAAGGAGTTCCTCGACGAGGTCTCTCCCGAGGACTTCGCCCAGGGAGACCAGTAGAGGCCCGGCCGATCAGGCTGCAGCCGGCTGCAGCGCCAGCTCGAGGATCCGTTCCACCAACTGCTCGAACGAGATCCCTGCCGCCTCCGCCGCCTGGGGGAGGAGGCTGGTGTCGGTCAGCCCGGGGATGGCGTTGACCTCGAGCACCTCGGGACCGCCCGCTCCGAGGATCAGATCAACCCGCGAGAAGCCCGAGCAGCCGAGCGCCTCGTAAGCCGCCAGGGCGGTGGCGGTGACCGCCTCCGCCTCTCCCGCCTCGAGCTGAGCGGGACAGACGAACTCGGTGCGGCCGATCTCATAGCGCGCCTCGAAGTCGTAGCGGTCGCCACCGGCCGGGATCGCCTCGACGACGGGGAGCGGCTCGGAGCCGAGCACGCTGACAGCGAGCTCACGACCCTCGACGAAGCGCTCCAACAGCACCCGGTCGTCGTAGCTGAAGGCCGAGACGAGGGCCGCCGGCACCTCGGCCGCGCCCGCCGCGAACCTGACGCCCAGCGCCGAGCCGCCGCGACTCGGCTTGACCACGAGCGGGAAGCCGAGCCGCTGCTCGAGCGCGCCGAGCGCGTCAGCTGCGCCGAGCTCCCGGAACGCCGTCGCGTTGAAGGCGAACCAGTCCGGCGTCGGCACACCGGCGGCGCGCAGCGCCCGCTTCGCGACGACCTTGTCCATGCAGCGACCGCACGCCGCCACGCCCGGACCGGTGAAGGGGATGCCGAGCAGCTCGAGCAGCTCCTGCGCCGTCCCGTCCTCGCCGCCGGGACCATGCATCGCGACGAATGCCACGTCGGGGGCCACTTCGCTCAACCGCTTCACCAGCGCCTTGTCGGCGTCGATGGCGACCGCCTCCTGGCCGAGCCGCTCCAGGGCGTCCTCGACCCTTGCCGCCGAGCGGAGCGAGACGCCGCGCTCCAGCGACCTGCCCCCCTTCAGCACCGCGACCTTCACCCCGATCCCTCACTCGCGCGACGGAAAGGCAATACGACCGAGTCCGCCCCCGAAGAATCAGGCTGCGACGGGGACGGACTCGGCCGCGAATCAATTCCTCCCGTGTCTCCGGCTTCGCCTCCGGGCATATGCGCGCGCTCTCCGGTCAGCGCCTCGTAAAGCTCGACCTGCTCGGCGATCGCTGCCCCGATACGGCGGACGCCCTCACGAATCTCGCCGCTGTCGACCCCCGAGAAGTTGAGCCGCATCGAGCTGCGCCCGCGGCTCTCGTCGGCGTAGGCCGCCTGCCCCGGCACGAAGGCGACGTCCTCGCGCAGCGCCTTGGCGAGCAGGTCCCCCGTGTCGATGTACTCGGGCAGGGTCGCCCAGATGAAGAGGCCGCCCTCCGGCTCGGTCCAGGTCGCCTCGGCGGGAAAGTGCTCGCTCAGGGCGGCGACCATGACGTCGCGCCGCTCGCGGTAGATCTCGACCAGGCTGGCGACGTACTCCTGCCAGCGCCCTTCGGCGAAGTACTCGCGGACGAAGTGCTGGGTCAGGGTCGAGGTGCAGAGGTCGGCCGCCTGCTTGCCGAGGACGATCTTCTCCATCACCGGCGGCGGCGCCACCGCCCAGCCGAGGCGGATCCCCGGCGAAAGGATCTTCGAGAAGGTGCCGACGTAGATGACGAAGTCGCCACCGTCGAGCTGGTAGAGCGGCGGCAGCGGCTCGCCGCCGAAGCGCAGCAGCCCGTAGGGGTTGTCCTCGACGACGAGCAGCTCGCGCTGCCGCGCCAGCTCGACCAGCCGCCGCCGCCGCTCCAGCGAGAGCGTCACCCCGGCTGGATTCTGAAAGCTCGGTACCGAGTAGACGAATTTGGGCCGCCGTCCCTCGGCGTCCAGTTTCGCCAGCACCGCTTCGAGATCCTCGATGCGCATCCCTTCCTCGTCGCAGTCGATCTGGACCACCTCGGCCTGGTAGCTGCAGAAGACCGGCACGGCGCCCGGGTAGGTGGGTGCCTCGCAGACGACCACGTCGCCCGGGTCGACCAGCGTCTTGCAGATCAGGTCGATCGCCTGCTGGCCGCCGGTCGTGACGATCACGTCGTCGGGGTCGGGCAGCATGCCCTCGGCTCCCATCACCTCGACGATGCAGTCGACGGTCTCCTCAAAGCCCTCGGTCGGTCCGTACTGAAGCGCCTCGGCCGTGGACTCCTGGGCGATCTTGGTCATCTGCGCCGCGAAGGTGCCGGCCGGGAAGGTTGACGTGTCGGGGAGGCCGCCCGCCAGCGAGATCACCTCCGGGCGCGCCGTGATCGCCATCAGGTCGCGCATCGCCGAGGAGCGCATCACGCTGGTCCGCTCGGCGAAGAGGCCGGCGTAGCGCTCGAGGTCCCGGGTGCGCGTGTGGGCGCGACGCCGGTGGGGCGGCTCAACCATCGCTGAAGTGTAGGTTTTCGACGTGGACTTTCTCGAAGGGGTCGGCCTCGTACTCGGCATAGGCATTGCGGTCGGGATGCTGGCCGGGACCACCGGCACGCATGGCTCGGCCCGCGGCAGGATGACCCTGCTCGCCGCCGTGATCGGCTTTATCGCCGGCTTCCTGCTCGCTGACACCGCCGACCTCAGCACCATTCTCGCCGCAATCTCCTGTCTGCTCGGGGCCGCGGTCGCCTGCGTCGTGATCAGCGACGTGGTGGGCGGCGCCAGCCGCCGCGAGGGCAGTGGTGGCGGCGCCCTCGCATTTCTCATCTCGCTGGCGGCACTCGTCGTCACTGCGCTCGCCGTCCTGCTCGAGCCGCTCACCCTGCTGGTCCTCGCCGGCCTCGTCTGGCTCGGCGTCTCCCGCCACCGTCGCGCTCGACGCAAGCACGCCGGCCTGCGCGTCCTGCGCTAGGCCCCCTGCTCCCGACGGCGACGGTTCATCATTCGCGCTCGATGTCCGGGCGCCCGAAGAAGCTGGTCCTCACCTACGTCGACTCGCTTCGCACCGACATGCTGGAACGTGCGGTGCGGGAGGGAAGGGCGCCGACCTTCGCCGCCCTGCTCGAGCGCGGAGTGCTGGTGCCCGACTGCGTCTCGAGCTTCCCGTCGGTAACGCCGGTCGCCTGCGCCGAGATGGTCACCGGGGTCGCCGCCGACCGACACTGGATCAGCGGCATGAACTGGTACCACCGACTCGAGCGGCGCTACGTGGAGTACGGCTCCTCACTCGACGCGACCCGCAGCGTAGGCGTCTTCCGGGCGCTCTACGACCTCGTCTACAACATGAACCTCGCCCACCTCAACCCGGACGTCGAGACCCTCTTCGAGCGGCTCGACGACGCCGGCCTACGGACCGCCTGTACGCCGTTCCTCATCTACCGCGGCCGGCACCGCCATCAGGTCAGCCTGGAGGGCCTGGTCCGCCGCGCCATCGACACGACCAGGCTGCATTTCCGCCACCACACCTGGGGCCCGACCGAGCTTTTCTACGGCGATCTCTACGCCAGTCGCGAGGTGCCCTGCCAGTCGACTTCGATCCCCGGCAACCGCGACGAGTACGCCGCCTGCTGTGCGGCCGAGCTGGCGAAGGCCGACGGCTTCGACTTCCTGCTCCTCTCGCTGCCCGACAACGACAGCTACTCGCACCGCCACGGCCCCGAGGCGAGCGTCGAGTCGATCGCCAAGGCCGACGGCTGCTTCGCCAAGCTGGTCGACGCCTGCGGCGGACTCGACCGCTTCCTCGACGCTCACGCCGTGATTCTTGTCGCCGACCACGCCCAGTCTCCGGTCAAGCGCGGCCTGCCGCTCGCCGAGCTGCTGGCCCGCGAGTGGGACGTGTTGCGGCCTTCTGACGACCGGCCCGAGCTGGCCCAGCTGGCGGTCAGCCCGACCGGCCGCGCCGCCCACGTCTACCTGCTGCCGGGGGAGGGGCCGCGTGCCGACCGCGACGAGCTGCGCAAACGTCTCGTCGAGACCGAAGGCGTCGACCTGGTCTGTTGGCGGGAAGGGCAGATGGCGGTGGTCGAGGGGCGGCGCGGACGCCTGCGCTTTCGACCCGGGAGCTCCGTGCGCGACGCGCGCGGTGCCGGCTGGGAGGTCGACGGCGAGCAGGCGGCGCTGGCCGCCAGCTGCGCCGACGGTCGCTTCCACAGCGACGAGTACCCGGATGCGCTCGCCAGGGTCTGGTCGGCGCTCGCCTCGCCGGGCGGCGGCGACTTCGTCCTCTCCCTGGCGTCGGGCTACGAGACCGTCGACTGGGGCGGGGTTAGCCACGCCGGCGGTGGCAGCCACGGCGCCCTGCATCGCGACGACTCGCTCGCGCCGCTGCTCTTCGTCGGCTGCGGTCCGCAGGCTGCGGACGAGCGTGAGCAGTGGGCGCTGCGCGACGTGGCACCGGTCGTGCTCGAGCACTTCGGGCTATAGCTCTGCGGACATCTTTTTGGACAAAATAGGGACTGAAATCCGCTCGGCTCACTATAATGGGGTAAGAGATGGCTATTCGACAGACGCTGCTCCCGACGGTTGGGCGGACTTACGAGGAAACTCATCCCTGGATCGATTTCCGAGTTGACCTGCGCAGTGCCCCGGCGGAGCTGTGGATGCTGTTGGGGGAGGCGCGCTCCAAGATCGCTCACATAGCGGGGTCGCTCCTCAATCCCGACGTCGCCCGCGAGATGCACAACGTGTACCTGACCAAGGGTGTCTTAGCGACCACGGCAATTGAGGGCAACACGCTTTCGGAGGAGGAGGCGCGAAGGCGAATCGAGGGCGATCTCGAGCTTCCTCCTTCGCGGGAGTACCTAGGCCGTGAGATAGACAACATCATCGCTGCTTATAACCAGATAAGGGACGAGCTCGTCGCGGGCGCAGCCCCCCCGATGTCCAGAGCGACGATTGAGAACTACAACCGGCTGATCCTGAAAGATCTGGAGCTGGAAGAAGGAGTTGTGCCCGGTCAAATCTCTACGCATGCGGTTGGCGTGGGCAGTTATGCCGGAGCGCCACGCGAGGATTGTGAATATCTTCTCGACCGGCTTTCAGACTGGCTGAACGGGCCTGACTTCAGTCCGATGGGACCGGGTTGGGCCAAGCCCATGGCTCTCGTCAAGGCGATCATCGCGCATCTCTATATCGCCTGGATACACCCCTTCGGAGATGGGAATGGTCGTACCGCACGCGTGATGGAGCTGCGCATTCTCTTGGAGGCGGGCGTACCAACGCCAGCCACCCATCTTCTGAGCAATCACTACAACCAGACTCGAACCGAGTACTACAGGCAGCTTCGCCTGGCGAGCAAAAGCGGAGGGGATGTGCTGCCCTTCGTCCTATACGCATTGCAGGGCTTCGTAGATGGCCTGCGGGAACAGCTCGGCAAGATCCGCGAGCAGCAATTCGCCGACCGCTGGGAGCAATACGTCTACCAGCAGTTCGGGCGAACCAACAGCCAAGCTCGCGTGCGGCAGCGCCAACTCGTGCTCGAGATGTCCGAGCTCGACCGGCCGTTGCTCAAGTCGGAACTGCCCCGGCTCAGCACCGGCCTGGTCGAGATGTATCACGGCAAGACCGACAAGACGCTGAGCAGGGACATCAACGCTGTCGTCAAGATGGGCCTCGTCCGTCGAGCCCAAGGCGGTTACGTCCCCAACAAGGGGGTCATCGAGGCTTTCCTGCCCGTGATGGCGGATACCGGCGAATCCTGACTCCGCTGGTCCTCGCTATGGCAACGGGGGCGCCGGAACCATCACCGGCTCGATCGACCTGGCGAGCCCCCGCTCGTTGACCTCGACCACGGCCCCCATCACCCAGACGTCCTCCTCCGCCGTCTCGAAGCGGATCGGCATTTGGGTGATGAACCTCTGCAGGATCTGCTCGGGCTTCACGCCGAGCACGCTGGTGCGTGAGCCGGTCATGCCGACGTCGGAGATATGGGCGGTGCCGCCGGGCAGCACGCGGGCGTCGGCGGTCGGCACGTGGGTGTGGGTGCCGAGCACCGCTGCGACGCGGCCGTCGAGGTGCCAACCCATCGCGACCTTCTCGCTGCTCACTTCGGCGTGGAAGTCGACGATCGCGCAGTCGGCGTCGATGCGCTCGAGGATCGCGTCGACCTCGTGGAACGGAGAGCGCGCGACCTGGAGGCCGACCGCCCCGCTCAGGTTGATCACGCCGACGCGCTTGCCTGCGACCTCGACCACGACGTGGCCCCGTCCCGGGTTCGCGTGCGGGTAGTTGGCGGGCCTGATCACCCGCTCCTCGCGGTCGAGGAAGTCGTAGGCCTCGCGGTGGCGGTAGACGTGGTTCCCGGTGGTGATCACGTCGGCGCCGCATTCGAAGATCGCCCGCGCCGTCTTCTCGGTAATTCCCATGCCACCGGCCGAGTTCTCGCCGTTGACGACGATCAGGTCGGGCCCGTAGCGCTCGCGCAGGCCAGGCATCGCCGCCGCCAGCCCGCGCCGCCCCGGCCCCCCGACCACGTCCCCGATGAAGAGCACCTTCATGGTCGTGAGACCCTATCCGCGGTGCGCGCCCTCGACTATCCCTACGGGATTCCGTCCAGCTCTTACGCGCTCGTCGACGGTGAGGCGGTCGCGATCGAGTCGGCGAAGGTGGACCTGGCCGAGCGGGTTGCGCTTCTCGCCTACGGCTCCAACGCGTCACCTGAAGTGCTGTCGCGCAAGCTCGCCGCGGCCCCCGATCCGGTTCCGGTCAGGCGCACGACGCTGCGTGACTTCGACGTCGTCTACTCCGCGCACGTCTCGCCGTACGGCGCGATCCCCGCGACGCTGGCCCGCAGTCCCGGCACTGAGGTGAACGCCTTCGTCGCCTTCCTGACCAGCGAACAGCTCGAGCTCGTATCGGCGACCGAGCCGAACTACGACCTGGCCCGTTTCGACCGACCCTCGTGCACGCTCGAAAAAGGGGCCGCGCCGGCCGAGCTGAACGTCTACCTGAGCAAGCACGGTGCCCTGTTGATCGACGGCCACGAGGTCGCCTTGGCCGAGATAGAGGCCGAGGATCGCCGCTTCCGGGAGATGACCCAGCCGCAGATCCAGCAGTGGGTCCGCGACGCCGGTGGCTTAGACCGCGGCGAAGCGCCGTAGCGCCAGCCGGGCTATCGCGGTATAGGCGACGAGCAGGACGGCGAGGTGGGCGAGCGGTGCGACGAGCGAGTCGCCAGCCGGGTCGAGCGCGGCCCCGATCGCGTCGAGGCCGGGCCGGAACGGGAAGAGCGCCGTCACCACGCGGATCAGGTCGTAGACGCCGCCGCCGACCGCGCCCGATGGAACGAGCGAGAGCAACGCAACCGGCAGGGTCACCATGAAGGCGAGCAGCGAGACGGCGCGCACGTCTCGGGCCACGGCACCCAGAGCAGCACCGGCCGCCGCCAGCGCCGCACCTGCGGCGGCGATCGCGAGGAGCCACAGGCCGGCCCGGCTCCAGTCGAGCGAGACGAAGGGCTCGACTCCGACCAGCATCACCAGGGTGATCACAAGTCCGACGATGACCCCAAGCCCGATCTTCTCGGCCAGCAGCGCCGAACCGGAGACGAGCCCCCGGGTCAGCCTCGGAAAGGCGTTCTCCTCCCGCTCCAAAGCCAGTGACCCGGCGACCAGCAGCACGGTGACGAAGGCCAGGGTCAGGGTCGCCGCAACGGCGATCGCGAAGACGTCGAGCGGCGGCGTCGGCTCGCTGATTACCTGCTTGTCGACCGCGATTGGCTGGGCGAGGCGGTCGATCAGCGGTTGCGCGACGTCGAGGTTGTCGCGAGACAAGCTGGCGAACCGGATCACCTCGTCGAGTGAGTCGCGCAGCGGCCCGGCGGGCAGCGCGGGCTGCACCGCTTCGAGGATCGACGCGGTCCTGCGCAGCCCGAGGATCTCGATGGACTGGCCGAGGACCTCGAAGCTGCCGCCGTCGACGAGCAGCCCCAGGTACCGGCCGCCTTCGGCGGCGATCCGCCGTGCCGCGACGAGGTTCGCCTGGGCCAGCAGTGAGTCGATCCGGTCGTCGACGACGCGCGCCTTGACCGGGTCCTCCTCGTTGACGATCACCTCGACTTTCGGCGTCTCGGGGTTGAGGGTGGCGAGCGAGTTGAGCCGGTCGACCAGGTCGGCGGGCAGGATCAGCGCCGCCAGCACCTCGCCGGATTGCACCTCCTCGATCGCCTCGTCGCGGTTGGACACGCGAACGCACTCGACCGCCGCGCAGACCCGGTCCTCGACGCCGACCGCGGGCAGCTCGCCTTCCCCGACGGCGATCCGAGAACCCTCCGGCACTTCGTTGAGGAAGGCGACCCGCGGTTTGTCGGGGTCGCGGGAGATGGCGAAGCCGACCAGCAGAGCGATCAAGATCGGATAGACGATGAGCAGCGCCGCTTGCAGCGGCGATCGCCGCAGGATCTGCAGATCCTTGAGCAGCAGCCAGCGCACGATCAGTGGCCCCGGTGCTGGAGGAAGGCGACGAAGGCGGTCTCGAAGTCGCTGCTGGCCGCCTCGGGAGCCTCGCTGCGCACCGCGGCGCGCAGCTCCTCGGCCGTCCCGTCGAAGAGCCCGTCGCCGTCGGCTAGGACCAGCAGGCGCCGGCCGTAGCGCTCGGCCTCCTGGATGTCATGGGTCGAGAAGATGACCGTCGTACCACCCTCGGCAAGCGAGGAGACGAAGCGCCAGAGGCGAGCGCGCTGGCGCGGGTCGAGCCCGACGCTCGGCTCGTCGAGCAGCAGGACGCTCGGCCGCGCGAGCAGACCGACCGCGATGTTGATCCGCTGCTGGTTTCCGCCTGAGAGGCGGGCGACGATCTCCCCTCGCCGCTCGGCCAACCCGGTCAGCCCGAGCATCTCCTCGACCGAGCCGCGCGGGTCCTCGTGTCCCTCGAGCCGCGCGAACAGGAGCAGGTTCTCCTCGACGGTCAGCCGCCTGTAGAGCGCCGCCTGCTGGGGCACCCAGCCGACCTTGCCGTTCGCGGACCGCACCTCGCCTCCGTCCGGACGGACGATTCCGGCCAGGATCGAGAGCAGCGTCGTCTTGCCCGCTCCGTTCGGCCCGATGATCGCGACCCTTTCCCCAGCTTCAACCGAGAGGTCGATGCCACGCAGCGCCTCCCGCTCCCCATACCGCTTGACTAGCCCCCTCGCCTGCATGGCGGAGAACGGTACTGAGAGGGATCGGGGGTCGTCCGCCGGCGCCTCCCCCCGGCACCGCGGAGTGATTCTTGCCCGAAGGGCACTACATCAGCACCGCCGCAGGCGGTGCTTGGGCGCCGCCGGATGACCCCCGATCCCTCCCCCATACAATCGTCCCGATGTCGTTTCCTGCAACGCGCCTGCGCCGCCTGCGCCGCACCGAGACCCTGCGCGGCCTCGTTCGCGAGACCGCGCTCTCGCCAGCTCACCTGATCCAGCCCGCCTTCGTCGTCGCCGGCGAGGGGGTGCGCGAGGGGGTCCCCTCGATGCCCGGCATCGAGCGCTTCTCGATCTCCGAGCTCGTCGCCGAGGCGACCGAGATCGCCGCCAGCGGGATCGGCGCGCTGCTCCTCTTCGGCGTCCCGGCCGAAAAGGACGAAACCGGCTCGGGGGCCTACGACGGCGAGGGAGTCGTGCAGATGGCGGTGCGGGCGCTGAAGGAGGCGCACCCGGACCTGACCGTGATCACCGACGTCTGCCTCTGCGAGTACACCTCGCACGGTCACTGCGGCTTCGTCCGCGACGGCGAGGTCGACAACGACATCACCGTCGAGCTGCTCGCCAAGACCGCGATCTCCCATGCCGCCGCCGGCGCCGACGCCGTCGCTCCCAGCGACATGATGGACGGCCGCATCGGCGCGATCCGCTCTCAGCTCGACGAGGTCGGCCATT
>DASUOH010000003.1:0-20779 GCA_036276735.1 Solirubrobacterales bacterium | reverse complement strand
GAGCAGCAGGTCGAGGTCGGCGAGCATCGTGGCCCCCTTCGGGTCGGCGGTGAGGACTGAGCACCGCCGACTTCGACCCCGCTGCCTATCTCCCCTTCGGCGCGGTTCGACCAGGGCACGCCGTGGAACTACTCATCTAGTCTGAGCGGGTGCCCTATAGCGACGAGGAGCTGGACGCCGCGGTCGAGCGGCTCGTGGACGCCGATCGCTTCGCCGAGGCCGAGACCGTCGTCGCCCGTGCCGCGCCCAAGCTGCAGAAGGTGCTGGCCAGCGCCCTCGCCGAGGGCGGTTGGTTCGGCGAGCCGCACGAGGCGCAGACGCTGAAGGCGGCGACGGCGCCCGACCCCGACGAGCGGCTCGCCGCCGTCAGGACGCTGCTCGCCGAGGAGGCGAGGATGGGCATGATGGTCGGGGTTGCCGTCGGTTGGGCCCTGCATGAGGAGATGAACGTCCCCAGGGACGAGAAAGGAGAGAGCTGACGATGGAGATCCGGTTCCACGGCCACTCGTGCTTCGAGCTGAGCGAGGGGGAGACGACGGTACTCGTCGATCCCTTTTTGGCGCCGAACAACCCAAGCGCGGTCGCCACCGCCGAGGAGGTCAACCCCACCCATATCGCGCTCTCCCACGGGCACGCCGACCACGTCGCCGACGCCGTGCCGGTCGCGACGCGCACCGGCGCCCACTGCGTGGCGATGGTCGAGCTCGCCAACTGGCTGGAAGGGCGGGGCGTGGAGAAGGTCAGCGATCCGAACCTGGGTGGGACGGTCGAGTTCGACTGGGGCTACATCAGCCTCGTCCCCGCCTGGCACACGAACACCACGCCGGGCTCCGAAGAGAAGCCGTTCAGCGCCGAGCACGGCGTCGTCATGGGCACCGCGGCCGGTCTCGTGATCAAGATCGGCGAGACCACCGTCTACCACGCCGGCGACACCTGCCTGTTCAGCGACATGAGGCTGATCGCGCAGCGCAGCGACGTCGACGTCGCCCTGCTGCCGATCGGCGGCCACTACACGATGGACCGCCGCGACGCCGTCGTCGCCGCCGAGTTCGTAGGCGCCCGGACGGTGATGCCGATGCACTACGACACCTTCCCGGCGATCGAGACCGACGCCGAGGCGTTCAAGTCCGAGGTCGAGGCGAAGACGTCCTCGCGGGTGGTGCTGCTGAAGCCGGGGGAGACGCACACGGTATGAGTGTCGGCGGCCAGCCGAGGACGGAGCGGGCCGACTTTCAGGCGACCGCCGACCCGGCGCTGAACGAGGCTGCCGACCGCACCGCCGACATCAAGCTGCTCAGTTACGCGGAGCTCTACTCGCTCTGGGAGCGCCAGCAGTGGCAGACGCAGGAGCTCGACTTCTCCCGCGACCGCGAGGACTGGCACGAGCGGATGAGCCCCGAGGAGCGCTTCCAGCGCATGTATGGGCTGTCGTCGTTCT
This sequence comes from Solirubrobacterales bacterium, assembly GCA_036276735.1. GTDB lineage: Bacteria > Actinomycetota > Thermoleophilia > Solirubrobacterales > 70-9 > VRUE01. The sequence continues at coordinate 19,341 of DASUOH010000003.1, read as the reverse complement.
TCATCGGCGAGCAGAAGGTCGCCGAGGAGCTGGGGCCGATCATGCGCGCGGCGCCGACCGAGGAGCAGCGGATCTTCCTCTGCACGCAGATCGCCGACGAGGCGCGCCACGTCCGCTTCTTCGAGCGCTTCTACCGCGAGGTCGGGGTGCTCGAGGCCGACGGACTCGCCGAGATGCTGACCGAGACCTCGCGGCACCTCAACGAGAACTTCGGCCGCCTCTTCGACGAGATGCTCAAGCAGCGGACCGACCGGCTCTCAGCCGAGCCGGGCGATACCGAGGCGCTGGTCGAGGCGGTGACGCTCTACCACATGGTCATCGAGGGCATGCTGGCCCTGACCGGGCAGCACTTCATCATGGACTACAACGAGCGGGAAGGGACGCTGCCGGCCTTCGTCGAGGGCTTTCAGAACGTCGCCCGCGACGAGCACCGCCACGTCGCCTTCGGCTCGGTCTTCCTGCGCGAGAAGGCGCACGAGGACGAGCGCTACAAGACGGCGATCCAGCGCACCCTGGAGGAGGCGCTGCCGGTCGCCGACGGGGTGCTCTCGCCGCCCTGGGCGCCGCAGGGGGACGACTGGGAGCTGTTTGGCTACTCGCTGGCCGACACGCGCCGCTTCGCGGGGACCTGCCTGATGCGCCGGCTCAAAGTGATCGGCTTGGGCTGAGGGCCGCCGCTACTCGACGACTGGCGCCGGTGCTTCGACTTCGGCGGCTTCGCCGGAGGTGACTGGAGGCGTCGGAGCAGGCACGGGGGTGGGAGCGGGTGCGGGTGCAGGCGCCGGTGCAGGTGCCGGTTCGCTTGGCGGTGGCGGGCTTTCGGCCGGTGGCGCGCTCTGAGCGGGGGGCGGACTGCTTCCGCTGCCGCCGACCACGACGACGACCGTCGCACCACCGGCGGGCGCGCCGACGGCGCCGGCGGGCGGTTTTGCGGCGGTCACGCCGACCCCGCCACCGTCCACGCTGGCCTGCTCTTCGCCGGCCTCCAGGGTCGTCGCGGGGGCTTCCGTGGCACCGGTGGCCGGGGCCGCCTCGGCCTCGGTTTCGGCCGGAATCTCCTCGACCGGCGGCGGTGCCGGAGTCGGCTCAGGCGTGGGAGCCGGCTCCACCTCGGCCGGTTGGAGAGGCACGGGAGCTGCGACGACCACCTGCGCGGGGGCGACCGGCGGCGCCTTGGCGAGGTCGACGAAAGGAGCGGCCGTCCTGGGCGGGACCGTCGCCGGCGTGACGATCTCCTCGTTGACGCCGACCGCGCCGGCGGTCAGCGCCGCCGCGGTGAGCGCACCGGCCACCGCCTTGGAGCCGATTGCGCCGCCGACCGCGCCGCCGAGTCCAGCAGCGCCGCCGCCTCCGCCCAGTGCCGCGCCGACCGTCCCCACCGTGCCGACGGCGCCAGCACCCGCGGTCGCAGTCGCACCGGCCCCGACTCCGGTTGCGGCGCCGCCACCGGCGGTGGCGCCACCAGCCCCACCGAGGCCGAGCTTGGAGGCGAGGAAAGCTTTCACGGCGATCAGCGGTCCGGCGGGGAAGAGCGCGGCGAGAGTCTTGTCGTTGGAGCGGACCTGGGCGCGGAAGTCGGCGCATTCGTCGCAGTCGCGGACGTGACGGCGCACCGGCGCTGAGACCTTGCGCAGCCCCTCGGCCGCCTCGGCCAGCTCCAGCCGCACCTCGCCGCAGGTCAGCTGCCGCGCCTGGCTCGCCTCGGCGAGCGAGATCCGCGCCCGCACCAGCAGCGACTTGACGGAGGGCACGCTCGTCTCCATCGCGGCGGCGATTTCCTCGTAGGACATCCCATCCATCTCGCGCAGCAGCAGCGCCGAGCGCTGGGTCTCGGGCAGCTTGCCGACGTCGTCGAGCAACTGGCGGAACTCCTCGCGGTTGTGGACCTTCTCCGCGGTCGTGGCGGCCTCGACGACCGGCACCATGTCCATCGATTCCTGCGCGTCGGCGGTCGGTTTGCGCAGATGGTTGAGGCAGCGGTTGCGGGCGATCCGGTAGAGCCACGGCCGCAGGTTGATCTCACGCTCGTCAGCCATCATCGCCCGGTGCGCGTTGACGAAGACCTCCTGCAGGACGTCTTCGGCGTCCTCGGTCGAGCCGAGCATCTGGCGGCAGAAGCCGAGCAGGCGGCCGTGGTAGCGGTCGACGATCGCCTCGAAGGCGCCGGTGTCGCCGCTGCGGGTCATCGCGATCAGGCGCGGATCGCCCTGCAGCTTGAGCAGGGGCGAGCGCCGGGCGAGAAGCCCGCGGCGACTGGCGTGAGTTAGAGCTGATGCCTCCAAGCGATCTCCCAGGGGAAGGCGTGTCTCCTATAAGGACACCTTAGCCAGGCCGGGGTTGCGGCCGGGGAAGATTTAGTGCGGATTTATACGAGCGCCGAGCGCCCGACCCACGCGAGATGCACCAGTGCCCGGGGCGGGACTCGAACCCGCAAGCCCCTTTCGGGGCAGCGCATTTTAAGTGCGCCGCTTTTGCCAGTTTCGCCACCCGGGCACGACGATTATCCCGCCGCCTGCTCCGCTCTACAAATAACCTCCGGCCATGGACCATGGTGGGAGGCTCGTAGCCAAAGCCCTGAAGTCGCGAGGCGTGACGCATCTGTTCACGCTGTCAGGCGGACATCTCTTCTCGATCTATGACGGCTGTAAGGCCGAGGGGATCGAAATCGTCGACGTGCGGCACGAGCAGACCGCCGTATTCGCCGCTGAGGGCTTCGCGAAGGCGACGCGAAAGGTCGGGGTCGCGGCGCTGACCGCGGGACCGGGCGTGACGAACGGGATCAGCGCGATCGCCGGCGCCCAGGCCAACTGCTCGCCGGTCTGCGTACTGGGCGGCCGGGCGCCGGAGATGCGCTGGGGGGCGGGCTCGCTGCAGGAGATCGACCACCTTCCTTTCGTCGAGCCGCTGGTCAAGTCGGCCGAGACGGTCAAGGACCCGGCCGCGATCGCCGCACGGACGGCGGCGGCGCTCGACCTGGCGCTCGGCGCTCCCGGCGGGCCCACCTTCGTCGACTATCCGCTGGACGTCGTCTTCACCGAGGCCGAGCCGGATGTCCCGGGGCGGGTGGCGATCGAGGCGACCGCGGCCGAGGGGGTCGAACGCGCGGCGGAGCTGCTGCGGGGTGCGGAGCGGCCGGCGATCATGGCCGGCACGGGCCTCTACTGGGGCCGGGGAGAGCGGCAGATGCGTGAGCTGGCTGAGGCGCTAGGCGTCCCCGTCTTCCTCAACGGACTCGGGCGCGGCTGCCTGCCGGCCGACCACGACCTGGCCTTCAGCCGGGCGCGCGGAGCGGGCCTCAAGGGGGCCGACGTCGCGGTCGTGATCGGGGTTCCGATCGATTTCCGGCTCGGCTTCGGCGGCAGCTTCGGCGATGAGACGAAGCTGATCCGTCTCGACGCCGCGCCGAACGAGCTGACCGCGAACCGCGCACCCGAGGTCGACCTGGTCGGCGACGTTGCGGCGACGCTGGCGGCGCTCGGCGAGGCGGTTGCCGGAGCGCCGCGACGTAGCGACGCCTGGCTGGAGCAGCTGCGGTCGATCGAGGCCGAGAAGCGGGCCGCCGAGCAGGGGGAGCTGAACGACGGCCGCGCGCCGCTGCACCCGGTCCGCGTCTACAAGGAGCTCGGCGAGGTGCTCGACCGCGACGCGATCGTGGTCGGGGACGGCGGCGACTTCGTCTCCTATGCAGGGCGCTACGTCGAGACCTTCGAGCCCGGCTGCTGGATGGACCCTGGCCCGTTCGGATGCCTCGGGGCCGGTCCCGGCCAGGCGATCGGCGCCAAGCTCGCCCACCCCGACCGCCAGGTCTGCCTGCTGCTCGGCGACGGCGCTTTCGGTTTCGCCGGAATGGAGTTCGACACTTTGGCGCGTCACGGCCTGCCCGTCGTGGGCGTGATGGGCAACAACGGGATCTGGGCGCTCGAGCACCATCCGATGAAGTTCCTCTACGGCTACTCGGTAGCGGCCGAGCTGCGGCCAGAGACTCCCTACGAGAAGGTCGTCGAGGCGCTCGGCTGCGACGGGACGGTGGTCCGGGAGCCCTCCCAGCTGCGGCCGGCATTGGAGCGGGCGTTCGAATCGGGCCGGCCGACCCTCGTCAACGTCCTCACCGACCCCGAGGTCGTCTACCCGCGGAAGTCGAATCTGGCCTGATCGCAGGCCCTCAGGGCGGGACTTCGGGCGAGGAGGGCGCCCAACGAGAATCGACCGCCGGCTAGGGCGGTCGATTCAGGCGGTCTCCCGGGACGGGCAGGGGTACGTCTCCGGAGACCAGTGCTTATTTGGTGGGCTCAGACGGCGGGAGGCGCCATAATGCGGCAATCGTCCGAGCCCTTTTGTTCGGTACCCGATAGGACAACATCCCCATCGCGTGCCCGATGCGAGGAGTATCCGCGGAACTGTCCAACATGTCTACAACCCGGCTACCCCGCTACTCATAATCAGGTAGTTGCGGCCTACTTAGTAATCGGGGTTAGGGACACGCGTTTACCCAAGTGGCCCGCGGTCGAGAACCGTTCTGTACAGACGGGTCTTGCATTGGAGTACGACGAGGTTCACGGGTTGGCCGCGGCCGCCTGCAAGGCGGCGCCGTAGAGGATGTCGTGCTCGGCGACGCGGATGCGGGCAAGCTTGAAAGCCCGCATTGCCTCGACCAGGATGACGACGCCGGAGATGATGGTCGGCGCCCGGTCGGGGTGGAGGCCGACGATCTCCCGCCGCTCGTGCAGTGGCCGGGAGGCGAAGAGGCAGAGGAGCCGCTGAATCGACTCCAGCGAGAGGACCTGGCCATGGACGCGCTCGGGGTCGTAGGGCTCCAGCTCGAGCTCGACCGCTGCTAGCGAGGTCGGCGTGCCGGCGACGGCGATCCCGGCCGCGACCCGGTTCGCCTGCTCAGGCGGGACCGCGGCTTCGATCGAGCCGCGGACGTCGGCGGCAAGCTCCTCGAGCTCCGCCGCGGTTGGCGGATCGCCGGAGATGTGGCGCTCGGTGTGGCGGACGACTCCGACCTGCATCGAGTGCTCGAAGTCGATGCCGCCGTCGTGGCCGACGATCAGCTCGGTCGAGCCGCCGCCGATGTCGATGACCAGCGTCGGTTGCGTCGGCGGTCGCTCGTGCGTGGCGCCGAGGTAGGTGAGGCGCGCCTCCTCGGCGCCGTCGAGCACGCGGGCGGTGAGGGCGAAGCGCTCCCGCAGCTCGGCGACGAAGGCGTCGCCGTTGGAGGCGTCGCGGACGGCGCTGGTCGCGATCGTCGTCGTGGCGCCAACATCGAACCGCTCGCACAGCTCCGTGTAGTCGCCGATCGCCTCGCAGGTCGCCTCGATCGCCTCGGCAGAGAGCTGCCCGGTCAGGTCGACGCCCCGGCCCAGCCGCGTCACGCGGCTCTGCCGTTCCACCTTCGAGACGGCACCGTCGGCGACGTCGGCGACCAGCAGCCGCGTCGAGTTGCTGCCGACGTCGATCACCGCCACCCGTTTAGAAGCGCCCGCCATGGGCGCGGCACTCTAAGCCGGAATTCCCGCAAGCGTCTCTGCGCCTGTCCAACAACCCCTTGCAGGCCCGCCGAGCGTTGCTAGCATGCCCATACCGCCGCGGGGTGGAGCAGCCAGGTAGCTCGTCGGGCTCATAACCCGAAGGTCGCGGGTTCGAATCCCGCCCCCGCTATTTCACGAAAGCCCCGCAAATGCGGGGCTTTTAGTTTTGTTGTCTTGCAGACAACAAGGTGCGAAATCGGCCGTGGGGCAAGCTGTGGGGCAAGGTGAGGTCTTGCGAGAGGTCATTTTCGGACCCGGCAGTCCCTGTGAATAAGCCGACGCGCTTCCTATCCTCGCCCTATGAAGCATCGCCAGCGGAAGCGCAAGCAGGCCCGTCGTGTCCAGCACGCCCGAGCGACCCATACCCCGGACCGGCCGGCGCTGATGATCTCCGCCGCCGACTGCCCGAAGGTCGACAACGGCCACATCGTGCCGCGGATGTATCAGCAGGCCTGGGAGGTTGAGGGCCGCCAGGTTGCCGTCCACGAGCCGGGGCGTTCGGAGTGCGAGGTGAAGTCGAGCAAGCTTGTCGGCGCCCGCGGCCCCTACTACCGGCGCACCCGTCCGCACGGCACCCAGATCGACGACATCGAGGCTTCTCTCGCCCACGTCGAGAACAAAGCGACCCCGGCCCTACGGCAGATCGTCGCCGGCGAGCCGTTTACCGTGGAGCGGAAGGGTGCGCTGGCGCAGTTCTTCGGCTTGCAGATGATGCGCGGCCCCGCTTTCTTCGCAAAGCACGAGGAGATACAGCGTTCGGTCCTCGAAGGCGCGCAGGCGAGCGATCTCAAGCCGAGGCACTTGGCCGCTGTCGGCGGCGACGTCAATCTCGCCCGTAGTCAGGTCATAGATGTTCTCCTCAGTCCCACCAGCCGCTTTATGACGATGCTGAGCTACGCGGTGAAAGTGGCCGGCATCCTCTCGCTGATGCGCTGGCACGTCGTGCGCTTCGACCGCCCGCTACTCGCCTACTCCGATCATCCCGTTGTGCTGTGGCCGATGAACGTCGAGCGAACCCGGCCGTTCTCCCGTCAAGAACTGGGTCCGCTGACGATGTTGGAGATCCGCGTTCCGATCGCGCCCGACGCTGCGATCCTGATGAACTGGATCGATTGCAGCGACGAAATCGGGGTTCCAATGAAGCCCCGTGCAGCGGCCGAGCTGAACGCCTTTACGGTCGCCCAGGCAGAAAAGGAGTGGATGCATCGACCGGGCTCAGAGCCCGAGGTAGCCGACGACGTCTTCTCGCCCCTCTCTCGTCTCATCGACCCGACCTACGATCGCGCCGTCGCCAAGCAGTCCGCTCGACGGGCTCACGCCGATAGTTTCCACAAGCGCAGCTCAAAGCGGAAGTGGGTAAATGAGCTGGATGTGGTCGTGGACGTCGGCTCGCAGCCGCCGCTTCTGGCGACGGTGTAGGCGCAGGGAGCTGCTTGGATGGGCTGGGACACCCGCCGTGCGGGATTAATCCGATGCGGTTGTCACAAACACCGTGTTAAGCAGGTCGCTGCGCTCCTCCAATCGCACCAATACCTCCTGCCGGGCTAGTGACCGCGCCAGCGCCTCGCGCTGGTACCAGTAGAACTGTCCGCCATCTAGCTCAGGATCTGCGATCAGGCGGTCGTAGATGGTCAAGCAACTCTCGTGGCTGATGTGGCGGATTCCCGCCTCGACGATTCGCCTGAACATTGAGGCTTCATTGCAGCGATGAGTTGCTCGCAGTATCTCGCCGAGCAGCTCGATCAGGTCGGGCGAAATGAGTGAACTGAACCAATGTGGCTCGTGGTGCTCGAAGGTAGCTGGATCCTTTTCGGCGCTCTTGAGCATCGCTTCGAGCAGCTGCCGTTGGGCATCGACATCGCCAAGATGGGCCAATGCGACCATTGCGCGTTCGCGGGTCGAGTCTCCGCACTCGGAATCGGCAATTTCGCGCAACTGCTCAACGTCATCGAAGTCGCGCAGCTGGTCCACGATCGTCATCGAGAGCGAATCGTCATCGAGACGGCAGGCCTTCTGGGCGAAGAGGACGCGAAGCTCGGGGGTCCAGTTGGGGATTGCCTTCGCCGCAAGGGCGAGGTCGGTTGGGTTATCGAGGGCACCGATGCGCTCCACTGCGGGCTCGGACCACTCGTCATCCCAGTTGCGGGACATCCAGTCGGATATGGACCCGGAGAACCTCGCTATCCCTGCGCTGAGGATATCCAGCCAGCGCTCAGCGGTGGTGGGATGGTCGAGTGCTGCCCAAGTGACAACAGCACCCCGAAAGCCGTTGGTCACAGTCGCCCTACCGCCCTCACGCCTGATCGTCGCCTCTGCGTCGTCGGGATACCAAGCTTCGGCAAAAGCAAGAAAGCGATCCTGCACCTCCTTGGGTTCCTCGGGCAGCTTCAAGAGCCAGAAGTCAGAAGGCACACTGTTCTCATCGATCTCCCCCTTTGAGAGCAAGGTGGCCAGGTTTTCGGGCCGCTCCTCCTCATCCTCCTCGACGGGTGGCTCGAGGTCGGTGGCCGGCACCTCCTCACGCCAGCCGATCCGCTCCAAGAGCCGTTCGATTGGCTCGGCGAGCGGACCCTCGGCGTAGCGGGCAAGTAGGTCGGGATCGAGGTCGGAGGCCCAGAGCAAATCGAGAAAGCCGGTTTCCTCTCCTACAGCGGCCTGCGCTCCCTTCAAGACCTCCTGTGGATGCTCGGCGACGATCGCCGCGATTCGCTCGCTGTGATTCTGCCGGTGCAGACGCCAGCCACCACTGAGAAGGATGCCCCCCAGTGCTTCTGCCTCGGCGTCCCCGAAGGGTTCGTCCTCCCCAAGCCGCTTGTCCAAGACCTCCTTGGCATCGTCGAGGCCGAGTGATCCCGAGTTGAGGAGCTCTGCCAGGGCCGACAAGGGGACGCGCTCCAGAACCCTGTAGCTGATCCGCTGCCAACCCTTCGGCTTTTTGCGCAGCCGCGAGATAGAGCCGAGTAGCTCCTGGTCCTCACAGAGCGCTCCGAGGGCAAGGCCGAGCGCCTCTAACGCCAGCTCGTCATGCTCGTCCTCCCAGGCCGCCCAAAGCTCGTCGGTCAGCCCGGCGAGTCCAAACTCCTCGATCGCATGTGCTGCGTGCCGACGGACAACGTCGTCGGGGTCGGCGACCAACTCACGCAGGATCGGTTCGGTTTCTTCGTCGGCGGGCATCAGGGTGAGCATTTCGATCGCGTTACCGCGGATCGTGCGCTCCTCGTCGCGGCACTCCGCGTTTAGTTCTGCGCGGCGTGCCTCAAGCACCTCAGGCGCCGCATCGTGGAGCGCCTTTAGGGCTTCGCCGGGCCCGCGCAGCTGGTTATCACCTCGGTATCGGATCCAAAGGCGCATCTCGCGGTGCCAGCTCCAGATCACGTCGATTGCCTCAGCGAGGACCGTGGGATCGCCCTCTCCTTGGGTTCGCGCCCAGCGCAGCGCATCGAGTTCGCGCAGTCGCGCGCGCAGCTCCTCGGAGGCGCCCTCGAAAATGAGGTCGATGGTGTGCTCGATGTCGTCGCGGAAAACGAACCCACCGTCGATCTCGGCCATGGCGACCTCCCTCAGAACGTCAAGAGGATCCTCGCTGCGCAGGATCGCCTCGGCGCAGAGCGCCTCCTGGCTGACCTGTGCCGAGAAGCGGGCACGACCAGGGAGGTCCTGGAGAAGGGCGGCTTGGACCAACTCATCGCAAGCCGTGCCGGAGTCTTGCCCTTCCGGGCCCGGCAGCGCTGCAATCTCAGCAACGGCGGCACTGTTCTCGCCGCGCAGCTCGATCATCACCGCCAAGCGGCAGGCCCAATCCATCAGCTCGTCAAGAGCGACGCCGAGCCGCTGCGCGGCATCCTCAAGGTTCTTACGCTCTCCTCTCGTCAGTCGCTCTAGGGCGCCGCGGGAGAGCTCGACCCCTTCGGTCTCTTCATGAAGTTCTGCGGCGATCCGCGCCGCGTAGCGGGGAATCGCAAGCTGGGACCTGATCGTCGGCACGACGTCATAGAGATGCTCGATCTGCTCAGAAGTAATTCCACAGGCCCTTAGATAGCGGTTGCCCCACCCATCGGTACCTTCGACGACGAACTTGGTGAAGCCAGCGTCGAGGAGCCTTTGCGCTTCTGAGGTCGGCCTAGTGGCGACGACGTAGGAGTGTTGGGGCCAGCGCTCGATGGCTGAGAGGATCGCCTCGACGATGGCGGCGTGGTCTCCGATCGCTGCCTCCTCGAGCCCGTCGAGAAGGAAAACAAAGCTGCCCTCCTGCAGGGCTTCCTTCGAGGGAACGGGGGTCACCTCGTCGAACGCTTCGCACTCCCGAGCCGCAAGCCGCGCGAAGCCGCGCTCTGGCGCTTCGGGGACCGGGCGGAAGTTGCGAAGGTCACAGCGCACGGCTCGGCCTCGGTTTTCTTCCCCTAGCCGTTGCAGCGCCATCGTCTTGCCTCGCCCCGGCGCCCCGACCAAGAGCGCCCGTTGGGCATCCGCCATCTCTCTCACGTCGGCCAGCGAGCCGAGGCCCAGGCGCGATTCGGCCAGCATCACCGTTACAGCAGGATCGTTGTTGCCAGCATCAGAGAGCTGCTTAGGCCCAAGTAGGGGTGGGTCAAGGAACGGTGCCGAGACACCGGTCGCGCGGGCGGTGATCACCTCAGTCGGGTCGATCTGGCGCGGGGCCAATAGCTGCGCACACTGGCGCACCTCCAAGTAGTCCTGAGAGGGGTTACAGCGTTGAAGTTCGACCGCACCGTCAGCCTCGAGAATCCGAAGAGCTTCGTCGATCTCACTATCAGGCAAGACAACGATCGGTGCTCGCCCGCCCAGCAGGTGTCCGAGCCGGCCAAGCTCAACCCGCAGGTGTGCCTCTTCAGCCGAGAGTCGCAGACCCAGGGCGAGCAGCCTGTTGCCTAGCAGGAGTGAACGCAGCCGCGAACGGTAGACGTCATTATCGAGAAGGGCGCTTCGCTGAGTGGTGGTCAGGACCATCGTCTTCGGACGCTCCAGGACGCCGTGCAGGTGAATGACGAAGACTTGTCCATCTTGTGGGCGCTCCCCGACCCGCTCTTCGTCAAGGGAAACTCTCACCGGCTCCTTGCCAATCGCCTCCACCGAACGCTCGATCGCTTCGTCGTAGTTGGTCGTCAGAACTCGCGCCGAAGGGCAGCCAGCGATCGCCATTAGCGAGGGGGTTGGCACCACCGCCGTCGATCCAATCGCGTCTGCGGCTAGCTCCTGCAGCGTTGCCAGGCTGGCAACCCGTTCAATCTCTCGACAGACGGCGCCGAAATCACCTTCGGGTGCCGCTAGGTGGAGGTCCGAGTTCTCGCGCAAGACCTCGGCAAGCGTTGCGCCGCTTGGAAGACCCGCCTCGATGCAAAGTCCCGCCCCGATCAGGGGAACGATGTCTTCACGCTCCTCAGCGAGAAGGGGTACTAGGTCGGAAACCGCCATCAGCCGCTTTCCTTAACAACATGGAAGAAATGATCCATTCGGAAGCATTCTTTCGTGAGAAGACGGTCGAGCGGCGCCGACAGGGCAAGCGGAAACCTTTCCTGCTGGCACTATTTACCTCTTGCAGGGAGTTCCGCAAGGCCCTTCGAGACTAGATCGCGTTCGTCGCAGCTGATGAGGGAGTGTCCGGAATCGCTGACGGCGGCTGCGTAGGCAGCGTCATAGACGGAGATCGTGTGGTGCTCGGCGATCACAGCTGCCCGCGTTAGGAGGGTGTCCGTGGAGGGCACGACGCCGCCATCGTCGGCGAGCCTCTCGATCACCGCCAGCAGCGACGAGACCAGCTCCGGCGTCCGCCAAGCTCGCACCGCGACGTTTGCGACCTCATAGCGGGCGAGATCGAGCGTCGCGAGGGTGGCGTTCTCGTCCTCCAGCAAGGTCCGTGCCGACTCGTGATGGTCGTCCTCGGGGTCGAAGGCGGCGAGCAGGACGCTCGCATCGAGAAGCAGCGTCGTCACGGACCAGGCCGCGTTGCCTTCACCTGCTCCGCGGCGCGGCCGCCATGGGGCGAGACATCGTGGAGCAGCGATCGCATCGCTGCCGCCCGGCTCTCGCGGCGCCGGCGCAGCGCGGCGTCGGCGAAATCCCGCATGACGGCGCTGCGGGTCGTGCCACCACGGCGCGCCTCAGCGTCCACCTCGGCGAGGAGGTCGTCTGGAAGGGAGACCATGACCTTTGCCATGCAGTCCAGTATACCCAGGTATACCAACTCCTTCGCTGGGGCAAGAAATGGGGCAAGGTGCCCCACAGATTCCAGCCGATCTCCACGTAGCTCGATCCCGCGAATTTGGCTTGAAACCTAGCTCCACGGAGTCCAGCCGACCCAGCAGATCAATCTCATAAGCGGACTGTCCGTGTAGGAACCCGACAGTCATGGGCTTCCCCTACCGCTTCGTGCCCCACTCCTCATGCAACCCCTGCAATCAGGGTAGCGCGGGAAGGCCGCTGGCTCGTGCTGCAAGGGACTGGTCTTCTGGGGGCGCCGGAAGCAGTTGCGCCGCCGCTTTCACGCGACATCAGTAGCTACGTCGAGGAGAGCGACATTCCGATGGGATCGCCTGGGGATACTGGACGGGCGAAGGCTTGGGTGGCGATGTCGTCAGTCGCCGAAGCGACGCTCTACGTGGAGAATGCAGGAAGCGCAATAGGGCGACTACACGAGAAAGGTGACTCGGTGGCGAAGACAGCAGCTGGCGCCGGCGGCGCAGATAGCTCAGTCGCGGACGAGCTCCGCAGGCTCGGCGTGAAGGGTGTCCTCGTGCGGATGGCCGAGCGCGGCCAACTCCTCGACCTGAAGTGCGAGATGCCGCAGTGCTACAACCACAAGGGTCGAGCCGCATTCGATCCGGTTGCGAAGACGCGCACCAAGTGGGCGCCCTCGCCCGACCACTACCCGACCCTCAAGTCGGCCGGCGGGCAGCTCCGCCCGAGAACGTTCGGCTGTCCCACACGGAGTGCAACCAGCGGGATTACACCCGGCGGAAGCAGATCGGGACGCTGCTCGCGAAAGGCAAGTCCCTCGCCGAGATCGCCGAGACTCTGAACCGCAGGAATGTCCTCCCGGCCCACGGTACGAACCGATGGACGGCCGCGATGGTGCGCAAGGCCTACGTGTCCTAGGTCGGCCGTAGAAAGACTGCTACTTCGCGCCCCCCGGCGCTTGCTGTCGATCGGATTCGTAGATCGCTTCGACCGACCGCTGCCCGCTGAGGGCAGAGGCCCCGAAGCGAAAATCAGTCGTCGTCGGGGAACTGCTCATTTGCCTCGTCGATGATCTGGCCTACCGAGTCGAAGCGAGCGGCGAAGCCCTCCACATCGTCAAAGCCGAAGCCCTTGAGCCCATCCTCAACGGCTTCGGCGAGGCGCTTGAGGTCGGCGGCGATGGCTCGGGCGGCCTCGTCCCACCTCGCCTCCGTCACCTCGCCCATTCCGATCAGTCCAGCGGAGGACGGAATCAGTCGGCTGGCGGTTGGGACGATGCCCATGATGAGGAACCAGAAGTCGGGAAACTCGTCCAGCATCGTCGGCCCGACCTGCACGAGGATTTTGACTTCGCCGGTCTCCGTGTGGCGTTTGCCGAACGTGCTCAGGCGAGACCCTGCAAACCGAGGGTGCGCCAGCTCGGAGTAGTGCCCGTACATCTCATCGAAGCTCGGCTTGCCGATCCGCTGTCGGACTACACCGGGGGCGAAGTCCTTGTGGCCCTGCTCGGTGTTGACCCACTTCGCTGCTTCCTCGGGGTGCGCGACGATCAGCTCGATCAGGTCCTGCGTCTCGTAGGCGGTGCGAATCGCATTGTAGGCCTGGCTGAGATAGCCATGGCACGCAAGGTGCAGTGCCACCATCAGGTCGCTGAGAGCGCGCGCGATCAGATGGCGAATGACGAAATGGGCCTCGCCGATGCCCTTGCCGCCCGAGTCCGTCAGCAACTGCATCGGGTGTTCCAGTGCCGCGACCAGGGCGTCTTCGGCCGCTTTGTGATCGTTCCGGCCGACGATTGGGAAGGCAAGCTCGGTCTGCATCCGCCGAATCGGCCCGGGCTCTGGGTGTTGAGGCTCCACTGCGGGGCCATCGTGACAGCGAGGTCGGCGCCCTGGATGTTCGATTTCGAGCCGGCCTACTGGGGCAACATGCCCCACAGATTCCCACTGATTCCAGCCGATCTCGATCTCGCGAAAACCGCTTGAAACCGCGCTCCACGTAGCCCAGCCGAGCCATCGGGGCGCGCTCATAACCCGAAGGTCGCAGGTTCGAATCCTGCCCCCGCTATAGGACGAAAGGCCCGCAATACGGGGCTTTTCGTCTTATTCTCTTATAGACAACAGGGTGCAAAATCGGGTGTGGGGCAAGGTGAGGTCTGGGAGAGACAATTCCAGACCCTGCCTCAGGTCGCCGCCGAGGCTAGACGAGGCGACGCCGGGCGGGTATCAATCCGCCGATGGCCGACATCGTCGAACGCTTGGAACGAAAGATTCGCTCTCGGCCTACCCGCGAATAGGCGCCGGCGCTGCGATTCGCAGGCGAGCAACGTCGGGGGGGAGCGCCAGGGCGGTTCCGAGGAACCGCCCTGGCGCTGTTACCTACCTCAAGTCAGCCGATCACACCCTGCTGGGTGAAAACGGTGGATCGAGGCTAGTAGGGACCCAATAGGGACCTATTTTTCAGGGGGGGGGGACGGTTGCACCGCGCGAAGTCCCGGCGAGTTTTGGATTTCACCTCTGATTCCGGCCCTCGCCATCATGCCCTCGAGCCCTTCCAGCCGGCGGAGGCAAGCGCCTCGACCAGGTGCGGGGGGCCGACGACCAAGCGGGGGGGGGCCCCTGGTTGGAGGGGGCTGAGCCACTCCACGCTTAGCCCTGCCTCAGTACACAAGAGCCCCCCTGCGGCGGCGTCCCAACGCGAGAGGCGCTCGTTCTCGAAATAGCAGATGTCGCAGCGCCCGGCTGCCGTCCAGGCCAGGCTCAGTGCGACGCAGCCGAAGTTCCGGACCTTGCCCGCATGGTCGAAGAGCGACCGAGAGGATTGGGTGGAAAGCCGGCCGGTGACGACGAGCGCCTCCTCGAGACGATTCGGGGCAGAGCTTCCAGCGTGCTGCCGGCTTCCTGGGGCGATAACTCCCGCGCCCCGAAGCGCGGTGAAGATCTCGCTCCGCATCGGATCGACGACGACGCCGACTATGGTGCCCCGATCATCCTCGCAGGCGATGCTAGTGCACCATGGGTTGAGTTCCCGCAGATAGTTCTCCGTGCCGTCCAGCGGGTCGATGATCCAGCGCAAATCACTGGTGCCTCGGACCTCGGCGCTCTCCTCTCCCATTAGGCTGTCCATGGGGCGATGGGTGTGGATGACGCGGCGAATGGTTGTTTCCGCTGCTCGATCGGCCTCCGACACGAGATCGGTTGCGTCGCTCTTGGCGCTCGATCGTAGGACAGAGTCGGTGAACTTCTCCAGCAGGATCGAGGCAGCGGCTTCCCCCGCCTCCACGGCAACGTCGAGCAGGTATGTCATGTCGTCTACCCCCACTACCTGCCCCCGTCGTCCCAGAGCGCGCCGAACGTACGCCGAAGCACGTCGTAGAGCACTCGATCGGCCTCACTGCGTGACCTGTCCACGTCGAGCAGGCGGTTGGAGACGGTGTAGGTCTGATGGTCCTTGCGGTAGTAGAAGCCGACTAGAGCCCGGCGGTCGCTGAAAATGATGCCCTCGACCATGCAGTGCTCCCAGGGGACGGCCTTCGACTCGAAGCCGATTCCGACCGGCGCCAGCATCGTGCCCATCCGGTCGAGGTTCTCGTTGACGCGGAGCATCGACTCGTTGTCGCGGGCGCGGACAACGAGGCGAACGTGGAGGCCCTTCTTGAGCCGATCAACGTGGTCGTCCTCAAGGACGGTGTGAAGAATCTGCCTCAGCCGGTCTCCGGCTGAGAAGACGCAGTCGAACAGTTCGGCGTTTGGCAACTCCCGCCGTAGGCTGTCTTCTAGCTGAACATGTCTTGGTCCGCCCCCCGCGCGCAGGCGCTTGAAGGCCTGGAGGGCCGCGAACACGAACAGCGTCGCGACTACGACTAGGAGGCCGAGTATCAGGCTGCCATCGATCCCGAGCAGTTGGGAGCCAGCAGCGACGACCGAGATCAAGGTGACCCCGATGGCGACCTTCCGATTCGATCCCTCACCCATCGAGTGACCTTCCAAGCCTCGCCAGCAGTCGCCGGAAACGCTCGGGGGCCTGAACCTTCCTGGCGATCGCTTCTTTCAGGAAGCCCTCTCGAGCGCCGGTCGCGAACTTCGCCTCTGCAAAGGGCCCTAGCGCCCGCCGGAGCGCGTCGTTGTCGAGTGCCTGGATCTGCTCGAGGCGGCCTTCGAGCGGGGCCAGGTCCACGAGGTCGAGGGAGCGCTCGCGGTAGATCGCGTTGTAAACGGGTTCCACCTGGCCACGCTCCCGGTTCGGGTGGTAGTCGGCGGCGAGTTCGTCCTTGCTCCAGTAGAGAAAAGCCTGCGCCTTGTCGACGAATCGAAGCTCACCGTTTGGCCGGGCGAGGACGTGGTCGGCGTGACCGTCGTGATTGGACACTAGCCAGTCGATTGGGTGCTCGGCAAGTACAACTGCCGCGAGCTCAGGATGGGCGAGGATCTGATGTTGGGACAGTGGAGTTGCTTCGATCATTGGTTGGATGGTCCCCAGGCGGGTCTCCCACACGTACATTGCAACTTCGATCGTCGTCTCCGGCTCGAGCAGCGCCCGCACTCTGGCTGCGGCGATCTCAGCACTGGCGGCCAAGATTCGCGGCCCCGGTCCGTAGATCTTGAACAAAAACTTCCGGCCACCGGGATCCATCATGATCAGCTTCTTGTACTTTCCGGCGAGGTCGGGCTCCTCGGCCCTCAGCGGTCGCAGCAGCACGTCCGCTGGAAGTATCTCGTCGATTGCCCCTGCCCCCACGGTGACTGTTTTATCAGCCGTGGCCATGCTCGTTTGGTATTGGTAACTGTCCGACCATTCCGACGATCGAGCAGGCGAGGCGGCGAGACGATGGTCTCCATCCGGTTTCCGCCATCAAGTCGACCGCGGCGAACACCCGCGGGTTCGTGAGCCCCTTCAGTTCTCGGGCGTCGCCGCCTCGAATGCCTCGGTGAACACCGTTGACGCCCTGAGAACGTCGCGCAGGAGCGCCGGTCCGCTTTCGGCCAGAACCTTGACGGCCCCGCGCAGAGCGCGCTCGGTCGCCGGGTCGGTCAGCACCCGCTCTGCGTAGCCCAGCCGATCTCAGGCAAGGCTTATAACCCGAAGGTCGCGTGTTCGAATCCCGCCCCCGCTATAGCGGGGGCGGGTGGGGCCTGCGGAGCGGTCGAACCTCACTCGTCCTAGGTTGAGTAACCCTCAGAAATCCCAGGGCAGGCATCGCTTCTCACCGGGGCTGCATATTAGGCTGGTGATGTGGAGCAGCCGACTACTCAGCAGGTCTATGATCTCTTCAACGGGCGCGTTCAGTTCCAGGTGCCTGTGTACCAGCGCGCTTACGTTTGGAACGAGGAGAAGAACTGGGCCGTGCTCTGGGACGACGTCGCTGACACTGCCGACCGGTACCTCGACGACCCCGAGGCTCATGTGCGGCATCGTCACTTCCTGGGTCCCATCGTCCTGAGCCAGGAGCACTCCCCGGTCGGGACCGTCGATCCTCGGCTTGTCATCGACGGCCAGTAGCGGCTCACCACGCTCCAGATCATCCTCTCGGCGGCCGTCGCGGTGGCCCGCCAGCGCGACGCCGACGCCGTTGCAGACGATCTTCAGGAGCTGACGGAGAACCGGGGACGCAACGTCGAGGGACAGATGCGCTTCAAGGTTTGGCCCTCGCGCCGGGATCGCGACGACTTTCTGGCGACGCTCGAGAGCGGTGCCGCTGAGGGCGCCTCGGGCGGAATCCCAGGCGCCTGGCGATTCTTCCGCGACCGCATCGACGAATGGGCGACCGACGAGGGAGAGGCAGACGCGGCGGCGCAGGTCGAGCGGCTCGGCGCCCTCCAGATTTGCCTGGAAAAGCTCCTCTACGTTGTCTCGATCAACCTTGACGAGAGCGACAACGCTCAGGTCATCTTCGAGACGCTGAACGCCAGAGGCACGGGACTGGGCGCGCTGGACCTCGTCAAGAACGCGGTCTTCCTGCAGGCCGAGCGGGAGAGCGCCCCCGCCGAAGATCTCCATGATCACGAGTGGGAGCCGACTTTCGAGAGCGACGACTACTGGCTGGAAGAAGTGCGCCAGGGGCGGGAGAAGCGCGCTCGGGCCGACTGGTTCCTCATGCACTGGCTGGCGATGGAACTCGGGGAGGTGGTTCGCGCCGACAAGCTGTTCGACACCTTCCGGAAAGACGTGCTGCACAACCCAGGCAGCTATCCCACGTCGGAGTTGATCCCCCGCCTCTGCGAGGACGCAAGGATCATGCGCTCCTTCGACAGCTTCGACCCAGGGTCGCTGGAGGGGCTCTTCTTTTCCCGCATGGGAGCCATGGACATCACGACCATGCTGCCGGTAGCGCTCTTTCTCTTTCGCACCTCTGGGCTCGAGCCGGACCGGCGCCGGCGCGCGCTCGCGGCGCTGGAGAGCTGGCTGGTGCGCCGCGCGATCCTGCGACTCACCGGGAAAAGCTACAACCGCTCCCTGGCCAATCTCCTCAAGGCGATCAGGGAGGACACCGCTTGCGCGGACGAGGCGATCGTTCGCGAGCTGCGCTCCCCCCAAGCCGCCACCGCGGTGTGGCCGTCCGACGACGACATCCGGAGCCGCCTGCAGCAGGGCGATCTCTACGGATTCATCGGACAGCCCCGCGTCCGGATGCTTCTTGAAGCTTGCGAGCGCGACATGCGGGACCCGGCCAAGACCGAGGCGATCGCCCTGCCGCCCGGCCTCTCCATCGAGCACGCCCTGCCCAAGAGCTGGCAGCAGCACTGGCCCGTCAATGGTGCCGACGATCCGGAGCTTGCGGCCGAGATTGAGAGGCGCACGTGAACCGCCTCGGGAACCTGACCTTGGTGACCCAGCCGCTCAACTCGGCCCTCTCCAACGCGCCGTGGCAGGCAGAGGGGGAGGCAGGCAGCAAGCGAGAGGAGCTCTCGAGACGAAGCCTCCTTCTGATCAACCAGTCGCTGTGTCAGAGCGAAGAGTGGAACGAGGGGCTGATCGATGCCCGCGGCGCCGATCTCACCGAGCGGATACTTCGAACCTGGCCTGGCCCGCAAGCGCCCGGCTGGCCAGATTCCCTACCCGATCGGTGAACGCTGCCGCTAAAAGGGCCAACTCACAGAAGAAGACGGGCGGCTGGATGGATGAGGTATCTGCTTCCGGCGGAGTCCATCCAGGCCCAGTCGATCAGGTCGTGGTGCTCCAGCTCCGCTAGGAGGGCATCGGGGCAGGTCAGAAGCTGCTCTGAGCGGCTTTCGTGCAAGCAGCGGTCAGCTGCGTCCCTTAGCGCGGTGAATGCTAGGGCGGATGCCGCTCTTCGAGCTTGTCTATCGACTAGCCAGCGATAGCCGTTCAGGAAGGCGTCGACGGTCGTGAGGCTGCTCGTTGGAGGGGTGGCATCGCGAAGGCGATGAAGCAGGGCGACGATCGAGCTGAAGAATTCTGCGGGAGCATCCGTCTCGATTGCAAGACGCCCTGAGTAGGGGCCGCTCGTCACCAGTGAGCCAGGCCGGGTTTGACGGAGACCTCGAAGCCAGGATTCCTCCTGGTGGAAGGGAACCGATCAAGCCATGCCACGAACGAGGAAGTACCCCGAAGAGCTGTTGGAGCGCGGCGCCCGGATGGTCTTCGAGTCCGGCCG
>DASUOH010000002.1:0-115407 GCA_036276735.1 Solirubrobacterales bacterium | reverse complement strand
TGATGTTCCTGAGTAGGACCGCACCCGTGAAACGCGGTCTGAACCTGGGGGGACCACCCTCCAAGGCTAAGTACTACCTGGTGACCGATAGTGAACTAGTACCGTGAGGGAAAGGTGAAAAGCACCCCTGAAGGGGAGTGAAATAGTACCTGAAACCG
Source organism: Solirubrobacterales bacterium (assembly GCA_036276735.1). GTDB lineage: Bacteria > Actinomycetota > Thermoleophilia > Solirubrobacterales > 70-9 > VRUE01. The sequence goes on along the minus strand of DASUOH010000002.1, from coordinate 115,249 downwards.
CAAGCCTACAAGTGGTCGGAGCACCTTCGGGTGTGACGGCGTGCTTTTTGCATCACGAGCCGGCGAGTTACTCGTTAGTGGCAAGGTTAAGCGATGAGTGGAGCCGTAGCGAAAGCGAGTCTGAATAGGGCGACACAGTCACTAGCGGTAGACCCGAAACTGAGCGAGCTATCCATGGGCAGGCTGAAGCGGGGGTAAGACCTCGTGGAGGGCCGAACCGACCTAGGTTGAAAACTGGGCGGATGACCTGTGGATCGGAGTGAAAGGCTAATCAAGCTCAGAGATATCTGGTTCTCTCCGAAATATATTTAGGTATAGCCTCGCGTAATTGCGTGGCGGCCGTAGAGCACTGTTTGGACTAGGGGCCCTACCAGGTTACCGACTTCAGGCAAACTCCGAAGACCGTCACGGTTAGCGCGGGAGTCAGTGTGCGGGGGATAAACTTCGTACGCGAGAGGGGAACAACCCAGACCATCAGCTAAGGACCCTAAGTACTAGCTAAGTGGTGAACGATGTCCGAGTGCAGAGACAACCAAGAGGTTGGCTTAGAAGCAGCCATCCTTGAAAGAGTGCGTAACAGCTCACTGGTCAAGTGTTCGGGCGCGGAGAATTCAACGGGGCTCAAGCTAGTCTCCGAAGCTATGGGTGTGCAGGCCTGCGGGCTCTGCACGCGGTAGGAGAGCGTTCCAGTTGCGTGAAGCGGATGCGTAAGCCTCCGTGGAGTGGCTGGAAGTGAGAATGCCGGCATGAGTAACGAAAGAGGGGTGAGACTCCCCTCCACCGATTGTCCAAGGTTTCCTGAGTAAAGTTCGTCTGCTCAGGGTTAGTCGGGACCTAAGGCGAGGCCGAAAGGCGTAGTCGATGGCCAACAGGTTGATATTCCTGTACCACGTCGAGTCCGTTATGACCGATGGGGGGACGGGGAAGGGTAAGGGATCCCAGGCGATGGTCGTCCTGGGGCAAGCACGTAGCTAGTCGCTGTAGGAAAATCCGCAGCGGCGTTTTGACGCGAGGTGCGATGCCAGCTGGCTTGACCGCCGGCCAGTCCCCGATCCCATGCCTCCGAGAAAATCCTCTAGGCAGGACTTACGTGCCCGTACCGATAACCGACACAGGTGGACAAGTAGAACATACTGAGGTGAGCGAGCTAACTCTCGTTAAGGAACTCGGCAAAATCGTCCCGTAACTTCGGGAGAAGGGACGCCCCGGTAGGGTGAACTCCATACGGAGGGAGCCCGAGGGGGCCGCAGTGAATTGGCCCAACCGACTGTTTACCAAAAACACAGGCCTCTGCTAAGTCGCAAGACGACGTATAGGGGCTGACGCCTGCCCGGTGCCGGAAGGTTACGCGGACCTGTTAGCGCTTCGGCGCGAAGCAGGGAAGCTAAGCCCCGGTAAACGGCGGCCGTAACTATCAGTTGACCGAGGTAGTTGTAAAACTCGGCTATATGCTGGAACGCCTGTCCTGAAAAAGGTGCAGTATCCCGCACTACTCGTACAGCGGACGTTCGCGTCCGATTGTCGCTGTACAGTGAAAATGTGTCGGGTGCAGGCAATCAGCAGGAAAGGCTCTGGATCGAAGCGATACCGACTGACGTCGGCTTTCTTCTGTCCGGGTTTGCGCTGGGAGAGGGAAGCTTCATGATTGTCGCTCGTCGACGCAGCGACTACACCGTGAAGTGGAAGCTCTCAGCGGCCTTCAACGTCTCGCAGAAGGATCGAGTTCCGCTTGATCTCTTTCAGGAGACGCTGGATGCGGAAGCATTCGCAAGGCGGGTAACGACGGCTGGTATCTGGAGGTCAACGACCTCCGGAAGATCCAGGCGCGCGTGATCCCGTTCTTCGAGCGTTTTCCGCTGATAGGCAAGAAGGCTGAGGACTTCGCTAGGTTTCGCGCCGTTGCGCGGATCCTGGCGAGAAAAACCCTCTCTTACCAGGACTACGTCGCCATTCTCACTCTCCGAGAAGAGATGAATGGAGGCGGAAAGAGGCGCTACACGATGCAGAGAATCCTCAGAGACTATACGCCGAGCCCGGTAGCTGGAGAGCATCCGGGATGAGATAGTCCGCTCTCACGGGCGACCGTGAGAGGTGGTCAGAAATGAGCCACCCGCTTCGACCTTTCGTGGTCGGAGTAGTAACAATGAGGAACGGTCCTAAGGTAGCGAAATTCCTTGTCGGGTAAGTTCCGACCTGCACGAATGGCGCAACGAGTTGGGCGCTGTCTCAACGAGAGGCTCGGTGAAATTAAAGTCTCGGTGAAGATGCCGAGTACCCGCAGAAAGACGGAAAGACCCCGTGAACCTTTACTGCAACTTGATATTGGAGTCTGGGGTATCTCGCTCAGGATAGGTGGGAGACTGTGAACCGGTGGCTTTGGCCGCCGGGGAGTCACCCTTGAGATACCACCCTTGGTGCTCTGGGCTTCTAACACCGTGCCGTGATCCGGGCGGTGAACAGTGTCAGGTGGGCAGTTTGACTGGGGCGGTCGCCTCCTAAAGCGTAACGGAGGCGCCCAAAGGTTCCCTCAGCACGGTTGGAAATCGTGCGTAGAGTGTAAAGGCAACAAGGGAGCTTGACTGCGAGACCGACGGGTCGAGCAGGAACGAAAGTTGGGCTTAGTGATCCGGCGGTTGCAAGTGGAAGCGCCGTCGCTCAACGGATAAAAGGTACTCCGGGGATAACAGGCTTATCGCTTCCAAGAGTCCATATCGACGAAGCGGTTTGGCACCTCGATGTCGGCTCGTCGCATCCTGGGGCTGGAGTAGGTCCCAAGGGTTGGGCTGTTCGCCCATTAAAGCGGTACGCGAGCTGGGTTCAGAACGTCGTGAGACAGTTCGGTCCCTATCTTCTGTGGGCGTTGGAGAGTTGAGAGGAGTCATCCCTAGTACGAGAGGACCGGGATGAACGTGCCGCTGGTGTATCTGTTGTCCTGCCAAGGGCACCGCAGGTTAGCTACGCACGGAACGGATAACCGCTGAAGGCATCTAAGCGGGAAGCCGTCCTCGAGATGAGCTCTCCCATCCCTTCGAGGGAGTAAGACCCCTGGTAGACCACCAGGTTGATAGGCCGGCGGTGCAAGCGTGGTGACATGCTCAGCCGACCGGTACTAATGGGTCGAGGGCTTGACGGATTTATTACCCATTTTGGCCTTGTGCGGTTTTCAAGCTCCACCGGGGCGCGGTTTCGCAATGTTTCCGGTGGCGCATAGCGAGAGGGAAACACCTCTTCCCATTCCGAACAGAGCAGTTAAGCCTCTCAGCGCCGATGGTACTTGGAGGGCAACCTCCTGGGAGAGTAGGTCGCCGCCGGTTTTTTACTTGGGCCGCCCGTCGGGGCGGCCCTTTTTCGTTTCCGTCCCTTCGGTCCGCTGCGGTGCGGGTGCGGGCAAAGCGTCTTCGAGGAAGCGCCGCAGCCGTTGCTCGTACACCTTTGGAGCCACGTTCCAGGCCTGAACGTGATCGGCCTCTGCCGCCTCGACATAGGTAACGCGGTCTGGGAGCGCTCGAGCCAACTCCTCGCTGCTGCTCTTCGGCACCAGGCCATCGTCGGAGCCGTGGAAGAGGAGGGTCGGCAGCTCGAAGTCCTCGAGGTGGCTGGCGTAGTCGAGCGCCTCCCAGTCGATGTCGGCGCGCGCCCCGATCGCCCAGCGCAACGGCAGCGAGGCAAGCTCCGGCAACCCCATCTCAGAAGCGTTGAACTCGAGCGTCTCGGTCCAGTCGACCACCGGCGCGTCGAGGACGAGGGCCGCCACCCGGTCGGCACGGGGCGAATCGGCCATGAAGCGGCCGGCAACCGCCCCACCCATCGAGAACCCGAAGAGGACGAGGCGTCGGGCGCCCTTGCGGAGGGCGTACAGGGCCGCGGCGTCGACGTCGCGCCACTCGGTGAGGCCAAGGTGGTGGTGGCCGTCGGGGCTGTCCGGCGCACCGAGGTCGTTGCGATAGGAGACGAGCAGAGCTGGCAGGCCGAGCCGGTGCAAGGCCGGCACGACCTTGAGGCCGTTCTGGCGATCTCCATTATGGCCGTGGATGACGATCGCCCAGGTCTTGGAGCGACCCGGCACGAGCCAGGCCGGCAACGGTCCCAGCTCTCCACGGATCGAGACGTCTCGGTAGGGGAGCCCCAGCGCTTCCCCGGGGGTCCCGTTGTGGACCTCAGAACCGAGCTCGACCTCCATCCCCGGGAGGAGATAGCCGCGAACCCCGGACAGGCGCCGCGTCACCGTCTCCTCACGCGCATCGGTGACACCGCCCAGCACGGCGCTGCCGCCCTCCCAGGCGATGTCGTAGACACCCGGCTTCGAAGTCACCCTGGTCCGGCCCAGGGTGACCGAGTGGGGGCTCAGCGCGACGATCTCTACGTTCGACGACCAGTGGGAGTGATCGGGCACGATCACTCGCGAGGAGAAGTGCCAGCTGAGGGCCGTCGCGATGACGACCGTCGCGCCCGCAAGCAGCGCCAGGAGGGCCGCGAGGCGCTTAGGACTGCGTCGCGAAACGGGCGATCGCAGCGTTCCAGGCACCGGTGCTCCGGGTCCGGCCGCCGCGGCGCCGTGCCTCGCAGGAAAGCGGGCGCCTTTCGACCTCCTCCAGCCCGTACTCGCCAAGCGTTGCGAAGTCGATCGCCAGGTCAACCGTGTCGGCTACGCGGTCCCCGATCTCTTTTCTCGAATCGAACATGAGTTCGGAATCTACGGATTCTTTCGGACGGCACTGGTTTTCTGCAAGCCCTCTTGCGTCGCATGCCTGCGTTTACCCAATGTTGCTGGGGTTTTACGCTTCGCGAAGGCGAGAATCAGAGCCGCGGTCTCGCCCGGCTTCTCGACGTTGGGCGAGTGTCCGGCGCCCGCGATCAGCTCGGTGACCGTTCCCGGCGCCTCTCTCGCGTATCTGGCGAGCATCGCGTGCGGGTCGTCGATGATCTGCTCCTCGGCGCCCATGATCACGAGCAGCGGCTTGCCCGTCGCCCGCATTCGCGTGGCGAGCGACCTTGAGCCACTGTAGTCGCTGCTGTCGGCCGAGTCGTAGGAGGTGAACGTCATCCGCTCGAGGTCCTCGACGAAGGCATCGGGCACCTCGAAGCCGGGAGCGAAGGCAACCTCCAGGCCCTTGCGCGTCGCGAAGTCGGTCTTGATCCTCCACAGCGCCTCGCCGAGCACGGGAGTGAAGGTGAGCTTGGCGAGCAGGCCGAGATCGGCTTCGCCGCCCGCCGTCGTGTCGATAATGACCACGCCGCTCGCTACCCGTGGCGATCGTTCCGCCAGTGCGACCGCCACCGCACCGCCCAGCGAGTGGCCGACGACCGTCGCCTCACGCACGCCGAGCCGGCCGAGCGCTTCGGTCACCAGGTCCGCCTGGCTCTCGATCGAGTAGCCGGACTCCGGCTTCTCCGAGCCGCCGTGGCCGAGCAGGTCGATGGCGACGACGCGGTGGTCGCGTTCGAGCCGGGGCATCATCCGATCCCACCAGTCGATCGCGCAGGTGAAGCAGTGGAGAAGGACGATCGGCGGGGCGTCGCGCGGCCCCCGGTCGACCACCTGCAGGGCGCCGCCGCGCAGGCCGAGGATGCGGCCGTCCGATCGCGTCACCTCCGCCGGCCTCGTTTCGGCGCCCGTCACCAGGGCGTTGATGCCGAGCAGGACCGCGAGGACCAACACCAGCCCGACCGCGATCTTCCCGCTCCGTCCCATCGCGGTCGTTACCCTAGCCACCCTGATGGAGAAATTCGTAATCGAGGGTGGCGTGCCCCTCTCCGGAGAGGTCCTAGCTGCGGGCAACAAGAACGCGGCGCTGCCGATTCTTGCCGCCTGCCTGCTGACCGAGGAGGAGCTGCTGCTGCACCGGGTGCCGCGGATCCGCGACACCGAAGCGCAGATCGCCCTGCTCGAGCGGCTGGGGGTTGCCGTCGCCTGGGTGGGCGACAACAGCGTGCGCCTCCGTGCCGCCGGCGTCACCGATGTGAGCGTCGACGAGGAGCTCTCGGAAAAGATCCGCGCCTCCTTCCTGCTGGCGGGCCCGCTGCTCGCGCGCTTCGGCGAGGCGAGGATGCCGCCGCCCGGCGGCGACTTCATCGGTCGCCGCCGCCTCGATGCGCATCTCGACGCTTTCGCGGACCTGGGCGCGCGCGTCTCGGGCGACCGGTGGATCGAGCTGGCCGCCCCCGTCGGAGGCCTCCGCGCCTGCCAGATCTTCATGGACGAGCCCTCTGTGATGGGCACCGAGAACGCCTTGATGGCCGCGGCACTGACTCCGGGGCCGACGACGATCGGCAACGCCGCCTGTGAGCCGCACGTCCAGGACCTGGCCAGGCTGCTGAGCAAGATGGGTGCCGAGGTAGAGGGGATCGGCTCGAACGTGATGACGGTTCACGGTCGAGATCGGCTCGGCGGCACCGAGCACACGATCTCGCCCGACCACATCGAGGTCGGCAGCTTCATGGCAGTCGCCGCAGCGACGGGAGGCGCCCTGCGAATCCGCGACGTCGACGCCACCGATCTGACGATGGTCCGCCGCCAGTTCCGGCGCCTCGGCCTGGAATCGGAGATCGAAGGCAACGATCTCCTCGTGCCGCCCGAGCAGCGGCTGCGGGTCAAGTCCGACCTCGGCGACGCAATCCCGAAGATCGAGGACGGCCCATGGCCCGCCTTCCCGGCCGACCTGACCTCGATCGCGCTGGCCCTGGCAACCCAGGCCGACGGAGAGATCCTGATCTTCGAGAAGATGTTCGAGAACCGCCTCTTCTTCGTCGACAAGCTGGTCGCGATGGGCGCTCGGATCACGCTCTGCGATCCCCACAGGGCGATCGTCAGCGGTCCGAGCCGGCTTCACGGCGAACGCGTCGAGAGCCCCGACATACGCGCCGGCATGGCGATGCTCATCGCAGCCCTCGCCGCCGACGGTGTCTCGGAGATCGGCAACATCCGCCAGATTGACCGCGGATACGAGGCGATCGACGAGCGCCTGCGTGGGCTCGGCGCGCGCATTGAACGCGTCTCCTCAGAGGTTCCCGCTTAGCGGGACGGCAGGCCCTTCTCTCGTAAGGTCTTCCGGGTGATACATCCGATCCCACCCGGCACTCGGGACATCCTGCCCGACGAGATGCGCGAGCTGCGCAAGCTCGAGCTTGCCCTGCTCGAGGTTTTCGAGGCGCGCGGCTACGGTCAGGTGGCGACGCCGGCGATCGAGTACGACGAGGTGTTGGCTCGAGGAGATCGGCGCGCCGCGGCAACCGCCTACCGCTTCTTCGACGAGCGCGGCGACCTGCTGGCGCTGCGCACCGACATGACGGTGCCGATCGCCCGTCTGGCCGGCAGCCGCTACGCGGACGCCGAGCCGCCGCTGCGCCTCTGCTACATGGCCAATGCCTGGCGGGCAGTGAGGCCGCAGCGCGGCCAGATGCGCGAGTTCGGTCAGGCCGGAATCGAGCTGATCGGTGCCCCGGCCCCCCAGGGCACGGTCGAGGTGGTCGAGGTGCTGGCGGCGGCGCTTGACGCGGCTGGCCTCGACCGCGCCGTGATCGGGCTCGGCGACGCCGACCTCTACCGTCAGCTGATCTCAGAGCTGGGCGTCGAGGACGAGGAGACACGCGAACGCGTTCTGCAGCGCCTCGCGGCACACGACCTGGTCGGGCTGGAGGAGGCGTTGAGCGACGTGGACGGCATCGACGACGGGCAGGCGGCGACCTGCCTGGCGCTCTCGCAGCTGCGCGGCGGTCGCGAGGTGCTCGAGCGGGCTCGCGGGCTGGGGGGTGACGCGGTCGAGCGGGCGACGGCCCGGATCGGCGTTACCTACGAGGCGCTGGAAGATCGCGGCGTCGCGGATCGGGTCCAGATCGACCTTGGCCTCCTGCGCGACCTCGGCTACTACAGCGGCGCCATCCTCGAGGTCTATGACCCCGCGGTCGGTCATGTGCTGGGGGGCGGTGGCCGCTACGACGGCTTGTTGCGCCGCTTTGGCGTCGACCTGCCGGCGGCGGGTTTCGCGCTCTACCTTGAGCGCGTCCACCTCGCCCAGCTCGAGGAGGAGTCGCGGAGGGGGGAGCAGTGAGCGTCGCAGTGGCCCACGGCCCACTGAAGGTGGCGGTTCCGCGCGGCGCCCTGCTCGGCGAAACCCTCGACGCGCTCGACCGCGTCGGCATCAACACCTCCGCGGTGCGGGGCGAGTCGCGCGCCCTGATCTTCCCCGGCGAGCGGATCACCCTGGTGACGATGCGGCCCTCCGACGTGCCGACCTACGTCGAGGCGGGCGCCGCCGACGTCGGCATCACCGGCAAGGACGTCCTGCTCGAGCAATCCGACCGGGTCGTCTACGAGCTGCTCGACCTCGGCTACGGCCGCTGCCGCATGGTGCTGGCCGGTCGCAAGGACGACGCCAAGCTGGGCGAATCGCAGCGGCGGCTGGGCATGATGCGGATTGCGACCAAGTACCCGCGCGTGGCGGAGCGCCACTTCGAGGCGACCGGCCGGCAGGTCGAGGTGATCGAGGTGAAGGGCTCGATCGAGCTGGCGCCCCTTGTCGGGCTGGCCGACGGGATCGTCGACCTCGTCGCCACCGGCCGCACCCTGGAGGAGAACGACCTCGAGGTGCGCGAGGAGATCGTCGAGTGCAGCGCCCGCTTCGTCGCCAACCGGGTCGCTCACAAGCTGCGCGCGGTCGAGATCGACGCTCTGATGGAGAAGCTGCGGGAGGCGACGGCGAGATGAGGCCGCGCCGCTTCGAGTGGGAAGGCGCGGCGCTGACCGCCGCGGCGGTGCGCGATTGGACGGTGGAAGCGAGCCCGCCGGTCGACGTGGCGCCGATCGAACGCGAAGTGCGCGAGGGGGGCGACGAGGCTGTGCTGCGGCTGACTGCGCGCTTCGACGCCACCGAGGCGCCGCTGACCTCGCTGCGGGTCGAGCGCGAGCTGGCGGAGCGCGCCTTGGCGGATCTCGACGGAGGGCTGCGCGAGGCACTCGAGCTCGCCGCCGCGAACGTCCGCACCGTCGCCGAGGCACAGGTCTCCGAAGGCGCCCGCGAGCTGCAGCTGCCGCAGGGCCAGCGGATCGCCGTTCGGGAGGTCGCGGTCGGCTCGGCCGGCATCTACGCGCCGGGGGGCCGCGCCGCCTACCCGTCGAGCGTCGTCATGTGCGCCGTGCCGGCCAAGGTCGCCGGGGTCGAGCGGGTCGCGCTCGCCACGCCCCCAGGGCCGGATGGCGGCCTCCAACCGCTCGTTCTCGCCGCGGCATCCCTTTGCGAAGTCGACGAGATCTACGCGATGGGCGGCGCCCAGGCGATCTTCGCCCTGGCCCACGGCACCGAGAGCGTCGCTGCGGTGGACGTGATCGCCGGGCCGGGCAACGCCTGGGTCCGGGAGGCAAAGCGGGCTGTGTACGGCGCCGTCGGAATCGATTCCCTGGCCGGTCCCTCGGAGCTGATGCTCGTCGCCGACGACCGCACGAACCTCGAGTGGGCCGCCCTCGACCTCTGCGCGCAAGCCGAGCACGGGGGAGGGGGGGCCCTGCTCGCGGCGGCTACCGACGGATCCCTGCTCGATCGCCTGGCAGCGGCCTGCGAGCGAGCTGCCGGCTCGGCCGACGTCGACGAGTTGCCCCTGGCGCTCGCCGCCGTCCCCGATCTCGAGGCCGCCGTGGAGCTCGCCAACGCCTTTGCGCCCGAGCACCTGCAGCTGATGGTTGGCGCGGCTGAGGCGCTCGCCCAACGCGTGACCACCGCCGGCTGTGTCTTCGCCGGGCCGCACGGTGCGACCGCGTTCGGCGACTACGTCGCCGGCTCCAACCACGTGCTGCCGACCGGCGGTGCTGGCCGTTTCTCCGGACCGCTCGGCCCTGCGGTGTTCCGTCGCAAGATCTCAACGGTGCAGGTCTCCGCCGACGCCGCGGCGAAGCTTGCCCCGCACGTCGACGTCCTCGCCCGTGCCGAGGGATTCCCGGTCCACGGCGAGTCGGCAATGATCCGAACCGAGGAAGGCGCATGAGATGACCAGGACCGCAGCAAGGGAGCGCAGCACCGCCGAGACGCAGATCCGCCTCTCGCTGGACCTCGACGGTGGCGAGAGCAGCGCCAACACCGGCGTCGGCTTCCTCGACCACATGCTCGACCTGCTCGCCCGCCACGGCCGGCTCGGCCTGCAGGTCGAGGCGAGCGGCGACCTCCAGACCGGCGCGCACCACACGGTCGAGGACGTCGGGATCGTGCTCGGCCAGGCGCTTGACGAGGCACTCGGCGACCGCGCCGGGATCCGCCGCTACGGGTCGGCCGTCGTGCCGATGGACGAGTCGCTCGCCGAGTGCGCGATCGACGTCTCCGGCCGGCCCCTCTGCGTCTTCCAGGCCGACCTGCCCGTCACCTCGATCGCCGGCTTCGACACCGAGCTCGCCGAGGAGCTCTTTCGCGCCGTGGCGAACAACGCCAAGCTCACCCTGCATGTCTCGGTTCGCTACGGCGCCAACGCGCACCACATGATCGAGGCCTGCTTCAAGGCCTTCGCCCGCGCCCTGCGCGCCGCGGTCTCGATCGACCCGGAGGAGAGCGGCGTGCCGTCGACCAAGGGTACGCTGAACCAATGAGCGCGCGGATAGCAATCCTCGACTACGGCATGGGCAATCTGCGCTCGGTCGAGAAGGCGCTCGAGCACGTCGGCGCCGCGGCGACGATCACCAACGATGCAGGAGCGGTCCGCGACGCCGACGGAGTGATCCTCCCCGGCGTCGGCGCCTTCCCGAGGGCGATGGAGCGGGTGCGCGAGCTGGAGCTCGACGAGCTGATCGCCGACCGGGTCGACGCCGGTGTGCCGGTGCTCGGCATCTGCCTCGGCCTGCAGCTGCTCTTCGACTCCTCCGAGGAGCTCGGCGGCGCGACCGGGCTCGGGTTGCTGCCGGGGCCGGTAGGCGAGTTGGCCGCACCGGACCTGAAGGTCCCGCACATCGGCTGGGCGCCCGTCCGCTGGGAGCGCGAGTCGAAGCTGACCGAGGGGATCGAGAGCGAGACGCCGTTCTACTTCGTCCACTCGCTCGCGCCTCGGCCCGGCTCCGAGGACCTGCTCGGCACCGCCGTCTACGGAGAGCGCTTCGCCTGCGCGGCGGAGCGCGGCAACGTGTACGGCGTCCAGTTCCACCCCGAGAAGTCGAGCGCCGCCGGCCTGCGCCTGCTCTCGAACTTCGCCGGTGTCTGCGCCGCCGTGCCGGCCTAGCTGGCCGTGATCCTCTACCCGGCGATCGACATTCGTGGCGGCAAGGCCGTCCGGCTGCTGCAGGGCGACTATGAGCGGGAGACCGCCTACGACGCCGACCCGGCCGACGCGGCGAGGCGCTGGGCCGGTGAAGGCGCCGAGTTCCTCCACGTCGTCGACCTCGACGGGGCGAAAGCGGGGGAGCCGTGCAACCTCGACGCGATCGAAAGCATCGCGCGGGTCGGCTGTCCGATCCAGGTCGGCGGCGGCCTGCGGGATGCCGACGCGGTCGAGTCGGTCCTCGACGCCGGCGCCGAACGTGTCGTGATTGGCACGGCGGCCCTGCGTGATCCCGACTTCCTCGACGCGATGCTCGTCCAGTACGGCAAACGCGTCGTCGTCTCGGTCGATGCCCGCGACGGCCGCGTCGCACTCGAGGGCTGGACCGAGGCAGGGGAGGAGAGCGTCGTCGAGGCCGTGCGCGCCCTCGGCTTGCGCGGCGTCACCCGCTTCCTCTGCACCGCGATCGAGGTCGACGGCACGATGGAGGGCCCCGCAATCGCCCAGCTCGAACAAATCGCATCGGCCACCGACGCCCAGCTCATCGCCTCGGGCGGCGTCGGCGAGCTTTCGCACCTAGAGACCCTGTCCCGCCTCCAGGCGCCGAACATAGAGGGAGCAATCGTGGGAAGAGCCCTCTACGAGCGCAAATTCACCGTCGCCGAGGGGATCGTCGCTTTGGCCGCGGGGGAGCCATCCCGGTAGGGCTGAAACGTCTTGTACTTTTTCTGCGCCGCCGCCCGCGGCCAGCCAAAAACTGTCTTCAGAAAAAGTTAAGTGGAAGTCCTACCGGGATGGCCACCAACCCCTAGCCTCTAAGAATGGCCCTCAAGCGCGTCATCCCCTGCCTCGACGTCGACGCCGGCCGCGTCGTCAAGGGCACCAACTTCGTCGGCCTGCGCGACGCCGGCGACCCAGTCGAGTTGGCAGAGCGCTACGACGCCGAGGGCGCCGACGAGCTGGTCTTTCTGGACATCACCGCCTCGCACGAAAAGCGCGACACGATCGTCGAGCTGGCGCGCCGCACGGCCGACAACGTCTTCATCCCGTTCACTATCGGCGGTGGCATCCGCTCGGTCGAGGACGCGCAGGCTGTGCTCGACGCCGGCGCCGACAAGGTGTCGGTCAACTCCTCGGCCCTCGCCCGTCCCGAGCTGTTGACCGAGCTGGCCGACCACTTCGGCGCTCAGTGCGTGGTGATCGCGATCGACGCCAAGCGCGAGGCCGAGGGCTGGGGCGTCTACGCGAACGGCGGCCGCAAGAAGGTCGAGGGCCGCGACGCGGTGTCCTGGGCCCGGGAGGCGACTGAGCGCGGTGCGGGCGAGGTGCTGCTGACCAGCATGGACCGCGACGGCACCAACGACGGCTACGACATCGGGCTGACGCGCGCCGTCGCCGAAGCGGTCTCCGTACCGGTGATCGCCTCCGGTGGGGCCGGCACGCTCGACCACCTCAGCGAGGCGATCGACGACGGCAGGGCAGACGCGGTCCTCTGCGCCTCGATCTTCCACTACGGCGAGTTCCGCGTCCGGGACGCCAAGCGGCACCTGGCGCGTGCCGGCATCCCCGTTCGGGCATAGGCTCGCCTAAGCGATGGCGGCGGTATCGATCGAGAATCTCGGCGAGGCGCTGCGCCGTGCCTATCCCGAGCTGGACCGGGTGCGCGGGGTGGGGGGCAAGGCCCCTGTGTACGTCGTGGGGGGCGCTGTGCGCGACCTGCTCCTCGGCAAGGGCCGTGCCGACCTGGATCTCGTCGTCGTCGGCGATGCGGCAGCGCTCGCGTCAGGCCTGGGCGCCGAGGTGGTCGAGCACGAGCGCTTCGCGACCGCAAAGGTACGACTGGCCGAGCACGAGGTGGACCTGGCGACCGCGCGCACCGAGAGTTACCAGCGCCCAGGGGCGCTGCCGGACGTCGAGCCGGCAGGGAGCATCGAGGAGGACCTGGGACGCCGCGACTTCAGCGTTAACGCGATGGCGCTGCCCTTGACCGAGGAACCGCGGCTGATCGACCCCCACAGCGGCCGCGCCGATCTGGAGCTGCGCCAGCTTCGCGTCCTGCACGAGCGTTCCTTCGTCGACGATCCGACCCGAGCGCTGCGTGCCGCCCGCTACGCGGCTCGGTTCGGCTTCGTGCTCGAGCCGAAGACCGAGGCGCTGTTGCGCACGACGGACCTCTCGACCGTCTCCGTCGAGCGACGGGAGGCGGAGCTGCTGCGCCTGGCGGCCGAAGAGACCGCGCCGATCGGGTTTGAGCTGCTCGGCGCCTGGGGTCTGATCGAGTTGCGGCCCGGAGGAGTCGAGCTTGCTCGCAGGGTCGCCGCGCTGCTGGCCCGGCAGCCTTGGCGCGACCGCGCCCCTCGCAGCCGGGCTGTCCTCGCCGCGGCTGCCGGTCGACCCGGCGGGGAGGAGGAGCTGGCGCAAGCTCGTCCCGACCGCCCGTCGGCCGCGGTGCGCGTCGCCCGTCGCCACAGCCCGGTCGAGCTGGTGCTGGCCAGGGCAATGGGCGCCGAGTGGCTGGACCGCTTCGTCAGCGAGTGGAACACGGTGGGGCTGGAGATCGACGGGGGCGACCTGATCGCGGCGGGCGTGCCGGAGGGCCCGGCGCTCGGCCGCGGCCTGACCGCGGCGCTACGGCGCAAGCTCGACGGCGAGATCGCCGGCCGCGATGAGGAGCTGGCGGCCGCGCTGGCCGCAGCCGGCGAGGAGGGCGAGGACTGATGGAGTGGCGCGAAGCGGACGGGATCGAGTGGCTGGAGGCTCGCCTGCCGGGAGCCCGGGCGGCGTTCTCGACCCGCTCGGCCGGCGACATAAAAGCGAGCCATGAGCGCCTGGCCGCGGCACTCGGACTCGACGTCGAGCGGATAGCGGTCTCCCATCAGGTCCACGGCGCCGAGCTGGCATTCGACTGTTCCTTTGCCCGACATGACGAGGCAAAGGAACAGCGGAGCGATGGGGTGTTGGAAGTCGACGGCCACGTCGTCACCCAGTCGGGCGCTGCTGCGCTGGTCAAGGTCGCCGATTGCCTCCCGGTCGCCGTCGCGGGCCCGCGCGGCACCGCGATCCTCCACTGCGGCTGGCGCGGACTCGCAGCCGGCATCGTCGCCAAGGGGGCGGCCGCCGTTGAGGCGACTCACGCCGCGGTCGGCCCAGGGATCGGGCCCTGCTGCTACGAGGTCGGCGACGAGGTGCTGGACGCGTTTGCGCCGCTCGGCGAAGGGATTGCCGGCGGCCGCATGCTCGACCTGGCCGAGGTGGCGCGGCGGCTGCTGCGCGAGGCGGGAGTGGAGGCGGTAGAGAGCGCCAACCTCTGCACGCGTTGCGAAATCGAGCGCTTTTTCTCTCACCGCCGCGACGGCGACCCGCGCCGCCAGGCCGGCGTCGTCTGGCTCGACCGCGGAGGGACATAGGCGTGCCCGGCCTGATCCGCGGCATCGAGCCGTCGACGGTGGCCGCCAACCTGGAGCGAGTCCGTGAGGTTGCCGGCGAGGGCGTCGAGCTGCTCGCCGCGACGAAGTACGTGGCGCTCGAGGAGATGGGCGCGCTCGCGGTGGCGGGCGTGCGGCTGGTCGGCGAGAACCGCCAGCAGGACCTTGCGGCGAAGCACGAGCGCTGGGGCGACGCCTTCGAGTGGGATTTCATCGGCAACCTGCAGAGCCGCAAGGTCAAGCATCTGGTGCCGATCTGCCGGCTGATCCACTCGCTGGCCACCAGCTCGGCGTGCGAGCAATTGGACCGCCACGCGACCGCCGCGACCGAGGTCCTGGTCGAGGTCAATGTCGCGGGCGAGGAGGGAAAGGGGGGCGTAGCGCCGGCCGAGCTGGGCGCATTCATCGAGCGCTGTCCGGCCCGGGTCGTCGGGCTGATGACGATGCCTCCGTTCAGCACCGATCCGGAGGACTCACGGTCGCATTTCGCCCGCCTCGCTGAGCTGGCCGCCGAGCACGGTCTGGAGCGGCTCTCGATGGGCACCTCGCAAGATTGGCGGGTCGCCGTTGAGGAGGGCGCGACCATCATTCGCCTCGGAACGGCTCTCTACACTGCCTAGAGGAATCGGCTGGAAAGAGCCGAAACACGCACGCATGGCACTTCGCGATAGCTGGCATAGAGCCCTGGTTTACTTCGGCCTCGCCGAAGAGCACGACCACGGGCCCGAATACGACGAAGACTTCGGTCCCGACGAAGAAGACCTTGACTCCCGCCGCGAGTCCGGTCAGGTCAGGCGCCTCCCTACGTCGCGCCGCTCGCGCCGCGACGAGATCGACGACATATTTGCCGACGACGAGCCGGCCTCGGCCACTCGCACGCGGGTCCTGCGGCCGGTCGGCGAGGACTCCGACGTGAAGGTCCACCTCGTCATCCCGCGCAACTTCAACGACGCCCAGCAGGTCGCCGATCAGTTCAAGCGCTCGGTCCCGGTCATCCTCAACCTGCAGACGACCGACCATGAGCTCTCCAAGCGGATGATCGATTTCTGCTCCGGCCTCACCTACGCACTCGAGGGCGGCATGCAACGGATCGCCGAGAAGATCTTCCTGCTGACGCCGCGCAACGTCGAGGTCTCCGCCGAGGAGAAGGCTCGGCTGCTCGACAAAGGGTTCTTCAACCAGTCTTAGGTGGCGGGGAGGGGGTTGGGCATCCCTCACGCTCAACTTTTTCCGAACGCAGCTTGAGGCTGGCCGCGATGGCTTGCTCGGAAAAAGTACAAGCCGCTTAGAGGGACGCCCAACCCCCTCCCACGAATAGTCTCCGCCAGGATGATTGTCGGATTCTGCGGCTCGGGCAATATGGCTGCGGCGCTTGCCAGGGGCTGGGCCGGCAGCTGGGAGCAGATGCTGTTCTCCGATGCCGATCAGGCCAAGGCCAGCAAACTGGCTGAGGAACTCGGCGGCGAGGCGGTCGGGTCCAATGCCGAGCTCTCCGAACGCGCCGACGCCGTCGTCCTCGCGGTCAAGCCTGGCGTGCTCGATCAAGCGGCCAGCGAGCTGGCCGGCGCCCGATCAATCGTCTCGATACTGGGCGCGACCTCGCTGGAGAAAGTCGCAGCGGCCTTTCCCGGCGCTCAGGTGGGGCGGATCATGCCGAACGTGGCGGTCGAGGTGGGGCAGGGCGTCCTCTGCGTCGCCGGCGGCTTCCACCCCGATGTTCGGGAGAAGCTGAACCTGCTGGGGACCGTGGTCGAGCTGCCCGACTCCCAGTTCGACCTGGCCACCGCCCTGATGGGCTGCTCGCCCGCCTACTTCGCCCTTGTCGCCGAGGCGCTCGCAGCCGCCGGCGTAAGCGCCGGCCTGGACGAGGATCTGGCCGAAAGGCTGGTCGTCGAGGCCGCGGCCGGCACCGGGGCGCTGATGCGCGTCCGGCGGCCCACCGACCTTCGAGTCTCGGTCACCTCGCCCGGTGGCAGCACCGAAGCGGGGCTGGAAGCGCTGGAGGCGGAAGGGGCGCGAGAGGCCTTCCGGGCGGCGGTAGAGGCCTCCCTGGAGCGGATGCGCGGATGAGCGGCGTCCTGCTGCCGCTGGCCTTGACCCGCGACGACGTCGCCAACTACGTCAGCGCGCTCTTCCTCGTCTACATCGTCCTCATCTTCCTCAACGTGTTGAGCTCGTGGATCCCACGCATGCCCTACAGCCCGGCGCTGCGAGCCGTCCTCGACTTCATCTCCGAGACGACCAACCCGTACCTGAACCTCTTCCGTCGCTTCCTGCCGCCGCTGGGCGGCGGTGGTTTCGCGATCGACCTCAGCCCGATCGTCGGGGTGATCGTCCTCTTCGTCCTGCAGGCCATCGTCGTCGGCCTGATCGCCGGGTGAGCGGCCGCGGCTGGCGGCTCGCCGCCGCCCTCTGCGGCGGCGTCGTACTCGCCGACCAGGCCGCCAAGGCCGCCGTCGAGGCGAACCTCGTTCCTGGCGAGCACGTCGATGTGTTCGGCCCGCTCAGCCTCACTCTCGCCCACAACCGCGGCATCGCGTTCGGCCTGGCGAGCGGTGGGGGCGGCCTGCTGATTGCACTCACTGCGGTCGCGCTCTTCTTCGTCGCCGTGCTCTTCGCCCGCGATCCGGCCCGCCCGGGGGCGTGGGTGGCGACCGGCCTGCTCGTCGGGGGCGCGCTCGGCAATCTCGCCGACCGGATCCGTGCCGGCGCGGTAACCGACTATGTCGATGTCCTCGCCTGGCCGCCCTTCAACCTCGCCGACGTCGCGATCACCGCCGGCGTGGTCGTCCTCGGGCTCAGCTACGCCCGGCACGAGCCGTGAGCGAGCTGCGCGTCGTCCACAAGGACGAGGCCCTCGCCGTGGTCGACAAGCCGGCGGGCCTCGTCGTCCACCCGGCGCCGTCCCACCAGGGATCGACCCTGGTCGACGAGCTCGGCGACCTGCTCGGCGGCGGCGCCGATCCGGAGCGGCCGGGGATCGTGCACCGCCTCGACAAGGGCACGAGCGGCTTGCTCGTCGTGGCCCGCAGCGACGAGGCACACGCGACCCTGCAGGCGGCCGTGCGACGCCGCGAGGTCGAACGCGCCTACCTGGCGCTGGCGCAAGGAAGGATCGCCTCACGCACCGGGACGATCGACGCGCCGATCGGCCGCGCCACGCGGCAGCGGCACAGGATGGCCGTCTCCGGCGCCGCCTCGCGCCAAGCGCGGACCCACTTCGAGGTCCTCGAGCCGCTCGCCGAGGAGACCTATCTGGAGGCGCGCCTGGAGACCGGCCGGACCCACCAGATACGTGCGCATTTCGCGGCAATCGGCCACCCTCTGGTCGGGGACTCCATTTACGGAGGCGAGGAGAAATACGAGCTCAGCAGGCAGTTCCTGCACGCTCACCGACTCGCCTTCGACCACCCGACGAGCGGCAAGCGGCTGAGCTTCGAGTCGCCGCTTCCGGCGGACCTCGCCGCGGCGCTTGAGAGCGCCCGGGCGGCTTAGACGCCGCCGGCACTACAATCCGCAGCCAACCGGAAAGCAACCCCCGTCGAATCCACCCGGATCCTGACCGGCAGCGAAGCCGGTTCCCGGGACAGGGCGGCGGGACTCACCCCGCGACACCAAGGAGAACAAATGCCAGAGGCAGGCCTCAGGGAGCTGCTCGAGGCCGGAGTCCACTTCGGCCACCAGACCCGGCGCTGGAACCCCAACATGCGCCGCTACATCTTCGGCGAGCTCGACGGGATCCACATCATCGACCTCGTCCAGACCGAGGCTCTGCTGGAGAACGCCCGCCGCTTCGCCGGCGAGCTGTCCAGCGGCGGCGGAACCGTGCTCTTCGTCGGTACCAAGAAGCAGGCCCGTGGGCCCGTCAAGGAGTGGGCCGACCGCTGCAAGATGCCCTATGTCAACCAGCGCTGGCTCGGCGGCTTGCTGACTAACTTTCAGACGATCTCGGCGCGGATCTCGCGTCTTCACGAGCTGACCGAATGGCAGCAGGAGGGCAAACTCGACCTGCTGCCGACCAAGGAGCGGATGAGCATGCAGGCCGAGCTGACCAAGCTCGAGTACAACCTCGGCGGCGTCCGCGACATGGACCGCCTTCCCGACGCCGTCTTCGTGACCGATCTGAAAACGGAGGAGATCGCGGTGCGCGAGGCGGTGCGGCTGCGCATCCCGATAATCGGCCTCGTCGACACCAACTGCGACCCGAAGCCGATCGACTACGTGGTCCCCGGCAACGACGACGCGATCCGCTCCTGCGATCTGGTGATCGGGACGATCGGCGGCGCGATCGAGGAGGGCGCTGGTGCCTGGCGCGTGCAGGAGGAGCGCCGCCTTCAGGAGGAGATGGAACGGCGCAAACGCGAGGACGAAGAGCGAAAGAAGCGCGAGGAGGAAGAGAAGGCGCGCAAGGAAGCCGAGGAAGCGGCTAAAAAAGCAGCTGAAGCCGAGGCTGCCGCGAAAGCGCAGGCGGCCGCGGCTCAGACGCCGTCACAACCGCCCAAAGGACCAAGCGCTCCGCCGGCGGGTCCAGGCGCTCCGGCCGCGGGTCCTGTCGCCGCAGGGGACCCACCTCCCCCTCCGGTAGCTAAAGCTTCCTCAGGGGAGGTCCCCCCTACGGCGCCACCCGCGGAGAAAGCGCAGGAGGCCCAGGGTCAGACCGCGCCGACTGGCGACGAGGCCGAGAAGGAGGCAGGTAAATGAGCATCTCCGCGGCGGATGTAAAGGCTCTTAGGGATCGGACTGGGGCGGCGATGATGGATTGCAAAGCCGCACTCGCCGAATCGGATGGCGATGTCGATCGGGCGATCGAGATCCTGCGGGTGAAGGGGCAGGCCTCGGCCGCCAAGCGAGAGGGGCGGGGGACCAGCGAGGGCGTCGTCGCCTCCTACATCCACGCCAACGACAAGGTCGGGGCGATGGTCGAGGTGCAATGCGAGACCGACTTCGTCGCCCGCAACGATGACTTCAAGGCGTTCGCCTACGAGGTCGCGCTGCACGTCGCCGCGACGGCGCCGCAGTACGTCTCGGCCGAGGAGATCTCGGCCGAGGAGCGCGAAGCTGAGAAGCGGGTCTTCGAGGAGAAGGCGCGCGAAGAAGGCAAGCCCGACAACGTCGTCGAGAAGATCGTCGAGGGTCAGCTCGCCAAGTGGGCGAAGGAAGTGGCGCTGCTCGACCAGCCGCACGTCAACGCCGAGAGACACGACTCGAAGACGATCGAGGAGCTGCGCCAGGAGCTGGCCTCCAAAACCGGCGAGAACGTTCGCGTCGCTCGCTTCGCGTATTTTCGCGTCGGAGAGTGACCGGCGAGCCTAAGTTCAGCCGCATCCTCCTGAAGCTCTCGGGGGAGGCGCTGATGGGCCAGCTCCAGCACGGCACCGACCCCGACGAGGTCCGGCGCATCGCGCGCCAGGTGGCCGCGGTGCGCGGGCGGGGGGTCGAGGTCGCGATCGTGGTCGGTGCCGGCAACATCTACCGCGGTCTGCAGGGCGCCGCCGCCGGCATGGACCGGGCGACCGGCGACTACATGGGGATGCTCGCCACCGTCCTCAACGCGCTGACCCTGCAGGACGCGCTGGAGAAGCTCGACCAGCACACCCGCGTGATGTCGGCAATCGACGTCAAGGAGGTCGCCGAGCCCTACATCCGCCGGCGTGCCATGCGCCACCTCGAGAAGGGGCGGGTGGTGATCTTCGCGGCGGGCACCGGCAATCCGTTCTTCACCACCGACACGGCGGCGGCACTGCGCGCCCTCGAGATTCACGCCGGGGCGATCCTGATGGCGAAGAATGGGGTCGAGGGTGTCTACGACGCCGACCCGGCGCTCCACCCGGACGCGAAGTTCATCCCGGCGATCGGCCATCGCGAGGCGATCGAACGTGGGCTCGAGGTGATGGACTCGACCGCCCTCTCCCTGTGCATGGACAACGAGCTGCCGATCTACGTCTTCAACATGGGCGACGAGTCGAACATAGATAGGATCGTCCGCGGCGAGAGGGTCGGCACGCTGGTCTCCAGCGCGTCCCCCGGATGAGGAGCGAGGAGCCCCGGTGGAGCTGATAGACGAGCTGCTGGCAGACGCGAAGGAGCGGATGGCCAAGTCGGTGGAGTCGAGCCGTGGCGAGCTGGCCACCGTGCGCACCGGACGCGCATCTCCGCACCTGCTCGACCGGATCATGGTCGACTACTACGGTTCGCAGACCCCGCTCAAGCAGCTTGCCAACGTGGCCGCCTCCGACGCCCGCCTGCTGACCGTGACCCCTTTCGACAAGAGCGCGATCGGCGCGATCGAGAAAGCGATCCAGGAGTCGGACATCGGCCTGACGCCCAGCAATGACGGCAACCTGATCCGCCTCCAGGTGCCGGAGATGACCGAGGAGCGCCGCCGCGACATGGTCAAGGTGGTCCACGGCGTCGCCGAGGAAGGTCGCGTCGCCGTCCGCAACATCCGTCGCGACGTGATGCACGATCTGCGCGAGCTCAAAAAGGAAGGCGAAGTAGGCGAGGACGACGAGCGTCGCGCCGAGGCCGCCCTGCAGAAGCAAACCGACGAGGCGACCGCCGAGATCGACGAGTCCCTGAAGGGCAAGGAAGCAGAGATCCTCGAGGTGTGAGCGGCTCCGCGCGGTACGTCGCGATCATCACCGACGGCAATGGGCGGTGGGCGCAGAAGCGGGGCTTGCCGGTGGCCGACGGGCACCGCGCCGGCGCCGACGTCGTCAAGGCGCGGCTTCGCGACGCCGTCGAGCTCGGGGTCGAGGAGCTGACCGTCTTCTCCTTCTCGACCGAGAACTGGTCTCGCCCGCGGCAGGAGGTCGAGGAGCTGATGCGGATGTTCGGCGAGCGGATCGACACGGAGACGCCGGAGCTACGGGACGAAGGGGTGCGCATGCGCTTCGTCGGCCGCCGCCAAGGAGTCGAGCCGCGGCTGGTCGAGCGAATGGAGTGGGCAGAAGCCGAGACGGCGCACAACGAGGGCATCACCTTCTTCGTCGCCTTCAACTACGGCGGCCGGGCCGAGATCGTCGATGCCGCACGAAGCTTCGAAGGGAACGACGAGGAGGAATTCCGCCGTCAGCTCTACGCGCCGGAGATGAACGACCCGGACCTGCTGATCCGCACCAGCGGCGAGCATCGCATCTCCAATTACCTGCTCTGGCAGTGCGCGTACTCGGAGCTGGTCTTTCGCGACGAGCTCTGGCCCGACTTCACGCGCGAGTCCTTCGAGGATTCCCTGCGCGAGTTCGAGCAGCGCCGCCGCCGCTTCGGGGGTAGGAGCTAGTGGTCAAGGAACTCTTCGACGACGAGATTTTCGAGGCGGAGGAGCCATCCAGGCCGCAGCGCCCGCGGCCGCGCCCGCCGCGTCGCCGCAACGTCTTGCGAGGCGAGACCGCGCGGCGGGTCTTCGTGGCGATCCCGTGGATCGTCTTCGCGATCGCGATAACGGTCGTCGGCGGCCTGCCCTTCGCGCTGGCGATGGTCGCGATCGGCTTGGTCTGCCTGCGCGAGTTCTTCGTGATGACGAGTGACGTGCGGCCGATCGGGGTCGCCGCTTACGTCGCGGTCGCCGCGATGGTGGCGGCCGCCCACTTCGGCACCGCCTTCAACGTCCTGCTCGCCTTCGTCGCGTCGTTTCCGCTGCTCTTCTTCTTCGGCGCCGATCGCAAGCACCGCGACGGCGTCACGGTCTCGCTGGGCATCACCTTGCTGGCAATCATCTGGATCGGCCTGCCGCTGGTCCACACCGTCCTGCTGCGCGACCTGCCCGACCACGGCGCGGCGCTGCTGATCGACGTCCTCGTCGGCACCTTCTGCGCCGACACCGGCGCCTACGCGACCGGCCGTATGTTCGGCTCGCACCGGATCGCGCCGAGCCTCTCGCCGAACAAGACGCTGGAGGGTCTGCTCGGCGGTTTCCTGATCGGCACGATGGGCTTCTGGTTCGCCGGCCTCTACCAGGACTGGCTCTCGGGGACCGACGCCCTGCTGATCGGCGCGGCCGTCGCCGCCGTGGCCCCGATCGGGGACCTCTTCGCTTCGCTGATCAAGCGGGACCTCGACCGCAAGGACACGGGGCGCCTCTTCGGCCCCCACGGCGGCCTGCTCGACCGGCTCGACGCGGCCCTCTTCACTGTTGTCGTCGGCTACTACCTCTCGCTCCAGCTCGTTTACTGACCGAGGACCCTCCCTAGACTTGGCTCCCTAGATGAAGAAGCTGGTGATACTCGGGTCCACCGGCTCGATCGGGACCCAGGCGCTTGAGATCGTCGCCGGCTCCGAGGAGCTGCGGGTGGTCGGTCTGGCAGCGGCCTCGAGCTGGGAGCAACTGCTCGGGCAGGCGCGCGAGCACGGCGTCCCGACGGTTGCGCTCGGCGACGAGGAGGCGGCCGCTCGGGCAAAGTCGAATTGGAACGGCCAGGTGCTGGGCGGCGAGGAGGGCATCCGCGAGCTGGTCGCCTCCTCGGAAGCTGACCTGGTCCTGAACGGGATGGTCGGCGCCGCCGGCCTCGGGCCGACGATCGTCGCGCTCAGCGAGGGGATCGACGTGGCTCTCGCCAACAAGGAGAGCCTCGTGATCGGCGGAGAGCTGACGATGGCGCTCGCCGAGGCGACCGGTGCGCGGTTGCTACCGGTCGACTCCGAGCACTCCGCCCTCTTCCAGCTGATCGGCGCCGAGCGGCCGGGGACGGTGGCGCGTCTGGTGCTGACCGCCTCCGGCGGGCCGTTCCGCGGCCGCACCGACCTTGACGGCGTGACGGTCGAGGACGCACTCGCGCACCCGACCTGGCAGATGGGCGGGCGGATCACGATCGACTGCGCGACGCTGATGAACAAGGGATTCGAGGCGATCGAGGCCCACCACTTCTTCGGCGTTCCATACGAGCGGATCGAGGTGGTGGTCCACCCGCAGTCGATCGTCCACTCGCTGATCGATCTGGTCGACGGCGCGACCCTCGCCCATCTCGGCTACCCCGACATGCGGGTGCCGATCTCCTACGCGCTGCACTTCCCCGAGCGGGCCGACGTCGATGTGCCGCGGCTCGACCTGGCCGAGGTGGGTGCGCTGACCTTCGAGGCGCCCGACGTGGGGACCTTCGCCTGCCTGCGGCTGGCCTTGGAGGCCGGCGAGGCCGGCGGCACCTGGCCCTGCGTGCTTAATGCCGCCGATGAGGTCGCGGTCGGTGCCTTCCTCGACGGGCGGGTCGGCTTCACCGAGATCCCTGCCGCGATCGAGGCCGTCATGGATGAGATGCCGGCTGAGCCGGTGACCCACTTCGAGCAGCTCTTCGAGGTCGACGCGGAGGCGCGGCGCCGCACCGAGGAACGCCTCGGCGGTTTGGCGACGGTATGACCTGGCTGCTGATCTTCCTCGGCTTCTCGGCGCTGATCGTCCTCCACGAGGCCGGCCACTTCTTCGCCGCCAAGGCGACCGGGATGCGGGTCGAGCGCTTCTTCCTCTTCTTCCCGCCAAAGCTGGTCTCCGTGAGGCGCGGCGAGACCGAGTACGGAATCGGCGCGATCCCGGCGGGCGGCTTCGTGAAGATCAGCGGCATGAACCCCGACGAGGAGCTGCCGCCCGAGGCGGCCGGTCGGGGCTATTACGACCAGCCGGTCTGGAAGCGGATCGTCGTGATCGGCGCCGGCCCCGCGGTCAATATCGTCCTCGCGTTTGCGATCCTCTTCGCCCTCGCCCTGGGAGCGAGTGACGTCAACCAGCGGGTCGGGGCGATCGAGCCGGCTTCGCCCGCGGCCTCGGTGCTGCAACCCGGCGATGAAGTGGTCGCCGTCGACGGCCGCCGCTACGTGGGCATGGACCGCGAGGAGCGCCTCGAACGCTTCGCCCTGGCCGTAGCCGACCACCGCTGCCCCGGCCCTCAGACCGACGGTTGCCGCGCCGCCGCGCCGGTTGAGCTGACGATCCGCCGCGACGGCGAGCTGCGAACCCTCTCGATCAGGCCGGAGTACGACGAGGCGATCGAGCGCACCCGAATCGGCTTCTCGTATGGGACCGAACCTGCCGACCTCGGCATCGTCGGCGCCGCCGACCAGGCCGTCGAATCCATGTGGACGGTCTCCAGCCGCACGGTGACCGTCTTTACCCGGCTCTTCGAAGAGGAGCGGCGCAAAGAAGTCTCCGGGATCGTCGGCGTCAGCGCCACCGCCGATGAGGTGATCGACGAGTTCGGCACCCGCGAGGCGCTGATCCTCCTCGCCCTGGTCAGCCTCTCACTTGGCCTGATCAACCTCTTCCCGTTCCTGCCGCTCGACGGCGGCCACATCTTCTGGAGCCTGGTCGAGAAAGTGCGCGGCGCGCCGGTCCCCTTCTCGGTTATGGAGCGCGCAGGCGCGGTCGGCTTCGTCCTGGTGATCATGCTCTTCTTTCTCGGCCTCAGCAACGACATCGACCGCCTCTCGAGCGGCGGCTTCGAGGTCCGGTAGGGCGCGAGACGCCCGGCACACTTCCGCCTGAAAGACGGCTCTGACTTTTTCGATTTAGCGCGCCACGCGTGCGTTGGGCGCTGGGAGCATCGGACCCGTGATCGTCCTTCCACTGTTCGAAGCCGTCGCCACCGCAATCGGCGCCGGCATCCTGATCGGCACCTTCTGGGCCGCGACTGTCGGCCTGGTGAAAGGGCGGACGCGGAAGTCGGTCGAGGGCGATTCGCTTCTATATGGCTATATGGGCGCACTGGTCGCCGTCTTGGCGCTTATAGTGGAAATACGAAATGTTTAAGCTGCGGCTATGAAGGACGGCGACTACCTTGGCATCCGGCTCGGGGCGGCTTTCGCGGCAGCTGTCGTCTTGGCGGGAATGCTCTTTGTGGGAGAAAGTCAACTCGCCGCAGGACTCGTGCTTCTCGTTGCGTTCATGGGAGCCACGCTGATCATCGAGCACATCGGTGCCCGCGAGCGCCGCAAGCGCAGCGAGAGGGACTGACCCGCCCAGATAGCCTGTAGGCATGGCCTCGAAGCGGCAGATATTCGTCGGCGGCGTGCCGATTGGCGGCGGGGCGCCGGTCGCCGTGCAGACGATGACCAAGACCGAGACCGCCAACCTGACGGCGACGATGGAGCAGATCCGCAAGGTCGCCGACGCGGGCGCCGACTTGGTGCGGGTAGCGGTGCCGCGAGACGACGACGTGGAGGCACTGAAGACGATCGTGCGCGAATCGCCGATCCCGGTGATCGCAGACATCCACTTCAACCACACCCTCGCCCTGAAGGCGATCGACGCCGGCGCCCACTGCATCCGCCTCAACCCCGGCAACATCGGTGGCCGCGAGAAAGTGGCCGAGGTCGCGCTGAAGGCGACCGCCGCCGGCGTGCCGATGCGGATCGGGGTCAACTCCGGCTCGCTGCCCAAGCACCTGCACGAGCTGGAGCGCCAAAGCCCCGTCGAGGCGCTGGTCGCCGCAGCGGTCGAGTTCGTCGAGCTGATGGAGGGCCTCGATTTCGAGAACTTCAAGGTCTCGATCAAGTCGACCAACGTGCCGAACACGATCGCCGCCAACCGGCTGCTCGCCGAGAAGATCCCCTATCCGCTCCACCTCGGCATCACCGAGGCCGGCACCAAATGGTCCGGCTCGCTCAAATCGGCGGTCGGGCTGGGGACGCTGCTCGCCGACGGCGTCGGCGACACGGTGCGAATCAGCCTCTCGACCTTCCACGCCGAGGAGGAGGTCAAGGTCGCCTGGGAGATCCTCAAGGCACTGCAGCTGCGCGAGCGTGGCCCGGTCCTGATCGCCTGCCCGACCTGCGGCCGCCTCCAGTTCGACATGGACTCGGTCGTCGCCGAGATCGAGCAGCGGCTGGAGGCCTACGCCGAGCCGATCGAGGTCGCCGTGCTCGGCTGCGCGGTCAACGGGATCGGCGAGGCCAGCCACGCCGATTTCGGCATCACGGGCGCCAAGAACGAGGGGCTCATCTTCGCCCACGGCAAGCCGCTGCGGAAGGTCCCCCAGGCGAAACTCGTCGATGCTCTCTTCGAAGAGATCGACAAATCGCTCGACCGAGGAGAGGTCGAGGTCGACGCGCGAAAGGCGGGGGAGGGGGCCGCCTGGCTGGCCAAGATCGAGGAGGAGAACGCGGGGGACCTGACGCCGGAGAAGATCGCGGCGATGGAGCATGAGGCTTCGCAGGCGGGCGAGTCCGACAAAGTGCTGCTGGACGAGGAGGCTTCGCCTACGGCGGGGCGGAGGTTCACGCGGGCTTAGGCCGCTCGGCGGGCGGGTCCTGTCGCCGCAGGGGACCCACCGCCCCTTCCGGTCGCTAAAGCGTCCTCAGGGGCGGTCCCCCCTGCGACGCCACCCGCCCGAGGGGCGGGATAGGTTTCTCGCTGATGACCCGTCTCTCGAAGACTTTCCTGCCAACGCTGAAGGACGCGCCGTCTGATGCGGAGGCGGTGTCGCACAAGCTGATGGTCCGAGCCGGCCTCATTCGCCAGCTTGGAGCAGGGCTTTGGACCTATCTGCCGGCGGGGTGGAGGTCGATTCGGAAGGTCGAGGCGATCCTGCGGGAGGAGATGGAGGGGATCGGCTGCCAGGAGATGCTGATGCCGGTCCTGCAGCCGGCGGACATCTGGAAGACAACCGGGCGGTATGGGATCGATGAGTTGATGAAGCTCGAAGATCGCAAGGGTGCTCCGATGGTGTTGGCGATGACGCATGAGGAGTGCTTGACGTATCACGTGGGGCGGGAGGTGCGGTCGTATCGGGACCTGCCGCTGATGCTCTTCCACATCCAGACGAAGGAGCGCGACGAGCCGCGGCCGCGGGCCGGGGTGCTGCGCACGCGCGAGTTCACGATGAAGGACGCCTATTCGTTTGACCGCGACGAGGAGGGCCTGGCGCGCTCCTACGACCTGCAGAGCGACGCCTACGCGCGGATCTTCGATCGCTGCGGGCTGCGCTGGTACCGGGTCGAGTCCGACGTCGGGATGATGGGCGGCTCGGGGGCCCACGAGTACATGGCGCCCTGCGCGGCCGGCGAGAACGAGGTCGCACTGGCGCCCGGCTACGCCGCCAACGTCGAGGTGGCGAGCGCCGAGCCGCAGGCGGTCGAGCTGCCGGCGGCGCTCGACGCCCCGGAGGAGGTCTCCACCCCTGGCCTGACCACGGTCGAGGAGGTCTCGGGGGCACTCGGCGTCGCGCCCGGGGCGCTGATCAAGGCGATGCCCACGATGGTTGAGGGACGTGGGATGGTCCTGGTCCTCGTCCGCGGCGATCACCGCCTCAACGAGATCAAGCTGCGCAACGCGCTCGGTGCCGACTTCCGGCCCGCCGGCGCCGAGGAGATCGAGGCCGAGCTCGGTCCGGTCGGCTTCGTCGGTCCGGTCGGCGCCGGCGTGCCGACGATCAAGGACACCGCAATCCAGGGCGACTCGTTCGTCACCGGTGCCAACCGGCCCGACGCCCACCTGCGCGGCGTGCGCCCGGGGCGCGACTTCGAGTTCGAGGAGCTCGACGTGCGCACCGTCGAGGCCGGCGACCCAGCGCCCGGGGGCGGCGCGATCGAAATCGAGCCGGCGATCGAGATCGGCAACATCTTCAAGCTCGGCACCCGCTACACCGAGCCGCTTGGCGCCACCTACCTCGACGAGAGTGGGGTGGAGCGACCGATCGTGATGGGCTCCTACGGGATCGGCCCCGCCCGGATTGTCGCCGCCGCGATCGAGCAGGGCGCCGACGAGCGCGGCATCGTCTGGCCGAAGGCGATCGCCCCCTGGCAGGTCCAGCTTGTCTCGCTCGCCAAGGCAGGGGAGGAGGAGCGCCAGGCCGCCGATCGTCTCTACGAGGCCCTGCGCGCGCTGGGCGCGGAGGTCCTCTACGACGATCGCGACGCCGGCCCGGGCGAGAAGCTGACCGACGCCGAGCTGCTGGGCTGCCCCTTGCGGGTCGTCGTCGGCCGTCGCGGCCTCGCCGAGGGTATCGTCGAGGCGACCCGGCGTGCCGACGGCGAGGAGACCAAGCTGCCGGTCGAGGAGGCCGCCCCGCGGGCACTCGCCTTCTTCGACGCCGCCAGTGGCTGAGACCGCCCCCTTCGGTCGTGGGCGGGTTCGCCGCCTGCTCGGACTTGACCGAAGCGGCCCTCCGCCGCCGCAGACCGGGGAGGACCAGCCGCTCAACCCGTGGACGCTCCCAAACCTGGTCGGCTACCTGCGGCTCGCGGCGCTGCCCGTTTTCCTCTTGCTCGCCTTCGGCTCCGACGACGGCCAGGGGGTCCTGATCGCCGCGATCTTCTGGCTGATCTCCGCGGGCGATTACGTCGACGGCCTGCTGGCCCGCCTCACCGGCCAGTACAGCCGCCTCGGCGCCCTGCTCGACCCGCTGATCGACCGCCTCACGATTCTCTGCGGCGCCGTCGTCTGCTGGCACTTCGAGCTGCTGCCGCGCTGGGCGCTGGCCGGTCTCGCCGCACGCGAGCTGGCGATGCTGGCGATCGCCCAGTACGGCCTGCGCCACGGCGCCCCCATCGCCGTCAACTGGCCGGGGCGGATCTCGGTATTCCCGATCATGGGTGGGATCTTCCTAGCCCTGCTGGTGGAGACGTGGGTGGCGGACGCGCTGCTGATCTGGGGGCTCGTGATGGCGCTCTGGGCGACCGCGCTCTACGTCCAAGCCGGCCGGGCCGCGGTCCGCGCCACCACGCAAGACCGCTCTCAATCTCCATAACCTTCAAGCTGCGGTTGAAGCTTCGCGACAGCTACCTATAATCGGCCCAGCGGCCAACGGAGGCAAGACCTCCCTTATCGAGGAGTGAGATGGAGGACACCTTTCCGGATCTCGGTTCCCTCAGCGACGAAGAGCTGAAAGAGCTGATCGACAAGCTCACCGAGGAAGAGGACGAGATCTCCTACCGCCGGCGCGTCCTGCACGGCAAGATCGACATCCTGCGCGCTGAGCTGGTCAACCGGCTGCGCCAAAAACACGAAAGTGGCGACTCGCTGATCTCCGGCGACGACGTCGCGCAGCTGACCGACATCCTGGCCGGGAAGACCCAGCAGCCGCCTGAGGACAAGCCGGCGGCCTGAGGCACTGGCGATGGCAGCCCACTGCCCGGAGTGCGGATTCGTCAACCCCGACGGGGCGAACTACTGCCAAAAGTGCGGCGCCTACCTCGGCGGTCCGTCCGAGAGCGGCGACGAACCGACGACGATGACCTACACGGTTGACGAAACCGGTGAGATGCAGCCGATCGACATCGACGAGGCGGTCGAGCGCTCCGGGGCGGCGCTGGTCATCCGCTCCGGCGGCGGGCGGGCCGGCGAGAGCTTCACGATCTCCGAGGATCGGGTCAGCATCGGCCGCAGCCCCGACGCCGGCGTCTTCCTCGACGACGTGACGGTCTCCCGCAACCACGCGCTGCTGGTGCGGCGCCGCGACGGCCTCTACATCGACGACCTCGGCTCGCTCAACGGCACCTACGTCAACCGGCGGCGGATCGAGTCGCACCTGCTCGCCGACGGCGACGAGATCCAGATCGGCAAGTACAAGCTCAGCTACCTGGAGAAGTGATGGCAGTCTCAGGGCAGCAACACCGGCCACGCGACTCGCGCCCCCGCAAGGCGCTGACGATCGGCGCCGTCTGCAAGATCCTGCAGAGCGAGTTCGACGACATCTCGATCTCCAAGATCCGCTACCTCGAGGATCAGAAGCTGCTCAGCCCGCGGCGGACGCCGGGTGGCTATCGCCTCTACAGCCAGTCAGACGTCGAGCGGCTGCGGACGATCCTGCGCCTGCAGCGCGACGAGTTCCTGCCGCTGCGGGTGATCCGCCAGGAGCTGGCGGCCGGGGGTGACCTCGACTTCGGTGGGGGCGGCGAGCGGCGGCCGAGCGGCGGTGCGGTGCGGCGGGCGATCCTCGTCAACACCTCCAACGCCTACCTGGGGCTCGACGAGCTGGTCGAGGAGACCGGCGCCCGCGCCGAGTTGATCTCCGAGCTCGAGAACTACGGCATCGTGCAACCAGAGAAGCGCGACGGCAGGACGGTCTACGACGAGACCGACCGCGAGATCGTGCGCGCCGCCAACGAGCTCTCGAGGGTCGGCGTCGGCGCCCGCAACCTGCGCGTCTTCCGCTCCTCCGCGGACCGCGAGGCCAACCTGCTGGAAGCGCTGCTCGGCCCCTCGCTGCGCTCGCGCAATCCCGAGCGCCGCAAGGAGGCGCTGGAGAGCCTCGAGAGCCTGGCGGCCACGGTCAGCCACCTCAAGCACCTGCTGCTGGTGCGGGACCTGCGACGCCTCGCCGGCGACTGAGCGCGCCGCTCGATGCCGCGGGTCAACCGCCGCCGCACCGTCTCGGCTTCCACTCGCGAGGTTTGGGAGCTGATCTCCGACCCCTACAGCCTGCCGCGCTGGTGGCCGCGCACGACGAGGGTTGAGAGCGTCGACCGCAAGCCCGGCGACCGCCGCAGCCAGTGGACGAAGGTGCTGAGCACGGCTGAGGGGCGCGGCGTTCGCGCCGATTACCGCTGCGTCTCGGTGGCCGAGCCGGAGCGCTACGTCTGGGAGCAGCAGCTGGACGGGACGCCGTTCGGGCGCCATCTGCGCGAGTCGCGGGTGGAGATCGCGCTGCGTCCCGAAGGTGCCGGCACCGAGGTCTCGCTCACCTCAGCGCAGAAGCTGCGCGGGATGTCCCGCCTCGGCTCGCCGATGATGCGTGGCGGACAGAGGAAGATCCTCGACGAGGCGCTGGATGGGATCGAGGCGGCACTGGGTGGGCGAGGGTGAAAGCAGGGCTATCCCGGCAGGGGTTCCACTTAACTTTTTCCGAAGGCCCGTTTCGGCCGTCCGAGGTCGTTCCCGCGGAAAAAGTACAAGACGTTCCACCCCTACCGGGATAGCCCTTGATCGAGCCGCGACGAGATTCCAAGTGGTCCGGGTGGGGCGATCCGGCGATCGAGCCGGAGCTGGACTCCGAGGCGCTGGGGGCGCTGCGCGACTGGGTCGGCGAGCTGACGCCCTCGCCGAGGGCTGGGGCGATCGAGGACGTGGAGCTGCCGACGGCGGAGCCGCTGCCGCGGGCGTTGGTTGAGGCGGTCGGCGAGGATGCCGTCTTTGCCGCGCCCGAGGACCGGCTGCGGCACGCCGCCGGCCGCGGATACGCCGACCTGGTGCGGCTGCGCGCGGGGCGACTCGATGATGCTCCCGACGCCGTGCTGCTGCCGGGGGACGCCGACGCGGTCCGTCGCGCGCTCGAGGCCTGCGCCGCCGAAGGCGTCGCGGTCGTCCCGTTCGGCGGAGGCACCAGCGTCGTCGGCGGGGTCGAGCCGCTGCGCGGCCAGCACTCGCGGCTGGTCAGCCTCGACCTGACCCGCCTGCGCGACGTCGAGGTGGATCTTCGCTCGCTGACCGCGCGGTTGGGCGCCGGCCTGCGCGGGCCCGAAGCAGAGGCGGCACTCAGCCGCCATGGCGTCACGCTCGGGCACTTCCCGCAGTCCTTCGAGTACGCGACGATCGGCGGCTTCGCCGCCACCCGCTCCGCCGGGCAAGCGTCAAGCGGCTACGGCCGCTTCGACGACCTCGTCACCGCGATTCGCCTAGTCGCGCCCGCCGGCGAGCTGCGAACCCTCGATACGCCGCACAGCGCCGCCGGTCCGTCGCTGCGCGAGCTCGTAGTCGGCTCCGAGGGGGTGCTCGGGGTCATCCCAGAGGTCACCGTGCGGGTTCGGCCGGCGCCGGCGGTGCGGCGCTACGAGGGCTGGATCGCCGAGAGCTTCGAGGCGGGCGCCGAGATCGTCCGCGCCCTGGCGCAGGGGCCGGGGCTGCCGACGGTCGTACGCGTCTCCGACGAGGAGGAGACGCGCGCCTCGCTGGCGCTCTCGGGGCCGCGCGGCGCCGCCCGGACGCTCTTCCAACGCTACCTCCGACTGCGCGGTCGCGGCGGAGGGGCCCTGATCATCGTCGGCTACGAGGGCGAGGGGGAGTCGGTTGCCCGCGAGCGAGCGCTCGCCGTCCGTGCGCTGCGTCGCGGCGGCGGCGCCTACCTCGGCCAGGCGGCCGGCCGCTCCTGGGAGCACGGGCGCTTCCACGGTCCCTACCTGCGCGACACCTTGATGGACATGGGGGCGATGGTCGAGACGCTCGAGACGTCGCACACCTGGAACGGCCTCGAAGGCCTGCGTTCGGCGGTCGCGGCGGCGATCCGCGAGTCGCTTACCGCCCAGGGCACGCCGGGCCTCGTCATGTGCCACCTCTCCCACGCCTATGCCGACGGCGCCTCGCTCTACTTCACCTTCGTCGCCGCCGCCCGCCACGGGGCGGAGCTGGAGCAGTGGGCGGCGGTCAAGCGCGCCGCCTCGGAGGCGATCGTCGCGGCCGGGGGCACGATCACCCACCATCACGCGGTTGGGCGCGACCACGCCCCCTACATGGAGGCGGAGGTGGGGAGGGGAGGGCTCGACGTCCTGCGGGCCGTCAAGGAGACGCTCGATCCGGCCGGGGTGATGAACCCCGGCAAGCTCCTCGTCTAACTGCCGTCCCGCGCTCCGACAACGACCGGGCCGGTGACCTCGCCTCGGAGGACGGGCTCAGCGCCGAAGTCCGGCGCGCTTTCCTTGCCGCGCGCCCGTTTGAGCGCCGTTTCCAGCTCTTTGTTGACGACGAGCGAGACCTCCATCTCATCGTAGCCGCCCGCCAGCGCGCCGAGCACCGTGGCGGGCACTTCGATCTGCGTGGCGATCGAGCCGTTGCCGCCGACCCGCGTCGCCGCGATCGGTATCCGCTCACCGTCCGCGTTGACGAGCGACACGGCGTAGGACTGCCCCGGCGGGCTCCGCTCCAGGCCTTTGGCGGCGAGCACCAGCGCCACCTGTTGTTTGAAGCGGCCGAACAGCGCCCGTCCGCTCGCATCGCCGCCGTCCACCGGCCGCAGCACCGCCTGCGTCGCCCGTTTCGCCACCCCACCCGGAAGTTCGCCGCTCAACGCCGGCGCACCGCCGTCACCGCCGTCATCGGAGTCATCGCCCCCGATGTCAATCGCCCCGGTTGCGAACAAGATCAGCAGTAAGACGACCACGACGCCGCCGACCAGTTCCGCCAGACGCCTGTTCCCCGGCAGACGCACCGAACTTCTCGCCCTCGATCGGGTTGGCCGTGCTTCACGGGACTTTCCTCCCGCGGGTGGCGCCGTAGGGGGGACCGCCCCTGAGGAAGCTTTAGCTACCGGAAGGGGCGGTGGGTCCCCTGCGGCGACAGGACCCGCGGGCCGACCACCCTGGTCCCTCGCCTCATCCCTATCCAGCTCTGCAATCGCCTCCCGCGCTTTCGCCTTGAGATCCCCGACGCTGGCCCCCGTCGCGGCGGCGATCGCCTCGTAAGCCTCGTCCTGGTTGGCGAGAAGCTTCAGCAGCTTCCTCTGGTCATCGCTGAGCGGCACGACCGGTAACCCTATGCGACGCCCAGGCGACGGTAGGGTGCCCGCGATGGCCGACGATCCTCGGGGGCTGAAGTCGCATTACGACGCGCTGCTCGGCACCGAGTGGCTCAGCGACGACCCCGCGGAGGCCCGTGCCCGGATCGCGATGCGCGACGACCTGCGCCAGCCCGTCGGCCTGATGCACGGTGGCGCGATGTCGAGCCTGGTCGAGAGCGTCTGCTCGCGCGCGACCGCGCTCGCCGTGCTCGACGACGGCATGGCGGCAATGGGCCAGTCGATCTCCGTCAGCTTCATGCGTCCGATCACCGCGGGCCACGCCGAAGTCCTGGCACGCGCTCGTCACCGTGGCAGGACCACCTGGGTCTGGGAGGCGGAGGTCCGCGATGCGCATGAGCGGCTTTGTGCAGTCGCGCAAATGACCATTGCCGTTAGGCCGTTGCCAAACCAAGCCTGACAAGGACGCAGGGAGCGTGGCGTGCTCTGCACGCGAGCGACCGAGGACACCGTCAGGCGCCGGTGTGGCGACGGCCTATCCCCCGAAACGGTTCGTTATAGGCAGCCGCCGGTCCCGGCCGAACGCCTTCGGCGTGATGCGAATCCCCGGCGCGGCCTGGCGCCGCTTGTACTCGGAGCGATCGACCATCCGCACCACCCGGTCGACGACGTCAGCGGGCAGGCCGGCGGCGATCATCTCCTCGCGCCCGTGATCCCGCTCGACGTAGGCCTCGAGCACGCGGTCGAGCAGGTCGTAGGGGGGGAGCGAGTCCGAATCGAGCTGGTCGGGCCGCAGCTCCGCCGAGGGTGGCCGCTCGATCACCGAGGCGGGCACGAGCTCACGTCCCGCCACCTCGTTGCGGTGTCGCACCAGCTCGTAGACCAGCGTCTTCGGCACGTCCTTGATCGCCGCGAAGCCGCCGGCCATGTCGCCGTAGAGCGTCGCGTAGCCGACCGACATCTCGCTCTTGTTGCCGGTCGTCAATACCAGCCACCCATGCTTGTTGGAGAGCGCCATCATCAGGTTGCCGCGGATCCGCGCCTGGATGTTCTCGGCGGCCAGGTCGGGCTCTGAGGGTCTGGCCGGATCACGCGGCAGGGGCTCGGGGCTGCTGCCGTCGCCGGAGGCGAAGGCGGCGGCCAGGGCCGTGTCATAGGCGGCCATGGCGGCGTCGATCGGGATTTCGATCAACCGCGCGCCCAGGTTGTGGGCGATCGCGCGGGCGTCATCCTGCGTCGCCTCGCTCGAGTAGGGGGAGGGCATGACGACGCAGCTGACGTTCGCCGCCCCCAGCGCGTCGACGGCAAGTAGCGCAACCAGGGCCGAGTCGATGCCGCCCGAGAGGGCGAGGCCCACCCGCCCGAAGCCGTTCTTGCGCACGTAGTCGCGCAGGCCGAGGGTCAGCGCCGCGTAGACCTCCGCTACGTCGGGAAGCGGCTCGGCCAGCGGACCTGGGGATGGCGACGGGACCTCGCACACCAACAGCTCCTCCTCGAACTGGGCGGCGCGGGCGATCACCTCGCCGCTGGCGTCGACGACGAAGCTGTGGCCGTCGAAGACCAGTTCGTCCTGACCCCCGACGAGGTTGCAGAACGCGAAGTGGGCACCGTAGGCGCGGGCGCGCTCGGCGAACATGGCCTCGCGCTCGCTGCCCTTGCCGCGATGGTAGGGAGAGCCGGAGGGGTTGGCGATAAGCGTCGCACCTTCGGCTGCCTCGGTCGACGCCGGCGGTCCCTCCGTCCAGACGTCCTCGCAGATCGTCAAGCCGACCTTCGCGCCGCCGAGCTCGACCATCGCCGGTTCCTCACCCGGCACGAAGTAACGCGGCTCGTCGAACACCGAGTAGTTCGGCAGCCTGTTCTTGCGGTATACGGCGCGAATCCCCCCTTGAGAGAGGACGGCCACCGAGTTGTGAGCATGACGATGGTCGCCGCCGCCGACCACGGGCTCGGCGAAGCCGACCAGGGCGACGACATCCCGCACGCCTGCCGCCAGCCGCTCGACGGCCTGCGCGTTGGCCTCGACGAAGTGGCGCTTCAGATAGAGGTCCTCGGCCGGATAGCCCGGAATGCAGAGCTCGGGGAAGATCGCCAGCTCGGCACCCGCCGAGGCGGCCCGCTCGATCCACTCGGCGACCTTCGCGGCGTTGCCGTCGACGTCGCCGACCGTAGGGTCGATCTGCGCCAGCGCGATCCGCACTTAGTGCCCTGCCCCCAAGGTACTAGCGAGCTGGCACGGCGCCGTTGCCGGCATTGGCGCGCGCTTTTGCGCGCCCGCCGCTGCGGCGGCGACGCGGCGCGGCGGCGACCGCTTCGGAGATCGCCCCTTCGAGGTCGAGGCCGAAGCTGTCGAGGTCGGCCATCGCGTCGTAGTCGCCGACCAGACCGAAGTCGATCTGCCCGTTGTAGGACATGATCCCCACGCAGAGCGCCTGACGACGGGCGAGCGGCACCATCGGGAAGATCGATTCCATCCGACGGCCCAGCATGTACAG
Organism: Solirubrobacterales bacterium; assembly: GCA_036276735.1. Taxonomy (GTDB): domain Bacteria; phylum Actinomycetota; class Thermoleophilia; order Solirubrobacterales; family 70-9; genus VRUE01. Next base: position 78,733 of record DASUOH010000002.1, on the reverse strand, counting down.
CGGGAACTGCGGTCCCGGCACGTTGGTCACGACGAGGTTGAAGAAGCGCTGCGCCGGCTGCAGGCGGGCCGCCTGGGAAGCGATCGTCGTCGGCGCGAAGTCGGTCAGCTTGGTGAGGATTTCGGCGCCGACAGCCTGACCGGAGCCCTTCAGGTCGCCCATCGTCTCGCTGACGATGTGCAGGCGCTCGACCGGGTCCTCGCACCAGACCGGCAGCGGCGCCATCATCGCGGTGATCTTGTTGCCGAGGGCGCCACGCTCCTCCTCGGCGCGAATGCTGACCGGCACCATCGCGCGCAGCTCCAGGCCCTCGGTGTCGTGGCCGCGGGCGCGCAGGTAGTTGCCGAGGGCGCCGGTCACGACCGATAGCACGACGTCGTTGACGGTGCCGCCGTGCTTGTCCTTGACCCGCTTGAAGTCGTCGAGGTCGGCACGGACGAAAGCGAGGCGGCGGTGGGAGCCGATCTCGACGTTGAACGGCGTGCTCGGGGCGGCGACGGCGGCCTCGAGGATCTTGCCGGTGTCCGCGACGCCGCGAAGAACGCGCTGCGGGGCGCGCATCGCGGCCCGGACGCCGCGCACCATCTCACGCGGGCTGGTGGCGCGCTCCCGCACAGCCTCGGCCAGCAGCTCGAGGTCGGTCGGCTCGGGACGCGGCGCCCACTTCGGCGGCCGCACCGGCGAATCGGTCGGTTCCTCCTCGAGGTCGAAGAGGACGGTCGTGATGTCGACGCCGGAGACGCCGTCGACCAGCGCGTGGTGGCTCTTGCCGACGATCGAGAAGCGGTCGCCTTCCAAGCCCTCGACCAACCACAGCTCCCAAAGTGGCTTGCTGCGGTCGAGCTGCTGGGAGAAGATCCGCGACGCCAGGTTGCGCAGCTGCTCCTCCGAACCGGGTGCGGGCAGTGCGGTGCGGCGCACGTGGTAGTCGAGGTTGAGGAAGGGATCGTCGACCCAGACCGGCCGACCCTGGTTGAACGGCACGGAGCGCAGCTTCTGGCGAAAGCGAGGCACCAGATGCAGGCGCGACTCGATGTGATCGCGGAATTCCTCGTGGCTTGGCGGCGAGCCCTCGAAGAGGATCGTCGAGGCGACGTGCATGTGCGCGCCGGCGCGTTCCAGGTGGAGAAAAGAAGCGTCGAGTCCAGTCAGGCGGTCGCTCACAGGGCAATCTTAAGCTGGCTGTCCACCTGGGGTGACTTCGCCGCTGGTCTGTCCTCCTGCTCGAAGCCGGCCACGCGCACGCCGAGCAGCCGCACCGGCCGGGGCGGGGCATAGTCGCGCAGCAGCCGCAGCGCGACCGGCTTGACCACAGCCGGGTCGTTGGTCGGCGCGTCGAGCGTCTGAGACCGAGTCGCATTGGTCCAGTCGTCGAGCCGCACCTTGATCCCGACCGTGCGCCCTTGGAGCCCGCGGGCGCCCAGCCGCCGGCAGAGCTCCGCGGCGAGCGAGGCGACGTGGCGCTCCTGCTCGGCGCGATCGGCGACGTCGACGTCGAAGGTGATCTCGGTCGACTGCGACTTGGTCTCGCGGACCGGGGCGACCGGCGTCTCGTCCTCGAAGCGGGCGCGGCTGTGCAACCAGCGCCCGGTTCGCGGCCCGAACCGCTGCTCGAGGTCGGCCGGATCGTGGGCGCAAAGGGCGGCGATTGACTGGATCCCAATTTGCTGCAGGCGGACGATGGTCTTCGGACCGATCCCCGGGATGAGTCCCGGGGATTCGTCGGCGAAGCGCTCCAGCGCCTCCTCGCGGCTGAGCACGACGAGCCCGCCCGGCTTGCCGAGCTCGCTGGTGATCTTGGCCAGCAGCCGGTTCTCCGAGATGCCGATCGAACAGCCGAGTTCGGTCTCCTCGCGGATCTGGGTGGCGATCCGCCGCATCGTCGCCTTCGGTGAGAAGAGGCCGGTCAGGTCCACGTAGGCCTCGTCGAGTCCCACCACCTCGACGGTCTCCGCGTTGCGGCGCAGGATGGCCATCACCTCCCGCGACGCCTCCCGGTAGGCGGCGAAGTCGGGCTGGAGATACACCGCGTCGGGCAGCCGCCGCCGCGCGATCGCCGCCGGCATCGCCGAGTGGATGCCGGCCAGCTTGCGCGCCTCGTAGCTGGCGGTCGTCACGACCGCGCGCGGCCCCGAGCCGCAGACGACCACCGGCTTGCCCTTCAGCTCCGGCCGCCGCCGCAGCTCGACCGAGGCGTAGAAGGCGTCCATATCGAGATGGGCAACTGTGCGGATCTCCGCCACAGGACGATCGTAGGCCCAGCGAGGGACGGGCCGGAGCGATATGCTCAGAAATTCTCTTCCATTGGCCTGACGGCCCGTGCACTGGAGGTTGAGATGAAGCTCAGGCGAGCAACCCTTACGGCGGCACTGTCCCTGGCCGCGATCTTCCTCTTCGCGCCGTCAGCGGCGAACGCGGAACTGTGGTGGTTCGATCACAGGGAGGGACGATTTCCCACCTCTGCGCTCCCCAAGGACGTGAAACCGTCGCTCCTTCCCTTGCTGATCACAGACAAAAACGGAGAAGAAATCAAGGAATGCAAACTCGAAGTGGCCGGCAAAATCCACAGCAACTATCTGGGCATGGGAGAGGGCAGCCTGACGCAGGCCGAAGGAAACCCGGCGACCTGCCAAACCGGCATAAAAGAATGCACGGTGACGGCCGAAGCGCTTGGTACTCCGTGGGGTCTCACATTGGTAGAAAAAGGAGAAATCGCGAAGGTGCAGGTGTCCAATTTCAAATTGACACTCAAATTGGCCGGAAAATGCGTCGGGACCTCGTTGCCGGCCGAGCTGACCCTGTCCGGCACGATCGAAGGAACCTTTGCCAGCTGGGACGGCACCGACCCGGCCCGGATCACCTTCAGCGAAACTCCGGTCGGGTCCGAAGCCACATTCAACGGGTTCATCGGCTTCGGCACAGAGTTGACAGCGCTTCAGGAGCCCAAAGGGTTCACGGCTACAAGCACGCCCGCAAAACTCGACGGAGTGCAGGTGGCTCCCTTCATATTCGCGCGAGGCGGCCGGCCGAGCGAATGCGAAGAAGCCGGCCTCACCGGAGCGGCCGAAAACGGCAGCACGACAATCAAACTCGCCCCGACCCTCGGGAAATGCTCGACCACCTTCTTTGGGACGAGCTACCCGACCACAGTCAAAGCGAACGGCTGCGAATACCTGCTCCACCTCGAAGCCAAAGAAGAAGAAGGTGAATGGCGGCACTGGGCGCCGTCCGATATCACTTGCCCGACGGGCAAAGAAGTCGAAGTAGAGGTCTTCGCCAGCCACGCCGATCACACAGGGGGCACCGCCACATGCCGATACAACGTCGGCCCGACCGGCAATCAGGGGCTCGAAAACGTCGAGCTGACAAACGAAGCGGTCACGGCGCCGCCGGAAACAAGCTGGATGAAAGCCCATCTCGACATCGAAGGGATCAGCTCCAAACGAACGCTCGGCTCGTTCCTCATCTGCGGCGCCGAACTGGATGCCGCCGCAACGCTCAAAGGCACCTACAAACTGACGGGCACAACCGAAAAAGAAGAAATGGAAAACGGCATCGCCGTCCATCCGGGCTGAGTCGCCTGTCGCGGTCGAGGCCTAGAATTGCGCCGATGGCGTCCCCCGAGGCGAAGAACCTGGAGGCGATCTCCAAGGCGATCGACCAGCACAACCGCAACTGTCCCTTTCCGGCGGCAGAGGTGCGGATGAACCCGTTTGAGGTCGAGCGGCTCGGATGGGAGGAGATTCGCGGCCTACCCGTCGTGCCCGATTCCGCGATCAGCACCGGCCGCTTCCGCATCGTCTGCTCGAACGAACTGGACGGCGGGGGGCTGGAGGAGGTCGAGGCGGTCGGCCGGGAGATGGAGACTGTCGGGCCCGTTCAGAACTGACTCAAACCTCGTTGTAGAAGTCGAGGCCCAATTCCGTCATCCAGCGCTGAGCCTCAGCGTTCAGCTGGGTCAGCTCGTCGGTCCAGAGCAGGACGCCCATCGCGATCAGGATCAGGCCGCCGGCGGCGACGATCAAGCCGTAGTGACGCTTGACCACCGCGAAAGCGGTCGTCATCCGTGAGAAGGCGACGGCAGAGAGGAGAAACGGGATGGCCAGTCCTGCCGAGTAGACGCCGAGCAGCAGGGCGCCGCGCCCGGCGGTCTCGGCAAGTGCCGCGGCGCCGAGGATTGCCCCCAGCGTCGGCCCTATGCACGGCGTCCAGGCGATCGCGAAGGCGGCGCCCGCGACCACGGGGCCGCCCGTGCCGGCGCGCTGCATCAGCGAGTCGACGTGCCACTCGCGGTTGAGGCGGGCGACGAATAGCGAGGCGACGAATAGCAGCCCCATCGCGATCATCAGCACGGCAGCGATCTTGCTCAGCAGCTCCTCGTGGTCGCGCAGGGTCGAGCCGAGGCCCGTAGCGGTCAGTCCCAGCGCGACGAAGATCGCCGAGAAGCTGGCGACGAAGAGCAGGCTCGGCAGCAGGACGCGTCGCCAGCCAGCCCCCTCCAGCTCGTCCGGGGCGACGCCGCTGACCGCCGACAGATAGCCGGGCACGAGCGGCAGAACGCAGGGCGAGAGGAAGGAGACGACGCCGGCGGCGAGCGCCGCGAAGATGCCCACCCCGGCGGCGGGGTCGCTGCTGATCTCGGCGAGGAACACTGCCCCTCGTAGGGTACTCGCGCCCACCGGTCCGCCCCCGGCGCGGTACATTCCTGGCCAGCCAGCCAAACGCCGTGCGCGCCGCAGCGGGCGCGGGGAGAGACAGGAGCGAGAGTTGAGCAACCGCACGTTCGTGATCGGGGTCGGGATGACCAAGTTCGAGAAGCCCGGCACCAAGGAGGGCGACTACCCCGACTGGGCCAAGGAGGCGGGGGAGAAGGCGCTCGCCGACGCAGGCATCTCCTACGACGACGTCGAGCAGGCCTACGCCGGCTACTGCTACGGCGACTCGACCTACGGGCAGCGGGCGCTCTACCAGCTTGGCCTGACCGGGATCCCGGTGGTCAACGTCAACAACAACTGCTCGACCGGCTCCTCGGCGCTCTTCCTGGCGCGGCAGGCGGTCAAAGGCGGCCTGGTCGAGTGCGCGCTGGCGCTTGGCTTCGAGAAAATGGAGAAGGGCTCACTCGGCGTCAAGTACACCGACCGCACCAACGCCCTCGACAAGCACGCGATGCGGATGTTCGAGCTGCGCGACCCCGAGCAGTCGCCGCCGGCGCCGCAGATGTTCGGCAACGCCGGCCGCGACCACATCGACCGCTACGGCTCGACGCCCGACCACTACGCCTGGATCGGCTGGAAGAACCACAAGCACTCGGTAAACAACCCCTACGCCCAGTTCCAGGACGAGTACAGCCTGGAGGACATCAAGGCGGCGAAGATGATCCACGACCCGCTGACCAAGCTGCAGTGCTCGCCGACCTCCGACGGTTCGGCCTGCGCGATCGTCGCCTCCGAGCACTACGTCGACGAGCACGGCCTCTGGGAGCAGGCGATCGAGATCGCCGGCCAGTCGATGGTCACCGACCTCTCGTCCACCTTCGCCGAGGACACCGACTGCATGAAGATCGTCGGCTCCGACATGTCGAAGCAGGCGGCGGAGGAGGCCTACGAGGAGGCCGGCCTCGCCGCCGAGGAAGTCGACGTCTGCGAGCTGCACGACTGCTTCAGCGCCAACGAGCTGATCACCTATGAAGCGCTCGGCTTCGCGGCTGAGGGGGAGGGACACAAGCTGGTCGAGGAAGAAGCGACGACCTACGGCGGCAAGGTCGTGGTCAACCCCTCCGGCGGGCTGATCTCCAAGGGCCACCCGCTGGGGGCGACCGGGCTCGCCCAGTGCTCGGAGCTGACCTGGCAGCTGCGCGGCGAAGCCGAAAAGCGCCAGGTCGACGGCGCCAGGGTGGGCCTGCAGCACAACATCGGCCTCGGCGGCGCCGCCGTCGTCACCGTCTACAAGCCGGCCGCGTAAAGAGCGGCCGGAAGGGAATAGGAGGAGGGCACGATGGCAAAGCAGCGACAGGCTCTATCCGGCAAGGTCGTGGCGATCACCGGCGGCGCCCGCGGCATCGGCAAGACGACGGCCCAGGCGCTGGTCCCCAAGGGCTGCCGGGTCGCCCTCGGCGACCTCGACGGTGACCTCGCCGAGCGCACCGCCGCGGAGCTCGGCGGCGGCACGATCGCGGTGCGGCTCGACGTCACCGACCGCAGCTCCTTCGCCGCCTTCCTCGACGAGGCCGAGCGGCAGCTCGGCCCGCTCGACGTGCTGATCAACAACGCCGGGATCATGCCGGTGACGCCGTTTGCGGATGAGAGCGACGACTCGATACGCCGCCAGCTCGACATCAACGTCTACGGCGTGGTCGTCGGAACCCAGCTGGCGCTGGAGCGGATGCGCGCGCGGCGCAGCGGCCACATCGTCAACCTCGCCTCCTCGGCGGGCAAAGCGGGAGTGCCTGGGATCGCCACCTACTCGGGGACCAAGCACTTCGTCGTCGGCTTCACCGAGGCGGTGCGGGCCGAGCATCGGGAGGAGGGCATCGAGCTCTCCTACGTGATGCCGATCACCGTCAACACGCAGCTGATCGAAGGCCTGAAGGACCAGCGCGGCGTCAAGCGGGTCGAGCCCGAGGACGTCGCAGAGGAGATCGTCGACGCGCTCGAGACGGGCAAGGTCGACGTCTACGTGCCGCGCCAGCTGCGGGCCTCCGTGATCATGGGCACGGTGTCGCCGCGCCGGCTGCGGGAGGCAATCGGCCGCTTCATGGGGATCGACAAGGTGATGACCGAGGTGAGCCCGGAGGCGAGGCGCGCCTACGAGGAGCGCGCCGCACACAGCGAGCCCGGCGTGGAGGGCGGGACGACTGCCGAGCCCCCTCAGCGTGAGGCCGCCTAGCGACGATGGATGACTTTGTCCGCCTCTAGCCGGTAAAAGTCATCCACCACGACTATGGGCCGCATCTACGACGCCACCTGGGGACGCGGCTTCGCCGCCCTCTACGACTCCTGCTTCAAGGCGGTCGAAGAGGCAGGGCTGCGCGACATGCGACGCGAGCTGCTGAGCGAGGCGCGCGGGCGGACGATCGACCTCGGCTCGGGCACCGGGGCGAACCTGGAGCTGTATCCGCCCGACGTCGAGCTGACGATGACCGAGCCCGACCCGCACATGGCGAGGCAGCTGCGTCGCAAGCTGGCCGCGTCCGGCCGCAAGGTCGAGTTCGCCGAAGCCGGCGCTGAAGGCCTGCCGTTCGAGGACTCGACCTTCGACACCGCGGTCTTCACGCTCGTCCTCTGCACGGTGCCAGACCCGCGTGCCGCCCTGGAAGAGGTCGCGCGCATCCTCAAACCGGGCGGCAGGATGCTCTTCCTCGAGCACGTCCGGGCGGAGGACCCGAAGCTGGCCCGCTGGCAGGACCGCCTCGAAAAGCCATGGCGCTTCGTCGGCGACGGCTGCCACTGCAACCGCGACACGGTCGCGACGATCGAGGCGTCCTCACTGCGCCTCGAGCAGGTCGAGCGCGACCGTCTGCCGAAAGCGCCGCCGATCACTCGGCCCCTGGCGCGGGGCAGCGCCGTCGCCTAGCGGCCGTCGAGGGCCCGGCTCGTCAGCTCGGCGAAGGTGACGCCGATGAAGGCGCCCATCAGCACGTCGCCGGGGTAATGAACGCCCGTATGGACCCGCGAGTAGCCGACGACGGTGGCTGCGGCCCTGAGTGGCACAGAGAGAGACGGCCGCACGTGGGCGGCGCCGGTGGCGAAGGCGAACGCCGAAGCCGCGTGACCGGACGGGAAGGAGGTGGAACGTGGCATCGGGACGTGCCTGTTTTCGAAGATCGCGAGGGCGTCGCGCTCGGGGCGGCGTCGCACGGTAAGCGGCTTGGCGACGGCATTGGTGAAGGCGGATGCGGCGCCGATCGAGAGCAGGCCGCGCGCCGCGGACCTCGTCCCACCGCGACCGCCGCCCAGCGCAAGGGCGACCGCCGTCGCCGCCCAGAGCTTCGAGTTGTCAGCGGCGCGGGAGAGCTCGCGCATCCCGGCGTCGAGAGTCGGGGTCTCGGTGTTCGCGACCGCGGCGTAGACCGCGGTGTCGAGACGTTTGAGGTCTTCCAGCCAACCGGGCACCGTTCGATGATATGAGCCGGCCGGTCCTGCTCATCAATCCTCGCGCCGGGGGCGGCAAGGCAGCCGAGCTGCGGCTGGCCGAGGAGGCGGCCAGGCGGGGCATCGATGCGATCGAGCAGAAGCCCGACGACGATCTCAGAGCGCTGGCCCAGGCGGCGGTCGCCCGCGGCGCCGAGGCGCTGGCGATGGCAGGCGGTGACGGCTCCCAGGCGGCGGTCGCGGCGGTCGCGGCCGAGCACGGGCTTCCCTTCGCATGTGTTCCGACCGGGACGCGGAACCACCTCGCGGCGGACCTGGGGATCGATCGCGGCGATCCGGTCGGCGCGCTCGACGCCCTGATCGGCAACGAGGAGAGGCGCGTCGACCTCGGCGAGGTCAACGGTCGCGTCTTCGTCAACAACGTTGCCCTCGGCCTCTACGCCGAGGCCGTCAATCGGGAGGACTTCCGCGAGGCCAAACTGCGCACGGTCCTCGACACGGTCATACAGGGACTTCGCTCGAACGGCCCGTCGCTCGAACTTCGCTGGACCGATCCCGCCGGGGGAGCCGAGCGGAGCTCGATCCTGCTGCTGATCTCCAACAACCGGCTGACCCCAAGCATCGGCGCCGGCAGCCGGCCACGGCTCGACGAGGGTCTGCTCGGCGTGCTGGACGTGCCGCCGCCGGGGCGCGGTACGCCCGGCTCGTGGCGTCAGCTGGCGACGTCCGAGTTCAAAGTCCAGGCAGATGAAGAGATCGCGATCGCGATCGACGGGGAGCCGGAGACGATGCAACCGCCGCTGCGCTTCCGCTCGCGTCCCAAAGCGCTGCGAGTGCGTGCCCCGTCGCCCGGCCCATAAGCTGGGGCAGCAATGCCGGAGCTTTCCGAGGCAGAGCTGCCAGCAGGGCCGGTTCCCGATCGAATCTCGATTTGGCCGATGGACGACGGGAGCTACGGGCTCGACGCGACCTTCCAGGGCGCCAGCGGCTACGAGCGCGCGCAGGTTCACGAGGAGACCTTGAAGCGCGCGTCGGTTCGCTGGTCGCTGCGCCAGGAGTTGGACGGGGGCTGGACGCTGCGGTTCGGTCCGATCGGTGCAGCCGACGTCGGGGCCGCGCTGCGCGCCTTCGTCTCCTGACGGTCAACGCACGATAATGGTGGTTATGTCAACTTCGAACGAAGGCTCCGTCCTATTCGAACTTGAGGCCGGTTGGATTCGTGTCGGAGTCATCCGCCTTCACTGTCAGGCCTCCGACGAGGCTGCCGTCATTGAACGAGCCGCTGCAGAACATGCCCGACTGCGTGTAGCTGATTTCTCCGGTCGACATGGAGATCTCGAGGTGTTCCGGTTTGGCCGCTGTGATGTCTTTGTAGAAGACGAACCTGACGTCTTCCTGGCTGCCGATTTTCACGGTGCATGCCGTTCCCATCACCAATTCGACGACTTTGCCCGGAGGACAGAGGAAGTCGACCTTGCCCGTTGCGAGGTCTTTGTCGCCCGGATGCAAATCTTCCAGGCGAAACTGGTACTTGCATCCATTCACTTTGACGGTCACGCCGACGAACCCGTTTTCCGTCGTGCATTCGTCATATGCAGGTTCCAGCACCAGCGCCGAGGACGCAGCGGCCAGCGTTCCGTGCCCGGTGACTTTTTTGCATGTCGTCGTGCCGATGTTTCCGATCAGTTCGTGCGCTCCGACCTGCTCCGCTGTCAGTGTCGCGGGATAGCTGGCGGCCTTGAATTCGGGCACGGCGTGCGCGGCGGATGCACTCGCAGCGACGATTGCGCCGGTGAGCGCGACTGCGAATCCGAAGAACCCGAGTCTGCGGATCATGTCCACCTTCCTGACCTCTGCCCTAGAGAGAGATCCGGTCGAACTGACAATCAATCAGAATAATTTAAGCAAATATTCATTCTGCCCGCTCGATCGCCGCTTCCAGGTCCCCCGCCGATTCGGCGTCGATCGGCTCCAGGCCGTCGGTGCGCGGGCCTTCGACTGCGAACGAGGGCGTGCCGCTGAGGCCGAGTCGACCGGCTTCCTCAGTCGTTCGCTCGACCTCGGCGAGGACCCGCTTGCTGCGGCGGTCGCGATTCCACCTGGCGATGTCACGCACGCCGGCCCCTTCCGCGACTGCGGTCAGAAACTCGTCGGTGACATAGCCGGTGCCCTCGAAGCCCTGGTTGCGGTAGAAGAGCTCGACGAACTCCCAGCCGCGGCCCTGTTCGCCGGCGGCGATCGCCGCCGCGCCGGCGAGCACCGATTCCTCGCCGATGATCGTGAAGTTGCGAAACCCCAATTTGGCCCCGCCGCGGCGGACCTTCGACTCGATCACCTCGGGCACGATCTCCTCGGCGTAGACCTTGCAGGCCGGGCACTGCAGGTCGCCGAACTCGACAAGGGTCACCTCGGCGCGCGGGTCGCCGAGGACGAGGCCGCGCTGCGGGATTCCCTCGAGTTGACGGGTTATGTCGGCGGCCCCCTCGATCTTGGTGTCGCCGCCGTCGGTCTCGGCCTGCGTGAGCACGATCGCGACGGCGACCCCGACGATCGCCAGGAAGACCGCGGCGCTGGCTAGCTTGATCAGGCGCTGGCGACGCTCCTCGTCGAGTGCGCCCCGGCTCACGCCGGCCTGCCGACGTAGGTGACCATCCGCAGCGCGTTGACCGCGAACAGGGCCGTCATCAGCACCGCGCTGACCAGGCACCACTGACAGACCGCCTCGATCACGAAGAGCTCCAGGTAGGTCAGGTAGACGCTGTAGCCGAGCCCGATCAGGCCGAGCAGGAACCCACCCATCCGCGCCGCGTCGCCGCGCAGCAACGCCGTCGCGAGCAGCAGCGCGTAACCGGCGATGCCGATCACAGCGACACTGACGCCGAGCAGCTCCGAGTGCGAGCTGGCGGCGATCTTCTCGCAGCCGCCTCCACCAGCGAGGCAAGCCGGCGCGCCGCCGTCAGCCTCGGCGATCGCTATGTAGGCGGCCACGCCCACTCCAAAGGCGGCAAGGAAGGTCCCGGCGCGCCGCAGGGATCCCTCCGCCGGCACCCGCGCCGACGACTGCCTCCGTGCCGCGGTGCTCACTGCCGTTTCCAGCCGCCGCCGAAGAGGCGGCTAAGCCGGCCGCCCCGGTTGGGCTTGAACTTCGGTGCGCCCTCCTCGGGTGGACCGAGCCGCTGGGCGCGGTCGGCCTCGATCTTCAACACGACGCCGCGCTCAGCCGTCCGGTCGACCTCCGGCGCGTCGGCGAAGCGCAGCTTGCCCGCGCGGTCGCGGAAGACGACGCCGTCGAAGATGTGCTCGCTGTAGTTGTCGAGCATCGCCTCGACCCGGCCGACCTCGACTCCGTCGGCGCTGTAGACCGGCGTGCCTGGCCGGACGGCGGCGTAGTGGATCGCGGGGCCGATGTCCTCCATCGCCGCCAAGGCTAACGGCGCGCCGCCACTGGCTGCTCGGCGCAGAAGGCGGCGATCTCACGCGAGAGCTTGCCGCCCTGCCAGGCGAGCGGCGACTCGCCCTCCGACTCGCCGGTCAGGAGCGCTGCCGGCATCGCCTCGGCGTAGGCCTCGGCGACGGCGCGCGGATGCCCTGGGTCGGGTCCGTCGTGACTGGCGACGACCAGCGCCGGTACGTCGATTGCCGTCAGCTCTTCCAAGCCGCCGAACGGTCGCGATCGCGGGATTTCGCGCAGCGCCACGACAAGCGCGCCGAGGTGCCGGTGCTGGAGCATCCGCTCGCGCGTGAAGCGGAGCACCGTGTCACGCCAGCTCGGCTCGATGCCCTGCTCGCTACCGATGTAGGCGACGAATCCGTCGACGCCGCCTGCCTCCAAGGCCGCCGCCAGACCGTCCCAATAGCCGAGGGCCTCCTCGGGGATCTCGCCTGGGTAGGCCGGGCCAACCACAACCAGGCCGGCAAGCCGCTCCGGCCGCCGCAGCGCGTAAGCCACCGCCGTGTGCGCCCCCATCGAGTGACCGACAAGCACGAAGCGTCCCTCCCCCACCTCGGCCTCGACCACTGCCTCGAGGTCGTCGACGAGGTCCTTGTAGCCATAGCCCTGGCCGCGCGGCGCCGGATCCGACTCGCCGTGGCCGCGGGCGTCGTAGGAGACGAGCCGGTGCCCGGCTCGCTCCAGCGCCCGCGAGCCGTGGACGACGTAGCGGCGGGTGGCCGTGATCCCGTGACAGACGACGATCGGGCTACCCTCGCCCGCCGTCTCCCCGCGGATGACCGGCGCCTCGCCGACCTCGAAGGGCCGCGGCTCAGCCGGCATCAGACGGTCGCGAGCGCCGCTTCCAGGTCGCTCACCGTCTGGAACTTGGCACCGGTTCGCGAGACGTGCCTGTAGCGGACGACGCCCTCGCCGTCCACCACGAAGACCGAGCGCATCACGTAGCGACCGCCGGGTCCCGCCTCTCCCAGGCCGGTCAGCTTGGCGAGCGGCCCGACCCAGCCGGTGACGCCGTAGTTCCGCGCCACGGCCAGGTCCTCGTCGGCCAGCAACGGCACGTTGAGTTCCTGCGCTTCGATCCAGTGCTCGTGGGAATCGACCGACTGGGGCGAGATTCCCCAGACGACGGCGTCGAGCCGGTCGAGCCGGTCGGCCTTGTCGCGGTAGGAGCAGAACTGCTTGGTGCAGACCGTCGTCGCGTCGCCCGGGTAGAAGGCAAGGACGATGTTGCCGCCGCGGTGCTCTGAGAGCCGGTAGGTCCTGCCGCCGCTGCCCGGCAGCTCGAAGTCCGGCGCCACATCCCCCACGTCGACCTTTGCCATGCCGGCAGGGTAACGATCATGGGGGCGGGCGCCGCTAGGTTGTCCTAGATGAGCAGGATGCCCCAAGTCGACGGCGTCCGCCACCGCCAGGTTCGGGTGCGCGGGCTCGACTTCCACGTCGCCGAAGCCGGCGAGGGCGATGACGTCGTCCTCTGCCTGCACGGCTGGCCGCAGCACTGGTACGAGTGGCGCTTCCTGATGCCGGCGCTGGCGGACCGCCACCGGGTGCTGGCGATCGATCTGCGTGGCTTTGGCTGGTCAGACGCGCCCCCGAACGGCTACGAGAAGGAGAACCTCGCCGACGACGTACTCGCGATCCTCGACGCGCTCGGCATCGAGCGGGTCAAGCTGGTCGGACACGACTGGGGCGGCTGGATCGGGTTCCTGCTCTGCCTCAAGGCGCCGCATCGCTTCGAGCGCTTCCTGGCGCTCAACATCCTCCATCCCTGGATCGGCGGCGTGCCCGCCGTCATCCCCTACGCCTGGCGCTTCACCTACCAGCTGGTGATCATGGCGCCGCTGGTCGGCTATCAACTGCAGCGGCGCACCGGCTTCATCCCCGGCATCTTCCGTTCCGGCTCTACGGTCAAAGGCGTCTGGGACGAGCCGACGGTGCGGGCCTTCGCCGACAACCTCGGCGAACCCGCCCGGGCGCGAGCAGGCGTGCAGATGTACCGGTCCTTCCAGCTGCGCGAGGTCCCTTCCCTGCTGCGCGGTCGCTACGCCGATCGGCGCCTTACCGTCCCGACCCTGCTCCTCTTCGGCGTCGAGGATGCGATTCTGAGACCCGAGCTGCTCGACGGCTACGAGGAGCACGCCGACGACATGGAGGTCGAGCTGGTCCGCGACTGCGGCCACTTCATCGCCGACGAGCGGCCGGACCTGGTCGCGGCGCGCGCCCGCAAGTTCTTCGCGCCGAGCTAACTGCGGCGGAGCTAGCCGCGCTCGATCGAGACTTTTTCGATCAGGACCGTCTGTTTCGGTTTCTCGGCCGGGGTTCCGAGCTTGCCGATCCGTTCCACCACATCCATGCCCTCGCTGATCTTGCCGACCAGCGCGTATTCTGGCGGCAGGCCCGCGTCGGCGCCGATAACGACGAAGAACTGGCTCCCCGATCGCCCGGGCGGCTCGGCGCCGCTCTTGGCCATCGCGACGATGCCTTTCGTGTAGGCGAGGTTCGCCGGCGGTTTCTCGTCGACGCTGTAGCCCGGCCCACCCGAGCCGGTCCCTTCCGGATCGCCGCTCTGGATCACGAAGCCGGGAACGATCCTGTGGAACGTGACGTCATCGTAAAGGCCTTCTTCGGCGAGAAAGGCAAAGGAGTTGGCCGTCTTCGGCGCCCGACCGGTGTCGAGCGCGATCTCGAACGCCCCGCAGCTCGTCTCGACGACGGCGGTCGCTTCCTCGCCCGCTTTGAGGACTTTCTCGGCCGCATCGAAGCTGACGGTCTTCGGCTGGGGCGCCTCGACCTGCTGGCAGCCGTTGGCGCTCGTCGCCGTCGCACTGGAATCGTCCTCATCATCGCCACCGCGGCTGATCAGGATCGCAGCCACGATCACCGCCGCCAGGGTGGCGAAGACGGCGAGAATGATCCACTTGCGGCGCTCGGAATCGCTCATTCGGCGTTCAGACCCCTCCATGCGCGGGCAAGCCTAATCGATGGACCAGTTGAAAACCCTGGCCGCTGCGGTTCTCGCCCTCCCCGAGCCGCCCGAGCGCGCGCTCGAGATCGGCTGCGGCGAGGGCGACGCGGTGCTCTTCCTCGCTCGCGAGTTCCCATCGGCGCGGGTCCGCGGCGTCGATCCCTCCGAGGCCGCTGTGCGCGCCGCGGTGGCGCGGGTCGGGCTCGATCCGGAGGGGAGGATCGCCTTCAAGCAGGGTGGCTCTCGCGCCCTCCCCTACCCCGACGGCCTCTTCGACCTGGTGGTGTGCAATGGCGGCTCGCTTCGGGTCGGAGAGGTAGCACGGGTGCTGCGGCACGGCGGTCACCTGCTCTACGTCGAGCCGCCGCGGACGGGAAGCCGGCGGTTTCTGCTGCCCTGGACCCACTGGCGACTCGCGATGGCCGGATTCGAGACGACCCTGCACAAGGAGCTGATCGGGCGCGTCGCCTGGATCGGCCGCTTCGTGTCGCCCTGATCGGCCGCGCCGCAAATAGGCTGCCGAGTCGATGATCGACGGAATGCCCCTAGCGCTGCTCGTCAACCCGTCGGCGGCGCACGGTCGCGCTTTGAAGCTGTTGCCTGAGATCGAGGCAGAGCTCGACGCCCGGCGGGTGCCCTTCCGCGTTGTCCGCACCCACGGCCTCGAGGACGGGGTCGAGCGGGCGCTGCTTGCCGCCGAGGCGGGCGAGGTGCCGGTCGTGCTCAGCGGCGACGGCTTGATCGGCGCGGTCGGCGGCGCCCTGGCCGGCTCCGAGACGCCGCTCGGCATCCTCCCAGGCGGCCGCGGCAACGACCTGGCGCGGACGCTGGGGATACCTACCGAGCCGACCGCGGCGGTTGCGACGCTGCTCGAGGGCCGGACCGAGCGGATCGACGTCGGTGAGGTCAACGGCAAGCGCTTCCTCGGCATCGCCAGCGTCGGCCTCGACTCGGAAGCGAACCGACTCGCGAACGAGACCCGCGTTCTGCGCGGCAACCTCGTCTACGCCTACGCCGGATTCCGTTCCCTGATCGCCTGGAAACCGGCACGCTTCACGATCAAGGTCGGCGACGAGCAGATTCGCATGACCGGCTACTCGGTCGCGGCGGCCAACAACAGCACCTTCGGCGGCGGGATGAAGCTGGCTCCGGACGCCGACCTGCGCGACGGCGAGTTCGACGTGGTGACGATCGTCGAGCACAGCAAGCTCAAATACGCGGCTAACCTGCACAAGGTGTTCTCCGGGGCGCACGTCGAGATGGACGAGGTCCGGGTCTTCCGCACCGCGCGGCTCGAGCTGAGCGCCAGCCGGCCGTTTGCCGTCTACGCCGACGGCGAGCACCTCACCGACCTTCCCGCGACCCTGCGGGTACTGCCGCGGGCGCTGGGCGTCGTGGTGCCGCGGAAAGCCGAGTGAGCGCAGCGAACGGCGGCCTCTTCGGCGCCAAGCGGCTCCTCTCCAAGGTCGCCGGAGCGGCGAGTCGAGCAAGTGGCCGCGGTGGCGGCACGACGCTGCCCGGCCGGCTGCTGCTGCGAATGGCGCCCGACGCGATCGCCCGCCTCGGCGCTCCGCTCGAGGGTCGCGTGACGCTGATCAGCGCGACCAACGGCAAGACGACGACCGCTGGGATGGTCTCGGCGCTGCTCGCGGCCGAGGGGCGCCGTCCGGTCCATAACCGCGCCGGCTCCAATATGACCTGGGGGATCGCCACGGCGCTGCTCGAGCAGGACGGCGAGGAGGGCCTTTTCGAGGTCGACGAGGCCTGGCTCTCGAAGGTGGTGGAGCAGCTCGACCCCGACCTGATCGTTCTCGCCAACCTCTTTCGCGACCAGCTCGACCGCTACGGGGAGATCGAGAAGCTGGCAGACGAGTGGGCGAAGACCGTCGCCGCCCGCACCGGCCGCGGCCGCTTCGTCCTCAATGCCGACGACCCGCTCGTCGCCGATTTGGGCCGCGACCGTGAGGGCGGGCGCCGCGAGGGCGTCGTCTATTTCGGCATCGATGATGCTTCGCAGGCGCTGCCCGAGCTGCAGCACGCCTTCGACGCGAAGCACTGTCGCCGCTGCGGGCAGCCCTACGCCTACGAGCGCGCCTTCGTCGGCCACCTCGGTCACTACTCATGCCCCAGCTGCGGGGCGGCGCGTCCCAAGCCGGACGTTGCGGCGACGGCCATCGAGCTGCGCGGCATGCGCGGCGCGACGGCGACGGTCCGCACGCCGCGCGGCGAGATGCACCTCGACCTACCCCTCCCGGGCCTCTACAACGTCTACAACGCACTGGCCGCGATCGCCGCCGGCCTCCAGCTCGGCGTCGAGCCGACGCGGATGGTCACCGCGCTGAGCGAGGCGCGCGGCGCCTTCGGCCGGGTCGAGACGGTACCGGTCGCCGGGGTGGACGTTTCGATCCTCTTGATCAAGAACCCGGCCGGCGCCAACGAGGTGCTGCGCACCCTGCGCCTCGAGGAGGACGATGGGGGCCTCGACCTCTGGATCGCGCTCAACGACCGGATCGCCGACGGCCGCGACGTCTCCTGGATCTGGGACGCCGACTTCGAGCTGCTCGCCGGCGCCGTGCGGCGGGTGACCTGCGCCGGCACGCGCGCCGCCGAGATGGCGCTGCGGTTGAAGTACGCGGGCTGGCCCCAGGAGGCGATCCTCGTCGAGGAGGGAATCGGCGCCTCGCTCGACCAAGCGGTCGCCGAGGCGCCGCGGCGCCTCTTCGCCCTCCCCACCTACACCGCCCTGCTCGAGCTGCACCGCCTGCTCTCCTCACGCGGCCTGACCGAGGACTTTTGGCGATGAGCGCGGCAGAGGTGATCTGGCACGACGTCGAGTGCGGCGCCTACGGCGCCGACCTGCCGCTCTGGGAGGAGCTGGCCGACGAGACCGGCGGACCGGTGCTCGACCTCGGCTGCGGGACCGGGCGCGTGGCGCTTCACCTGGCCCGTCGTGGCCACACCGTGCTCGGCCTCGACCGCGAGGCGGTGCTGCTCGCGGCGCTGGCGGAGCGCGCCGAGGGACTGCCGGCCGAAGCCGAGCTCGGGGACGCCGCCGCGTTCGCGCTCGGCGCGCGCTTCAGCCTGGCGCTGGCACCGATGCAGCTCCTTCAGCTTCTCGACGCCGAGCAGCGGACCGACTGCCTGCGCTGCGTCGCCTCCCACCTGCGGCCCGGCGGCCTCGCGGCGGCGGCGATCGTCGCCGACCCGCCGCCCGCCGCCCGTTCGCCCTTTGTCGCGGATAGCGCGACAAAGGGCGAACGCGCCCTTCCCCTCCCCGACACGCGTGAGATCGACGGCTGGATCTACTCCAGCCTGCCGCTGGAAGGCGGGCTCGACGACGGCGCGATCGTCGTCCGCCGGCTGCGCCAGACCGTCTCGCCGAGCGGCGAGCTGGACGAGCAGATTGACGAGGTGCGGCTGCATCGCATCGACGGCACCACCGTCGAAGGGGAGGCACGAGCGGCGGGGCTGCGTCCGGCGGGCCGCCGCGAGATCCCGGCCACCGCCGAGCACGTCGGCTCGACCGTCGTCCTGCTCAGAAGGGAGGTGGCCTGAATGGAGCTGCGCCTCCTCGCCCTCTATCCGGAACAGATGAACATCTACGCCGACCGCGGCAACATCGTCTTCCTGCGGCGGCGCTGCGAGTGGCGTGGGATCGACTTCTCCTACGCGGCGGCCGGCCCCGGCGAGCCCGTTGACCCCGATGGCCACGACCTCCTCTACCTCGGCGGCGGCCAGGACCGCGACCAGCGCGCCGTCGCTCTCGACATGGTCGAGAGCAAGCGCGACGGGATCGCGGCGGCGGTCCACGGCGGCGCGGCGATGCTCGCCGTCTGCGGCGGCTACCAGCTGCTCGGCCACGGCTACCGGCTCGACGACGAGCGCCTGCCCGGGCTCGGCCTGGTCGACCTGGAGACGGTTCGCGAGCCCGGCGAGCGGCTGATCGGCAACGTCGCGATCGAGGTCGACCTCGGGGACGGGCCGCGTGTCGTCGCCGGCTTCGAGAACCACGGCGGCCGCACCTACCTCGGCGAGGGCACGGAGCCGCTGGGACGGGTCCTGAGCGGCTTCGGCAACAACGGCAAGGACGGCTTCGAGGGCGTGCGCCGCGACAACCTGTTCGGCACCTACCTGCATGGCCCGTTGCTGCCCAAGAACGCCTGGCTGGCGGACCGCCTCATCAGCCTGGCCCTGGAGCGCCGTTACGGCGCCGCCCCCGTCCTCGAGCCGCTCGACGACCGCCTCGAGGACGCGGCAGCCGAGTCGGCACGCGCGGCGGCTCGCCGCAACTGAGTACCTGGACATCTGTTCGGGTAGGTGGATGTGTATGCGGCCGCTCGCAGGGAAGATCGCGGCGCTCTACGTCGTGCTGCTCCTCGTTGCGCTGCCAGCCACGGCCAGTGCTGCTCCGGCCTGCGGTGAACCGCCTGAAACCGTCGGCACGACGATCGTCGGGACGCCCTGCGACGACACGATCCGAGCGCCGCGTGGCGTCACCGTGGTCAACGGCGAAGGCGGCAACGACACCCTCTACGGCGGCCGGGGCAACGACCGGCTGAACGGCGGCCCGGGTGATGACCGCCTCTACGGCGGAATCGGCGACGACCAGCTGCGCGGTGGCGAGGACGACGACCTTCTCTCCGGCGGCTTTGGCGCCGATTCGGTCCTCGACGGCCAAGCCGGCGACGACCTCGTCCGCGGCGACGCGACGATCGACCAGATCCAGAACAGCGGCGGCGGAACCGACACGCTGAGCTACGCAACCGGGGTCACCCCCGGCTTCTTCAACAGGTCGGGCTCTCCCTACTTCTTCCCGGACTTCTCCGAATACGACGATTTTCCGTCAACCGTCGACGGGCGTGGCGCCTACGTGAACCTCGGGGCCGGCAGGGGCGACAACGGCCGCGCCCCCCACGGTGGCGGCTTCGACGAAGACATCGAGACCGCCGGCTTCGAGGTGGTGGTCGGCACCGCCTTCGCTGACTACATCGTCGGCACGTCAGCGACGCAGACGATCTACGGCGGCGGCGGCCCGGACGTCCTGCTCGGCGAAGGCGGCGCCGATCGGCTCTTCGGCGGCGACGAGGGCGACTACTGCCAGGCACCCGCTGCGGGCGGAACCGTCTCCTCCTGCGAGCACAGCGGCATCGACCGGCAGGTCGATCCGCGGCCGGCCGGGACGGTTGCGGTTGGCACGATGGCGCCGGCCGGAGTCGATCCCCCGGCCCTCTACCTGACCGGCAGCAGCGGTAACGACACGGCGACGGCGACCTACTCCGACCCGCCGGCCGGCCCGCCCCAGGTGGCGTTCACGGTCAACGGCGCCCCACCGAACGTCTTCACCCTCACCCAGGCACCCGACTCGGTCCTGGTGGCGGGGCTGGGCGGCGACGATTCGCTCAGCGCCTCAGGCTTCCCCGAGAGTACCTCGATCGTCCTGCTCGGCAATGCCGGTGAAGACCAGCTGAGCAGCGGCAGCACCGAGGACGCGCTGGTCGACGGCGACGGCGACGACACGGTCAACGCTGGCAGCGGCGACGATGCCGTGCCCAACAACGCGGGAGAAGACGAGCTGCACGCGGGCAGCGGCGAGGACCTGTTCATCTCCGACGCGGTCTGCAACGGAGATCTGCTCGACGGCGGCCCGGACCGCGACAACGCGAACTGGGCCCAGTTCGGCCAGGCCGTGACGATCGACATGCGGGCCGAAGCAGCCGGCCTGGTCGGGCCGGACGGCGAGGCGCAGTGTCCGAGCGCCGGCCTGCTTACCGATCTACAGGCGCTCGAGGACACCGAGGGCACGAGCGCGGCCGACGTCATGGTGGGCGACGGGGCCGACAACCAGCTGCTCGGCCGGCCGGGCGCCGACACCTACTTCGCGCTGGGCGGCAACGACTCGATCCTCGCCAACTCCGGCACTCCCTCCGACGATCCCGATCCGACGATCGACTGCGGCGAGGGCGCCGAAGACCTCGCTCAGATCGACTTCCCGGAGAACGGCCCCGACGCGGCGCCGACCGCCTGCGAGGAAATCGAAGAGCGCGCCCCGAACAGCTTCCGACCGCCCAACACGCCGCTCGATCCCGACCCGGAGCCGCCGGCGCCGCCGACCACTCCCCCGCTGACCTCGCCGCCACCGGTGCCCCAGCAGCTGGACCGGACGACCGCCAGCGCAGCGGACGACCGCACCGCGCCGCGCACCGCGCTGCGGCACCGGCCCGCCCGCCTGCTCTTCACGACGCAGCGATTCCGTCGCGTCACCTTCGCCTTCGGCGCCGACGAGGCGGGCGTCCGCTTCCGCTGCCGGGTCGACCGCCAGCCGTTCCGGGCCTGCCGCTCGCCACGCGCCTACCGGCTCCGTCCCGGCCGCCACGCCTTCCGCGTCTTCGCGATTGACGCGGCGGGCAACCGCGACCGCACGCCGGCTGTCCTCAACTTCCGCGTGCGGCGCCGCTAGCTACCGGCCGCTGGAGCCGAAGCCTCCGCGACCGCGTACCGACTCGGCCAGCGCCTCGACCTCGACCGGCGCCGGCAGAGCGATCGGCGCGACCACCAGCTGCGCGATGCGGTCACCCGGCTCGACCCGGAAGGTCTCTGCCGGGTCGGTGTTGAGCAGCAGCACCCGCAGCTCGCCACGGTAGCCGGCGTCGATCAGGCCAGGCGCGTTGACGAGGGCGATCCCGTGCTCCCTGGCCAGGCCCGAGCGCGGCAGCACCAACCCCGCATGTCCCTCCGGCACCTCGATCCCGACCCCCGTCGCGACGCTCCACCGCTCCCCCGGCCCGATGTGGGCCGGCTCGCAGGCGTAGAGGTCGAGCCCCGCGTCGTCGGGATGAGCCCGCGTCGGCAGCGTCGCCTCGTCACGCAGCTTTGCGACCCGCAGCTCCACGGCGCGAAACCCTAAGCGACGGCGAGGTCGTCGAAGCGGTGCAGCTCGGCGCGAGGCACCTTGGCGTGGACGAGGACGCCGTCGTCGCGCTCGGTGCGGTCGAGGTCGCCGGCCAGCTCGTAAAGCTCGTGCAGGCGGGCGCCCTCGCTGTAGGGGACGAGCAGCTCGACCTCTGCAAGGGTGTCCTCGAAGGCCGCCTCGATCCGCTCGTGCAGGGCCTCGACCCCGTCGCGCTCCAGCGCCGAGACCAGCACCGCACCTGGGTGGCGCAGCAGCGCCTCCTCCCGCCCCGCCTCGTCGAGGAGGTCGGCCTTGTTGAGGGCCAGCAGGCGGGGCTTGTCACCCGCCCCGATCTCCTCCAGCACTGCGTCGACCGCCGCCATGTCGGCGATCCGCCGCTCCTCGGGCGCCGCCGCGTCGACGACGTGGAGGATGAGGTCGGCGAGCACGGTCTCCTCGAGCGTCGCCTTGAATGCCTCGACCAGCTGATGGGGCAGCTTCTCGATGAAGCCGACCGTGTCGGTCAGCAGGTAGTCGCGGCCGGATAGCTCGAAGCTTCGGGTCGTCGGGTCAAGCGTGTGGAAGAGACGGTCGCCGACGCTCACGTCGGCCCCGGTGAGCGCGTTCAGCAGCGTCGACTTGCCGGCGTTGGTGTAGCCGGCGAGGGCGACGCGCGGCAGCGAGGTGCCCTCGCGGCGCGCCCGCATCACGCCGCGATTGCGCTCCAGCCGCTCCAGCCGCCGCCGCAGGGCGCTGATCCGGTTGCGGGCGAGGCGGCGGTCGGTCTCGATCTGGGTCTCGCCGGGGCCCCTGGTGCCGATGCCGCCGTCCATTCGGCCCGCCCCGAGCCGCTCGAGGTGGGTCCACAGACCGCGCATGCGAGCCATGTTGTATTCGAGCTGGGCAAGCTCGACCTGCAGGTTTCCCTCGGCAGAGTGGGCATGGTCGGCGAAGATGTCGAGGATGACGGCGGTGCGATCGATCACCGGCACGTCCAGCGCCGCTTCCAGGTTGCGCTCCTGGCGCGGCGCCAGCTCGTCGTCGCAGGCGACCAGGTTGGCGCCGCGGCGAGCGATCTCAGTTTTCAGCTCGGTCAGCTTGCCGCGGCCGAAGTAGCGGTCGGGGTCGGGCGCCGAGCGCTGCTGCAGCATCTCCCCCGCCGTCGCCACACCGGCCGTGCGCAGCAGCTCCTTCAGCTCCGCCAACGGCTCGCTTTCGCCGCGATCGCGGCCGTCGTCGACGCCGATGACCAGGGCGCGCTGGCGGGCACGCCGGTTTGCGACGCCGGCGCCGTTCGCGCCATTGCGCGTCTGCGTGCCGCGTCCGTTCCTCGATCGTTCCACCACCGTCGATTGTAGGCCGGGCCTGGCCCGCCAGCCAGTAGGCTGCGCTGCCGTGAAGGTTTTCCTTACCGGAGGAACCGGGTTCATCGGCGGCGAGGTCGCCCGTCAGCTGCGCGAGCGCGGCGACGAGGTGCTCTGCCTGGCACGCAGTCCCGAGAAGGCCGCGACGCTGGCTGCGCTCGGCTGCGACGTCCTCGCCGGCGATCTCGGTGACGAGGCAGCGATCGGCGCCGGCATGGAGGGCTGCGACGCGGTCGTCCACGCGGCCGCGATGTACGAGGTCGGCATCCCCGCCTCGAAGCGCCCTGCGATGTACGAGGCAAACGTCGCCGGCACCGAGCGGGTGCTGCGCGCCGCCCTGCAAGCGCGCGTCCCGAAGGTGGTCTACGTCTCGACGGTCGGCGTCTTCGGCAATACCCACGGCGAGGTCGTCGACGAGTCCTACGAGCACCCAGGCAAGCACTTCACCTCCTACTACGAGGAGACCAAGCTGGAGGCGCACCGGATCGCCAAGCGGATGGCCACCGACGAGGGGCTGCCGTGCGTGATCGTCCAGCCCGGCGGCGTATACGGGCCGGGCGATACCTCGCAGGTCGCCGACCTACTCGAACAGTTCCTCTCGGGGAGGCTGCCGCTGATGCCGTTTCCCGAGCTCGGCATCTGCCTCAGCCACGTCGAGGACATCGCCGCCGGCATCCTGCTCGCGCTCGACAAGGGGCGGCCGGGCGAGGCTTACGTGCTGAGCGGGCCGGCGACCCGGATGCGCGAGGCGATCGAGACGGTGGCGCGGCTGAGCGACCGCAAGCCCCCGCGGGGCGCCCTGCCCACCCCGTTGATCAAGGCGATGACGCCGATCGGGCCGCTGGTGGGCAAGCTGATGGGCCAGCCGCCCAACCTGCGCGAGCTGATCTCTTCCGCCGACGGGGTGACTTTCTGGGCCAGCTACGAGAAGGCGCAACGCGAGCTCGGCTACTCGCCGCGCGGCCTCGAGCAGGGGTTGCGGCAGACGCTCGAGGCGGACGACCGCTTCCCCGCCCCGGCGGCGATCTGATCGACAGCGACGCGGTGCGAGTCATCGACGTCGAACACCTGGGGCGCCCGCACGTGATTGGCTGCTGGCAGGTCGACGAGGCGCTGGTCGATCCCGGTCCGGAGTCCTCGATGGAGACGCTGATCGCGGCGCTCGGCGGCGAAGAGGCGCCGCAGGCGATCTTCCTCACCCACATCCACCTCGACCACGCGGCCGCAACCGGCGCCCTGGTGCGTCGCTGGCCCCACCTCAAGGTCTACGTCCACGAGCGTGGCGCGCCGCACCTGGTCGACCCCTCCCGGCTGCTGTCCAGCGCGGAGCGGCTGTACGGCGATGCGATGGAGCGCCTCTGGGGCGAGATCCTGCCGGTGCCGGAAGAGAGCATCGTCGCGCTTGCCGGCGGCGAGCGGGTTATGGGGATGCGCATCGCCTACACCCCCGGCCACGCCTCCCACCACGTCTGCTACCTGCACGAGGAGAGCGGCACCGCCTTCGTCGGCGACGTCGCCGCGGTGCGCGTGCCCAACACCAACCTCGTCGTGCCCCCCACCCCGCCGCCCGACATCGACGTCGAGACCTGGATCGAGTCGATCGGGCTCGTCGAAGGCTGGCGGCCGGAGCGGCTGGGGCTGACCCACTTCGGCGCGGTCGACGAGCCGGCGGAGCACCTGGCCAAGGTCAAGGAGCGGCTGCGCGAGGAGGCGGAGCTGGCCCGCGAGCTTCCCGAGGACTCCTACGAGGCGCGACACCGGCGGATCGTCGCCGAGCACGCCGACAGCGAGCAGGCGGCCGAGCGTCTGCTGCAGGCGGTGCCACCCGAGTACCAGTGGCGCGGGCTCGACAGGTACTGGCGCAAGCGCGCCGAACCCACCGATAGTTAGCTCCGGGGCGCGCCGGGTACGGACGCCCCAACCCCCGACCCAGGAGGAACACCCTTGAGATCGTCCGTTTCCCGGCTTCTCGCAGTCGCCCTGTCCGCCGCTCTCGCGCTCGCCATCCTCGCGGCCTGCGGAGAGGAGGACAGCGACCAATCGCTCACTTTCACCATCACCCAGCAGGGCAAAAAAGCGACCCTTGCGGGTCCCAGCACCGCTGAGGCGGGCGAGGCGGAGATAACGCTTGCCAACAAAGGCGGTAAAGACGGAGAACTTCAGCTGATCCGGGTCGAGGGCGACCACTCGCCCGACGAGGTGATCAAAGTCCTTGGCGGCGCCCAGCAGGGCAAACCGTTCCCCGACTGGTTCTTCGCGGGCGGCGGCCTCGGCGTCACCAAACCGGGCGAGGAGACGACCGCTACCCAGGTGATGCAGCCTGGCACCTACTACGCCTTCGACCTCGAAGCCGGTCAGCCCGATTCGAAATCGGTGCCGACGATCGAGGTGACCGGCGAGGAGACGGACGAGACGCTGGAGGGCGACGCCACGGTGACGGCCGTCGACGAGGACGAAGAGTACGCCTTCGAAGCCGACACCCTGCCGGCTGGGAAAGCGGAGATCGTCTTCGACAACCAGGGCGAAGAGCCCCATCACATGCTGATCGCGCGCATCGAAGGGGACGCGACCGCCGAGGACGTCGAAACCTTCTTCAAAACCGAGAAAGGCAAACCGCCGATCGCCGAAGAGGGTGGGTTCGACACCGCGGTGATCGAAGGCGGTGAATCTCAGCTCGTCAATACCGACCTCGAGCCGGGCCGCTACGCGTTCTTCTGCTTCATCAGCGACCGCGAAGGCGGCAAACCGCACGCCCTCAAGGGCATGGTCGACGAGATCGAGGTCGAGTAGGGGCCGGATCAGGGGCGGGAGCGGCGGCTGGCATGCCGCCGCTGCTCTCGCCAGGTTCCCACGACGTTCCCCGGTGGATAGGTGCCGCCGTCGTAAAGACGCAACCCACTGAGCGGCGACGGGAGCTGCACCTTCAGCGGTGGCTCCACTATGCCCAGACACGTATAGCCCCCTGGCGGTAGGGGCCGCAGGCGCATCAGCATCAAAAGCTTGTCTCCCGCCTGCCAGACGAGGGGTTTGCGAGCTCGGTCGTTTTGGCTCTTGCCACTGCTACATGGCCCAGGGCCCAGTTCGATCCAGATCTCGTGGGATTCGGGACCGGGGAGTGGTCGGCGCGGATCCAACGTCCAGGAGATTGCCGCTTCGCCGTCGACGATCGAGGTGGGCGTGCACCCGTCGCTCAGGCCGCTCAGCTTCCAGCGACCTTTCCTGCGCAGGAACGACACGATGCTGGGCCCGTACGGAGAAGAAAGACGGCCGCTCGCGAACTCCGCCAGCCTGCGGTTTTCGGCAAGGAGGCGCCAATGGCGCCTCGGCAAGTATTCGCGGGCCCACCTGTCCTTCCGCAGGAACCTGCGCAACGCAACCTCGCTAGGCCTGGAGCCACGCTCGGCCCGCGTCGGGCCGCTAAACGTCTCGACGGGATCGAATGGAAGGCTTCCACAGGTCGTCGGGTACGGCCATTCCGGCCACGCGTTGACCACCGGGTCGGGGCCGGTGGCCGTTACCGCGCCAGCGGCACCGGCGAGCGCCCCCAGCAGCGCAAGCGCGAGCAGCGCAACCGTTCCTCTCCGACCCCGCATGCCTGGCAGGGTACTGCTCGGGTCTCAGGCCAGGTGCTCGCGCATCCGCTCTACCGCCTCGGAGATGCGATCGTCCGGGGTGGTGAGCGAGATGCGGAAGAAGCCCTCACCGCTCGGCCCGTACATCGAGCCGGGTGAGACGACGACCGCCGCCTCCTCCAGGACCAGCTCGGCGAACGAGGTCGAGGTGTGGCCGTCGGGCACCGGTGCCCAGACGTAGATCGTCCCCTTCGGCGGCGTCACGTCGACCCCGATCTCGCGCAGCGCGTCGACGACCAGGTCACGGCGGCGGGCGTAGATCTCGTTCATCTGCCGCAACGGCTCCTCGGGGCCGCGCAGCGCTGCCGCGGCGGCAATCTGCAGCGCGTCGAACAGCCCCGAGTCGACGTTGGTCTTCAGCCGCCAGTAGGTCTTGACGGCCTCGGCGTTGCCGAGGATCGCCGCGCAGCGCCAACCGGTCATGTTGTAGCCCTTGGAGAGCGAGAAGACCTCGACCCCGACCTCCTTGGCGCCGGGCGTGGCGAGGAAGCTCGGCGCGACATAGCCGTCGTAGGTCGTCTCCGAGTAGGCGTTGTCGTGGACGACGAGGATCTCGTGCTCGCGGGCGAACTCGACGACCCGCTCGAAGAAGCCGTCCGGGACAATGGCGCCGGTCGGGTTGTTGGGGTAGTTGAGGAACATCAGCCGCGCCTGCGCGGCTGCCTCGGCCGGGACCGCGTCGAGGTCTGGCGCGAAGCCGAGCTCGGGCACCAACGGGAGCAGCTCGGCTTTGGCGCCGGCGAGGATCGGCCCGCCGGTGTAGACGGGATAGCCCGGATCCGACGCAAGGGCGACGCCGCCGGCGTCGAGGAAGGCGAAGCAGAGGTTGTAGATGCACTCCTTGGCTCCGATCGCCGGAATCACCTCGCTCTCGGGGTCGATCTCGACCCCGAAGCGCTGATCGTAGAACTCGGCGAAGGCGGCGCGGAACTCGTCGCGGCCGCGATTGGTCGGGTACCGGTGGTAGGCCGCGTCCGCCACCGCCTCCTGCATCGCGGTGACGACGTGCGGATAGGTCGGCTGGTCGGGGTCACCGATCCCAAGGCTGATCACGTCGATGCCGGCGGCGCGCTTCTCGGCGATCGTCCGCTCCAGCTCCTGGAACTTGTATGGGGGCATCGCCTCCAGGCGCTTTGAGGGGGCGGCGATTCCAGGCTTGGCGGTCGTCTCGGTCACGGGCGCGGAAATCTAGATGACGGGACGGCGCGGCGCCCTCAGTCGAGCTCGGCCAGTGCCTGCAACAGCTCCGCCGACAGCTCACCGGCACAGATCGGCTCCGCCCAGCCGCTGAGCGTCACGTCGAGGTCCGGCGAGATCTCCACCTCCAGCTCGCCCCCGTCGAGCTCGACCGTGATCGGACTGGAGGCGCCGCGCAGGAAAGCCGTGACGGCGGCGCCGCTGGCACCGGTCCCCGACGAGAGCGTTTCCCCCACCCCCCGCTCGAAGATGCGCGCCCGTACCCGGCTCCCTTCGGTGCAGAGGAACGAGACGTTGGTGCGGTTGGGGAACAGCTCGTGGGCTTCGATCGGCGGGCCGACCTCGGGCAGGTCGAGTTCCTCAATGTGCTCGCCGATCTCGATCACGCACTGCGGGTTGCCGATCGAGACATGCTGGAACTCCCAGTCGCGCCCGGCGGCGCTGAGAGTGCCCCTGCCGTCCTCGGGCCCCGAGGGGAAGTCCTTCGACGCGGTCGTGGCCCGCCCCATGTCAACCGAGCAGGTCCGCTCCGAGGTGATCGTCGGCACAATCGGCCCCGCCGAGGTGCGGATCGAGAATGTGTCGGCGTCGGTCCAGCCGTGCCGTCGCAGGTAGAGAATCGCCTCGCGGGCTCCGTTCCCCGACAGCTCCGCCTCGGAGCCGTCCGGGTTGAAGATGCGCAGGTCGGCGACGAACTCCGCGTCGTCGGAGCGCGAGAGCAGGAGCACCCCGTCGGAGCCGACACCGAAGTGCGGATCGCAGAGTCGCCGCACCCGCTCCGCCGTCAGCTTCCACGGGAGCTCGTCCGCCTCGACGATCAGGTAGTCGTTGCCGAGGGCCTGCCACTTCTCGAATCGCATGAGGTCGGCACCCTACCCGGACCCGCCGGTGATTAGACACCCTATGGGTGCTCGACTACCGGCGGGTCGGCGAGGATGCGCTCCGCGACCTCGGTGTCGCTCAGGTCGGTGCGATCGACCCAGACGAGGTTGGGGATCTTGCGCATCCAGGTGAGCTGGCGGCGGGCGTAATTGCGGGAGCGCTTCTTCATCGTCTCGACGTCGCCCGCTAGGAGCTCGTCGAAGCCGAGCGCCTTGCGGGCGGTGCGTGAGGGGCCCAGCGCTTCCGCCCGCTTCACCTCCTCGACCGCTCCGCCTGCGGCGATCGCCTCGGTGCGGGCGTCGATCCGCTCGTAGAGCTGAGCGCGCTCCATGTCGAGGCCGAAGATCGTCGTCGGGTGGCGGGTGCGGGGAGACCAGAGCTCCGAGTCCTCGGTTCCGGCCGGCACCTTGCGCAGCGACAGCTCGGCGACCGCCGCCCGCAGGTACAACCCGGTGCCGCCGACGACGATCGGCCGTCGCTCTGCTTCGAGCGCCGCGTCGACCTCACGGTGCGCGCGACGCATGTAGTCGCCTACCGAAAAGGGCTCGGTCACCGGAACGAAGCCGACCAGGCGGTGCTCGAGCCTCTCCTGCTCGTCGGCCGTCACCGCCCCGGTCAAGGTCGCCAACCCTTCGTACACCTGCAGCGCGTCGCAGGAGATCGCTACCGGGTCCTCCCCGGCCCTCCGCAGCTCTTCCGCTAGAGCGATGGCAACACCGGTCTTGCCTACGCCGGTCGGGCCAAATATCCCGATTACGTGCATGAGAGGGGTTACCGCCCTGCCCCGAACGGCTTGTACTTTTTCGTCGTGAGGCTCGGGCGTACCCGGCGACGTTTCACCGAAAAAGTCGAGAGAGGGGTTGGGCGGTAACCCCTCCTAGCGTCTGCGAAGTCGCGCTGTCGACATCGACCTCAACGAGTTCACCGGGCTCGGCGATGCCGTCGAAGTTCACCGCCTTGTTGTGCCGCGTCCTCCCCCGCAGCCTGGTCGCGTCGGTCCTGCTGGTCCCTTCGACCAGGACCTCCACTCGGCGCCCGACGAAGCGCTGCGCCCGCTCGGTCGCCCGCCGCTGGACCAGCTCGACCAGCCGTTCCATCCGCTCGATCTTGACGGGGTGCGGCAGCTGGTCCCCCATCGTCGCCGCCTCGGTTTCGCGCCGCGGCGAGAAGACGAAGGTGAAGGCGCCGTCGTAGCCGACCTCGTCGACCACCTCCATCGTCTGCTCGAAGTCGGCCTCGGTCTCGCCGGGGAAGCCGACGATGATGTCGGTGGTGATCGCGCAGTCGGGCACGTGCTCGCGGATCAGCGCCACCCGGTCCATGTAGCGCTGGCGGTCGTAGGTCCGCCGCATCCGTTTCAGCACGGCGCTCGAGCCCGACTGGAGCGGTAGATGGATGTGCTCGCACAGCGACGGCAGCTCCGCGTGGGCGCGAATCACGTCCTCACGCATGTCCTTGGGGTGCGGGCTGGTGTAGCGGAGGCGATCGATCCCCTCGACCGCGTCGATCCGCCGCAACAGCTCCGAGAAGGAGATCCGCGACCCTCCCGGCAGGTCACGGCCGTAGCTGTTGACGTTCTGGCCGAGCAGCGTCACCTCGCGCACGCCGTCGGCGGCCAAGGCCTCTGCCTCGACGATGAGCTCGGCCGGGTCCCGGCTCACCTCGCGGCCCCGGGTGGAAGGCACGATGCAGTAGGAGCACTTGCAATTGCACCCCTGGGAGATCTGCACCCAGCCCTGGAACTCGCGTTGCCGGCGCGCCGGCAGGTGGCCCGAGAAGTCCTCGAACTCGAAGTAACCCTGGGCGGTGAGCGAGTCCGAGTTGAGGAACTCGGCGAGCTTGTGGATCTGGCCAGGGCCGAAGGCGACGTCGACGAACGGGAAGCGCTGGAAGACCTCCTCCTTCACCGACTGCGCCCAGCAGCCGCCGACGCCGACCACACGCTCGGGGTCTTCGGACTTCAACCGCTTCGCCTCGCCGAGGTGGGCGATGAAGCGGCTGTCCGCCGACTCGCGGATCGAGCAGGTGTTGAACAGGATCAGATCGGCGTCAGCCCGCTCCTCAGCCTGCTCATACCCCAACGACTCGAGCATGCCCTGCATGCGCTCGGAGTCGTGCACGTTCATCTGGCACCCGAAGGTGGTGACGTGATAGCTCGGCATGGAAGGACTTTATTAGGGCCCTACCCCGGGCAGGGGTTCCACTTAACTTTTTCTGAAGACAGCCCGCGTCCGTCCGAGGTTGGACGTCCAGAAAAAGTACAAGACGTTCCACCCCTGCCCGGGGTAGGACCTACGGAGCCGCCTCGACGCCTTCGTTCTCGGCTCTCTCAGCTTCCTCGGTGGCTTTCTCCAGCGCGGGGTCCTCGTGGGCGTGCTCGTCCTGCGCGTGCAGGACGGCGAACGTCGTGGTTCCCCCGACGAGGGCGATGAACCAGATCGCGACGAGGGCGCTGGCACGGCCGGCGAACTTCTCCGTTTTCAGCCCGAGGAAGCTGACGACCACCGCCGAGAGGGCGAGGAGGATGCCGCAGACGTAGAAGAGCGTCTCGTTGTCCATGCGGGCGCGATCTTATTAACTGCGGCCGCTCAGGCGGCTTTGGCCTCCGCCACCGGAGTCTCCTCGCCGGCGGGAGCCTCACTGGCCGGCGCAGCCCCCTCCCCGCCGATCCCGAGCGCGGCGCGGATCTTGCCTTCCAGCTCGGCGGCGATCTCGGGGTTGTCGGTGAGGAACTGTTTGGCGTTGTTGCGCCCCTGGCCGAGCCGCGTCTTGCCGTAAGAGAAGAAGGCACCCGACTTCTGGACGAGGTTCTGCTCGATACCGAAGTCGAGGAGACCGCCCTCGCGCGAGATCCCGACCCCGTACTCGATGTCGAACTCCGCCTGCTTGAAGGGCGAGGCAACCTTGTTCTTGACGACTTTGACCCGGACCCGGTTGCCGACCGCCTCGGTGCCGTCCTTGAGCGTTTCGATGCGGCGGATGTCGAGGCGCTGCGAGGAGTAGAACTTGAGCGCCCTGCCGCCCGGCTGGGTCTCCGGCGAGCCGAACTGGACGCCGACCTTTTCCCGGATCTGGTTGGTGAAGAGGCAGACCGTGTTGGTCCGGTTCAGGTTGCCGGCGAGTTTGCGCATCGCCTGCGACATCAGGCGGGCCTGGAGGCCGACCGTGGTGTCGCCGATCTGGCCGTCGAGCTCCGCTTTCGGGGTCAGCGCCGCGACCGAGTCGATCGCCACCACGTCGATCGCCGCCGAGGCGATCAGGCGGTCGGCGATCTGCAGCGCCTGCTCGCCGTAATCGGGCTGGGAGACCAGCAGCTCGTCGGTGTCGACGCCGATCTTGCGAGCGTAGGAGGGGTCGATCGCATGCTCGGTGTCGATGAAGGCGCAGATCCCGCCGCGGCTCTGCGCCTCGGCGATGATGTGGTAGATCAGCGTCGTCTTGCCCGAGGACTCGGGGCCGAAGATCTCGACGATCCGCCCTCGCGGCACGCCGCCGATCCCCAGCGCCAGGTCAAGCGCCAAGGCGCCGGTCGGAATCGCCGGGATCTTGATCGTGGCGTCGGCGCCGAGCCGCATCAGCGCGCCCTGCCCGAAGTCGCGCTCGATCTGGGTGACGGCGGCCTCCAGAGCCGCATCTTTGGCCTTGGCGTCCTTGGCCGAGGCGTCCTTCAAAGTCGCTTTTCTATCTGCCATTGGATTCACCTCACTGCTGCCCGCCCGCGGGCAGCTCGACTTGCGCCAGCGGGGTGTACTGCGCACCCCACGGCCGGAGTTCAGAACGGTAGAGCGTGATCCGGACGGCATCGAAGGGCCGCAGCAGCTCCTCCGACAGCGCCCCAGGAGGCTTCGACACCCGCGCCGGCCGCTTCGATCCGCGCTCCTCCCGCTTGACGCGGGCGACCGTCACATGCGGCCAGAACGGCCGCCTCTCGGGCTTGTAGAGCCGAGCCGCAACCAGCATGTCCTCGACCCCGGCCTGGAGTGCCATCGCCTGCGGCGACGCCACCGGCAGAGCGAAGAGGCGCGGTCGCCCCCGTTCCGGTCGCTGAACCGGCTGGCCGAAAGCGAGCGACGGCGCCGGGGCGCCGCTGGCTGCGACGATCTCCGACAGCCGCGCGATCTCCTTCTCCTGTCGCCAGCCGAGGAAAGCCAGCGTCACGTGCAGCGACTGCGGCAGGACCGGCCGCAGAGCGGGATCGGTCAGCTCTCGGGTCCCCCAGGCGTCGACCCCGATCCGCACCGTCTCGGGAAGGTCGAGAGCGACGAACAACTTGACCCGCGGGCTCTTCAGCCTTTCCTTTGCCATGGGGCGACGCTACGCGGCCGGGGCGCGCGGAACAACACCCGAGCGTCGCCGAACCCCAATTTCTTCCCGGCAAATCTGTGAAAGCGGCCTACAGCGGCGCTTCCTCGCCGCTGAGCAGGGTCCGCAGCATGTGCATCCCGACCAGCGCCGAGCGCTCCCGCACATCGGCACGCCCGCCTGGGATCACCGGGTCACGGGCGAGCTCGGTCCCGTCGGCGAGGCGAGCGTCGAGGCAGACGTAGCCAATCGGCTTCTCGTCGCTGCCTCCACTCGGGCCGGCGATGCCGGTGATCGCCACCGCGACGTCGGCGCCGAACCGCTCCAGCGCGCCGCGGGACATCGCCTCGGCGACCTCCGCCGACACGGCGCCGTGACGCTCGATCAGCCCCGAGTCCACACCGAGCAGCTCGGTCTTCGCCTCGTTGGAGTACGCGACGACGGCGCCGGCGAAGTAAGACGAGGCGCCCGGCAGATCGGTGAGCCGTGCCGCCAGCAGGCCGCCCGAGCAGGACTCGGCCAGCGCCAGACGCCGACCCCGCAGAAGACGCGAGAGCTGGGCGTCGATCGTCTCGCCCTCGGCGCTAAAGAGGTGCCGTCGGTGACGCTCGGCAAGGCCGGTACGGATCCGCTCGGCCACATCGCTCGCCTCCTCGCGGTAGCGCACGTCGATCTCGATCTCGCCGCGGCGAAGGCAGGTCGTGATCTCGACCGCGCTCAGGTCGGTGCCGCCCGCCTCGATCTCGCGCAAGCTCTTCGCAATCTCGGACTCCGGGATGCCGAACATGCGCAGCGTGTAGCCGTGAAGCGGCGTCGCGCGGGCGACGACGTCTCGGACGGGCGTTACTCCCAGCGCCGTGGGCCACATCGGCTGCAGCTCGCGCGGTGGGCCCGGCAGCACGATCACCACGCGCCCGTCCGCCGGCACGACCAGTCCCGGGGCGGTGCCGACTGGGTCCAGCGCCACGGCGCCGTCGGGGACCATCGCCTGCTTGCGGTTGGCCTCGCGCAGGGCCTCGACGTCGAAGTCGAAGCGGCGGGCAAACTCGGCCAGGATCGCCGCGATCTTCGCCTCCATGCCCTCGTCGAGCGACATCTCGCGACCGGCGAAGCGGGCGACGATCTCGGCCGTCAGGTCGTCGGCGGTCGGCCCCAGCCCGCCGGAGGTGACGATCAGGTCCATCCCCTCGGCCGCCATGAAGCGCAGCGCCGCCTCGAGGTCGGCTGGTCGATCGCCGACCACCTGGATGTGGGCGACCTCGATGCCCAGCTCAGCGAGCCGTTCGGAGATCCAGGGCCCGTTGCGATCGGCGATCCTGCCGGTCAGGACCTCGGTCCCGGTCACCACGATCCCCGCCCGAACGACGCCTGCCGCCGCCGCCCCCGGACGCGAGAGCGATTGCCTGTCCATATCTGATTCTTCAGGCATGAGCGAGAGCAGAGGAGGCGGCGGAATATGTCACGCGCAATCCGGCCTTTCTCCTTCTTCGAGGGCCCTCAGCTCGCCCTCCGCGTCGATCACGTAGCCGACCGGGCCCGAGCTGGCCGGCGTCCGCGCCGGCTCGCCGTCGACGGTCAGCTGCACGGCACCATTGCCGAACGCCGCCGAGAACCGCTCGGATCGGAACGGGCCCGCCTCCTCTCCCGGCGCGAGGATCAAGCCGTCGACGAGCGCCTCTTCCTCGGCGTCGAGCAGGCAGACCCAGACTTCGTCGCTCGCCGTCAGCTCCAAAGCCACACCCGGGCGAGCGGGCACGGTCCTCGTCGGCTGAGTCGGCGGACGATCCTCCCGCCCCGCGGGATTCACAGGCGAGGCGGCGTCGTCGCCGTCGTCGCCGAGGACGCCGACCGCCACGAGGAGGGCGCCAACCGCCAGGACCACGGGGACGGTGAGGGCGCGCCCTCCCAAGCGCCGGCCGCGGCCCGCGGGAACTGCGCTTCCGACCGGCTCCATCCGGCGCGGCGCCTCCTCGCGCTCGACCCCCGTGCCGTGCCGGTACTCCTCGGCCAGCCGCTCGCCGTCCAGGCCCAGGAAAGCCGCATAGGTGCGGATGAAGCCGCGCGCGTAAACATCCCCGGGGAGGACCTGCCAGTCTTCGTCCTCGATCGCCTGCAGGTAGCGAACGCGAATCTTGATCGCGGCTTCGACCTCCGTCAGGTCGAGGTCACGGCGTTTGCGCGCGTCGCGCAGGCTGGCTCCGACTCCACTCTCCACGTCGACATTGTGGCCGCTCACGGCGGCCGGCCGTGAACAGGCCGTTAACCGCTCGCCTCGTCAGCCTCGACGGCGACCGGCTGCGGATCGTCTCGGCCGCCGAGCAGGCGCGGGATGTCGGCCTCGGTGACCAGCACCTGGCGCGGCTTGGATCCCTCGTAGCCGGAGATGACGCCGCGTCGCTCCAGCATGTCGACGAGGCGGCCGGCGCGGGTGTAGCCGACCCGGAGGCGACGCTGGAGCATCGAAACCGAGGCCGTCTCGGTCTGCACCACGGTGCGGATCGCCTCCTCGAGCAGGTCGTCGGAGTCGGGGTCGTAATCGCCCTCGGCTTCGACGCCCTTCTCCTCATGGACCTCGAGCAGCTCCGCCTCGAACTCGGGCTCGCCCTGCTTGGACCAGTGGCCGGTGATCTTGGCGATCTCCTCCTCGGTGACGAAGGCCCCCTGGATGCGGGCCAGCTTCGAGGTGCCCGCGCCGCGGAACAACATGTCCCCCTGCCCGAGCAGGGCCTCCGCACCACCCTGGTCGAGGATCACGCGAGAGTCGGTCTGCGAGGAGACCGCGAAGGCGATTCGAGCCGGGATGTTGACCTTGATCGTGCCGGTGATGATGTCGGTCGAGGGGCGCTGCGTGGCCAGCACCAGGTGAATGCCGGTCGCCCGCGACTTCTGGGCGAGGCGGATGATCGAGTCCTCGACCTCGGCCGGTGAGACCATCATCAGGTCCGCGAGCTCGTCGATCACACAGAGGATGTGGGGCAGCTGGGGCTCGCCCGCCTTGGCCCGCGCCCGGTTCAGCTCGGCCAGGTTGCGGCAACGCGCCTGGCCCATGATCCCGTAGCGGCTCTCCATCTCGCCGATCAGGTTGGAGAGGACGTTGGCGGCGAGGCGCGGCGAGGTCACGACCGGCGTCAGGAGGTGCGGGACGTTCTCGTAGTGGTTGAGCTCCACCTGCTTGGGGTCGACCAGCACGAGGCGCACGTCGTTGGGCGAAGCGTGCATGAGGATCGAGGAGAGGATCGCGTTGACGCAGCCCGACTTGCCCGAGCCGGTGGTACCGGCGACGAGGACGTGCGGCATCTTGGCGAGGTCGGTCCAGACGGCGTTGCCGTCGATGCCTTTGCCCAGCCAGGCAACCAACGGCGAGGTCTTCTCGGGCCTGCCGGCGTAGATGTCGCCGAGCCTGACGAGGCGGCGGCGCGTATTGGGCACCTCGACGCCGACCGCCTGCTTGCCGGGGATCGGGGCGAGGATGCGGATGTCGGTCGAGGCCAGCGCGTAGGCGAGGTCGTTGGAGAGCTCGGTGACTTTCTTCACCTTGGTGCCGGGCGCAAGGCGCAGCTCGAAGCGGGAGACGTGGGGGCCGCTGACGATGCCGACGATCTTGGCCTCGACCCCGAAGTGGCCGAGCGTCTCCACCAGCTTGCGGCCGATCGTGTCCTGATCGCGCGGGTCAGGTCCTTTGTCGCCTTTGCCTTTTTCCAGCGCCTTAGCCGGGGGTGGTCGGTAGTCGATCTGCTCGGCTTCGG
Organism: Solirubrobacterales bacterium; assembly: GCA_036276735.1. Lineage (GTDB taxonomy): Bacteria > Actinomycetota > Thermoleophilia > Solirubrobacterales > 70-9 > VRUE01. Next base: position 42,215 of record DASUOH010000002.1, on the reverse strand, counting down.
TGACGCCGCGCTTGTTGCCCATTGGGGTCAGGGGCGCCTGTGCCGGCGGATCGCCCAGCCCTTCGTCTTCCTCCGCTACCGACTCGATCTCGTCGAGCTCCTCGAAGTCCTGGGTGACCGGCTCGTCGAGCGCCTCCGGCGGGTCCTCGGCGACGGCGATCGTCGGCTCGAGGTCGTCCTCGTCGGGGTAGGCGCTCATCACGTCGGTCTCGCCGGCCTGGGTCTCGAAGGAATAGACCCTGTCCTGACTCTTCTCGCGCCGCCGTTCCTCGCGGCGCGCGTCGCGGTGCTGGATCGCCGTGTGGGCGATGTCGCGACTGCCGGCGAACACTCCGCCCAGGCCCCGTCCGATCCCGCGAGCAACGGTCGAGACAGAGGTGCCGGTTATCAGCAGCGTCCCGGTAAGGATCATCAGGATGGTCACAATCTTCGCGCCGATGCCGCCGACCAGGTACTCGAGCGCGGTCTGCACGCCGGAACCGACCTTGCCACCGTCCCAGGCGAAGAAGAGAACGAAGGTGAGGTAGACGCCGGCGGCGATCAGGAAGAGGGCGATCAGGTCGACGTGGCGCTGCTGCAGGCCTTCGGCCAGGCGCGGGCGCCGGACGGGTCGCTTCGACTTGCCTTTCGGTTTCCGCTTGGAGCCACGCGACGAGCCGCGCTTCTTGCGCACGAACATGACGCCCGCTTCGACGCCGCTGGACGCTCCCCTGCTCGGCTAGACCTGGGTGACGATCGTCGCCAAGATGCCGAGCATCCCAGCGAAAAGCGTGACAAAACCGCTGAGCATCGTCCTGTGCACCGTTCGGAACTCAGCGTGCATCTCACGCGTCAGCGCATCCACTCTTTCGTCGACCCGGTCGATCCGCCGGTCGACCCGGTCGAACCGTTGGTCGACTCGGTCGAACCGTTGGTCGACGTCTTTCCTGAAGTCGTCCAGCCTGTCGTCGGTCCAGCTCACTCTCATCGCCTCCATGGAACCACGCTAACCGGCGTGAACGCGCGAGTGGCGCTGCGAATGCAAAAAGTTTCGCACTTCTTCGCAACGGAAGGCGCGAAGAGAGGCGCGCCCCGCAAAGTGTCAGGCGCAGACCCAGGCGCTGCCGCCTGAGTCGGCCCAGATCTCGGCAGCGATGCGGTCCTGTTCGGCCTTCGGCGCTTCGTGCGGGGCGCCCTCGCCCCCGTAGGCCTCCCAGGTCGAGGGCAGGATCTGGTAGGCGCCGCCTGCCCCGCTCGAGGGGTTGAGGGCGCTGTAGTCGCCGCCGGACTCGCACATCACGACATAGGTGGGAATCGAGTAGGGCCCCCCGAGCCAGCGGCCGACCGTTTCTTCGGCAGCGGCCCGGCTTGCGGCTTCGGCGGCCTCGATGTCGTCCACCCACCGCTCGATCTTCGCTTTCAGCGTCGAAAGCGCCGCCCGGCGCTCCGCCGCGATCGCGTCCAACTGTGCGGCGGCGTCTTCGGCCGCTGCACGAACCGAAGCGATTTCACCGCGGGCCGCCGCGAGGCGCTCGTTGTAGGCGTCGATCCGGCGCTTGGCGTCGGCGACCCGGTTCAGGCTCGACCGGACCGTGTCGCGGACTTCCTCGACCCGTTCGGCCAGCAGCGTGCCCGATTCCTCGATCCGCTCCAGGTACTCGGTCCGCACCGCGAGGTCGTCGATGTCGCTCGAGCCGAAGACGACCCCAGCCGTGCTCGGGCTGCCACCCTGGTAGATGGCTCGCAGGCGAGTCGCGAGGGCGCCGCGCGCCCGCCGCAGGCGGCGCTTCTCGCCCATCAGCCGCCGCTCGGCGGCCACCACCTCGGCCTTCAGGCGGGCGGCGCGCTCCCGCCCGCTGGCAAGCAGCCCGCTCAGCTCTCGCTCGCGGTTCGCCGCGGCAGCCGCTTCCGCTTGGGTGGCGGCGAAGCGTTCGTGGGTCGCGCGGATCTCGCCGGCCAGCGCCGCGGCTTCCTCGCGGGCGTCGTTGACCTTCCCCCTCAGGGCGTCGATCTCCGCGGCGAGCGCCGGCGCAACCGCGACCAGCGCCACCGCAAGCAGCGCAATTGCAGGGAGTTTCCGCACGCGGCGGACCGTAGCGGCTGCTAGCCCTCGGGAACGTTCCTGCTGGCCAGGTACAAGGCGACGCCCAGGCCGATCGCGGCGAGTCCGCCACCGATGCGCATCGGGCGCGCATAGCGCTGCCGCAAGTAAAAGGTCGTGTACTTGACGACGGCCTTGCCAATCGCGTGGTAGATCATCCTCCACCCTCTTCCCCACGCTGGCGAATTCGATGCGCCATCCGCGACTGCAGGGACCACAGCTCGATGAAGCCGGGTGATGCCTCCTGCGAGAACAGGCCCCCGGACTCGGCGAACGAGGCCAGGTCGGCGTCGTAGACGGCGTTTGGCGAGGAGCGGGTGACCGCCCGGACGCTGCCTTTGTAGAGACGAAGCCCGATCGTGCCCGTCACCTGAGCGTTGACGGCATCCATGTAGGCGTCAAGATCGGTGCGCAGCGGCTCCCACCAGAGGCCGGCGTAGACGAGGTACGCCCACTTGCGGTCCAACTCCGGCTTGAACTGGTTCTGGTGGATCGTCCCGACCAGCTTCTCGAGCTCCTGGTGAGCCGTCAGCACGATCGCGGCCGCCGGCGCCTCGTAGATATCGCGGACCTTGAGACCGACGATCCGGTCCTCGATGTGGTCGACGATCCCGGCCCCGTGGCGGCAGCCGATCGCGGCCGCCCTTTCCAGTAGGTCGACCAGTCCAAGCCGCTCGCCGTTCAGCGCCACCGGCACGCCCGCCTCGAACTCGACCTCCACGGTCTCGGCCTCGTCGGGCGCCTCCTCGGGTCGCGTCACCAGCTGGAAGACGTCGTCCTCGGGTGCGTGGTCGAGGTCCTCGATCCAGCGCCCCTCCGAGGAGCGCCCCCAGAGGTTGTCGTCGATCGAGTAAGGCGTGACCTCGGTGCCCCCCTTGACCGGGATGCCGTGCTCGCGCGCGTAGGCGATCTCCTCCTCGCGGCCCATCTGCCAGGAGCGGACCGGGGCGATCGTCTTCAGCTCCGGCGCCAGCGTCGCCACCGTCGCCTCTATCCGCACCTGGTCGTTGCCCTTGCCGGTGCAGCCGTGGGCGATCGTGTCGCAGCCGCTGCGGCGCGCGTACTCGACCGCCAGCTCGGCGATCAGCGGCCGACCCAGCGCGGTGAAGAGCGGATAGCCGCCGCCGTAGAGGGCGTTGGCCTTGATCGCGGGGACGACGAAGTCGGTCGCGAAGCGCTCGCGGGCATCGACGACGTGGCACTCCAGCGCCCCCAGTCGCTTCGCCTTGTCCTCGATCACCGCGTAGTCCTCGCCCGGCTGGCCGAGGTTGACGGTCAGGCAGACGACCTCGGCCCCGTAACGGTCCTGGATCCACTTCAGCATCACGCTCGTGTCGAGGCCGCCCGAGTAGAGCAGCAGAACGCGGTGCACGTCGGCGGGGTCGGCCTCGTAGCTGGCCGTGCGCTGCGGGAAGCCGTCGTCGCTCATCTAGGGCGCTTCGAGTCCGCCACTGCCGTCTTCGGGCTCTGCCGCTTCCCCTTCTTCGGGTTCGACTTCTTCTTCGTCTTCGGCTTCCTCGTCGTCCTCTTCGGGAGCGGGCGTCTCTTCGGTCTGCTCCGTCGGGTCGGGCTCGGCCTCCGTCGTCGGCGCCTCGGCGGTATCGGGAAGGCTCCTCGCCTCGGTCGGAGCTGGTGACGGGTCGTCGTCACCGTTGCCGTTGGCGATCACGGCGATTGCGATCACCAGCCCAACGATCACGGCAATCAGGCCGGCGACGAGCAGCCGCGGGTTGCTTCCTTCCGGCTCGCGCCCGGACTCACCGGGACGCCCCATCATCCGGGTCGGGTCGTCGTGCATCGGATCTACTGCTCCCGGGGTCCGAGGATTGCGTCGAGAATCTCGTCGGTGTCGTCGATCTCGAAGCCGCTTCGCAGCCGCGCCTCGATCTCCTCGCGACGGGCCCCCGACACAGCCATTTGGGTGGCCAAAAGGCGGGCGCCAGCGGATCCGGATCGGCGCGAGGGCACTCCGTCTTCTCCCCCGGTCCCCTCTACCGACCGCAGATGCGGCGGCTCGGCGGGCTGGCGGCCGGTTGGCGGATCCAGCTCGTCGGCCAGTTCGCGCAGGCGCGCGGCGACGATCCGATCCGCCCTCGAGCGCGCCTCCTCGAGATGCTCCTCGGCCTCACGCTCGGCCTCGTCGATGACGCTTGCCGCAGCGCGCTCGGCCGCGTCGACGATCGTCGCGAGGCGACGAGCGGCGTCGGCGGCGGAGGTCGGCGGACGCTCCTCGGGTGGCAGTTTGCGGGAACTCATTTCGGCGCGTAGCTTAGGAGGGCTTCGCCGATCAATGCAACGGCGCGGTCGATTTGGTCGGCATCCACCGTCAAAGGCGGCAGCAGCCGCAGGCTGCCAGGCTCGGGCACGTTGACGATAAGCCCCCGCTCCAGCAGGTCGGCTGCGATCACCGTCGCCTCGATCCCCTCTCCCAAACCGACCCCCACCATGAGGCCCCGACCGCGCACCTGACGCACCCTGTCCAGCGACGACAGGCCGTCGCGGAGGCACCTGCCCAGCTCGCGAACCCGGCGCAGCAGCGCCGGCTCGTCGACGACGTCGAGGACCGCCAGCGCCGCGGCCGAGGCCACCGGGCCGCCGGCGAAGGTCGAGCCGTGATCGCCGGGCTCCAACACGTCGCCCGCCGCTGGGGTCGTGACGCAGGCGCCGACGGGCAATCCGCCACCGAGCGCCTTCGCCGTCGTCAGCACGTCAGGGCGCACGGGCGTCTGCTCATATGCCCACAGCGAGCCGGTACGGCCGACTCCGGTCTGGATCTCGTCGAAGATCAGCAGCGCCCCCGCCTCGTCGCAGGCCTGCCGAGCCGCGAGCAACGCCTCCTCGCTGACCGGGTAGACACCGGCCTCGCCCTGGATCGGCTCGATCAGAACCGCGGCGGTGCGCTCGCCCACGGCGTCGCGCAAGGCCCGCACGTCGTTCAGCTGCACCGAGCGGAAGCCGGGCAGCATCGGGCCCAGCGCCTCGTTCGCCGCAAGAGTCGGCGTCGCCGCCAGGGCGCCGTAGGTGCGACCGTGGAAGTCGCGCTCGAAGCTGATGATCTCCGGCGCCTCGACCCCGCGCCGGTGGGCGTGCTTGCGGGCCACCTTGATCGCGCACTCGTTGGCCTCGGTGCCTGAGTTCGCCAGGAAGACCCGGCCGCCCAGGCTCGACTCCGAGAGGCGCTCGGCGAGCCGCACCATCGGCTCGGTGTAGAAGAGGTTGGAGACGTGCATGAGGCGGCCGGCCTGCTCGCGCACCGCCTCGACCACCGCCGGGTGGCAGTGCCCGACCGAGCAAACCGAGATGCCGGCCAGGAAGTCGAGGTACTCCCTGCCCTCGGCGTCCCAGAGCACCGCTCCCTCGCCGCGGACGAACTCGACCGCACCGCGGCGGTAGGTACGCATTAGGTAGCGCTCCTCGAGGCCTCGGAGGTCCGTCAGGTTCATGAAGGCGGAGTCACCATCGTCCCGATGCCGGCGTTGGTGAACAGCTCCAGCAGCAGGCTGTGGGGCTTGCGGCCGTCGATGATGTGGGCCGAGTGGGCGCCACCCTTGACGGCGTCGACGCAGGCCTGCAACTTGGGCCGCATGCCACCGTCGACGGCGGCCAGCTTCGCTTCGACCTCCGAGACCGTCGCACGGGTGATCAGCGACTCGTGGTCGTCGGCGTCGTCGAGCCAGCCCTCCACGTCCGTGAGGAACACCGCCTTGTGGGCGCCCAGCGCCGCCGCGACCTTGCCAGCCGCCTCGTCGGCGTTGACGTTGTACGGGTGACCCTCGGAGTCGGCCGCCGAGGAGGCGATCACCGGGATGTAGTCCTCGGCGATGTGGTTGAGCACGTCGACGTCGACGTGCTCGACCGTGCCGACGAAACCGACCTCGTCGGCGTTCGCGACCGGCGCCACCTGGAAGAGCGAACCGTCCTGCCCGGAAAGCCCGACCGCAGGCTGCCCGTGCGAGTTCAGCCGCTGCACGATGTCGGAGTTGAGCTTGCCGAGCAGCACCATCCGCGCCACCTCGACGGTCTCGGCGTCGGAGACCCGCAGCCCCTCGTGGAAGCGGACCTCCAGCCCGAGCCGCTCCATGTAGTCGCTGATCTCGGGACCGCCGCCGTGGACGATCACCGGGTTCAGTCCCACGTACTTGAGCAGGACGACGTCGGTCGCGAAGTCCTCCCGCAGCGATTCGTCACGCATCGCGGCGCCGCCGTACTTGATGACGACGGTGCGCCCGTGGAACTCCTTGATGTACGGGAGCGCCTCGAGGAGGGTGTCGACGTTGGCGGGGGTCGGATTCGGCTTGGAGCTCATCTGCGCCTCAGGTCGTGTAGTCCGCGTTGATCCGAACGTACTCGTAGCCCAGGTCCGAGAACCAGACGTGGGTGCGGTGGTCGCCGCGTCCCAGCCGGATTCCGATCTCCGCCTCGGGTGCGTCCTCGCCGAGCTCGGTCGCGTCGATCGAGGCGGCGCCGATCTCGTCGAGCTCCTCGCCGGCCAGCGCCATCCCGGCCGCCTGGGCAATCCGGCCCCAGTTGGGATCCCGGCCGAAGAGCGCCGTCTTGACCAGCGGCGAGTTGGCGATCGCCCGCGCCACCCGCTCGGCCTCGCCAGGCGAAGCGGCGCCTTCGACCTCGACGCGGCCGACCCGGGAGGCCCCCTCCCCGTCGGCGACGATCTCGATCGCCAGCTGGCACAGCACAGCATCGAGCAGTCCATCGGGCAGCGGTGCTCCGGCCTCGCCGGTTGCCTGCAGCAACACGGTGTCGTTGGTGCTCATCTGGCCGTCGACGGTGATCCGCTCGAATGAGCCGGCGACGGCGCCGCGCAGTGCCGCCTCGGGATCGGCGACCACGGCGTCGGTCTGGACGAAGCAGAGCATCGTCGCGAAGTCTGGCTGGATCATCCCGCCCCCCTTGCATTGCGCCGAGAGGGTGACGGCGCCCGCCCGCAGCGTGCAGGACTTGGGCCAGCGGTCGGTGGTGAGGATCGCGTCGGAGAAATCTCCGGCGCCCCGTTCGGAGAGCCGACCGGCCGCCTCGCCGATGCCACCGAGGACCGCGTCGATCGGCAGCGGCACCCCGATCACGCCCGTCTCGGCCACCGCGACGCTGGCCGAACCGAGGCCCAGCTCGGCGGCCGCCCTCTCGCACATCGCCCAGGCGTCGGCGAGCCCCTGCTCGCCCGTCTCGGCGTTGGCGTTGCCGGCGTTGACCACCGCCGCCCGCACGGCTTCCTGCTCGACCCGGTCGCGGCAGATCCGCACCGGCGCCGCGGCGGAGGCATTCGGGGTCAGCAGCAGCGCCGAGGCAACCTCCGGCGCGTCGCAGACGAGCAGCCCGACGTCGGTCTTGCCGCCCCCCTTGAGCCCGCAGTGCGCGGCGCCGGCCCGAAAGCCGGGCGCCAACTGGCTCGCGTCCAACTCCTCAACGCCGTCCGGCTCTTCAACCCAACGAGACCGAAAGAAGGTCGGCTCCGCACCATCCCAGGGCGACGCGCTCACAGCAGCCCCGCCGTCTCGTCAAGGCCCAGCATCAGGTTCAGGTTCTGGACCGCCTGTCCCGAGGCGCCCTTCCAGAGGTTGTCGATCGCCGAGAAAGCGAGCACCCTCCCCCGCTCCTCGACGGTCACGTAGACGTGGCACTCGTTGGTGTCGCGGACGTCGCGCAGGCCGGGCGCTTTGTCGACGACCCGCACGAACGGCTCGTCCGCATAACGCTCCTGGTAGAGCGCCCGGACCTGATCCTTGGAGAGCGGCTCCGTGGTCCGCGCGTAGGAGCTGGTCAGCTCCCCTTGGTCAAGCGGCAGCAGGTGGGGCACGAAGGTGACCGGCACGGGGCTGCCGAGTGCCGCCAGCTCCTGCTCGATCTCCGGCCGATGCCGGTGGCCCTCGGTCTTGTAGGCGAAGGCGTTCTCGTCCATCGAGACGTAGTGCATCGCGTCGCCGCCGCCGCGCCCGGCGCCCGAGACGCCCTGCTTGGCGTCGATCACGACGTCGTCGAGCAGGCCCTTTTCGGCAAGCGGCGCCAGCGCCAATACGCTCGCGGTCGGGTAACAGCCGGGCGTCGCGACAAGCTCCGCCTCGCGAAGTTGGTCGCGGTAGAGCTCGGTGAGCCCGTATACGGCGCCCTCCAGCAACTCGGCGGCACCGTGCTCGCCATACCAACGCTCGTAGGTCGGCAGGTCGCGCAGCCGGAAGTCGGCCGAGAGGTCCACGACGAGGGCGCCGAGGCCGCGCAGTGCCGCGACGGTCGGCGCCGAGGCGCCGTGGGGATAGGCGACGATTGCGGCGTCGATGCCTTCCAGCGAGTCGAGGTCGAGCTCGGTCAGCTCGAGCGGCACCCGGTAGCGCGGGTAGAGCTCGTTCAACCGCTTACCGGCGTCGCTGCGCGAGGTGGCCTTTACGAGCTCGAGGCGCGGATGGCGCCAGACGATATGCGCGGCCAGCGCTCCGGCAAAGCCGGAGGCGCCGGCGACGAGGATCCGCGCGGCCGGCTCGCCGTCGAGAGGCTGCGGGCGTGACTCATTCACGGAGCGACCCACCGATCTGGCTCAGCTCGGCGGCGATCGAGTCGCGCAGGCCGGCCACCTCCTCGTCGGTCAGCGTGCGGTCCTCGGCGCGGAACTCCAGCCGCAGCGCCAGGCTCCTGCGGCCCTCGCCGACCTGCTCGCCTTCGTAGAGGTCGAAGACGGTCGCCGCCCGCAGCAGCTTGCCCCCGCCGGCCAGCACCGCCTCGCGCACCTGCGCGGCCGAGACGTCGCGGGGGACGACGACCGCGAGGTCCTGACGGACCGCGGGGTAGGTGGTGACGTCCTCGAAGGTCTCTTCGCCAGCCTGCGCCGCACCGAGCAGTGGCCCCAGGCCCACCTCGAAGCTGACCGCGGCCTCGAGGTCCCACTCCCGACAGACCAGTGGGTGCAGCTCTCCGAGCCAGCCGACCGGCTCGCCTCCCACGGCCACGCCGGCCGCTCGGCCCGGGTGCAGGAACGGCTCGGCCGCCGCCTCGAAGCTCAGCTCGACCCCGAGGCGCGCGCCGAGCGCCTCCAGGACGCCCTTGAGCGCGAAGAAGTCGGCCGGCTCATCGCCGCCACGCCAGGCGGCCGGCGCCAGCGAACCAACAGCGAGGCAACCGAGCCGCTGCGGCTCGGTAACGGGCGGGGGCCTCTCGCCGGGGAACTGGTCCACGGCCTCAGCACCGAGGTAGACCCGGCCCGACTCGAAGATGGCGATCCGCTCGGCGCCGTGCGCAGCGTTGCGCCGCGCGACGTCGAGCAACGAGCCGACCAGCGTCGTGCGCATCACCGACTGGTCCTCGGAAAGGGGGTTGGAGATGACGACGCCGCTGGCGCGCGAGTCGTCGGCGGGAATCCGCAGGCGTTCGACCTCGCCGGGGTCGGTGAAGCTCCAGCCGACGATCTCGTCGAAACCGAGGTCGCGCATCGCGTCCTCGGCGCGCCGCCGCAGCCGCTGCGCGCGGCTGAGGCCGCCGACCTGGCCGACCGCCGGCAAGGTCGAGGGCAAATTCTCGTCGAGCCCGTGGACCCGCGCCACCTCCTCGACCAGGTCGACCTCACGCGTCACGTCGTGGTGGCGGTCGGGCGGCACCTCGACGATCAGGTCGCCGTCTTCGGGTTCGGCGAAGAACCCGAGGCGCTCCAGGTAGGAGATCTCGCTGGTCTGCGGCATCCGCATGCCGAGCAGCTGCTCGACGCGGCTACCGCGCAGGCGCAGCCGCCGCGGGGGCGGAGGCTCGACAGCGACGTCGATCGTCCCGGGCACGAGCTTGGCGCCGCAGAGCTCGACCATCAGCAGGGAAGCAAGCCGCTGCGCCCGCATGCAGAGCTCCGGATGGAGCTGCTTCTCGAACCGCGACGAAGCCTCCGAGCGCAGGCCGAGCATGCGCGAGGTGCGAAGGATGTTGGTGCCGTTCCAGTTCGCCACCTCGAGCAGGACGCGGGTGGTTTCGTCGGAGACCTCGGAGAGCTGGCCGCCCATGATCCCGGCGATCCCGGAAGGACCGCTCCGGTCGCAGACCAACACCGTCTCGGAGTCGAGCCTCCGCTCCACCCCGTCGAGCGTCGTCATCGTCTCGCCCTCGCTGGCCGTGCGAACGCTGAGCGCCCCGTCCGGCACCTTGTCGAGATCGAAGGCATGCAACGGCTGCGCGGTCAGCAGCATCACGTAGTTGGTGATGTCCACCACGTTGTTGATCGGACGTTGGCCGGCGGCGGTGAGGCGGGCCTGGAGCCAGGCCGGCGAGGGGCCGATCTGCACTTCGGTGAAGACGCGCGCCGTAAAGCGCGGGCAGAGCTCCGGCGCCTTCACCTCGACCGAGGCGTAATCGCCCACATCGCCATTGCCCTCGGCCGGCGCGTCATTCGCCCACGGCTCGTCGGCGAGTGGCGCCCCGCTGATCGCGTGCACCTCCCGAGCGACGCCGTAGACGCCCAGGCAATCGACCCGGTTCGGGGTCACCTCCAGCTCCAGCACCGGCTCGGCCACCGGGAGGATCTCGGTCAGCGGCGCCCCAGGCTCAAGCGCTCCGCTGTTCCTTTCCCCTACATAGTCGGGTGAAGGAACAGCCGAAGTGGCCTCGTCCAAGACCAGGATTCCGTCGGCCTCCTCGGCGATCTCGAGCTCCGCGGCGGACAGGATCATCCCCGCCGACCTGACCCCACGCAGCTTCGCTTCGCCGAGCTTGGTGCCCCCGGGCATCGTCGCTCCCGGTAACCCCACCGCGACCGTCTGGCCGGCAGCGACGTTGGGCGCGCCGCATACGATCGTGCGCGGCTCGGCATCTCCCGTGTCGACCGAGCAGACGCTGAGCCGGTCTGCGTTCGGATGCCCCGCGCACTCGAGGACCTTGCCGACCACGAACCCCTCGCCCGACGGCGGTCCGACCGTCCCCACCCGCTCAACCTCGGTGCCGGTCATCGCCAGCCGCTCGGCCAGCTCGTCGGCGGGAATGCCCGCGTCGCAGTACTCGCGTAGCCATGAGTACGGGACCTTCATGAGAACTGCTCCAGCATCCGCAGGTCGTTGTCGAAGAAGCGACGCAGATCGGGCACGCCGTGGCGCAGCATCGCGATCCGCTCGACGCCCATGCCGAAGGCGAAGCCCTGCACCTGCTCCGGGTCATAGCCGCTTGCCTCGACGAAGCCGAGCACGTTCGGGTCGACCATGCCGGCGCCGCCGACCTCGATCCAGCCGATCCCCTTGCAGAGGTTGCAGCGCTCGCCGCCCGCCAGCTCGCCGCCACCGCCGCACTGGAAGCACGAGACGTCGAACTCGACGCTCGGCTCGGTGAACGGGAAGAAGTGCGGCCGCATCCGCGCCTCGCGGCCCTCGCCGAAGATCGCCCGCAGCATCTCCTCCAGCGTCCCCTGCAGATCGGCGAGCGTGATCCCCTCGGCGATCGCCAGGCCCTCGACCTGGTGGAACATCGGGCTGTGGGTCGCGTCGGAGTCGCGTCGGTAGACCTTCCCCGGCACGATCACGAAGATTGGCGGCGGCTGTGCCTCCATCGCACGCACTTGGACCGGCGAGGTGTGGGTCCGCAACAGCACCTCCGGGTGCGACTGCACGTAGAAGGTGTCCTGGAGCATCCGTGCCGGATGACCGGGCGGGTGGTTCAGCGCCGTGAAGTTGTAGTAGTCGTGCTCGATCTCCGGTCCCTCGACGACCCGGTAGCCGAGCCCGACCATCACGTCCTCGATCTGCCGCGTCGTGCGGGTGATCAGGTGCGGGTGGCCGGCCGGCCGAGCCGGCGCCCCTGGCAGCGTCACGTCGATGCGGTCGCTGGCCAGGCGCGCCTCCATCTCGGTCGCGTCGAGCTCCGCGGAGCGCCGCTCGATCAGCTCTTCGAGCGCTTGCCGTGCCCTGTTGGCCGCGGCGCCGACCTTGCCCCTTTCCTCCTGGGGCAACTCGGCGATGCCGCGCAGGATCGTCGTCAGCTCCGCTTTGCGGCCGAGGTAGCGGACCCGGAGCGCCTCGAGGTCGGCGGTGCCGCCAGCGGCGCCGACTGCCGCAGCGGCCTCGTCCTGGATCTGCGCCACCCGCTCAAGCATCGGACCCGGCCTCTCGCATGGCGGGCGACGATAGCCGCTCGCAGGCTATGGCCGCGGCGGCGGCGACGTTGAGCGACTCGGCGGCCCCTTGACGCACCGGGATGGTCACCCGCAGGTCGCATTCCTCCAGCACGGCCTGGGACAATCCCTCGCGCTCGGCACCCAGGCAGACGGTCCGGGCGGCGCTCAGCTCGTCGAGCCCCATCCCGCCGTGCGCGACCAGCGCTGCCCTGGGCCGCGGCGTGTCGCCGACCTCGCCCCGAGCCACTTGCTCGCCGAAGATCGAACCCATGCTGGCCCGCACCGCCTTCGGCCCGTGCGGGTCGGCACACCCTGGGCCGAGCACGACCGTGCCGCCGACCAGGGCATGGGTGGTGCGGACGATCGTGCCGACGTTGCCGGGGTCGGCGACGCCGTGCAGGTAGACACAAGGCGGCTCGACCGAATCGGCCCAGCGCACTGGCCAGACGGCGATCGCCCGCGTCCCCGAGCCGAGGCTGGACAACTCGGCGAGCAGGCCGGGATCGACCTCCTCCCCGCCTAGATCGCTACCGGCTGCGACGAGCACGAAGCGCGGCTCGGCGCCCGCCGCCAGCCCGGCCTCGATCAGGTCCTCACCCTCGGTCGCGAACAGGCGCTCACGCTCGCGGTGCTTGCGGTCGCGCAGCTTGCGGACCAGCTTCAGCTTCTCGTTGTGGGGACTGGCGATCATCGGTTACTCGTTTCTTCTCGTCTCGTTTTTTCTCCTAGAACGTCCCTACAAATGAAAAACGGGCCGTGAAGACGGCCCGCCCGGGAAAGTGGTGTGTGGCTGCGACTAGGCGGCCGCACCCTCCCGGGCTAGCTCCACGAATCGGCGGAACGCATCGCGATCGGTGACCGCGATGTCGGCGAGCATCTTGCGGTTTACCTCGACGCCGGCTTTGCCGAGCCCGTGGATCAGCTCCGAGTAGCTCATCCCCTCGAGCCGCGCGGCAGCGTTGATCCGGGTAATCCAGAGGCGGCGGAACTCGCGCTTGCGGTTGCGCCGGTCCCTGTATGCGTACATGCCGGAGCGCTGCACCTGCTCTTTGGCGAAACGGTAGGAGGAATGCTTGCGGCCGTAGTAGCCCTTCGCTTCCTTCAGCACCTTGCGCCGCTTCTTGCGGGCGTGAACCGAGCGCTTGACGCGACTCACTTTCCACCCCCGAGCAGGGTCCGCACCTTCTTGACGTCGGCGGGCGCGATCTCAACCGGCCGCGCCATGCGCCGCTTCCGCTTCGACGACTTTTTCTCCAGGATGTGGCTGGAGTAGGCGCGCCGCCCACGCAGCTTGCCCTTGGCGGTCTTGCGAAAGCGCTTCTTGGCGCCTGAGTGCGTTTTCATCTTCGGCATCGGGACGGGTATTGAAGCAGACCGGTCGACAGGCCCGTCGAGGCGCCTGACGCCGCCGCTACGCTGCCGCGCGATGCGGATCGTCTACGTGATCGGGACTCGCCCCAACTTCGTCAAGACGGCGCCGGTGATCGCCGCCCTGCGCGAACGGCTGCCCGAGGGCCGGCACACGATCGTCCACACCGGCCAGCACTACGACCGGCTGATGTCCGCCGTCTTCTTCGAGGAGCTCGGCGTGCCCGCCCCCGACCACATGCTGGAGGTCGGCTCGGGCAGCCATGCGGTGCAGACGGCGCGGACGATGGAGCGGCTCGAGCCGATTCTGGCCGAGGAGGAACCGGACCTACTGCTCGTCCCCGGCGACGTCAACTCAACCCTCGCCGCTGTGCTGACCGCGACCAAGATGCATATCCCGGTCGGCCACATCGAGTCGGGACTGCGCAGCTTCGACCGCACGATGCCCGAGGAGATCAACCGAATCGTCGCCGACGAGTTCTCCGAGCACCTCTTCCTACACTCAGACGAGGCGATCGAGAACCTGCGCGCCGAGGGCATCGCCGAGGAGCGCATGCACTTCGTCGGCAACACGATGATCGACACGCTGGTGGCCCTCGAGGAGCGGATCCGCGCCGCGGGCTCGGCGGCGAAGCTCGGCGTCGAGCCGGGCGCCTACGTGCTCGTCACGCTGCACCGCCCCGCCCTGGTCGACGGCGACCTGCTGCCGGAGACCGTCGCCCAACTCGCGGCGCTGGCGCGCCAAATGCCGGTTGTCTTCCCGGTCCACCCGCGGACCCGCAAGATGATGGAGGCGATCGAGTCCGACCACCCGGGCCTGCTCCTCGCCGACCCGCTCGGCTACGTCGACTTCCTTTCCCTCGTCGCCGACGCCGGCGCTGTGCTCACCGACTCGGGCGGCATCCAGGAGGAGACGACCTACCTCGGCGTCCCCTGCTTCACCCTGCGCGCCAACACCGAGCGCCCCGTCACCATCCGCGCCGGCACCAACACCCTCCTGGGCCTAGACCCGGCCGCGATAGCCAGCATCCCGTCAGCGCTCGCCGGTCGACCAGCCTCACCCTCCGAGCCCCCTCCCCTCTGGGACGGCAAAGCGGCCGAGCGCATCGCCGACGTGCTGGCCTGAGTCCGCCGCGACGCAGGGGCTGTCCCGGTAGGGGATGGAACGTCTTGTACTTTTTCCGCGCCACGGCCCTCGGGCGGCCTAAGACGATCTTCGGAAAAAGTTAAGTGGAATCCCCTGCCGGGGCAGCCCCCTCGCCCCCTGCCGGGGCAGGCCCGTCGTCAGCGGGCGCATCTTCCTGCGGCGCCTCACCCTTCTGCGCCTCAGCCTTCGCCTCTTTACTGGGCGCCAGCATCATGCTCATGTTGCGCCCTTCCTGCAGCGGTTCGGACTCGATCGTCGCCAGCCCGTCGAGGTCCTCGTATAGCCGCCGCAGCAGCGCCCGGCCGCGCTCGGGGTGGGCCTGCTCGCGACCGCGGAACATGATCGTGATCTTCACCTTGTTCTGCTGGCGAAGGAAGCGCTCGACGTGGCCCTTCTTGGTCTCGTAGTCGTGGTCGGCGATCTTCGGGCGCAGCTTGATCTCGCGCACGTTGACCTGCTGCTGGTGCTTGCGGGCCTGCTTCTGCTTCTGCTCCTGCTCGTACTTGTACTTCGAGTAGTCGAGCAGCCGCGTCACCGGCGGCTTGGAGCCCGCCGCCACCTCGACCAAGTCGAGGTCGGCCTCCTGGGCGCGTTTCAGTGCCTCGTCGATCTCGACGATTCCGAGCTGCTCGCCGTCGGCGCCGATCAGGCGCACTTTTGGCACACGGATCCGCTCGTTGATGCGGGTCGTATCGCGCTCCGGCGGCCGCCGGTCGAACCTGCGGGGGACCGGCACTATCTAGAGGAGCGGTGGAGCGTCAAGAGGATGGACGGATCGAAGGCGGCCACGGGACGCTCAGCGGCGCGGGGTGTTTGGCGTGCCTGCGATCAAGTGCCCGGAGTATAGAGGCAGAAAGGCCGCCCGGCGCTGTGCGCTCAGGCGTCGCCTTCCTCCTCACGCTCCTCGGAGTGGAGGCGATCGGCGAACTCGGCCAGTCGCATTGTCCCCAGCTCGCCGCCCTTATGAGAGCGAACGGCGACCTCGCCGCTCTCTTTCTCGCGGTCGCCGACGACCAGCATGTAGGGGTAGCGGCCGAGTTCGGCGTCGCGCACCTTCTTGCCGATCGACTCCGAACGCCAGTCGACCTCGACCCGGACGCCGAGCCCGCGCAGCTCTTCGGCCACCTTCGCGCCGTGCCCGACGTGGCGGTCGGAGATCGGCAGGACGATCGCCTGCACGGGGGCCAGCCAGACAGGAAAGCGCCCGCCGTAGTGCTCGATCAAGATGCCGACGAAGCGCTCCATCGAGCCAAGCAGGGCGCGGTGGATCATCACCGGCCTTTGCTGGACGTCCTCGGCGTCGGTGTAGTTCAGGTCGAAGCGCTCCGGCATGAAGAAATCGACCTGGCAGGTACCGCACTGCCACGAGCGGCCGAGCGCGTCGGTGATGTGGAAGTCGATCTTCGGCCCGTAGAAGGCGCCGTCGCCTGGGTTCATCTTGAACGGACGGCGCTGGCTCTCCAGCGCCTGGCGCAAGGCGTCCTCGGCCTGCGCCCACTGCTCGTCTGAGCCGATTGACTTCTCGGGTCGGGTCGAGAGCTCGATCCGCACGTCGTCGAAGCCGAAGCGGGCGTAGAGCTCTTCGATCGCCTCGCAGACGCCGGTCACCTCGTCGACGATCTGCTCCGGGGTGCAGTAGATGTGGGCGTCATCCTGGGTGAAGGCGCGTACCCGCAGCAGGCCGTGCAGGACACCCTCGCGCTCGGCCCGTGAGACCTGGCCGAACTCGGCCAGGCGCAGCGGCAGCTCGCGGTATGAGTGGCGGTCGGAGCCGTAGACGAGGCAGGCGCCGGGGCAGTTCATCGGGCGCACCGCAAACTCGCGCTCACGCGACTCCGTGAAGTACATGTTCTCGCGGTAGTTGTCCCAATGGCCCGAGCGGTGCCAGAGCTCGACGTCCATCACGTGCGGCGTCTTGATCTCCTGGTACTCGCGCTTGCGCAGCTGCTTCTGCACCTCGGCCTCGACCAGGCGCAGCAGCGTCGTGCCGTGCGAGAGCCAAAAGGGCATCCCCGGTGCCTCCTCGCGCAGCATGAAGAGGCCGAGCTGCGGACCGAGGCGGCGGTGGTCGCGCGCCTTGGCTTCCTCGATCCGCTCGAGGTGCGCCTCGAGATCCTTCTTGGAGAGGAAGGCGGTGCCGTAGATCCGGGTCAGCATCTGGCGGGTCTCGTCCCCGCGCCAGTAGGCGCCGGCGAGCGACGTTAGCTTGACCGCCTCGATCCGTCCGGTCGAGGGCGCGTGCGGGCCGCGGCAGAGATCCTCGAAGCGCCCGTTGCGGTAGAGGGAGACGGTCTCGACGCCTTCGTCGCGGACCAGGTCCTCGATCAACTCGACCTTGTAGTCCTGGCCCTGGGCACGGAACAGATCGATCGCCTCGTCGGTGGCGATGTCGCGCCGCTCGAAGCCCTCGTCGGCGGCGATGTGCTCTCGCATCGCCGCTTCGATCCGCTCCAGGTCCTCGTCGGTCACCCGCACGTCCGGCGGGAACTCGAAGTCGTAGTAGAAGCCGTTCTCGATCGGCGGCCCGATCGTCACCTTCGTCCCGGGGTAGAGCTCGAGCACGGCCTCCGCCATCACGTGGGCGGCGTCGTGGCGAATTAGCTCCAGCGCCTCGTCGTCGCGGCTGGTGAGGATCGCGATCTCGACGCCATCGGGAAGCGGCGCGCTGAGGTCGCGCAAGGCGCCGTCGACCTTGATCGCCAGCGCCGCCTTGGCGAGGCCCGGGCCGATCGCGGCGGCAGCGTCGGCGCCCGTCGCACCGTCGGGCAGCTCGAGCTTGTTGCCGTCGGGCAAGGTGACGGTGATCTGGGTCGTCGCCTCCACGTCGCCCATGCTACGGCCCTTGGCGTGCCTGGCGAATGGCGATCAGCGGGCAGGTGCTCTTGCCCGTTGCGCCGCCCCGCCGCTCCCAGAGCAGATAGGGAGCGGCGGGGCGGCGCAGCTCGAAGCCGGGGAAGGGCGGCCGCGCGGCGGAATCGGTGGTCATGACAAAGCGGATGCCAGGTGGCGACGTGTCGTCTGCGGCACTCTCCCGCTCGATGCAGACCCGTCCACCCCGCAGCTCCCAGGCCAGGTAGCGCTCCCCTTGTTCCTCGTCGATGAGGCGATCGGGCGCGAGGACCAGCGTCGAATCGTCTTCGATCAGCGGCCGCAGGGCGGTCAGCTTCGGTGAGTACTCGGTCGGGCCGACCGGGGCATTGGCGAGGGCGAGCAGCGAGCAGCCTGCGGCTACGGCGATGTACGCAATCAGGACCAGCCGGGCAGCCGCGGGTCCTGTCGCCGCAGGGGACCCACCACCCCTTCCGGTCGCTAAAGCGTCCTCAGGGGTGGTCCCCCCTGCGCCGGCACCCGCGGAGGAGAGAATGGCGAGGGTTACGAGCGGGGCGCCGATCTCCAGGGCCTTGGCGGCCGTGTAGGGAGTGCCACCGACGCGGGCGGCGAGGTAAAGGCCGGCGGCAGCTGAAAGACCGGCGATAATCGTCAGCTCGCGGCGTCGCCAGCACCTGAGGATTCCAAGCGCTAGCAGGGCAGCCCCTAAAGCCGCGCCCAGGTAGTAGACGACGGCCGGCACTGCCCCGTTGCCCGGGGCGAGGCGGAAGTCGCCCGATGGCCAGATCCCCAGTGCCTCGAACGGGGAGAGCTGGCCGAACAGGTTGCCGAGGCCAGGGCCGCTCGGGTCGAAGGTCTCGAAGCGCTGGAAGTCGATCATCCGGCCCAGCTCGGGCAGCGTGCCGACGAGGAAGACGGCGAGCGCAAGGAGGAGCGGCTTGAGCGGCAAGGCCCGCTCGAGCAGAAGCCAGAACACCAGGGCGCCGCCGAGCCAGAGCAGGCCCGGAAAGCTGTAGACGTAGATCGAACCGACCGCGATCAGCGCCGCCGGGACGAAGCGCAGCGGCAAACCGCGCCATTCCGGGTTGCGGGAAGCCTCGCGCAGGGCAAGCACGAAGGCCAGGAGGAAGAGCGCCTGCGTCGTCTCCTTGAAGGAGCCTTGAGCGTAGTAGGAGGCGACCAGGTAGGGCAGGCCGAGGAGGAGCGCGGCGGCGGCACGCCGCAGCGGCGGCTGCTCCCGGAATGCAGCCAGCGCCGTCAGCGGAGCCAGGACGGCAACGGCGAGGGTCAAACCGCTGAAGCCCTGCACCAGCCCGATGCCGAAGCCGTCGTTCAGCGCGACGACGACCGCGTGCGGGCCGAGCGGATAGCCCTGGAGCAGGAGCTGCCCGTCGATGGCTTCGGCGAGGCGCGCCGCGGCCAAGAGGTGCTGCGACATGTCCGGGTTGAAACCGGTGCCGAGGATGCCGAAGTGACCTTCGGCGAGGAACGGCAATGAGGCGACCGCCGCGGCGGCCAGCGCCACTGGGAGCGCGGCTCTCCCCGCGCCGCCGCCCTCGCTCCGGGCCCAGAGCAGGACCGCCGCGGCGAGCCCGAGGGAGACCACGACTACGACCCCGACCGTGCCATCGCCTGACAACCGGACCGCTCCCCAGCAGAGGGCGCACAGCAGGGCCAATCCCACTGGGGGCGCCAGCCAGCTCCAGCGCCGCACACCACAGGCGGCAAGAGCGCCCTGTCCGATAGCAAGCGAGGCTGCCACGACGGCGAGTGCGGCTGCGTAGGTCGGAGTCACGACGCCGCAAACAAATCAGTTTCCAATATGCCCGAGGTTTTACTCATATACCGTTGAGTGAGTCCGCATGCGCGATGGGCCGCTCGGGGAACTGGTAACTCGTGCGAGAAGCCACCGCTCGCCGGCGCGCCCGTCCGCGCGGCGGACTTCTGAGATGCGAGGAGCCGATCTAGGCACGAAGCGATGGGCGCTACTGGGCTCGAACCAGTGACCTCCAGCTTGTCGAGCTGGCGCTCTCCCAACTGAGCTAAGCGCCCCGGGGGACCTGAATCTAGCAGCGCACCGCGGCAAGCCGCCACGCGCGCTCAAGTTCTCGCTGCAAACGCCGATGCAAAGCGTGCAACTTCTTGCCAAACCGGGTGTTTACCCATCTAGAGTCGCCGACCGAAAGCTTCCAGACTTAAGGACTGACGAGCCAGGGAGACCATGTTCTGACTGGTGGCACGTCCTTCGGAGCCAAGGGCCCCCTCTGTGGGGCCCTTTTCCGTTCCGGCAGGGAACCGTGTTTCCGGGTCCGCAAGGCCCGGGTAACCGAGCCCCCATGTTCAAGAGACTCGCCCAATTTGCCCTTGCCAAGAAGGTCTACGACACCTGGCGCCACCGCAGCGGACGTCGCCGTCGCCGTCGCTTCGTCCGATAAAGGGAGTCAACGCGAGCATCACCTGGATGCGATCCGCGTCTCGGCGATCCTCCTCCTGATCCCCTACCACGCCGCTCGCTACGTCCAGAAGGGCAAAGGGGATGCGGAGATAGTCGACGCTGTGGTCTGGTTCGTCCACGCCTGGCACATGCCCCTGTTCTTCGCGATTTCCGGCTTCCTGGCCGCCAGCGCCTTGCGTCGATCCACCGCCGCCCGGCAGCTACGCGGCCGGTTCCGTCGACTTGGCCTGCCGCTGGCGGTCGGGATGCTGACCGTCGTGCCGCTGGCCAATCTCCTCGTGATCGGCGCGGCGGCCCTCTGGCCGCGTAAAGGCGAGCTGCCGCCGAAACGGGAGCTGGAGCTCGCCAACGTCTTCAGCCTGACCCCGCGACACCTCTGGTTCATCGCTTACCTGCTGATGATCTCTTTGGTCGCGATCGGGATCTGGCTGGCGATCCAGCGGGCACCGAGGCTGGGGGTCGCAATCAACCGCGCCTTCGGCCGGCTGATGAGGTCATGGTGGGCGGTCCCGCTCCTGGCATCGATCAGCTCCGCGATCCTGATCACCAAGACCGGCTGGGTGGCGGGAGGGACGGCGTCCAACTCGCTGGTCCCGGCCCCCACCCTCTTCGCCTACTACAGCTTCTTCTTCCTCTTCGGCTGGCTGCTCAGCGGCCAGGGCGATCTTGTCGACGGGCTGAAGCGGGGCGCTTGGCTGCGGCTTGTGGGCGGGGTCGTGATCGCCGTCCCCGCCTTCCTTCTCTTCTACGACAACGCCGACTTCACCGGCAACGTCGGCACGCCGGGCGTGCTGGCCGAAATCGACGAGCTGCGCCTCTACGGGCTGCTCACCGTCGGCGTCGTCTGCTGGCTCACCTTGTTCGGCGTCTGGGGAGTACTGGCGCGATACGTCCGCAGGGAATCGCGGGTGCTGCGCTATCTGTCGGACGCGAGCTTTTGGATCTACCTGATCCACATCCCGTTCCTCGTCGCCCTGCAGAGCTCGCTCTCCACGACCGACCTGGCAATCCCCGTTCGCTGGGGCCTGACGGTGACCGGAACCCTGGCTCTGGCCGTCGGGTCTTATGCCTTGATTCGAGGCAGCCGGAGGCTGGCTTCGAAGCTCGGCGACACGCCCCAGGCCCCGGGCTAGCCGCCTCCTGCCGGTCTACTCCAGTGGGACTTGACGGCGGAGGCGATCGAGCACGCGCAGCGCTCCCAGGTTCCGCAAGGCGTATCCATGCCGAAGACCGGCGGACCGAAAGTCGATCGCGGTGCAGGGCGGACAGAGAGCGCTGGGGTGAACGCCGTCCCTGCTCAGGCCCCGCCGAGGCACACCCGCCTCGACCATCTGTCGCCAGAAGTTCCAGAGCGGCAGCGCCCGGTTCTCGGCGAGGGCGGCTATCTCCTCGTTGAACCGTGCGACCCGTCGCGAGAACGGTCGCCTTGCCCGGGGCGGGATCGTGCTGATCACCGGGATCGTTCCGGCGCCGGACACGAGCCGGGCCAGGCTGGCGAGATCGCGGCGGAACTGGACCGCGGTGAAGTCCTCCAGGTCGTTGGTCCCGAACATGATCAATGCAATCGACGGGCGGAGCAATTGCAGCTCGCAGCTGACGGCAGGCAAGCCCTGGCACTCGGGAAGCGACTCCCGCGGCAGCAGAGCATCGGCCGCCCTCCACCCACCGACGGCGGCTACACCGAGTCGGGAGTAGCTGTTGCTAGCCGGACACTGGGCCTCCTCGGAGCCCCGCGGCACCGAGGTCTTGCCGAAGAATTCCAGCGTTCCACGCAACTCCTCCCAAGCTCCCAGGCGGGGCGGCTGGCAGGCCAGTGCCTGCAGGAACGAAGGCGATGCGGTGATGCTGTCGCCGATCTTGGCGAACACGCCTGGACGATTACCGAAGCGCTCTCCACGACTCTGGATCCGTTCGAGGTGGCCGGCAGTGACGGGTCCCAGTACTGGAACGACCGGCAGCCCTTCCCACTCGGCAGCAGCCTCCTGGGTGAAGACGGTGCCGAGCGCGAGCAGGGCCGAGGCGACGAGGACGGCTTTGAGGGGCAAGAGGCGCCTGCAGCTCATCTGATCGATATCACGCTCAAAACGTGATCCGCGCTGGTCAGGCGCGAGAAGACACGCGGCTGTCGGCGCTGCCGATCTGCCAGCGGACCCCCGGCCCGAACTCCAAGACGATGCCATCCGGCGTGATCAGCTCCCAGTTGGGGGGATCGCCTTCGGCCTCGCGGGCGGCAGGCTTCACGTCGAGTACCGAGCCGTCGGAGAGCTTGCAGCGCAGCTCGCCAGTCTCCGCGTCGATGTCGGCATCGTCGACCGAGCGACCGACCAGCGCCGCTGGATCAGCCGGAGACCAATCCGCGTCCTGGGTGGCGAAATGCCACAGCTCCCCAGTGGGATCCTTGATCTCGACGTGAAGAACCTCCGGATAGGCGATCCGAGCATCGACAATCGCCCCGCGCATCGAGCGCAGGACATTGAGCGGTGAAGCGTCGAGTGCTACTGCGGTCGCCATTAGCGCTTCCATTGTCGCAGCCAGTCCAGAAGTTCTCCATAGCTCATGTCGCGCTGCACGTTTCCCGACTTCTCCTCGGCATGCAGGCGTTGGCCCACTCAAGAAATGATGAATGAGCCTGCACGGCCGTTCGTCGTCTCGATGATCGAGTTTGGATTCGGGACGCGGCGGCCACATAACGGCCCTAGAAAGCGACAAACCGCTCGCTGGAGCAAGAGGCGCCTACCGGAATCGAACCGGTGTAAACGGCTTTGCAGGCCGCTGCGTAGCCACTCCGCCAAGGCGCCAAGATGGCTTTATACAGCCAAATTCAGGCGGTTTTCCCTCGATTTCCTGAATTGTTTTTTGGCAGTCACTGCCAAAACTCCCGGGTCGGTCGTCGGCAGGACGCCCACGCGAGGGCCCGCTTGAATTTCCCAAGATAGACGGCCTCGAGGTTCGGGGGCAGCTCCATCGGCTTTGCGTAGCGGTTTTGGCGGGGAAGCGCGCGCCGTGCCCGGAGTCGCCGGAGTCGGCTTTCGCGGTTGCCAAGGTGGCCGGCACGAGTACGCAGGCATCTGCGCACTTCGCTCATTGCCTGCTGGCTTCGAGGCCACTTCGTCGGCTTGCGTACAGACTTAGGGGGCAGCACGCGCGTCGTACTCGGGCTCCCGCTCTCCGTCACCGAGGGGGTTGTTGCCGGCACGCAAGCATCTGCGCACTTTGGGCGTCGACCATCCGCCGGTAGTCGACCCACTCCTCCGTTAAGGCCACGGGCGGCCATGACTCCACTCCTTGCCGCCCTGATTGATCCAGCGGTCGCTCGACGAGCTCGCCGCAGAAGCTGGGACCGGCCCTCTCCGTGCCAAACCGGCAACTTCACCGCTCTGAATGCGAATAGCCTGGTGGAGCGGCCCGGATCGCACCCAGCTCAGCCACTCAAGCGCCGATCAGATGACAGCCACGCCAGTTCTCCAGGTCAGGTTTGCCCCCGGGGTCGGTAAGCCCAGGCCATTTGCCGTGGAGACGGTCGATGACCTCGGCCGCATAGCAGCGGATCGCTGCTGAATACGTTCGGTAGTCCTCACCTGTCAGGCGGATCAAGTCGCCATCTTTGTATCTGGCGGTAAGGGTATGTGCGAGCTCCAGTGCCCTCGGATTGATCCGGCCGGCGCGGTGAATCAAGCAGTCACGGATCACTCCGAACTCGGTCAGCGCCTGATCGAGATCAATGGGAATCGGACGGTCCTCCGGGGCACCAAGACCGACTGCCCTTAACCTCCGCTCGTATCGAACCGCCCCCTTGCCCTTGAGGCCTTTCAACTCTTCGACCTTAAGCATCTCCTGCAGCTTGCTGATCGCCATCTGTCGGATCTCGGGGGTCAAGTGCTCGACTACCTGCGGCACTTCTTCCTCTGCCTTTTTCATGTGTATTTCGAACGGCAGATCGCGAACTGCCGGCACCAAGTGCTCGACAAGAGCGTCAAGTGCGCTGTTGAGCGCGATCAGAGCCTGAGCATTAATCGCCGGGTAATCGTTCTCGATTTCGGCGCGGGCCATCTCGGCTCGCACCCAGAAGACCTGGACATCTTGCTCCCGCACCGCATCGCCGGTGCTCATCTCGAATGCGGCCTTCTCACGATCGTAGGCTTGTCGGATCTCCTGTAGGCCGATCTGGCTCATCGCGCGCGTCCGCTCGGCCTCTTCGACAGCCAACCCGAAGTCATCGACCATCGCCCCGTGGCCACGCTCCAAGCGCCGATCACGACGGACGGCATCGAGCTGTTCCCTTGCGTACTCGCCTAGTCCATCCTCATTGATCGGCACGGACCTAATCCGTTTCCGGCTCGTCAACTTTGAGCGGCACCAGCTCGCCAGCTTTCTCGCGCATCTGCTTCATGCGCTCAGGTGCACCCTCGAAGACAGCGAGGACGTTTTCGTTGATCTTTCGGGCAACTGCCGGTTTCGCCAGCAGTTTCGTATCCGGGCCGCGCAGGTCGAGCACGCGCTGCGCGACATCAACCTTGCTCAATTCAACCGGGTTGCCGTTGCGGTCCTGCTGTTGGGCACACCAATCCTTGACCGCCTTACTGCGTCCTTTTTCTGGCAACTCCTCTGCCGGATATTCAAGTCCATGCCAGGCACCGAGCTCCGCATTCACTGCTTTCAGGTAGACGCTTTTGATCAGTAGGTCCTCGACGGACAAACCGCTGTGAGGGTCACTACCAACATAGATAACCTGCCCCTCTGAGATCCCGTTTTCCGCCAGCTTCTCGACGTGTTTTCGGCCGCCTCCGTCGCCATCAGCGAGAAATGCAATCCGCCCGGCGATCAGATCGAAGCGCTTGATCTCGTCAGCCGTTGCCTCGGCAAAGCTGGCGACAGGCTGATAGCGAAGACGCTTCTCGCCGGTGGCCTCTCGGATCAAGCTCGGGAGGAGAAGTGCGTCACTCATCCCCTCCGTGATCACTGCGTACTGAGTGGCGGCGAAAGCAAAGGCTCCTGCTCCCATCGCCAGCAGGAGCGGGGAGAACCCTTTGCCTTTGGTCCAGAAACGATTGACGGCTTCTGAATGATCTTTCTGGACGATCTGGCCAGCCACTTCTTCAGTTTCAGGGACTATCGCCCGCACGCCCGCGAGGTCTCGCGGCAAGCATCCGGCCGAATGCGTCGTGTAGATGATCTGCGCGGCCTCGTCCTGTTCCTCGAAGACGGCAACCAGATCCGCCTGGGCGTCGTAATGCAGATGCAGCTCGGCCTCGTCGATCAAGACGATGGGCTTGATGTCGGCGTTTGCGCTCTGGGTCTGTGAGACGAACGCCCGCAGGGCCATGAACGATTTCAGGCCGTCACTATGGTCATCGAAGCCGATGAAATCGTGGGCCTGCATCGACAGCAAGATCGAAAGGACCGAGCCGCTGAGACCGACGGTCACCTCGATATCGCTCTGCCCCCATTTGAGGGCAGCCTGTTTCTTCAACTCGCTGTCCCGGTCTTCGATGTAGGTCTTGGTCCATCCAGGGTCGTCCCGTTGGACGACTTCGACAGCCTCCTCCCAAGTGGTGCCGGCCAAGGTGAGGAAATTATGGATGCCCAGATCCGAGGCCGGTTCGTCCCCGTTGAGGTCGTATTTAGTCTCCAGCTTCCGAGCCTGGTCATCGAATTTGACGAACGCAGGCACACGACTGGTCAATGCCCGCATCACTTTCCTCAGCGGGCGCTCTTCCTTTTCCAAAGTCGCCAGCTCGGTGAGGACGGCAGGCAGGCCGACCAGCTCCTCCGGAAAGGCCGGCCAATCGGGGCCGCCGTAGGGAGCCGCGCCCTCTTCCGGTTCTTCCCGTTCGCCGATCTGACCGAGGATCGGCCCGAGTCGTTCCGCGAAGGCGTCAAGATCGCCAGCCTGTTCTTCCAGCACCTCGTTTTCGCTCTGCGCAAACTCGACAGCGGCGGCGAACAGCTGTCCGATTGACGGGTCAGGCGGCGCATCCGATCCCTCCTCGACGCCTTGCGCGTGCTCGACCCACCCGGTCTCGCTAAGCGCCTCCAATTCCGCCCGAACTTCAGCACGCTTCGTCAGATCCCGCTTCGGGAAGGGATCAGCCGTGTACTGGAGTCGAGGGTGCTGGCCTTCCTTAATCACGAAGAACTGCCGGACCTCCTTGGCCTCGGGTATCGCCTGCATCAACCCGCGCTCGTGCTCTCCAGAAGAAACCGAGCCTCCAGATAAGGCTCCAAGGTCTGCCCTCCAGGCGCTCGGGTTTTCTCGGTCTGGGCAAACGGTTGGTCGTCATTCAGATGAACCAATGCATCCAGGAACGAGGACTTACCGCTGCGTTCGGACCGACGATGCAGGCAGGATTCCCGTCGAGATTGAGGAGGCAATTCTCCGCAAGGCGTTTGTAGCCAGTGATCTTGGCCTTGATCAATCGCATCCGCGGTACTAAATCATCTGCCCGGGCTGGTATCGGGACGCGAGAGTCTTTGGCCTCCGAACCCACCGGTAATGCAAGAGAATTTGACAGCACTACAACGTCGAGCAGTCATCCTCAACGCGTAATCGCAGGAACCCCTGGGAAAGCAATACGGAGACAAATGGGGACCGACTTTTGAAGCGTCGATCGACGTTTCGGTCAAATTGGTGCCTGAAAATCGCTCGACCACCACTGGAGGAAACCTCCGGTTGGCGGCAGATCCCGGGGAATGCAGGCTCTTTCTCTAATAGGGGGGCAGGATTCGAACCTGGGACCTTCGGCCAAACCCGAGATTCCCGACGGGACCGTGCATCCCGTCGATGGGGGTCAAGGACCGATCCCCGCATCGCCGTCCGCGGGTAGGAGCCGGAAGGGCCGGTCGGCCGAGCCGCGGAGGGTGCGGAAATGGCGTTCGTCGAGGGTGAGTAGGTCGAGTACCTCGTGGCGCCGCGAGAGGACGACGATCGAGGCATCGGCGAGGCCAACCTCGAGGTCGGCGTAGGTGTCGATCACCTCCGCGGCAATCGCAATGTCGGCGGCCTCGAATGGCTCGAGGCGGTAGGCGCCGCGGCCCACCTCAGCGAGAAGCGCAATCTCGGTTTGGGGCCCGACCCTGGTCGCAAGGAGGTAGTCGAGCTCAGCGAGGACGAACGGGGAGAGCAGCAGTGGCCCCCTTGCCTCCCGCAGGGCGGCAACCGCCTGGCGATGATGTCGCTGGCTTGAGTCGATCGCGGCCAAGAGACCGCTCGTATCGAGCAGGATCACCGCTCGCCGAAGCCGGCGAGATGCTCCTCCGCCCGCTCGGCGAGGTCGGGCTTGCCGCTCTCGAACAGGGGCAGTCGGGGCTCTGTCCCGCCCGCTCGACCGCTGACCAGCTCGATCCCCTCGCGGATCAGGTCGGCTTCCGAGCGCCCGGAATCCACCGCCATCCGCGCGAGGCGGTCCTTCAGCTGATCGGGCAGATAGACGGTCGTCTTACGCATGCCACCCATTGTGCCATATGTCCGACCGCCGATCGAATCGGGGCCGAGAATCAATTGGCAGTCACTGCCAAAACCTGCCGAAATAGTGCGTGATCATGCGTGATCCCGCACGATCCGTCTCTTTGTCCATCGACTCGATTTCACCGTATTTTTGGCTCTGGTAAGCCAAAAACTCACCGAAAAAACCGAGGCTTTGCAGGCCGCTGCGTAGCCACTCCGCCAAGGCGCCGCCGAGCGAAGGGTAGCCGCTGGGACTCCGCCGGAGGCTGCCCTCGCGGCCACCGTGGCATGCTGCGCGGACAGGCACGCTCGCGAAAGGGGACCAGATGGCAACCGGCACGTCGCTCGTAACCGGGACCGACTTCATCACCGTCGCTACGAAGGACATCGACAAAGCGGTCGAGTTCTACGGCAGCGTCCTCGGGCTGCCCAAATCGAAGCGCTGGGGGCAGATGCCGGCGGTCGAGTTCGAGACCGGCAGCCTGACGATCGCGCTCATGCAGTCAGACGGCTTCGGGTTGGAGTTCCGTGCCAACAACCACCCGATCGCGCTGCGGGTCGACGACGTCGAGGCGGCCCGAAGCGAGCTCGAATCACAGGGGATCGAGTTCCGCGCGGAGACGATCGACTCCGGCGTCTGCCACATGGCCTACTTCACCGACCCCGATGGAAACGCGCTGATGCTCCACCACCGCTATGCACCGGCCGGCGAGGGTCCGGGCGGCGACTCCAACGGCGATTAGCTGACCCGCCTACACGCCGTCTCCCCGCAGCCGATCGAGGAGGAAAGCCAGGGTCTCCCGGCGCTTTGCCCGCGACAGCCCCTTCACGTAGGAGCCTTCGACAGCCGCCCGGAAAGCTTCCACGGCGATTGGGAGATCCGCCTCGGCGACCGCTTCGGCCCGCAGGGCGTTGGAGAGCATGCGCGCGAGCAGGGCTTCGAGCTCCTTCAGGAACTCAGCCGCAACCTCGCTTTTCTCGGCGCGCTCTCGCAGCGTCGGTCGTAGCCGCGAGAGCGGCTCGAGCCGGTCCGCGAACCAGAGAATTCGCTCCCTGTGCCCCGCGCCCCCGCGCGGCTTGCGGGCGGCGATCGCGGAGAGCATGCGCCGCAGGACGGCGACGAAGAGATCGTCCTTCGAAGGGAAGTACCAGTAGATCGCGTTCTGCGCGAGACCAAGCTCCCTCGCCAAGCCGGCGACCGACAGCCCCTCATAGCCGCCCTCGGCAAGGCGGCGTTCGGCCAGGTCGAGGATCTCCTCGACCTTGGTCTCCCGGTCGAGCTCCGTTCGGGTCTTGGCCATATCTCTTGATAGCATCACAACTATCTTGGGACCCTCACAACAAGGAGCGTGAGATGGGAATTGCCTCAGTCGCAGGTAGACGCGTGCTGCTGACCGGCGCCTCGAGCGGGATCGGCCGCGAGCTTGCCAAGGAGCTGGCCAAGCGCGGCGCCCATCTCGCCCTCGCGGCCAGAAGACGGCCGCTCCTGGAGTCGCTTGCCGAGGAAATCCGCTCAGCCGGTGGGCAGTCGCCCGTCCTCATCGACGCCGACCTCAGCCGTCCCGGCGCCGCCAGCGAGCTCGCCGAGGCCGCCCGCCAGGCCCTCGGCGAGGTCGACGTCCTCGTCAACAACGCGGGCGGCGGGGTCGGCGGTCGGATCATCGCGGTCGGCGATCGCGAAGAGGGCCGCGAGGCGTTCGAGATCAACTACTGGAGCCCGCTCGCCCTGATCGCGAGCCTTGCCCCGGCGATGCTGGAGCGCGGCGACGGGGCGATCGTCAATGTCAGCTCGATGGCTCAGGTGAGCACCTGGCCGGGCTTCGGCGCCTACGCCGCCACCAAGGGCGCGCTCTCGATCGCGACCGAGACTCTGGCGATGGAGCTGGAGGGAACCGGCGTCCACGTGATGGAGGTGCTTCCCGGGCCGGTCGACACGGCCGTGCAGGGAGAGACGCGGCTGGCGCCCGGCATCGACCGGATGCTGAAACGGGTGCCGCTCGGGGACGCCGGGGAGATGGCCCGCCAGATCGCCGACGGCCTGGAGCGCCGCCGCAGCCGCGTCATCTATCCCCGCCGCACCGCGTTCGCCCATCTGTTCCCCGCCCTGGTGCGCTGGGACGGCCGTCGCCTCGCACGACGCGCCAGCCGCGAGCTCGACACGCCGGAGGGTTTCGACTCCCTCGTCGTCAGAACCGGCTCGATGGGAGACGAGCTGACGCGTCAAGCACGCGAGGCCTGGGAGAAGAGCCGCGGTCGCAACTGACCGACTAAGGTCGAGATCCCAAGCCAAACCGAGGAGGATGCCGTCATGTATGTACGCGTCGTCAGGTTCACCGACGTCTCTGCCGAGCGGATACAGGAGCTCCTTGCCCGTATCGAGAAGTCCGACGGGCCGCCCCCCGGCGTGCCTGCCAAGGGTCTCAAGGTTTTGTTCGATGACTCACAGGACACGGCCGTGGTCCTTCAGTACTTCGAGAGCGCGGAGGACATGGAGGCGGGGGCGCAGGTGTTCAGTGCGATGGATCCATCGGAGACGCCCGGCGCCCGAGCGTCGGTGGACATGTGCGAGGTGAAGCTCGAGCGAACGCTCGCCTGAATCGTTCGCGGCTCCGAGCACTCCCGGCTAGGAATCCGCCGGCAACAGCTCGAATGATCCGCCCTGAAGTGGCGCAACTGCCCGGAAATGCCGCTCGTCGAAGCTGAGCAGACGTCGGGTTCCGTAGCGTTGCGCGAGAACGACGATCGAGCAATCGGCGAGACCGAGGCCGAGGGCGGAGTAGCGCATATCGAGCTCGGAAACCGAGCCATAATCACCGGCTTCCAGGCATCCGACGTCATAGCGCCGGGCGGCCAGATCGCGGAGGAAGGCGCGCCGGGCCGCTTCCCCAAAGCGGACGCCGAGCAGATAGTCGACCTCGGCCGCGACTGGTGCCGGAAGGACCAGCTTCCCCTCCTCCTCGTCACGGATCCTCAGCAGCGCCTCGAGCTGAGGCTCCTTGGCGTCGGCCAACGCCACCAGCGGGGCCGCATCGAGGATAAGCGTCACTCGCCGAAGCCGCGCATCAACTCGTCCTCGGGGATCTCCGAGATCGGGCGAGCGTCGGAATCGATGCGCTCGAAGTTCCCGGCGAGAGCGAAATTCCTATCCCGCTTGGGCGCGGGCCGATAGCAGGAGATCGCCTCGCGGACGATCTCCGCCTGGGGCCGGCCCTCCGCGCGGGCCAGACGAGCGAGGCGATCCGCCTGCTCGTCATCAAGGTAAATGCTGGTCTTGCGCATCACGAGGCAGTATAGGGCACCACGTAGGGCATCGGTCCAGGCAGCCCAACCAACCCCGAGGCGGCGGATCAGTCACCTATCAGGAAGGGTCGAGGGGACTCGGGAGCTTCTCGTCAGAAAGTTCCAGACCCGCCAGGATGGGCAGGCAATTCGCGAAAAGCGGCTGATGGGATTCGAACCCACGACCTTCCGCATGGCAATTAGACCCGTCTTTCACCCCGGCCGACAGCAAATACGCTCTTTTGCAGGGTTTTCATATCGGTGCCGCGGACGGCCGCAATCTAGGATGCGTGCGGATATGCGCCGATATGCAGCGATTCGGGCACTTGTGCGCACGAGTGCCCGAAATCCGAGGTGCTGGTTTCATTTCTGGGAGCCGGCAATCGAAATTGGCGGCCCCCAGGCGAGTTAGTCTGCGTCAATGTCTACCTCTCGCGAGTACGAGGTCGTGCTGACACCCCAGGCCGAGGGCAGGTTCAGCGTCACCGCCCCCGCACTCCCTGGCTGCACCAGCCAAGGCGAGACCCGCGAGGAGGCTCTATCGATGATTCGCGAGGCGATCGAGGTCTACATCGAATCGCTCGTTGCTCACGGCGAACCCAGCCCCGCGCCGATCGAGATCGAGCGAGTCACCGTCGCTACGTGACGCCGGGAGCTACCGCGGTCGCCTCAAGGGAGTCTGGCTAGTGCCGACTAGACACGTTCCCGAGCCTGGCACGGGGGGCTCCGATCTCGCACAGATCGGAGCTGAGATACGAACTTGGGATGCCGTCGCCGTGGTCGGGGCGGGACTTTCGGTGGAGCATGGCTTTCCGCTTGAGGCAAACCTCGAAACTTTGCTTTGGGCGGCCCTTGAAGCGGATGCAGGTGTCCTTGATGCGCTCCAGCGCAAACTCGGGATCGATGCGCTCACCGCCAAGGAGACGATGCGTCACGAGCGGGGGTCTTACAGCGAGGCGTGGAAGGCGGTCGGCCAGAGCCCCGTGGCTAGGAGACTCTTTCAACAGGGGTTTGCGACGCTTGACCGACAGCGTCGCGGCAGCTTTTCCGCCGCTCACGACGCGCTGGCGAGGATGGTTCACCGCGGCAACCTGACGCACGTTGTCTCGCTCAACTGGGATACGAAGCTTGAGGCAGCCTGGACCGCTCGCTACGGCCAGGAGAAGACTCTGGGTGATCGCCTCTTCAAGCCCCATGGCGATGCGGCGCATCCCGAAGAAGAGTGGGTTCTCCCGGGCGACGTGCGCCCTCTCCCAGCTCAACTGATCGAGCAACTTGAAGCCCTGGCAGAGGAGCGGCCAAGGCTACTTCTAGTAGCCGGCTACTCCGAGGGCGATGAGCATGTTATGCGGGAAATCATCGCGCCACTCGAGGAACGCTGGCACGTTGCGCGAGTCGGCCCAGACGCCCACGGGGACCTCGCGGCACGGGGAACCGCCGAGCAGCTACTACCTCAGCTGCTGGATGTGATCAATCCGGCGCCGGAGGCCCCGGGCTGGGCATTCGCGAGCTTCGAGCCCCATCACGACCTAGCGTGGGCCCTCAGCGGACGTCGTCTCGGGACCCACGATGTGAACGCCTGTCCAGACATAGCCGAGGTTCCGCGCATCGTTTCTGAGTTGGAAGCGACGGGAGCCTCGACGATCATCGCGCCTTCAGGAACTGGTAAGTCGCTTGCTGCCGCCCAGGCAGCTCACGCACTCTGGTCGGAGGGGGCCGAGGTCGTAGAACTTGAGGACCCGCAGGTCGATGCCGAAGAGCTGAGGCAGGGCCTGATCCAACTACCGCGGCCGGTTGTCGCGATAATCGACGACGCCCAGCGCCTGCGCTCTGCGCAGCGGGAAACGCTCGAAAGAAGCGCCGGGGAGGGGCTGTACGTAATCGCAGTATTGAACGAGGCAGATCAGGTGACTCCTGGGGTTCGGTTGAACCCCAGAGCGGCCGTCGAGCGGCTGGCAGCTCACATTCGGCAAAACCAAAAGGCGCTTCTCCCCGTAGTCAGCGCGCTCGATTCTCACGTCGGCGACGGCTACCTCGACGAACCCATCCTTCGTCGCCTCCGACAGGCCGAAGAAGCTGCGAAGACTCCATGGCAGCTCACTTTTATCCTGACCGGCGGATGGCGTCGGGTGAGTGGTGAGCTTGCCGAGCTCTATCAAGAGGACGGACATGATCTAGTCGTCGCGCTGGTGGCAGTCGGTCAGCTTCTGCACCTAGATGGATCGCCAACCCCCGACGATCTGTTGAAAATGACCCACGCTGCGGGTCGGAATTCCGAGTGGCTCTCGCGTGCCACGGAGGCTGCCATCGAGCGGCGCCTGCTGGTTACAGATCTGGATACCCTGCGACTTCCCCATCTCCGTTTCGCAGAGGCGGTGTTGGCGTCGAGCCTGAAAGGGGACGGGCGCGACCGGCTCCTCCGGGCAGTTAGAGACGCTCTCGCCGGCGAGCACTATCGACTCGCCGGGGTGGCATGGCTACTAAGGGATTTGAGATTCGCGGAGAACAGCCACTATCGCCGCAAAGAGCTGCTCGATGAAGCGACCGCGAGGAACTTGGCTGCCCGCAGTCTTAGAAGTCCCAATGCGGAAGTGGGATCCGCATCGCTGATCTTGAACGAACTGGACCGCGATCACCCAGCGATCCTCGATCTTGCGGCGAACGCCGGGCTCCTGGCCGACTGGGTCTCCAGTGCCGAACCGGACTCTATGAGTGGGCTGAGCCGGCTTCTGAATGACACCTATCAGCGGGATCGCGACGCGTTCATGGCGATCTGTCGGCACGTGAACGTTCCAAGGTTGCTCAATGCTTTCGAATCCTGCGAATGGCCCGACCCATACTTCTACGGCAAGCTCTTTGACCGGCTCGGCCTAGGCCCGGAGGCGTTTCGGAAACAGCTGAGCGCCCAACTCGACCGGGGTAAGGTCCGGAAGTTGTTCGCCGAATGGATCACCTCAAAAGAGCCCGATCTCTACATCGTGGTACAGGGCATTCGGGGAATAGGCGGTATCGACTACGACTTTGCGCTCGGGCTCATCGAGGAACTGGCGCCTTCGATCGGCGAGCGCTGGCGGCAGGACTTCGCGTCCGGCTACGGAGAAATGATGGACATCCTCCTGCTTTTGGGGCTGGGTCCGGATTTCCTGCGCGCACATAAACCAAGGGGCCGTGAACGCCGGATAGTTCGCAAGATCTGTGCAGCGCTCGACGGCGATGAGGTGGCGGCCCAGGTTTCCCGCTCAGAACGCCGCCAATGGAGAGGGGTCGGCGAGGGTTTGATCTTGATCGCGGAGGTCTCGCCTGTTCAGGCGGAAAAGATCGCCCAGCGGGTGGACCTGTCAAAGCTCGACGCCTCGACGGCACGATTTTGGGCGACCCGCTTCGCCGAGCTCCATCCCCTACTCATCGGACTTGCGAGATCGCAAGACAACGAGCCGGCTGCGAGCTGGCTCGAGCGCCATCTCGACGACATCCAGTACATCGACACGCTCGCCGTCCAGGTCGCACCTGGCCCGTGCGTCAGGCGCTTGCAGAAATCGGGCGCCACTGTGGATCTCAGGGGCTCGACTCTGCATTGGGGCCCGACCGCCGCAGCAATTTCCATCGTCGCCCGAATCGATCTCGACCTCGCCCGTAGAAGCGTGGCGGCCCACGCCAAAGGACTCGCCGAGTCCTTTGTCGGAGCCAAGCTCGATGACAGCTCAGAGTCGTTGGTTACAGTCCTTACCCACGTCGCACCCAAGGAGTTCTCCAGAGCGCTCGGGAGCCTACCTCCAGGGGACGCGCGCAAATCATGGACGGACGCGCTTACCTCAAGGAGGCGCGGTCCCTGTCGAGCGGTGGCCCTTCTCCTTGACGTCGCACTCGAACGGGAGACCCCGTTGCGGGACGTCGCCAACGAGTTGCGAGCACGCTTCCCAGTCGCCTCGAAATCACCGTCAGAAACACAAACTCAACGCCGCGTGACCCGGATCGCTTGATCCGGAGTTCAGGCTGCGACAACTGACGGTTTTGCGATAGGGGTGTCGAGGTGCCAACAGATGAGAAGCCGAACATCATCGAGGGCCATTTCTGGCTGCCGGACGAAGAGAGCCGGCGCTTCTACGGCCGCCTCGAGCACGACCTCGATCGCGGGGTTCGGCTTCACCTCGTCGGTAGTAACCTGACCGAGCTCTCGCCCGACGGGCCAATCCGACCAGGCCCGGTCGACGTCATCTACGGTGAGGCTCTCGGTGGTGTGCCGCTCACCCTGCAGGGCGTCTATCCGGCGAGATGGCGCATCTCGGGTTTGGGGGGGTCAGGTCACGACGACGTGGTCGACGGCTTCGCCGACCGACTCCTCCGGGGCGCCCATGTCCCGGTCGAAGAGGAACCGCAGGCGGCGATGGCTCGCTCATCGCTTAAGGGGCTGCGCGAGTTCCTGATCGGGGGGACAGTCGACGGCGGCCCCCTGGCTGTGCCAGCGGACGATCTTGCGGCTGAGGTCCTGAACGTCTCGCTCCGCGATGGGACCAGTCTGCTTCTGATCGCCGAACGCCGGCCGATGCTCGGACCGATCGATCAGTCAAGCGAGGTGGTGGCCGCGGCTCAGTGGACCTTCGATCCGGCGCTACCGCTCTCCGAGGTCGAGGAGCGATGGATTGGACCGCTCCAAGACCTGGTCCTCTTCGCTACCCGGTCCCAGAGCTACGTTACGGGGCTCGGCATCGACTCTGACCCGAGCGAGCTGCACTCCTCGCTCGGCATCCTGAGGCGGGCTAATCCACGACCGCGCGAGGTCCCGGACGTCTACGCGCTGGCGCTGAACCTCCGCCACGTCCCCGACCCAGGGGAGGTGATTCGCTCATGGTTCGAGCTCCGCGATCGAGTCGGCCCCGTGTGGGGACTCTTCTTCTCAGCGCTCGATCGCCCCGAGTCCCTCTTGGAGGATCGCCTGCTCGGGCTCCTCGCCTTTGCCGAGGGCTGCGACCGGGCCCTCCGCGATACGGCGCCACTTACGGACGAGGAGGAGAAAGCGGCTAAAAAGGCGGTCCGCGAAGCCCTCACCGACAAGCGCGTGCGCGGCATATACAGCGGGGCGATCAATCACGCCAACTCCTGGACCCTCCGTGAGCGACTCGATCATCAGATCGCGACGGCGATGGAGTCGCTCGACGAGTTCTGGGACCTCGACGCCGAGCTTTTCTCCGAGCAGCTCTCCGACACGCGGAACTGGCTCGTCCACTGGGGCAAGAGGGGGGCGAACGTCGTCACCGACGGTCAGGGAATGGTCGACCTCGTTCGCAGCCTGATCGTCGTCCTCTACGTGAACATCCTTCGCCAGCTTGGACTTGATGCGGAGGCCGCCGCCGACGTGATCGCAAGCGGCTGGCGGCTCGAGCAACTGCCGCTGGTCGAGCGGCGGGGGTAGCGCGCCGCCGCCGGGCGGACACCGTCCTGATCTTGGCGGACGAGGCCGACGAGACCGTCCGGTGCTCGCCGACGACCGACTACCCTCGGTGTGTGCTCGGCAGGGACCGCCCACCACACTTCGATGTGTCGCCGAGCTGGCGCGACCTTTATGCCTCGGGCGCCTTCGGCCAGCGGGAGCTGATCGGCGACGGTCCGCTCTCCCGACAAGCCGACGAACGAAATGTGCGCCTGGGGATCGGCCAGAGGCCGCTCGAAAAGCTCGATCTCGAGGGCTCGCTGCAGCCGATCGCATTTGTCGACGGTGGCTACTGGTCCGGGTTCGAGCTGCCTGCGATCCCACCGGAAGACCTCACCTTCCGCGAACAGGCAGAGGCGGTTCCGTGGAAGGACAACTACGCCTGGGAGAGCGACGGCTACCTCACCGTCTCACCGCTCTACTCGCCGTGGCAGGTTCTCTACGTCGACGACCTTGTAGGCGAGGGCAAGGCGCAGCTCGGCCTCGACGTGCTCCTGCTTCCCACCGAGGAGCGCGAAGCGGCGCTCCAGAAGATGCGCGAGTTCTACGAGCTGCAGGAGCGTGACTACCGTCGGACCGACGCTAACTGGCGTCACCTCATGAAGGTGCTCGTCGCCCTGCAGAATCACTACTGGCCGAGGGTGAGCGGTCGGGTCACCCTCCTGCCGGACCCTAACAATCGAAATGACTGGGTGGAGGCCGGTCGCGACGACGTCAGGTTCGATCCGAAAGCGACTCTGCAGTGGCTCGGTTGCAGCAGCGAGGAGCTGACCGCGGCCTATCAGTTCCTCGTCATGCGGGGGATCGATCGGGAGCCGCGCGACGGCCTCGTGATGCTGCGCCGGGCCCGTCCGCGTCCATTTCAGATTCGCTGGCGCGGGAACCCCCGGCGCGCCCAGGACAACTTCGATGCGGCCGAAGTGCTGCGCCTCTTCCTCCTCGACCTAGGCGGAAACATTAGCCCCCCCGAGGACGAGCTGATGGACGGTCGCCAGGCCGAACGGCGCGCTCTCTTCGATCATGGCCCGGCCGCGATTATCGACCGCAAGGAGCTGAAGGCCGAGCTTCTCTCTGCCGAGCTCTATCCGCACGGTGTCGAGTCAATCGTCGAGGGTCCGAGCGAGATCGCGATCATCGAGACCATCGTCGGCTCGTTGCTCGGCGCCGCGGGTCTCGAGGAAACGGGCTTCTTCGACCTCGAAGGCGTGGGTGCAGCGAAGCAGGTCACGCCGCTGGCAGAGAGCCTCGCCGCCTACGCGGTCCGCACCCTGGTCGTCGTCGACCGCGAGGGTCGAATGGGATCCTATGTCGAGCGGATGATCGCTCGGAAGGAGATCGCGGCCGAGGATGTCTGTCTTTGGGACAGCGATCTCGAGTCAGACAACTCAACTCCGGTCGAGCTGATCGAGCTCGCGGCGCAGATCGTCGCCTCGCCGCAGGAAGACGTGCCGCCGGTCGAGCTCTCGATCACCGAAAAGGAGCTGCTCGCCGCGCAGGCAAAACGAAACCAAGGCCGATCCGCGAGAGAGCAGGCGGGGATCGCTGAGGTTCTCGTCTCCCTGGTCGAAGGTCACGAACCGCCGGCGCGCCTCCGAAAGCCCGAGCTTGCCGAAGCTCTCGGCGTGAGGATCGTCGACGAATTTTCGCCTGCGATCGAGACGAGAAGAAGGTCGCCGATCTCTACGCTCGTCGTCCGATTTTGGAGTTCGTCGTCAAAAGGTTGATCGACGCGATCAATCGATCGGTTCCGGCCGGCTAGGGGCCGCCTATAAGCACCTGAGGCGGCTCAGGATCGCTGAGCTCTCGTCCGATCTACTTCCCGATCGGAAGCCGACGAACACGCAAACGATCGGTCGTCAAACCCGCAACAGCCCCTTTTCGAGATCACCCGCAATCGCGGGCAGATCGCTCCTGGGCCAGAGCATGGGTACCTCGCCGCCCGCCCGATAGCTCGCCTGCGGCCCCCAATGCAAGACGGAATCGGCCGAAATCGCTGCTAATCCGTGCACATCCGCGCCATTTTGGGAACTAGTGCCCAAAATGGAGGCGATATGCGGGGATGGTTCCATTTGAATTCGGCGAACCCCGCCGGAACCATTCCGCCCACGTGCAGGACATTCTCGAAAAAGCGGCTGATGGGATTCGAACCCACGACCTTCTGCATGGCAATTACACAGGACATCAGCAAATGACGGCCTTTACCCAAACGTCATTTGCAGGGCTTTCGTGATCGGCGAGATCGTGGGTATTCAGCTCGGATATGAACGGATAGGCGCGAATATGCAGCGAGTCAGGCACCTTCTCGCCAGAAGTGCCTGAAATTGTGGAGCGCGGTTCCAGAGCCCTCGGCGGTGCCCTCCTTCGCGCCAAAGGTGCTCGTAGTTCAGATCAGAGGATGTTTCGTATCTCCTCGAACCGACCGACAATCTCATTGAACGATGGGTACGCGCCATAGCAGAGGGTCCGACACTGCTCGTCGTAGTCGGCCGCGATCTGTGCTCGAACCTCGGCGACAGGAAAGACACCGGCGCTGCAGGCAAAGCTGAGGCCGGATGGGCGCTTGTACCTCCTTTTGAAGAACTTTAGGCTGACTTTCTCGTAGTCCTCCTTGATCGCCTGGTACTCGGGCGAGCGGAGCATCGCCTGGACCTCATCCTCCCCGGCGAGCACATAGAGATCGATGTAGTGCCGGGCGTCGCGGCCGAGAGGACTGCCCTCCGACGCGAGCCGCTCGACGAGGCTGTGTACCACGAATAGCTTCTCGACGAAGGTCCGTCGGAAATGCAAAACGGTCATCGAAAAGGGGCTGAGATCCTCAGCGATCTCCCCTTGTCCGGAATCCTGCAGGAAGCGTCCCACCACCGAGCTGATCTCTCGCTCGTCGGCGGGGGAAGTGCCGCCTCGCACGCCAGGCTCCGTCATGATTGACGGCGCAATCCCGATGCGTTCGAAGCGCGGCACGAACGCAAACCAATCGCTGCGTGCCCTGCCGGCCACGCGCTCGCTCTGCCCGCCGTCCAGCTCCAGGCCGGGATGGGTGGCGATCGCCTGGGTCAGCGCCGCCAACTCCGTGTCGATGCGCCTCCTGCCCAAGCGTGGCTCGAAGCGCTCGGGCACGACCAGGAGATCGACGTCCTCCGACAGCCGCTCGATCAGCCCCCAGGCCTTTGAGAGGCTCGTGCCCCCCTTGAAGATCACTTGGCCGGGCTGGTAGCGCCCGGCGATGATTCGCAGGATCTCGGTGATGTAGTAGTCCTTCTCGACGAACGCCTCGTCCAGCGACCGAGCGGCAGCCGCCGCCGTCACGACGCTCGCGAATTCGTCGTGCTGGAAGAGCCTCATCGCGCCTGCCACGTCTTGGCGGTGGGTAGGTCTCGGAAGAGGCCGAAGTCGAACGTAGAGAGGGGGTTGAGACTGTCGCGCAGCCGCTTGAGCGTGCGCGGATTGGCCTCCAACTCCTCACCGAGGGCGCCGAGCATGGCGCGGACGCGCGGCGGCTCGTCGAGGGCGGTCCGAGAGACTCGATCGAACGTATCCCCCCTCCCAAGGATGCGGAGAAGCCGTCTAATCGTCGTCGCGGGCCCGACGTCGCTGAAGCGTCCCCGCGTACGCAGCATCTCGATCAGCGCCCCCTCCTCAGCACTGAGACGTGCCCGGCTCGCCGGGCGCCGCGTATGGACGATCGCGTTGCTCAGCACACTCGGCGGGTTGGCTGCTGGGGTCGCGAGCTCCTGGCGTGCCGGATTCTGCGTGGTCAGCCCGAGCACGTTCGCGGCGCTCAGGCCAGCGGCGTGCAAAGGGGTGTCGATCATGTGACTCGCCATAGCGGTCGCCGATGGGATGCTCGGTCCCACGACCGTCGGGCGCGAGCGGTAGTAGAGGCCGTGTCGCGCCCGCTCAACCACCCCCGCATCGGCCAGCCGCGCCAGCGTGCGTGCGACCGTCCGCGGGGGAAGGTCGTTGAAGTCGGACACGCGCCAAAAACGCTCGCCCCCCCGTTCGATGCGACGGCGGATCCGAGCGGCAGCGCTGGGCGCCCCGGCGCGCTTCAGTGTTCCCGGACCCTTCGGCATAGCGCCACTCTAGCACTTGGCTAGTTTTTCTGCTTAAAAATGAGACAAGCTAGTGCCCCGCCAGCTCTCCATGTCGATGCTGCTCAACGCCCTCTCGAGCCCATTCCTGCCCCAGCAGATCGCGGTCGTGAAGGAAGGCGGCAAGCGCCTCGCTCCAGCGCCTCGCCGGGTAGCTCTCGCGGATCGTGCCCAGCACCCGCTCGACCTCGATCACGCTGCGCTGGGCGATCTTCACCGGCTTTTGGCCCTCGACCCGCTCCAGCAAACCCTCCCCGAGCCACTTGCGAGCCGTCGGCTCGCTGACCTCTAGCCGCTCAGCCGCCTGGGCGACGGACAGGCCACCCGGCAGATCAAGCGCCTTCTGGACCCGTGCGCTCAACACCTCCACCCGTTCGAGCGCGCGCTCCAGCTCCGGCTTCGAGAGCGAGGCGGTACGCAGCTCGGAGACCGCGTCGGCAAGCTCTTCGGCCTCCAGCCGTGCAAGCGCGACACGTCGCCGAAGCTGCGTGGGAGCGGCACCGGAAGACATGGGCGCAAGCTAGCAAATCGTTTCGGAAATGACCAGTATTTCCGCAGCAGCCCGCTGGCCAACCCGCATCCCCGCCTTACTCAGCCGGGGCGCCCAGCGCGTCAAGTTCGCGGCCCTGCATGCCCACCGTACCGCCTCCTACTCACTCAGGCTGTGGTCCAACATCCACCCGCGCGGATTCGATTCAATATCGATCGACTCGTGCTTGCCTCGGAACTGTACGCGGCGCGGGATGCCGTCGAAGCCGATTCCTGCTTGCGTGAAACCAAGCTCGGCGAGACTGCGGGCTGACCCTGAGTTTGGAAAGGCGCCGGCACCCGTGCTCAGCACATTGCGGACACCTCCAAGATGGGCGATCAACATCTCCTCGGCGGCTGCGACGATCGCTTTTCGGGGAAGACCAAAGGCACGTAGTCCATCTTCGAAAGGGAGTGCCTCCACCGCGCCTGCCTCGCCTGGAGAGTAAGCGGCGAGGCGGATTTCACACGGGAAGGCATAGATAAGGAGGTGTGGTGTGTAAACCATGGTTCGACTGAGGATCTGCGGAAGCTTGTGATGGGGACCAGCGGCTCTCCGCAAGGCGTCGTGGTCGCTCCTGCCGATGTACTCCACCCCGAACGAAAGCTGTCCGCCTTCTACCGTGCCGCGATTTATCTTTAGCTCTTGACCGTCCTCAAGATGCCGATCGAAGATCCATCCCAATAGCTCCTGAAGATGCGCACCCGCGCCGTCGTCCGCCCTCGGGTTTCGGGTGAGACCCTCGACGGTCTCCAGGGCTGAATCACTGATCGCCCACTCGACGCTCGCGGGCCGCACATGCTTGGGCACGGCTACATGTGCCCAGGGCTCGGGGTCCCACCCGATATCTGAAGCGCCGGCGTGACGGGCAATCAGGACATCGAACTCCCGAATATCCGGGTCCGACCCTATGGCTCTCAACCGCGGATGCGTGCAAATCATGTAAAGCACCTCGTCACGACCTAGGGCCAGCGGCTCCTCCATCGCGCGGTCAATGTCGTGATTCGCCAGCGTCCCAGCCGGGATCAAATGAGGCGCGACGACGACACCGAGTCCGCGACCGCTCATCCGCAATGGCTTCCCGAGGGCGAGAGCAGGTCATTTGCCTTGGGGCTGGTCGGCTGCATCCTCAAACAGTAGATCTGGCCGCCTTGTACCGACGCCGATTTCAACGCAAGGCGGGAAGTCGGGGCCAATCACCGCGCATCCCGGCCATTCCAGGCACTAATTCGCAGTAGTGCCTGAAATAACGGCGATATGCGGGGATGGTTCCAGTTGGTTTCGGCGACCGACGCCGAAAACCAACCCGCCCACATGCAGGGCATTCGCGTCGAAGCGGCTGATGGTGTCCGGTTTCAGTAGATAGGCGACACCTGTGTCGAGACATAGGAGACACCCAATGAAGGGAGCTCTCCTGTGGCGAAGGCGCGGTACCTGGTCGAGGCGCATCTGTTGGAGGGCCGCTCGGTCTCAGAGCTGGCAGC
>DASUOH010000001.1:0-48839 GCA_036276735.1 Solirubrobacterales bacterium | reverse complement strand
GTGACCATGTAGGGCGAGATGTAGCCCTTGTCGAACTGCATGCCCTCGGTGAACTCGAGGTCCATGCCGAACGTCTGGCCCTCCTCGACGTTCACGACGCCGTCCTTGCCGACCTTGTCGATCGCGTCGGCGATCACATCGCCGATCTCGTCGTCGGCGGCGGAGATGGCCGCCACGCGGGCGATCTGCTCCTTGCCGGAGATCTCGGTCGAGAGGTCCTTGATGCTGTCCACGACCTGGTCGACCGCCTTCTCGATGCCGCGGCGCAGGGCCAGCGGGTTTGCCCCGGCGGCGACGTTCTTGAGGCCCTGACGGACGATCGTCTGGGCCAGCAGGGTCGCGGTCGTGGTCCCGTCGCCGGCGACGTCGTTGGTCGCCGTGGCGACCTCGCGCACGAGCTGGGCGCCCTGGTTCTCGAAGACGTCCTCGACCTCGATCTCGCGGGCGATGGTGACGCCGTCGTTGGTGATCGTCGGCGCGCCGAACTTCTTGTCAAGCACGACGTAGCGGCCTTTCGGGCCGAGCGTCACCTTGACCGCGTCGGCAACCGCGTCGACGCCGGCCTGCAGCGCCCCACGGGCCTCCTCCTTGTACTTCAGCTCCTTGTGAGCCATCTGGTTCAGTCCTCCTTGGTTTCTCTAAGTCCTGTGGGCGGGGCTAACCGAGCTTGGCGAGGACGTCTGACTCGCGCAGCACGAGCAGTTCCTCGTCCTCGACGGTGACCTCGGTGCCGCCGTATTTCGAGTAGAGGACCTCATCGCCCTCGCTGACGTCGAGTGGGATGCGCTTCTCGCCGTCCTCGTCCCATTTGCCGTCGCCTACAGCGACGACCTTGCCCTTCTGCGGCTTCTCTTTGGCCGTGTCGGGGAGGACGATGCCGCTCGCGGTCGTCTCCTCCTCCTCGATCGGCTTAACGATCAGCCGGTCCCCGAGGGGCTTCAGCTTCATCCGTGAACCTCCGTTGTGGTGATTTCGTGGTTTTAAGGCTGGAAACGCGCCTCAGAGCCGCATTTCGGTCTCCGGGCGGTTGGCACTCTACACGTGGGAGTGCCAAGGCGAAAGATAGCGCGCTCAGCCGCTGGCGATCAAGCGGCAGCCGAGCAAGCCAGCCAGGCCCTCGCCGCCGCGCGCCATCACCCAGTCGTGGTTCCACTCGAAGATCGGCCGAGCGACCGGCGCCAGGAGGTTCATCCAGGCGCGCGTCGTCGCCACGTTCCACTCGTAGACGACGGCGGTGACACCATCGCGCTCGAAGAGGCGCCAGCGCCCCATCCCTTCCAACTCCCCCACGGCCTTCCCCTCCATCAGATGCGGGCGCTCCACTCGCGTCGTGGTCACCTGGAATTCGACCCGGTAGGGCAGGAAGCTGCGCCAGACCATTTGCGAGACGGCACCGATCCGACCGTCGTCGCCCGGATGGACTTCGTCGGCCCGCTCGACCCCCCGCCACCACTCCGGCCAGCGCTCTTGGGCGTAGATCGCCTCAAAGACTGGCTCGCGCGGCGACTCCAGCAGCCAGGTGGTGAGAAAGGAATAGGTAGCGATGGCGAGCGGGCCTAACCCGGTTGCGGGTCAGTTGTGGCGGGGGGTCTCGCCATTACCGAAGTGCGCCCCC
Organism: Solirubrobacterales bacterium; assembly: GCA_036276735.1. Taxonomy (GTDB): domain Bacteria; phylum Actinomycetota; class Thermoleophilia; order Solirubrobacterales; family 70-9; genus VRUE01. Next base: position 47,224 of record DASUOH010000001.1, on the reverse strand, counting down.
GGCGGCTCGACGATCTGCGAGAAGCGAATTACCGTGACCATGTCGTCGGTCGAGACCGGCCGCCCGTAGATCTGCTCGAGGAACTTGACCTCCTCCTCGAGGCGACGGAACTCCGGGTTGTCATGCTCGATGTCGCGCGGCGAGAGCTCGCCGACCTTCTTCACCTCGACGTCGTCGATCACCGCGGCAAAGATTTTCTCGCGCGGGCTGTGGCGGAATCCGACCGTTATCCAGACGACCTGGCCGCGCTCGTACTTGGTCGTCTTGTCGCCGAGGCGGATCGTCGCCGTCTTGCGGCCCCGCTTCAGCTGGTCGACGAAGATCGTCGAGTAGAAGTTGAGCACGTAGATGCCGCCCCGCATGCGTTGCGAGCGTATATGACCCCGGTCGCGGCGTCACGCTTGGACGTTCGTATGAGCGGCAAGTGTAGGAGCGGCTCATTCGGGTCGATGGGGGGCAGGATGACTTCGGCCCTCCCGCACCTCACCGTCCGTTGGACCCCGGTCCTTCTCGCTGTGGCGACGGTTTTCATGCTGCTCGCCAGTGCGACCGAGGCCGCCGCCGCGACCTGCGCCGGCAAGAAGGCGACGATCGTTGGCACGGCCGGCGATGACGTGATCGTCGGCAAGAAGGCCAGTGACGTCATCTACGGCGGCGGCGGCGACGACCGGATCAGCGGCGGCCCGAACGGCAACGACAGGATCTGCGGCGGCCCGGGCAATGACTCCTTGAACGGCGGACGGGGCTATGACGTCCTGGTCGGTGACGGCGGCAACGACCGCCTCTCCGGCGAGAGCGGCGCGGACCGCCTCAGCGGCGGCGACGGCGACGACGAGCTGCAGGGCGCGGAGGGCAATGACGGCCTCGACGGCGAGGGCGGCAGCGACCAGCTCTTCGGCGCCAAAGGGCCCGATCGCCTCAACGGCGGCGGCGGCAACGACTACGTGGTCGGCGACAAAGGCAACGACGAGGCCGATGGCGGGGGCGGCAACGATCGCGTCTTCGGCGACAAGGGCAACGACCGCGTCGAGGGAGGCGATGACGACGATGTGGTCGAGGGTGGCGCCGGCGACGACGTCCGGGTCGCCGGCGGCGGCGGTCGCGACCAGGTATTCGGCGGAACCGGCATCGACGACGTCGACGGTGGCGCCGGCGACGGCGACGTGGTGCGCGGCGACAGCGGCATCGACAAGCTCGACGGCGGGCCTGGCGGCTTGGACATCGTCTCCTACGCCAGCGCAACCCGCGGCGGCGTCGTCGTCAGCCTCGCCTCGGGCAAGGCCAAGGGCGACGGGCACGACAAGCTCAGCGGCTTCGAGGACGTCGTCGGCTCCCCCGACGGCGACGAGATCAGCGGCGACGGCGGCGTCAACCGCCTCGACGGCGGGGTTGGCAACGACAGCCTCGACGGCGGCGGCGGCCCTGACGAGGCATTCGGCGGTGCCGGCACCGATGGCTGCGCAGGCTTCGCGGTCGAGCACTCCTGCGGCCCCGAGGAGAGCCCGCCCGGTGGCGGCACGCTCGTCGTGCTCAACCAGGGCCTCGACGGGGCCAGCCTTATCGTCCAGGGCGACGGCGACGACAACGGCATCAACGTCGTCTATGGCGGCGGCGGCTGGAGCGTCTCCGACCCCAGCGGCGTCGCGCCGGGCGAGGGTTGCAGCGGCGGCGGCGGCACCGCCAGCTGCCCCGTCACGGTGGCGACTGGCCTGGTCGTGATCACCGGCGGAGCCGGCAACGACCGGATCGACCTCGACGGCAGCCTGCCGGGCAGCGTCCGTGTGCGGGCGAACGGCAACGCCGGCTCGGACTCGCTGAGCGGCGGCCCGAGCGACGACGTGCTCGAAGCGGGCGAGAACTACAACGGCCCCGACAACGGCAACGACACTCTGAGGGGCAACGGCGGCGCCGACGTTCTCTACGCCGACCCGGGCGCCGATCAGCTCTCCGGCGGCGACGGCAACGACCTGCTCGTCTCCTCGGCCGCCACCTGCCAGGGCCACAACTACGACGGCGGCGCCGGCGACGACACCGTCTCCTACGGGCGCTCCAACGACAATATGCGCGTCGAACTGGGCGGCACGGGTGAGCCAGGCGGCTGTGGTCGACCCGACCAGGTGCGGGCCGATAACGAGAGCCTGGAGGGATCGAAAGGCCCTGACGTGCTGGTCGGCGACAACGGCGAGAACAGCTTCTACGGGCATGTCGGCGCCGACGTGTTCATGGGCAAGGGCGGCAGCGACTTCATCGACGCGGCCGACGGCCAGCGCGACGTGGCGATCGTCTGCGGCGGCGGCGACGACGACATCTCTGTCGACCGGGCCGACCCGGACCCCGCCGGCTGCTGAGCCTCCCGGCCGGCGAACCCGATTCGCTACATTCGATCGACGGCGCGTTCAGGGGGCGCCGTCGCGATGCCTCGACTCTTTACGCCAGTCAAGCCACTCCGCGTGCTAATTGCCGCGACCGCGGTCGTCGCGGCCTGGGCCACGCCCTTGAGCGCCTGGAGCCAAGGCGAGGTTGTCTCCTGCGGGGGCGATAGCGCGACGATCGTCGGCACGCGCGGCCATGACGTCCTGACGGGGACGCGAGCCGACGACGTCATCCACGCCGCTGGTGGCAATGACATCGTCGACGGCGGAGCCGGGGACGATCGGATCTGCGGAGGCCGAGGAGTCGATCATCTTCATGGCAGCAGCGGTGACGACACGCTGTACGGGGGGCGAGCTTCCGACGCTGCCCTCGAGGGCGGCGAGGGCGGCGATCGGCTCTTCGGCGGACGCGGCAACGATCCGGCCGACGGCGGCGCGGGCGCCGACTACATCGACGGCGGCCTGGGCGACGACCGCCTCGACGGTGGCGCCGGCGACGACATCGTAATCGGCAACCACGGCAGCGACAGCGCCGGCGGCGGCCCAGGCGAGCAGGACGCGGTGCGAGGAGACCTCGGACACGATCGCCTCGACGGGGGCTTGGGTGAGGCAGACGTCGTCTCGTTCGCGGGCGCCTCAGAGGGCGTCGCAGTCAATCTCGGGCAAGGCTTCGCAAAGGGCGAGGGGCAGGATCACCTCGGTGGCTTCGAGGCGGTCGTCGACTCCGCCTTTTCAGGCAGCGGCCCCTCGGACGAGGCAACGGTTGTGCGGCGCAGCACCATCGACCGCTCCACCAGCCTCGCGGTTGGCGGCAGTGCCTCCACCGACGAGATTGCGCTCGACTTCGACGGCTCCTCCATCCTCGTGTATGGCGGCACCGGCTTCCAGCCCGAGCAGGTCGGCGGTTGCGACGCGGCCGGCAGCTCGGGGGCGGTGCGCTGCGGCGCCGACCTCGATCTGATCACCGTGTCGACGGGGGACGGCGACGACACCGTTCACATCGGCGCGGGGCTCCCCCCCTACATCGAGGTGCGCATCGATGGCGGGCCGGGGGCCGACGCCATCTACGGCGGTGGCGGAAGCGACGTGATCGAGGCCGGCGACGACTCGGCGGCGGACCTGCTCTCGGGCGGCGGAGGCGACGATGCGCTGATTGCGGCCCGCACCGATCGCCCCGTCCCGGTAGACAGCGGCGGCGGCACGATGCTCGGTGGCAGCGGCGACGACGTACTGGTCGGCGGCGATCCCTGCGACGGGGACGTCTACGACGGCGGCCCGGGCGCCGACAACGCCAACTTCTTCCGCTTCACTCCCGGTGTCAACGCCCAGATCGGCGGCGTTGCCACGCGGGCCGGCGAGGATTGCCTGCCGGGACGCGTCCTCGGGTCCATCGAGGCGATCGAGGGATCGCCCGGTCCCGATGTGTTGGTCGGCGATGGCCGCCCCAACACGATCAGCGGCGGCGCCGGCGACGACGTGCTCGACGGACGGGGAGGCCGCGATCGCCTCGTCGGCGGCTCCGGCTGGGACCAGCTGCTCGCTGCCGACGGCGGCGACGCGGCTCACCAGTAGAGCGACTCAGCCGCCGCCAAACCCCTCCTCGCCGATCAGCGGCACGAAGCGGCAGGGCCCGATCGTCTCGCTGCGCAGCTCCTCGCCCTCGCGGTGGAAGGCGGTCAGCATGTCGGCCCCCCGGGCAGCGATCGGGACGACGAGCCGCCCTCCCTCGGCAAGCTGGTCGAGCAAGCTCTGCGGGGCGGCGGGCGCGACGGCGTGGACCGCGACCGCGTCGAAGGGCGCCCGCGCCGGCAGGCCGCGGCTGCCGTCGCCGACGATCACCTCGACGCCGGAGACACCGAGCGCGGCCAGCACGGCGCGGGCCCGTGCCGCGAGACCCGCGTGGCGCTCGACGCTGACGACGTGGGGCGCGAGGTGGGAGAGGACGGCAGCCGAATAACCGCTCCCAGTCCCCACCTCCAAGACCAGCTCGTCGCCCTGCAGCTGCAGCGCCTGTGCGATCGCGGCGACGATCCACGGCTGCGAGATCGTCTGCCCCTCGCCGATCGGCAGCGCCGAGTCGGAGTAGGCGCGGGAGCGATAGCCCGCCGGCACAAACTCCTCGCGCGGCACCACCCCCATCGCCTCCAGCACCCGCTCGTCGCTGATTCCGCGCTCGCGCAGCTGCCGCTCGACCATCGAGGCACGAAGGGCTTGGAAGTCAGTCACGGCGTCCCCCTACCCGGGGCCGCTTCCATCAGAAGATGTAATTGCGGAGCTTCGAAGGCGCCAGGACGGTGACGCGACCCCGCCCCGGCCGCACGACGCCGGCCCGCTCGAGGTCGGCGAGGAAGCGGCTGACGCTCTCACGCGAGGTCCCGGCGAGCTGCGCGAGGTCGGATTGGTTCATGCGGATCGTCACCTCGCCCTCCGCCGCCTCGTGCGCCTCTTCGGCGACGAGCTGGAGCAGGACGCCGGCGACGCGGCTCGGCACGGTCTGAAAAGACTGGCGGGAGATGCGCTCGTTCGCCGAGCGCAGGCGCCGCACCAGCGCCCCGACCAGCTTCACCGTGATCTCCGGATGGCGGGCGAGCAGCGCTCGCACCTCGCCGGCCGGCAGGGCGAGCAGCTCGCCGTCGCTGAGGGCTTCGACGCTGGCCGAGCGCACCTCGCCGTCCAGCATCGCAAGCTCGCCGAAGATGTCGCCCGGGCCGAGCGTGGCCAGGGTGATCGCGCGCCCGTCGGAATGCTCGCGCGTCACCCGGAAGCTGCCGCTGCGCACGAGGTAGCAGGCGTCGGAACGATCGCCCTCGTGGAAGACCCGCGTCGCGGCGGGAAACGAGCGCGGCACGGCGACGCGCGAGAAGCTCTCCAGCTCCCCCTGCTCGAGATCGGCGAAGAGCGGCACGCTGCGCAGCAGCGCGACCGGGCTTGGGCTCCCTGGCTCCGCCATCGGGGGATTATCGCGCCGTGGCCGTCAGCTTGCGCGGGCCGCGGCTGAAGCCGGCGCTGAGCAGCGCCTCCTCGTGGCCGGAGCCGATCACCGGCTCCCCGTCCAGCTTCTCGACCGCGAGCTTGGGGAGGCGGCCGGCCGAGACCGCCTCGGCGAGGGCGGCCATCGCGGCACCCAGCTCGGCGTCGTCGAGCTCGACGAGGCGGAGGATGCCGCGGCCGCCGCGCTCGACGTAGACGATCGCCTCGCCGTCGCGGAGCAGGACGTGCGCCCCCGGGGCGCGGGCAGGACGGCGCCCCGACGGCGCCTTCGGCCAGGGCAGGGAGGCGCCGTAGGCGTTGGCGGGGTCGGTGGCGGCGATCAGTTGGAAGGAGCGGTCGCCTTCGGGCAGCGAGCGGAGCCGCTCGACCGCGCCTGGCAGCGCGAACTGGGCGCCGCCCAGCCCCTCGACGAAGTAGCCGCGGCGGGCGGTGCCGAGCAGCTCGAGGTTGCCGAGCTCCGGATAGAGCGTCGAGAAGCCGCCCGGCACCCCCTCCGCCAGCACCGTCTCGCGGGTGACGATCCCGTAGCGCTCCAGCATCAGCTCGGCCTGCGCGCGCAGTCGCGCTCCCGGCCCGGGCGCGTCCTTGAAGAGCGGCGCGGTCAGCGACCAGCGCCCCTGGATCGCCGCGCCGGCGCCAGAACGGCGCCGGGCGAAGCGGCGGCCGGCGCGTTCGGTGGCGGGGACGGCACGCAGCCGCGGCGCCCGCAGCGGTGCGAACGCGTCGTTGGTGACCTCGCCGCTCCAGGCGAGGTCCCAAAGGGCGTTGTGGAGCTCCTCGGCGGGCAGGTCGAGGTCGGCGACGAGGTCAAGCCAGAAGGCCGGCCCGGCGGCAAGCCGCTCGCGAATCGCGTCGTGGGCGGCGCCCTCGGACCGCTCGAACTTCGCGTTGGCGGGCGGCGGCCCGGCGAGGTGCACGTCCTCGCGGAAGTAGAGGGCGACGCGGCCGTCGTTGCGGCCGAGCGGCCCGGCGCCGATCCAGACCACCTCGCCGCTGGTGCAGAGCTCGTCGAGCCAAGCGGGCGAGTAGGCACCGAGGCGGCGCGGCAGCACGTCCCCCTCCCAGACCTTGGCGGTGAGGGCGACGCCCTGCAGTGGGACAAGCGCATCGCGCAGCCGGTCGATGCCGGCGCCGGCGCGACGATGGGCGTCGACGTTCTGCCAGCTCGGCAGGAAGCGGGCGAAGCGATCGCGGGCGGCCGGCTCCACTTCGCGGCGCAGATGCGCGAGGCTGGCGCGGCGCACCCGCCGCAGCACTTCGGAGTCGCACCACTCGCGTTCTGAGCCGCCGGGGGCAAGCTCGCCGCGCACCAGTGCGCCTTCGCGCTCCAGCTCGCGCAGGGCCGGCATCGGGTCGACGCCGTAGCGGCTCGCCAGCTGCACGGTCGGGAAGGGGCCGTGGGAGCGGGCGTAGCGGCGGACCAGCGCCCGCATCGCGTCGGGGTGGTCCTCGAGGAACGTCTCCGGCAGCCCGGGCGGCGGCGGCACCCCCAGCGCGTCGCGGTAGAGGCCGGCGTCCTCGGCCGCGATGTAGCGCTCCTCGCCGTTGACACGAACCAATGCGGCGCGGCGCTCGACGCTCAGCTTCTGCAGCATCGAGGCGGCCGAGTAGCCCTCGGCGACCCGCTCCTCGCACTCCTCGGCGGTCAGGTCGCCGATGTTGCGGAGGATCTGCTGCAGGGCGTCGCGGTCGCCCGCCCGTCCCCCCTCCGTGCGGTGCTGGAGCTGCGCCTCGACCTCCTCGAGCGCTTCGGGGTCGATCAGCTCGCGCAGCTCCTCCTGGCCGAGCAGCTCGCGAAGCAGGTCGCGATCGAGCGCCAGCGCCGCGGCACGCCGCTCGGCGTTCGGCGTGTCCCCCTCGTACATGTACGTCGCCACGTAGTCGAACAGCAGCGAAGAGGCGAAGGGCGAGGCAGTCGGGGTCTCGACCTCAACCAGGTCGAGCTTGCGCGAGTGCAGGTCGCGGAGCAGGTCCCGCAGCGAGGGCAGGTCGAGCACGTCGCGCAGGCACTCGCGGTAGGTCTCGAGGATGACCGGGAAGCGCGGGAAGTCGCGCGCCACTTCGAGCAGGCTCTGCGACTTCAGCCGCTGCTGCCAGAGCGGCGTGCGCTTGCCGGGGTAGGCGCGCGGGATCAGCAGCGAGCGGGCGGCGTTCTCGCGGAAGCGGGCGCCGAACAGTGCGGAGCCGGAGAGCTCGCGGACGACAAGGTCCTCGAGCTCTTCGGGATCGATCATCACCAGGTCGGCGGGCGGCGGGTCGTCCGCGTCGGGCAGGTGGATCACGATCCCCTCGTCCGACCAGATCGCGTCGGCCTCGAGTTCGCGCTCGGTGCGGATCTTCTGGGCGAGCGCCAGGCCCCAGGCGGCGTGGACGCGGCCGCCGTAGGGCGAAAGCACGCAGAGCCGCCAATCGCCGATCTCGTCGCGGAAGCGCTCCACCACGATCGTCTCGTCGGAGGGGACGACGCGGGTCGCCTGCTGCTGCTCGCGCAGGTAGGCGACGAGGTTGCGTGCGGCGCGCTCATCGAGGTCGTAGTCCTTCGCCAGGTCCTCGGGCTCGCGGGCCACCGCCTCGCGGGCGAAGGCGCCGATCGCCTTGCCCAGCTCGGCCGGGCGGCCGATCCCGTCGCCCTTCCAGAAGGGGACGGCGCCGGGCAGGCCGGGGGCGGGCGTGACGATCACCCGGTCACGGGTGATCTCCTCGATCCGCCAGGTGGTCGCGCCGAGCAGGAAGGTCTGACCGGGGCGCGCCTCATAGACCATCTCCTCGTCGAGCTCGCCGACCCGGCGCCCGTCGGGCAGGTGGACGCCGTAGAGGCCGCGATCGGGGATCGTGCCGGCGTTGGTGACGACCAGCGAACGGGCGCCTTTGCGGCCGTGAATCGTCCCCTTGGTGCGGTCCCAGACGATCCGGGGCCGCAGCTCCGCGAAGCGATCGGAGGGATAGCGGCCGTCGAGCATGTCGAGGACGTTCTCGAGCTGTTCGCGCGAGAGTTCGCAGAAGGGCTCGGTCGCGGTGACGATGCGCTCGACCTCGTCCACCGCCCACTCGTCGAGTGCGGCCATCGAGACGAGCTGCTGGGCGAGCACGTCGAGCGGGTTGCGCGGGATGACGGTCTCCTCGATCGCGCCTTCGCGCATCCGCCGCGCGACGACCGCGCACTCGAGCAGGTCGGCCCGGAACTTCGGGAAGATCCGTCCCCGCGAAACCTCCCCCAGTGAGTGACCTGCCCGGCCGACCCGTTGCAGCCCCCTGCTCACAGACTTCGGCGACTCGACCTGGATCACCAGGTCGACCGCGCCCATGTCAATCCCCAACTCCAGGCTCGAAGTCGCTACGAGGCACGGCAGCTGACCGGACTTCAGCAGCTCCTCCACGACCGTTCGCTCCTCATGCGACAGCGACCCATGATGTGCGCGCGCTATCTCGACCGGATCGCTCTGGCCCGCGGGTCCTGTCGCCGCAGGGGACCCACCACCCCCTCCGGTCGCTAAAGCGTCCTCGGGGGTGGTCCCCCCTACGGCGCCACCCGCGGGAGGATCGGCTGAGGAAGACGCATCGCCCGCTGCCGAATTGCCGAGCTGCTCAGTCGCGGGAAGCTCGTCCCAAGCGAGCTCGTTGAGCCTCTTGGCGATGCGCTCGGCGGCGCGGCGGTTGTTGACGAAGACGATCGTGGACGTGTGCTCTTTGACCAGCTTCAGCAGCTCGGGATAGATCGCCGGCCAGATCGAGCGGACGTGAGCATTTGGCTCCCCGTCGGCGGGCACGCCATCGTCCGTGGGGAAGTTGGGCGCTCCCGGTTCGGACATATCCTCGACCGGGACGACGATCTCCAGGTCCAGCTCCTTCGCCACCCCCGCATCGACGATCTCGCAGTCCCTTTTCGGCCCCACGAGGAACTTCGCTATCCGCTCCAACGGCCGCTGCGTAGCGGATAGGCCTATCCGTTGAATCCCCCCCGCTTCTCCCGCGGGTGGCGCGGTAGGGGGAACCGCCCCTGAGGAAGCTTTAGCTACCGGAGGGGGCGGTGGGTCCCCTGCCGCGACAGGACCCGCGGGCCCCAACGCACGGTCCTTCGCCAGATCGTCCAGTCGCTCCAGCGTCAGCGCCAGATGCGAGCCGCGCTTGGACTGGGCGACGGCGTGGATCTCGTCGACGATCACCGCCTCGACTCCGGTGAGGATCTCCCGCACCTGCGAGGAGAGCATCAGGTAGAGCGACTCCGGCGTCGTGATCAGGATGTCGGGCGGGTTTTTGCGCATCGCCCGTCGTTCCGCCTGACTGGTGTCGCCGGTCCGCAGCCCGACCGAGATGTCGGCGCCGATGCCGCGCAGCGGCGCCCGCAGATTGCGCTCGATGTCGTAGGAGAGCGCCTTGAGCGGTGAGACGTAGACCAATTTCACCCCGGACGGCTGCTCCGCTGCGCGTCCGCCGCCGCCGGGCGCCCCGTCTGACTGAGGTATGCGCCGCGAGAGGCGGTCGATGCCCCAGAGGAAGGCGGCCAGGGTCTTGCCGGAGCCGGTCGGGGCGCAGATCAGTGCATTGGAGCCGCCCGAGATCGCCTGCCAGCCGCCCGCCTGGGCGGGGGTCGGCCCCTCGAATGAGGCTTCGAACCAGCGCCGCACCGGCGCGCTGAAGGGCGCCAGCGGGTCGCTCTTCGCGGTCGTTTTCCGGTCAGTCGCCAACCGACCGATCTTACGCCCCTACGGTTTGAAGCTCGCTCGCGGCACGACCTCCGGGTTGCCGCCCGTCCACGCGTTGAAGACGTACCAGGAGGGCTTCGCCTCGCGCGCGTCGGTGAGCAGGCCCGCCGAGTCGCAGAACTGGCAGGAGCCGAAGGCGTCGACCCAAGAGAACCACCAGACGCCGCCGATCCGCCAGGAGCGGCGATGGTTGACCAGCATCGCAAAGGCGCGGTGCAGCTCGCGCGCCTGCCCCCGCAGGCCGCGCTCCCAACGCGACTCGAAGCTGTCGGAGCCCCAGCCCAGCTCGGTCACGTAGAGCGGCGTGGCGGCGTCGTTGTGGACCCGCATGACGCGGCGCAGGTTGAGGATCTGGGGCCGCATCGCGCTGGCGTCCGCCACGTAGGGGTGAAGCGCGACCCCGTCGAAGTGCTTCTTGACGCGGCGGGCCCGGTAGAGCCGCGAGAGGAAGTTGCCGGAACCGACATTCGGCGGAATCTGCAGAGGCCGGCCGAAGAGGCCGCCGATGATCACGTCGGCACCGGGATTGACGCCGTGGATGGCGCGGCCGCTGACCCGCACGAACCGCGCGAAGCGCTCCGGGTTGGCCCGACCGAAGGTGACGATGTTCGGCTCGTTCCAGACCTCCCAGCGGCGGATCGGCCGGTAGGGCAGGTCGGGGTTCTCGCTCCAGAAGGTGCCGCCGGCGCCGAAGCGGCTGACCGCGCGGCGCAGGAACGAGCCCCAGGCGCGCAGCTGCCAGGCGGCGACCGGCTCGAGCCAGATCTCGCGCGACACCCACTCCGGCGCCCCCCAGGCAAACGGCAGTACCTGCATCCCGTTTTCGGCGGCGAGCCTGACGGCGAGCTCGAACGGGGCCCAGTTGGACTCGGCGAAGACCGCCGGCGAGGACTCGACCTCCGCCCAGTAGAGCGGCACACGAATACTCCGCACGCCGGCTTCTTCCATCAGCCGGTAGTCGGGCTCGTTCGGTTCGCCCTGCGGCGAGATCCCGACGAACCCCGGGGGTGCCGGCTGCGCCCCGGCGCACGCCGGACCGCCCACCAGCGCCAGCACGAGGAAGAGGGCTAGCGGAAGGCGGAACGGCGTACGGAAGCGGAGCGAGCTACGGCCTGCCACCAGCAAAGCCTACGAAGGCTCGCCAGGCGGGCTTCGGCGCGAAGGCTTCGGTGAAGAGGCCCGCGCCGCCGCAGAAGTTGCAGCTGTTGCGCTTGTCTTCGACCGAGAACCAGTAGACCCGCTGCACGCGCCATTTGCGCTGGTTGGCGCGTACCAGGCCGAAGGCCCCCTTCAACTGCTTCGCCTGGCCGGCGCGGCCTTTGTTGAAGGAGTTGCGGGGCTGCGGCGCCTCCGAGCTCCAGCTGACCTCGGTCAGCCAGAGGCCCTTGCCGCTGTCCCGATGCGCCTGGAGGACGTCGCGGAATTCCTCGATGTAGGGGGTGAAGTTTCGATAGCTGCCGGTGTAGGGGTGCAGCGCAACTCCGTGGAACCTCCGCTTGATCCCCGGCGTAGCCAGGTACATCCGGTTGAGGAAGTCGGCCGCGAAGTAGGCCTGCGGCGGGCGGCGTTTGAAGGTCGCCTCCAGCGGCCTCGCGAACAGCCCGCCCAGGACCAGCTTGGCACCCGGGTCGACGCTCCTCAGCGCCGTGTAGGACATCTTCACCAGCTGCCCGTACTCCTTCGGGTTGGGACGCACGACGAAGAACTTGAAGTTCGGCTCGTTCCAGATCTGCCAGGTGCGGAGCGGTCGCGGCGCGATCGCCGGATTGGCCGCCCAGAAGCTGCCGCCCGGGCCGTAGCGCGCCGCCGCTTCGCTGGCGAAGCGCTGCCAGCCCAACCGCTGCACGCCGCTGTTGACCGGCAGGAACTTCGGCGCCCGCACCGTGCCGCCGGAGCCGGGCACCGGCGCCGAGGGAACGGCCCAGCTCGGGGCGCCGTAGAGGAACGGCAGGACCTCGAGGCCGGCGGCCGTCGCGGTCGCGATGCTGTTGTCGGCCGAGGACCAATCGAAGGCGCCGCTCCGCACCGGCTGGACGTTGCCCCAGAAGATCGGCAGCCGCACGCTGTCCACCCCGCCTCGCTTGAGGCGTTCGAACCTTTCAAGGCTGACGTTGTCCTGCGGCACGACGCCCCAGAACTTGCCGGGCAGCGCCTGCGCCGCACCGGGCGCGACGATCAGCAGCGCCGCCAGCGCGAGCGCGGCAACGAACGCGCGCACACCAAAGCTCATCGAGACAGCTCGCTGTCCCATGCGCTCAGCCCGCCTCGGGAGAGGGGGGAGCACCGGGATCGGCATCCTCGCGCTTCTTCCTCATCGCGACGACGCCAACCGAGATCGCCGCCAGCACGGCGAGCGCGATCAGGATCGGCACCAGGGGCGAGCTGCCACCGTCGTCCGCGCTCGAGCCAGCGGGATCGGTGTCGAGCGCGGAGGCGCCACTGCCGCCCGCTTCCTCGCCGCCGGCGATGTTGCCGGACGCGCCGCCCTTGCCGCCGTCCTTGCCGCCCGCGGCGCCGGCCTGATCGTCACCGGTGCCGTCCTTCGACTTGCCGTCGGCGGTCGAGCCGGAGCGCGTGGAAGACTGATCCGAGCCGTCGCCCCCGCCACCGGTGTTGGAACGGTTGGCAGACCCCTTATCGGAGGTCTTGCCGGTCACCGTGGGGGGCGCGTCGGAATACTGGACCCCCGCTTCAGCGAAAGCCAGCCCCGGAACGAAAGCAAATGCCAATAGCGCAGAGACTGCAAGAGGCACGAGGCCGCGGCGAGCCAGCTGCGAGGTTTGGTGGGGGGTCTCAAGCATGGCGCGCAAGGTTAGAGGAATCGGTGGCGGCGTTAGCGCCAGCCGCCCTGATTGGTGGGATCGCCCTTGCGGGCGGCGGATATGACCTGACGGAGCGTCACATCGCCGGCTTGCTGGCCTGGCTGGTAGTCGTCGGCCTGCTGGTCCTGGGCGCCGGCTCGAAGGCTCCCCTGGCACGCCCGTTCCTCTGGTCCGTGGCATCGGTTCTGTTCCTCGCTCTCTGGTCGGCGCTTTCGTCTACCTGGTCGGGTTCCGCCGAGCTGAGCGTGATCGAGGCCGATCGAGCGCTCGCCTACCTCGGCGTCTTCCTAGCCGCATTCCTGATCGCACAAACCGAGCGAAGGCGCCAACGTTTCGCCGAAGGCCTGGCAATTGGCGTGGCGGTCGTCGTCGTCCTCGGCCTCTCCAGCCGCCTGCTGCCCGACGTGATCGAGGTCGCCAACTCCCTCGGCAGCGGCGCCCAGCTGCGCTATCCGCTTGGCTACTGGAATGCCAACGGCGTCGTCTTCGCGATTGCCGCGATGTTGCTGCTTTGGCTGAGCCGCGAGGCAACCTGGTCGGGGCTGCGGTGGCTGGCGGTGGCGACGATGCCGGCGGCCCTGCTCGGGCTCTACTTCACGTTTTCCCGTGGCGGCCTGCTGGCCCTGGTCGTGAGCGTCGGCAGCCTCCTCGCCCTCTCGCGCGACCGACTCTGGCTGCTGGCGACCGCCTCCCTGGCGGCGCTCGCGGCCGTCCCCGCCGTCCTCGCCGCTCAGGCCCGCGACGCGCTCGAGGACAACGCGGCCTCGCAGGCGGCGATCGACCAGGGCCATGAGGTGCTGTGGATCCTCCTGGCGGGGACCGCCGCCTGCCTCGTCCTCTTTGCGCTGCTGCGCCGAATCGAGCGGCGCGCCGGCCGGTTCACTGGACGAATGATTGAGGCGTCGCGCAGCCCTGGGGTGCTCAAGGCGGTAGCTGCCGGCCTCGCGATCGTCGCGCTCGTCGCGACGATCGCGGTCGGCGGGCGCGCCTGGGATCGCTTCTCCAGCTCCGACATCCAGGCGCCGAGCGAGCCGGTCGAGAACTTCAGCGACTTGTCCGGGGCTGGGCGCTACGACTTCTGGCGAGTCTCCTTCGACGCCTTCGGCGAAGAGCCACTCGCCGGGGTCGGCGCGGGCAGCTATGAGTTCGCCTGGGAGGAGCACCGGGAGATCGAACAGCCGCTCCACGACGCCCACTCGCTCTACTTCGAGGCCTTCGCCGAGCTCGGCATCGTCGGCGGGCTCGCGGTGCTGGCGATGGTGGGAGTGCTGCTTTGGACGGCTTTCGCCGCCTGGCGCGGCGCCCCCACCGGGCAGCGGGACCGGCAGGCAGCGCTGCTCGCCGCGATGCTCGCCTTCGCGGTCGGCGCCGCTTTCGACTGGTTCTGGGAGATCCCCGGGGTCGGGGTTGTCTTCTTCCTCGCCGCGGGCGCCGCGGTCGCGGCTCGCTGCGCCCAACTCGGCCGCGGCGCCGAGCTGGACGGCTCAGCGCGTGAGAACCGTGGCTTCTGGCTTGCGGTCGGAGGCCTGGCGGCGGCCTGGATCTCGGCGATCGCGCTGATTGGGCCGCTGCTGGTCGAGCGGGGGCTGGATGCGAGCCGCGACGCTGCCGCGGCCGGCAACCTGGCGAGCGCCGTCGAACACGCCGACAACGCCCGCTCGATCGAGCCGTGGGCCGCCTCTCCATACGTGCAGCTCGCCCTGATATCGGAGGCCCAGCGCGACTACGCCGTCGCCGCGGAGCGCCTCACGCAAGCAATCGACCGCGAAGACCGCAACTGGCAGCTTTACTACCTGAGGTCTAGAGTCGAGCGTGCGGCTGGCGACACCGCCGCCGCCAAGGCAGACATCGAACGAGCTCGGCAGCTCAACCCACTAGAGGAATGCCTCAATGGGATCCCGGACTGTGGATGAACGCAAATCGCCGCCGGACGCTGAGGCGCCGCAAGTCGGCCGTAGCGCGGTAGCGACCAGGCTCGGACTGGCCGGGCCGGGTGGCGCCCGTCTGCAGGGCGCCCTGCTGCGCCGTCTGCTCGCCAGCGGCGACTGGATCGCCCTTGTGGTCACCCTCGCCGCCATCACCGCGACGAGTCGTGAGACCGACGTCGGCGTCCTCTTCTGGGCGGCGATGCTGAGCCCGGTCTGGGTGCTGACCATGAAGCTGCACGGGCTCTACGACAATGACCATCGGCGGATCCGGCACAGCACGCTCGACGAGCTGCCGCGCCTCGTCTCGGCCGCGGCGCTCGGCACGCTGGCGCTCGGCGGCCTGCTCTCGCTGAGCCCCGCGGGACCGCTGCCGGGCGCCGACGCGATCGCGGTCGGCGCCGGCGCCTTCGCGGGCAGCTTCGTCGCCCGCGGCGTCGTCCGCTTCTTCTGGCACCGCCTCGCGGGCCCCGCGGTCGGCCTGGTCGTCGGGCCGCCCTCGGCGGTGGCGACCGTCGCACGGCGGGTCGCAACGCACCCGGAGGCCCGGATGCACCTGATCGGCTACCTCTCGGTCGGCGAGGAGCAGGATGCCGGGGTCGACACCGGCGGCCTGCCGCGGCTGGGCACGGTCGACGACATCGCAGCCGTCGCCCACGGCATGGCCGTCGAGCGGGTGATCGTCACCGAGGACCAGATGAGCGAGCCCGCCGCCGAGCGGTTGATCGAGGAGTGCAAGGCGACCGGCCTCGGGCTGACCTTCCTGCCGCAGCACTTCGGCCTGCTGGGGCCTGGAATCGAGCTCAACCGCCTCGCCGAGCTGCCGATGCTCGACTTCCGCTTCTCCGATCCCTCGCGCTCGACCCTGGCGATCAAGCGAATGATGGACGTGACGATCTCGGCGGCCCTCCTGATCTTGCTCGCCCTGCCGATGACGATCGTCGCCCTGCTGATCGCGGCGGACAGCGGCCGCCCCGTTCTCTTCCGCCAGCGCCGCGCCGGCAAAGACGGCGACCCGTTCACGATGCTCAAGTTCCGCACCATGGTGCAGGGGGCCGACGAGCGACTCGGTGAGCTGGTCGACCTCGACAAGCTCGAGGAGCCCGCCTTCAAGATCCCCAACGACCCGCGCGTGACCCGCATCGGTCGCCAGCTCCGCCGCTTCAGCCTCGACGAGTGGCCGCAGCTGATCAACGTCCTCAAGGGCGACATGTCGCTGGTCGGCCCACGGCCCGAGGAGGAGAGCGTCGTCGCCCTCTATGACGAGCGGCAGCGCCTCCGGCTCGGCGTCAAGCCGGGCGTCACCGGGCCGATGCAGGTCTACGGGCGCGCCGACCTCAGCTTCGAGGAGCGGCTGGCGATCGAGCGCGACTACCTCGACAACATCTCGCTGGCCGGCGACCTGGCGATCCTGCTGCGCACGCCGCGCGCCGTCTTCCGCGGCGAAGGCGCCTACTGATGGTCGATTCCACGACACCGCACACCTGGATGACACACATGGCCCTGCGCATCTCTTCGTCCTCGGGCTTGCCTTTGGCACCACCAAAGGCTGCGCCCTGCGTCCTTGACCTGCTTGGCCACGTGCGCCCCCAGTCACACGCGGCCGTGGAATCGACCATCTAGCGCGGCGAGATGGCGGAGGGGATCGACCTCGAGGTCGTAGTCGTCAGCCACGGCGCCGAGGAGCTGCTGCGGCGCTGCCTGCGCTCGCTGCGCGAGCACCCGGCTGCCGGACAGATGCGGACGACGGTCGTCGACAGCGGCAGCCCCGACGGCACGCCCGACATGGTCGAGCGCGAGTTCCCCGACGTGCGGCTGCTGCGCCGCGGCAACATCGGCTTCTCGGCGGCCAACAACCTGGTGCTTCGCGAGACCGAGGCCGAGGGGGTGCTGTTGCTCAACCCCGACACCGAGGTCTACGCCGGAACGCTCGACGCGGCGCTGGCGCGGCTGCGCGCCGACCCCGGGGTGGGCATGGTCGGGGTCAAACTGGTGACCGAGAGTGGCGAGCTGGACCACGCCTGCAAGCGCTCCTTCCCCACCCCGCTGGCTGCGCTCGCCCACTTCAGCGGGCTGGGTCGCCGCAAGGACGCGGGCGCCCTCAGCCAGTACCGGGCGACGCACCTGGGAGACGACGAGCCGGGTGAGGTCGACGCCGTCAACGGCGCCTTCATGCTCTGCCGGACCGCGGCCGTGCGGCAGGTCGGCCTGCTCGACGAGGGTTACTGGCTCTACATGGAGGACCTCGACTGGTGCCGGCGCTTCTGGCGGGCCGGCTGGACGGTCTTCTACGAGCCGGCGGGGGTCGCGCTCCACGTCAAGGGCGGCTCGAGCGGCGGCCGCCGCGCGCCGCGCCAGGAGATCGCCTTCCACCGCGGCATGGCGCGCTTCTACCGCCGCTTCGACGCCCCGGAGCGCTCGCCGCTCGTCAACGCCGCCGTCTACGTGGGGATCGGGGCGAAACTGGCGGTCAGCCTGGCGATCACGACGGTGAAGAAATGACAAGACCCGCCGAAGCGGGTCGAGTCTGGTGAAGGAGGAGCCACCTCCGAGCGATCGACACTCTGCCCAAGGGTACCATGGCAAATCGCCCCAGACTCGCCCACTTCGGCGGTCTCATGCGGAGGGCGCCGGAGTCGAACCGGATCCGACGGCTAGTCGGACGGTGTGAAAGTGACTAGAACGGCAGCGAGTCGGCGACCTCGGCGAGGCGCGGCGCCTGCTTGTCGCGCTCGCTGAGCAACGGCTCGGAGACCGGCCACTCGACGCCGACGTCGGGGTCGTCCCAGGCGATGCCCGACTCGGTCGCCGGCTCGTAGAGGCTGGAGAGCAGGTACGTGACGTCGGCGACGTCGCTGAGCACGGCGAAGCCGTGGCCGAAGCCGGCCGGAACGAAGAGCTGGCGGTGGCGCTCGTCGTCGAGCACGTGGCCCTCCCACTCCCCGTAGGTGGGCGAGCCGCGCCGCAAATCGACGGCGACGTCGAAGATTTGCCCGCGCGGGCAGCGGACCAGCTTCGCCTGGCCCGGCTCGGTCTGGAAGTGCAGGCCGCGCAACGTGCCCCGCGCCGAACGCGAGTGGTTGTGCTGGACGAACTCGACCTCGACGCCGACCTCGGCCCAGGCGTCGCGGCGGTAGGTCTCGACCATGAAGCCGCGCGCGTCGCCGTGGACGGTCGGCTCGAGCAGGACGACGCCGTCGAGCTTCGTCTCCAACCGCTCCGGCATCAGCTGAGCGCCTTGCCGTACTGCTTTTCGTAGTACTCGCGATACTCGCCGGAGCGAATCGGCCCCCACCAGTCCTCGTTCGTGCGGTACCAGTTAACGGTGCGCTCGAGGCCCTCGGCGAAGTGGACCTGCGCCTCCCAGCCGAGCTCACGCTGCAGCTTCTCGGAGGAGAGCGAGTAGCGGCGGTCGTGCCCGGGCCGGTCGGTGACGTATTCGATCAGCGACTCGTCGGCGCCGGTCAGCTCGATGACCCGCTTGACGACCTCGATGTTCTCGCACTCGTCGGGGCCGCCGACGTTGTAGGCGTGGCCGGCCTCGCCCTTGGCCAGCACGGTGTGGATGCCGCGGCAGAAGTCCTCGACGTAGAGCCAGTTGCGAACCTGGCGGCCGTCGCCATAGACCGGCAACGAGTCGCCGTGAAGCGCGTTCAGCACCATCAGCGGGATCAGCTTCTCGGGGTACTGGCGGGGGCCGTAGTTGTTGGAGCCGCGCACGATCGAGGCGTCGATCCCGTAGGTGTGGAAGTGGGCGGAGACGAGCAGGTCGCCGGCCGCCTTGGTCGCCGAGTAGGGCGAGGAGGGGTCGAGCGGCGAGGTCTCGGTGAAGGACCCCGACTCGATCGAGCCGTAGACCTCGTCGGTGGAGACCTGCAGGTAGCGCTCGACACTCTGTTCGCGGGCGGCGTCGAGCAGCACGCCAGTGCCGATCACATGGGTGCGGGCGAAGGCATCCTGGTCGTCGATCGAGCGGTCGACGTGCGACTCGGCGGCGAAGTTGACGACAGCGTCGGCGCCCTGCATCGCCTCGCGGACGACCGAAGGGTCCTCGATGCCGCCGACGACCAGCTCGGTCCCCTCGGGCAGGTTCTCGCGCCGCCCCGCGTAGGTGAGCTTGTCGAGCACCACCACGTCGTGCTCCTCCCCCACCAGCCGTACGTAGGTCGAGCCGATGAACCCGGCGGCGCCGGTCACCAAGAGCCTCATGCTGCTGCCTCCATCTCCGCCCGCCGCTGCGACAGGTAGGCGGCGAGGCCGTCCTGCCAGGGGGGCAGCTCGATCGCGTGTTCGCGCTGGCTGACCAGCGCCGAGTAAGGGGGGCGCGCGGCCGGCCGGCCGAGCATGTCGGTCGTCGCCGAAAGCACCTTGCACTCGACCTTCGCCTGTTCGAAGATCTCGCGCGCGAAGTCGTACCAGGAGCAGGCGCCGGCGGCGGCCATGTGGTGGATGCCGAACTCAACGCCCTCGATCAGGCGGACGATCCCGTAGGCGAGGTGCCAGGTGTAGGTCGGCGAGCCGACCTGGTCGCGGACGACCAACACCTCGTTCTGGACCTCGGCGAGGCGCAGCATCGTCCCGACGAAGTTGCGGCCGCCGATCCCGAAGAGGCCGGCCGAGCGGACGATGAAGTGCCGCTTGTTGGCGGCCGCGGTCGTCGCCTCGCCGGCCAGCTTGCTGCGCCCGTAGGCCGAGAGCGGCGCCGGCTGGTCGGTCTCGACGTAAGGCGATCCCTTGGTGCCGTCGAAGACGTAGTCGGTGGAGACGTAGACGACGCTGGCCCCCTGGGCGGCGGCGGCCGCGGCGACGTTGCCGGCGCCGGTGCCGTTGACGGCGGTCGCCGCCTCCTCTGCGTCCTCGGCGCCGTCGACGTCGGTCCAAGCGGCGCAGTTGACGACGACGTCCGGACGCTCCTGGTCGAGCCTGCGCTCCAGAGCGACGGCGTCGGTGACATCGAGCTCGGTGCGGCCGTAGCCGACCACGTCGTGGCCGGCGTTGCCGGCGGCGAGCAAGACGTCGCGGCCGAGCATCCCGGCGGCGCCGCTGACCAGCACCTTCATAGCCGGCCGCTCATCAGATCAGGTTGATCTCCGACTTGTCGCCGACCAGCATGCGCAGCGTGCGCGGCATGCCGTCGCTGCGGGTCAGCTTCACTTCGCGGCCGAGCAGGCTCGCCTCCATCCGGGTCCCCAGGTCTTCGACGAGGGAGCCGGAGAGGACGATCGAGTGCTCGACTTCGGAGCGGACGATCCGAACGTTCTCGCCGATCGACGAGTAGGGGCCGACGTATGCATCCTCGATGCGGGCGCCGGCGCCGATCACGGCCGGCCCGCGGACGACCGAGCCGTGCAGGTGGGCGCCGGCCTCGACGACGACCCGCCCCTCGACGCGCGAGGTCGCGTCGACCTCGCCCTCGACGCGCGTCTCGATCTCCTCGAGCACGAGCCGGTTGGCCTCCAGCATGTCGGCGAGCTGGCCGGTGTCCTTCCACCAGCCGCTCACCACCTCCGACTGCACCCGGTGGTCGTCTTCGATCAGCGACTGGATCGCCTCGGTGATCTCCAGCTCGCCCCGCCAGGAGGGCTCCAGGGCACGGGCGGCGTCGAAGATCGCCGGCTGGAAGAGGTAGACGCCGACCAGGGCCAGGTTCGAGGGAGGGTCTTTCGGCTTCTCGACCAGGCGGACGATGCGCTCGCCGTCGAGCTCGGCGACGCCGTAGTGCTCAGGGTCGTCGACCGGGGTCAGCAGGATCAGCGCATCGGGCTCGTGCTCGCGGAAGGTCGAGACGAGGCCGCGCAGCCCGTCGGCGAGCAGGTTGTCGCCGAGGTACATCACGAAGGGAGAGCCTTCGAGGTACTCCTCCGCGGTCAGCACCGCGTGGGCGAGCCCTTTAGGCGCGTCCTGGACGATGTAGGTGATCTCCGCCCCGAACTGGGAGCCGTCACCGGCGGCGGCGCGGATCTCGTCGCCCGTCTCGGGAGCGATGATGATCCCGATCTTGGTGACGCCGGCCTCGACCAGCGCCTCGATCCCGTAGAAGAGCACGGGCTTGTTGGCGACGGGCACGAGCTGCTTCGCCGACGTGTGGGTGATCGGCCGCAACCGGGTGCCGGCGCCGCCGGAGAGAATCAGTCCCTTCAGGGGCTCCATCGCGAGCCTGCAACCCTACTGCGCTGAGAAAGATGCGGCCGGCCGTCTACATACCCCACCACCACGGCGCCCCGCGGCTCGGCGAGGCGCTGCGCAGCCTCGCCACGCAGAGCCGGCCGATCGACGTCGTGGTAGTCGACAACGGCTCCGCGGACGGCTCGCGCGAGCTGGTCGAGTCCGAGTTCCCCGAGGTCGAGCTGGTGGCGATGGAGCGCAACCGCGGCTTCGGGCCGGCGCTCAACCGGGCGGTCGCCGAGCGCCCGGCCGACCCGCTGATCCTGCTCAACAACGACGCGGTCTGCGAGCCGACCTTCGTCGAGGCGCTGCTGGAGACGGCGCTGGAGGGCACCGAGATGGTGGCGGGGGTCCTGCTCCAGGATCACGGGGCCGGCGCGGGCGACGATGGCCGCCGGGCGACGATCGACTCGGCCGGCGTCGTCGCCGACCGCACCCTGATGGGCTTCGACTACCTGCACGGAGAGGCGGTCGACGCGCTCGAGGCCGCCGCCCCCCCGCTCGGCCCCACCGGCGGCGCGGCGCTCTACCGGCTCGACGCGTTCCGCGCGGTGGGCGGCTTCGACGAGCGCATCTTCCTCTACTACGAGGACCTCGACCTTGCGCTGCGGATGCGGGCCGCCGGGGGGCGCTGCGCCCTCGCGGGCGACGCCCGCGCCCTCCACGCCTACTCGGCCAGCCTCGGTGCCGCCAGCGGCGCCAAGTACGCGCACACGGGCTGGAGCCGTGGCTACATGCTGCGCCGCTACGGCGTCATGTCCGGGCCCGGACCGGCGCTGCGGGCGCTCGCCTGCGAGGCGGCGATCTGCGCCGGGCAGTTGCTGCGCGACCGCACCCCCCAGGGGCTCGCCGGCCGCCTGCGCGGCTGGCACGACGGCGCCGGCTTGGAGCGGCGCGAGGCCCCGGCCGCCGCGCTGCTCGACGTCTCGGCCCGCGAGGCGCTGGCGCTGCGCCGGCAGCGCCGCGGCTAGCGACCCTGGGGGTATCGTGCCCGCCGTGAAAGCGCTCGTCACCGGCGGCGCCGGATTCATCGGCTCGCACCTCGTGTCCCGTCTGCTGCGTGAAGGCGACGAAGTTCGCGTGCTCGACAATTTCTCGACCGGGGCGCGGTCGAACCTCGCCGGCCTCGACGACTCGATCGAGCTGATCGAGGGGGACATCCAGAGCTATGAGCGGGCGCACAACGCGGTCCAGGGCTGCGAGATCGTCTTCCATCAGGCTGCCCTGCCTTCGGTGCCGCGGTCGATCCAGGATCCGCTGACCAGCAACGCGGTGAACGTGATCGGCACGCTGAACCTGCTGCTCGCCTCGCGCGACAGCGGCGTGCGCCGGGTCGTTTACGCGTCCTCCTCCTCGATCTACGGCGCTGATCGGACGCTGCCCAAGCAAGAGGACCGAGCGCCGATGCCGATCGCGCCGTACGCGGTGGCGAAGCTGGCGAGCGAGGGCTACTGCCGGAGCTTCGCCGAGGTCTACGGCCTGGAGACGGTCTCGCTGCGTTACTTCAACGTGTTCGGGCCGCGCCAGGATCCGCTGTCGCAATACGCGGCGGTGATACCGCGCTTCATCACCACGCTGTTGCGAGGAGAGGCGCCGGTCGTCTTCGGCGATGGCGAGCAGTCGAGGGACTTCACCTACATCGACAACGTGATCGAGGCCAACCTGCTGGCAGCCAGAGCCGCCGACGTCTCCGGGCAGACGTTCAACGTGGCTTGCGGCGAGAGGATCAGCCTCAACCGCCTGCTGGGCGCGCTTCGCGAGATCGTCGGCAGCTCGGTCGAGGCGTCCTACCTGGCGGCGAGGCCGGGCGACGTGAAGCACTCGCTCGCCGACATATCGCGAGCCCGTGAGAGCCTCGGCTACGAGCCGGTCGTCGACTTCGGCGAGGGCCTGCAGCGCACTGTGCAGCACCATCGGGACTAGGAGCGCAAGAGCCGGGCGCGGGCGCGGCGCAGCAGGCCGCGGAGACCGCTGCGCAGGCGGGTGACCTCAGCCTCGAGCGCGGCTTTGTGTTCCAGCAACCCGTCTCGCTCCTCGCTGACCCGCGCGAGCGCGGCGCCGGTGGCCTGCAGCTCGGCGGCGAGCGAGTCGCGCTCGGCCTGCAGCCTCGCCACCCGGCGCGCGGCGACGAGCGAGCCCGGCCGCGGTGCTGCCACGCGCCCCAGCGACAGGCTGCGTATCTCCGCCGCCAGCTCTTCGTTGACGCGAAGCAGCTCGGCGACGCGGTGCTCTTCCGGCTGCGGCCCGTCCTCGCTCATCGCCTCTCGACCGTCCATCGCGTCCGCCGCAGCGCGCGTCGCGTCAGCCCCTCGTTCCAGCTGCTGCGGTGAACCTCGTCCTCATGAGTCCTCAAGAGCGATTCCGGGTGGACCCTATACCTCGCCAGCGGCTCGGGAATGACAGCGCCGAGCCTGCCGTCCGCCCGCAGGCGCCGGTAGAGCTCCCAGTCCGATTGAAGGCCCGCCTTGGGCTCATACCGGTAGCCGAGCTCGGTGAAGATCCGCCGCGGCAGGACCGCAAGGGCGTCGCCATCCCAGTTCTCCTCCTCCTCGCTCGAGACTCGGTTGCCAAGCGGCGCGTAGCCCGAGCCCTCCGTGGAGGCGGAACCGTCGGCGGCGATATGGCGTAGCCAGCAGGTCACGTAGGCCAGCTCCGGCTCGCTGCGGAGCAACTCGACCGCCCGCGCCACGAAGTCGGGCTCGAGGACGTTGTCCGCGTCGAGCATCGTCACGAACTCCCCCAGGGCAAGCCGAGCGCCGAGGTTCCGAGCCGACGGCTCGCCTCCGTTCAGCTGGGTCACCACGGTGACCCGCTCCTCGGCAGCCAGCTCCTCGAGCACGCCGTCGGCCTGCTCGAAGGATCCGTCGTTGACGATGATCACGTCGACGTCGCCGTGGGTCTGAGCGAGCGCCGAGTCGACCGCCGCGCGCACGTACTCCGAGGACCGGTGATAGGGGATGACCGCCGTCACCTTCGGCGTCGCCGTGGGAGGTGGGGCCAACGCCGGTCGCGAGCTCGGCGCAAACAGCCGCTCGTAGCCGTCCAGGATCTCGTCGGGATCGGTGAGGCGCCTGAACCGCTCGAAGACCGCGCCGGAGACGCGCACCCGCTCCAGCTCGTCGCGATCCTCCAACAGACGGACCAAAACCTGGCGCAGCGGCTCGGCGCCCTGGCCACCTGCCTGCCAGCCGGTTACGCCGGGCTCGACGATCTCGGCCAAGCCGCCAACCGGCGTGGCAAGGATCGGCAGGCCCGCCCGCATCGCCTCGAGGGCGACGTTCGACCAGACCTCGAAGCGGGAGGGGACGACGAGCAGGTCGTGCTCCCCCCAGCGTCGTTGCAGCTCGCCCCAGGGAAGCGGGTCCTCGATTCCGACGCGCGGGTCCTCCCCGCACATCGTCTCGATCGTCAGCCGAACCGACTGCCCCATCGGAGCGGTCGGAGTGTCGGCCCCGATCATCGTCAGCCGCCAGTCGTCGGACGGCAGCCGGGCGCACGCTTCGGTCAGGTCGAGTGCCCCCTTGCAGCGCTGAAGCCTGCCCACGTAGAGGATCCTCAGCGGCTCGCCGGGCTCGCGAGGCGCTGGCAGCGGCGCCGGCGCCGGTTCAATCGCACCTCGGATCCGAACGGCCTCGGGCAGTCCTAGCTCCGAGTAGTAGCGGCGGTAGAGGTCGAGGGTGTCGCCGCCGCGCCAGACGAGGCGGTCGGCCAGCCGCAGCTGCTCGCGCTCCAGCTCGGCGATGCGACGCATGGCCGGCTGGGTGAGCGTGCCGTCGTGCAGGGCGATCAACTCCGCCGTCGAGGAGACCTTGACGCCGATCAAGGTGTCGCGGAGGAGCGGGTGCCCGGCTCGGCGCGCTTGCAGCGCTACCAGCCCGAGCCCGTGATAGTCCGGCGCCTCGATGTAGTCGGGCCCGGAGGAGCCATATGCCCTCTCGATCGCCCCCATGATCGCCGCGGAACGCCGGTGGCTCTCGCAGGAGAAGGCCATCCGGGCAAGCTCGGAGTCGACCTCCGCGAAGACCTCGCGCACGCCCGAGTCCTCGGCCGTCGCACGCCAACCCTGCGGGGCGGGACTGCCGTGGAGCAGGGTCACCTCGTGCCGGCTCGCCAGCAGCGAGGCCAGGTGCCGCATCGCATTGCCCAGCCCTCCCCAGGGGCTGTGCTCAGAAGAGATCAGGCAGATCCTCAAGGGTTCCCGGCCTCCGCGCCCAGCCACCGCACCGCCCTGCGGGGATCGCCCGAGCGGCGCAGGCGACGACGCTCTTCGATCAGCCGCGGGGCCCAGCAGCCCAGCGCAGCGAGCTTGCCGGCCAGGGTTGCGCCCAGCCGACGCTCACGGCCGGCACGGAACAGCGAGCCGGCCTCGACGGCAACGATGCGGGGGACGGAGGTCCAGGGCATGAACTTGATCTGGGTCGCCAGCCTGTTGCGGGCGACAAGCTTGGCATTGTCGGCCGCCGGCCGCTGGAATCCGCTGCTCCAGGCGGCGTTGCCGACGTGCCAGACGACACCCTCCGGCACGTAGGCGAAGCGCCAGCCGGCGATCCGAGCCCGAACGTTGAGGTCGACGTCCTCGTAGAAGGCGAAGTAGCGCTCGTCATAGCCGCCGAGCCGCACGAACAGCTCGCGGCGCAGCAGGCACGCCGCGCCGCAGACCCCGAACACCTCCTGGCCTCGCCGATGCTCGCCACGCTGTCGCTCGCCCGCCCCCTTCTCGAATGCCCTGCCGTCCCGGGTCAGGGCCTGGCCGACGCTGTAGAGGCGGGCCTCGTCCGCTGCGGGTGGCGCCGCGTGCTCGCCTTCGAGTTGCAGGATGCGCGGCTGGACCCCGCCCAGGGATGCGTCGCCTGCCAGCGCCTCGTGCAGCCGCTCGACGCAGCCCGGCTCGAGCAGCGTGTCCGCGTTCAAGACGAGGATCGATTCAGCCGACGTCTGACTGACGCCGAGGTTGACCGCGGCGGCAAAGCCGACGTTCTCGGGCAGCGGGACGTGCGCCACCCCCGCCTCGCGCAGGTACTCGATCGAGCCGTCGCTCGAGCCGTTGTCGACAACGAGCAGCTCGATCTCCCCCTGCCTCTCCCGTACCGAGTCCAGACACCGGGGAAGGAACTCCAGCGTGTTCCAGCTGGGAATGACCACCGCGACCGAAGCCTCGCCCCGCACGCGGCGAAGCCTGACAGCTGCTCGCGGCCGCCGGGGCGTCACGCTAGCGTTCGGCCCGTGTCGGCCACCGCAACGGCAATCCAGGTGAAGGATCTGCACAAGTCATTCCGGATCCCGACCCACAAGGTCGACTCCCTCAAAGAGCGGATCGTCCGCCCCTTCGCGGCCAACGACCACCGCGAGCTGCGCGCCCTCGACGGCGTCTCCTTCGAGATCGGCCAGGGCGAGTTCTTCGGCATCGTCGGGCGCAACGGCTCCGGCAAGAGCACCCTGCTGAAGCTGCTCGCGAGCATCTACCGCGCCGACGCCGGCACGATCCGCATGGCCGGCCGGCTGGCGCCGTTCATCGAGCTCGGGGTCGGCTTCAACCTCGAGCTGACCGCCCGCGAGAACGTCGTGCTCAACGGCGTGATGATGGGACTGACGCCGCAGGAGACGCGGGGCCGCATCGACGCCATCATGGAGTTCGCGGAGCTCGAGGACTTCGTCGACCTCAAACTGAAGAACTACTCCTCCGGGATGTTGGTGCGGCTCGCCTTCTCGCTGATGATGGAGGTCGACGCCGACATCATGCTGATCGACGAGGTGCTCGCCGTCGGCGACGCGGCGTTCCAGCAGAAGTGCGCCGACGCCTTCCGGCAGATGAAGGCGGCCGGGAAGACGATCGTGCTCGTCACCCACGACATGCAGACGGTTGAGACCTTCTGCACCCGCGCGATGCTGATCGACGGCGGACACATCCAGCACATCGGCGACCCGGCTGAGGTCGGCCGCCGCTACCTTCGCCTCAACTTCGAGCGCGAGCGGGAGAGCGCGCCGACCACCGTCAGAGAGAGCGACGAGGTCCGCCTGCTCGACGCCTGGATCGAGGACGGCGACGGCGGGCGCCTGACCAACGTCGAGCAGGGCGAGAAGATCCGCCTGCGGCTGGCGCTGGAAGCCAAGCGCGACAGCGACGGCATCGGCCTCGCCATCGTGCTCGCCAGCGCCGACGGCGTCGACGTCTGCAACTTCGGGGTCGGGGTCGGCCGCGAGGACGGCTCGCCGCGGCTGTCGGCGGGCGACCGGGTCGAGGTCCGCGCCGACCTCGAGAACCTGCTGACGCCAGGTCGCTACTTCGTCCACGCCGGCGTCAACCGGGTGGCCGACGCCGACGTCGCCCTCTACGTCCACAACGCGCTCGACTTCGTCGTCTACGGCAGCAACTCGCACCTGCGCGGCGTCGTCTCGCTGCCGCTCACCGCCAGCTCCCTCGTCGAGAGCGGAGCGCGATGAGCGCGCCGGCGACCGCGGCCTCGAGCGAGGCGCCGCTGCGGGAGGTGCAGGGCCCATCCGCGCTCGGCGGCGGCTGGCGGCGCTTCGTCGACCTGTTGCTGCTGATGTCCGCAACCGAGTTCAAGCGCGTCTACTTCGGCACCGTGCTCGGCTACGTCTGGTCGCTAATCCGGCCGCTGATGCTGTTCGGGGTGCTGCTCTTCGTCTTCACGCAGATCTTCAAAATCGGCAGCGAGGAAGCGGAGTTCTACCCAGTGCTCCTCCTCCTCAACATCGTCCTCTTCACCTTCTTCTCCGAAGCGACCCAGAGCTCCGTAACCGCGGTCGTCACCCAGGAGGGCATCGTCCGCAAGACCCAGTTCCCGCGCCTGGTGATCCCGCTCGCCACCACGCTCACCGGCGCCTTCAACCTGGCGCTCAACATGATCGTCGTCTTCGCCTTCATGCTCGCCTACGGGGTCGACCCGCACTGGACCTGGCTGCTCTTCCCGGTCCCGCTGGCGCTGCTCTTCGTCCTCACGGCTGCGACGAGCATGGCCCTCTCGGTCCTCTACGTGCGCTTCCGCGACGTCGCGATCATCTGGTCCGTCGTCGCCCAGGTCCTCTTCTACGCCTCGCCGATCCTCTATCCGATCGAAGCGCTCCACAACGACACGATGGAGCGGGCGCTGATGGTCAATCCGCTGGCGCCGATCTTCGAGCAGGTGCGGGTCTGGGTGATCGAACCCGGCGCCCCGACCGCCGCCGAGGCCGCCGGCGGCGCCGCCGGCCTGATCCCGGCGGTCGCGATCTACCTCTTCGTCTGCGTCTTCGCGGTCTGGATCTTCAACCGCCAGGCGCCGCGGATCGCCGAGGAGCTGTGACGGGGCTATCCCGACAGGGGTTTCACTTAACTTTTTCCGAAGACAGTTAGAGTTGTCCGCCAGCGTCGGCGCGGAAAAAGTACAAGACGTTCCACCCCTGCCGGGATAGCCCTCTGGAGGAAGCTGGGAAAGAACTAGCGGCAGACGCGGGCGGGCTGGGAGGCGTCGACCTGCAGGTACCAGGAGAAGACGGGCGCGTCATCGCGCGGCACGCGGACCTCGGTGACAGAGCCGCCGGGCGCTCCTTCGGTTGGCACCGGATGTTCGCCGGTGGCGAACCGCCGCAGCGAGAACTCGGCCCGTGGCCCAGGCGCCAGCTCGATTCGGGTCCGGCCGGGCGAGAGCGGCACCTCGCGCTGCTCCGACTCGCCCGCCGGGAGGCTCACGCAGTTCTCGCCGCCGCCGGCTCGATAGGCGCCCAGCATCGTGAAGGTCGAGAGCGGCAGGGCCTGCGAGAGGATGATGTCGGCCTGTTTGCGGACGTAGTCCGGGGCGCCGGTCAGCTCCGCCGGGGTGTAGGCGGGCGAGCCGTATTCGTCCACCGCCGTCAGGTACTCGTCGGCGAACACGTTGACGAGCGTCGGCGTGCCGGCGATCTCGGCGCCCAGCTGGAAGTCGGGCTCGATCGTGCGCTCGGCGATCTCGATCGCGGCCAGGTCGCCCTTGGTGTATTCGGACTGGACCCGCAGCGAGTCCCTGCCGTCCTTCAGGTAGACGACGTTCACCGATATGGCCAGGGCCGTGACCGCGGCCGCGACGGCGAGGACTCGCCGTGAGGGGCGAGCCCCCGCGAACAGGTTTGCGAGCAGCAGCAGGATGAGGATCGCTCCCATGTACTGGTAGCGGCTCGAGACCGGGGCGCGGCCGGGAAAGGCGTTGAAGGCGGTGAGGAACCAGTTGGCAGCAGCGGCGGCGGCGATCGCCCAGAAGCCGATCGAGAGCCGCGGACGGCGCAGGTAGGCGTAGACCCCGACCAGGAGGAGGGAGGCGACGAACAGGGGGCGGGCCCAGGGGGGATCGACCGGCCCGAGGTTCGGGCTCTCGCCGAAGCCGAGCATGTTCGCGAGAGCGAGCGCGGCCGAGTCGAAGACCCAGCGCGGCGAGGCAAGGACGTTGCGGAGCGAGAAGTGCGATTCGGCGTCCGAACCCCAGCCGAGGTACCAGACGACGAACAGCGCGGTGGGGACGATGACCATGTAGACGCGCCGCCAGCCGCGCTCGCGTCGTTTCCACAGGACGTCGACGGCAGCGGCGGCGACAAAGGGGATTCCGACGCTGGAGAAGCCGAGCCCGATCGAGAGGAACACGCAAGCCGCGAGGTCGCCGCGCCGATCGTCGCGGTCGAGGGCCAGCAGCGCCGCCAGACCGAAGAGGACCGAGCCGGAGAAGCCGATCTCAAACGGCCAGAGCAGCACCTCCCAGGCCGGCCCCAGGAAGAGGACGAGCACGGCCGCGAAGAGGGCGAGCCAGTCGCCGACCCGCCGCCGCACGTAGACGAAGAGGAGCGCCGCCGCCGCGGCCAGCATCAGCGACTGCAGGACGTATTCCGGCGTCGCGTCGGACATGCCGAAGACGCGCAGGATCAGCTGCTCGATCGCGGCTGGGATGAGGACGATGTGCTCGTTGTGCGGGATCAGCAGCGAGTCGACCGACGGGTCGCGCCGGTTGATCAGCAGATCCCAGGTGTCCTGCAGGAAGGTGAGGTCCCGGGTCAGCCAGAGCAGGATGAATACGGAGGCTGCCATCGCTGCGCCGAGCAGGACGGTCGCCGGGTTGCGTCGGGCCCAGGTCATGGCGGTGCGGGAGTGTATTGGCGCCATCCGCCGCTCAGCGCGGCGCGGTCCGCAGCGCCACCCAGCCGAAGCCGGCCAGGCCGGCGGCGGCGAGCAGCGCCGCGAGCAGCGAGAACGAGCGGGGCTCCAGGGTCGGCGCCGGCGCGTAGAGGGCCAGCGCGAGGAGGACGCTGAGGGCGGCCAGCCCGATCCCGAGTGGCCGCCACGCGGCGAAGGCGCCGACGACGCAGCCGCAGACGGCGAGCAGAGGCAGGAGCAGGGTGCCCTGGTGAATCGTGGTCGGCGCCTCGCTGCCGCCGAACAAGAGGAGCGCCCAGGTCGCGGCGACGGCCAGGCTGAAGCCGAGCGACGTGAGCGCGAAGCGCCATTCGGCCCCCTCGGGCCGGCCCCTGATGCGGGCGACGAGCATCGCCAGCGGTCCGAGCAGCAGCAACCCCAGGAACGGGAAGAGCCAGAAGAAGCGCGGCAGGCGCAGCGCTTCCACGGTTTGGCCGGGCTCTCCTCCCCCGATCCCGTCGGCGGCGCTGTCCAGCGCCTCGCCGAGGTCCTTCCCCCTGACGATCGCTTCGGCGTTCGCGCGCTTGTTGGCAAGGGTGCCGTCGAACCCGGCCTCCTCGTAGCCGTCGACGATCGCCTCGAGCGCGCCGCGGTCGTCAATTGCGAGCGCACCGCCGAGCTGCCACTTGAGCAGACGGTCGCCGGGCGGATCGGCGAAGCGCTGATAGGCGGACCACGAACCGAGCAGCGCCACCGCGACCAGCGCCGCCGCCGCCAGCCAGCGCAGGCTAGGTATGCCGCGCAGCACCGCGTAGCCGAGCAGCGGAATCACGGCAAAGGCGCTGGCCCCGTGGGCCAGCATCGCGAAGCCGCAGAGGGCGGCGAAGAGGGCGCCGGCGCGCCAGTCCTCGCGCAAGCCGCTCCAGCGGCCCGAGACGACCATCGCCAGCGCAGCCAGTACGAAGGCGGCGGCGATCAGCTTCGGCCAGACGAAGAAGCCGTGGACGATCGCGATGTCGCTGACCATCGCCGCGACGATCGCCAGGCCGCGAGCGAGCGGCCGCAGCCGTGCGGCGACCAGCAGCGCCCACATCGCGACCACCCAGAGCTGCTGGACCACGACAGCGAGCACCTGGTAGTGGAGCCCGCTCTCGTCCCAGCCGAAGGCACGCTGGCTGAGGACGTAGCCGACCTGCAGGGGCGGCCGGTCGCTGGAGAGCCAGTCGCCGAACGGCGGCGGCGTCGGACTGCTGCCGTTCTCGTAGTACCAGTTGGCGAAGTGGAGGGGGATCTGGTTGTCGGGCGGCAGCGGATGCGAGAAGCGGGTGGCGGCGATCGTCAGCGGCCCCTCGCTGCCGCCGTAGAGGAAGCCGAGGTAGACGACGAAGAGGCTGGCCAGCGCCCAGAGCGCCGCCGGCGCCGCGAGCTCACGCAGCAGCTCGCGGTCAAGCCGATCGGGCCGGCAGAGGTAGATCCCCTGTGCGGAGCCGAGCGCGAGGAGGAAGGCGGCGACCTGCCCGACCAGCGGGTCGAGGTAGAAGGCCCAGAAGGAGAGCATCGCCGCGGCGCCCGAGGCGGCGAGCGCCACACAGAGCAGGAGCGGCACGTCCCGCAGACCGCGGCGGGCGGCGACGAAGACCGCCAGCGCCGCCGGCAGCCCCGTCAGGACGAGGTGGACGGCGAGCAGCCAAAGCAGCTCGAGGTCGGCGCCCATCGCCCGCTCAGCCCTCCGGCCGGCGGCGCCGGCCGACGATCGCCCAGGCCACCGCGCCCGCCACCGCGACGAGCAGCGACAGCACCGTCAGCCAGCGGCCGACCTCGATTGCCGGCCCCCAGGCCGCCTTCACCTCGACCGTGCGCGGGCGATCTGGCGAGCCAGGGAGGCGCAGCACCATCCTGCCGTCGTCGGTGCGACCGACCGGCTCGCCGCCCGAGACGTCGACCAGGTAGTCGCCGACCGCGATGTTCGTCTCAGCGGTCCCGGCCTTCCCCGCCGGATAGCTCGCCGCGTAGACGTCGCGGCGGTCGCGGACCGGGATCTCCAGTGGCGGCAGCGTCGGCTCGACCACCGGCGCAGAGCCGTCGGCGAACTGGAGCGACGCGTACCAGGTGGGCGGCGGCTCTACCGAGGAGGCGAGCGCCTCGTCGCGCCCCTCCAACCAAGAGCGCACCTCGGAGTTCTGCTGGATCGAGAGCCCGACGTTGAAGGCGGCGATCGCCGCAAGGCCAAGCACGGGCAGGCGCGAGGTCCCCCCCTCGCGCTGCATCGCCGCCAAGGCCAGGGTCACCAACCCGACGACGCAGATGGTCACGTAGGTGACGATTCGGTAAGGGAACTGGATGAAGGCGAGAACCTTGGGCAGGTCTTCGATCAGGGAAGGCTCGAGCACCAGCGCCAGCAACGCGCCGCCGAGCGCCAGCACCCCGAGCGCGAGCCGCCGGCGCGCGGCCGAGAGCAGGCGCCAGTAGAGCGCCCCGCAGACGAGCGCCCAGAGCAGGGCCAGCACCGGCAGCTGCGCGTCGACGTCGGCCGTGATCACGGGCGGGTCGGGGGCGTCGCGGAAGATGCTGAAGAGGACGTCGGGGTCGGTGTATTCGGTGAGGCCGATCGGGTCGGGCTCCTGTTCGACCAGGCGCGTGTGGTAGATGACGAGCGGCATCAGGATCCAGGCGTTGATGCCGATCCCGAGCGCAGTCAGGCCGCTGAGGGCAAGCCCGCGCCGCAGCCGCTCGCGCGTCCAGTCCCAGTGGCTCGCGAGCAGCAGCGCCGCGCAGATGACCAGGAAGACAGTGCCCCAGGCGAGGGTGAGCGTGTGGGTGCCGGTCAGCACCGCGACGGACACGACGTACGCGGCTGCCGCGCCCAAATGGACCCGCGGCGCGCGGAACAGCGCGATCCCGGAGGCGAGCACGAGCGGGATGAACGAGGTCGCGATCACCTCGGGGATGTCGCCGCGGCCGTAGAGGTTGGTGACGGCGAGCGGCGCGGTGACGGCGATGCAGCCCGGCAGCTGCGCCCGCCACCCCTCCACCCCCGCCAGGCGGGCGATCCAGGTCCAGCCGAGGTAGGCGGCGGCCAGCGCCGCGCCGTAGGCGACGGCGACGGCGGCCACCGGGCTCGTCGCCCAGGAGACCGCCCCGAGCGCCGCGTACATCGTTCCTCCGTAGAAGGCGTAGAGCGGGTAGAGGACGCCGAGGCTCGACTGCAGGAAGTAGCTCGGCTCGCCGAGGTCGCGCAGGTTCAGGCCCTGCACCCAGAGGAGCCACATGTGGTTCCCCCAGTCGGTCGAGAAGGTGCGGTCGCTGAACAGGGTCGGCGCGAGCAGGGCGAAGATCACGGCGGCCGGAAGCAGCCAGTGCCAGTGCGCGCGAGCGAGGGGAACGAGGCGGGAGGAGCCCATGCGGGCGGGAAGCTTCGCACGCTGCGAAGACGCGGGTTGGACCGCGGCCTGCGGCTAGACTGGCCCGCGATGTCGGACGAGCTGCGCGCCGAGTTGACCCGTCAGAAGCAGGAGATCCTGCGGCTGCGCGACCTCCTGATCTCCAAGGATGCCGAGCTTGGCGCCGCCAAGGGGCGGCTCGCTGAGCTCGACGAACGCTCTCAGCGACTCGCCAACGTCGCGACGCGGGTCGAATCGCGGCTGCCGGGACTGGGCAAGCTGATTGGGACCGCGGTGCGCCTGCTCAGGCCCCAGCGGCGCTAGCCGACGTGGCCGCTCCCCGTTTCTCGATCGTCACGCCCGTCTACGAGACGCCCGAGCGCGTGCTCGCGAGGATGCTGCGCTCGGTGCGGCGCCAGAGCTGCGGCGATTGGGAGCTCTGCCTGGTCGACGACGCCTCCCCGCAGCCCCAGGTGCGACGGGCGCTCGAGCGCGCCGCGGCCGCCGACCCTCGGATTCGCGTCCATTTCCGCGAGGAGAACGGTGGCATCGTCGCCGCCTCCAACGACGCGCTTCGGATCGCCCGCGGCGAGTTCGTCGCCCTGCTCGACCACGACGACGAGCTGCACCCCGACGCGCTCGCCCACGTCGCGGCGGCGATCGAGGCCGACCCCGAAGCCGACTACATCTACACCGACGAGGACAAGATCGACCTTCGCGGGCACCACTCGGCGCCCTTCTTCAAGCCCGACTGGTCGCCGGAGCGGCTGCGCAGCCAGATGTACACCTGCCACCTCAGCGTCCTGCGCCGCTCTCTTGTCGAGGAGGTCGGCGGCTTCGACGAGCGCTTCGCGGGCTCCCAGGACTGGGACCTGGTGCTGCGAGTGACCGAGCGGGCGCGGCGGGTCGTGCACGTGCCGCGCGTGCTCTACCACTGGCGCATCCTCGAGACGTCGGCCGCGGCGGCGGCCGAGGCCAAACCGTGGGCGTTCGAGGCTGGGCGCCGCGCCGTCCAGGCTCATTGCGAGCGGATTGGCCTGCCGGCCGAGATCAGGCAGGACGCGGAGGACCCAGGCGTGCTGCACCTCCACCCACGCCTGCAGCAAGCGCCGCGGGTAAGCATCGTCATCCCGACCGGCGGCCAGGTGCGCGACGTGCGGTTCGAGCCGGTCGTCCTCGTCCTCAACTGCGTGCGCAGCATCGTCGAGCGCTCCACCTACGAGAACTACGAGATCGTCTGCGTGGTCGACGAGTCGGTCGAGGAGGAAATCCTCGACGAGCTGCGCTCGATCGCCGGCGACCGCCTGCGCCTGGTCCACTTCGAGGGCGAGTTCGACTTCTCGGCCAAGATCAACCTGGGCGTGATCCACAGCGACGGCGAGCACCTGCTGCTGCTCAACGACGACATCGAGATCGCCACCCCTGAGTGGATCGAGCGCATGGTCATGTACTCCGCGCAGGAGGGAGTCGGCGCGGTGGGCGCCAAACTGCTGTGGGGCGACTCGCGCCTGCAGCACGTCGGCCTCAACTTCGACCACGGGCTCCCCGGCCACCTCTACCACGGCTTCGCCGGCGACTTCCGCGGCTACATGAACGCGGTCCTGATCGCCCGCAACTGCCTCGCGGTGACCGGCGCCTGCCTGATGACGAGGCGCGAGGTGTTCGACGAGCTGGGCGGCCTCTCGACCGAGTTCCCGATCAACTTCAACGACGTCGACTACTGCCTCAAGGCCTACTCCCAGGGCCGCCGCATCGTCTACGACCCCGACACGGTCCTCCTCCACTTCGAGTCCTCCAGCCGCTCGGCCAAGGTCGAGGAATGGGAGTTCGAACGCCTGGTCGACCGCTGGCGGCGCTTCGCCGAACCGGATCCCTACGGCAACCCGAACCTGCTGCGCGGGGTGCCGCGCTTCACGGCGCCGTTCGCCTGGGCGCGGCGGCGGGTGCGGTTGCCTTTGCGGGCGAAATGACTGACGGCCGAACTTCGGCTGCCTTTATGACCCCATAGGGTCATCTAGATGGGGCGAAGTTCGGTAGGCGCTTAGCGGCGGGACCGGCTCGGTAGCCGTCCGGGCTTCGGCGCGACGCCGATCCGGTAGTCGCCCCGGCTGAGGGTGCTCTCGAGCCAGACGTAGAGGACGATGAAGAGGTAGCGGCTGCCCATCTCTTTCATCGCCAGCTTCGCCTGGCCGGTGGTGCGGTTGGTCCAGGAGGTGGGGACGACGGCGTAGCTGTGGCCGCGGACGATCGCCTTCAGCGGCATCTCGACGGTCAGGTTGAAGTGTTTGGACAGCAACGGCTGGATCGTCTCGATCACCTCGCGCCGGTAGCCCTTGAAGGCGTTGGTGGTGTCGTTGTAGCGGTGGCGGAAGAGGACGCGGATGAACTGGTTGGCGAGCCGGTTGATGACGAGCTTCAGCCAGGGGTAGTCGTAGACCTTCGCGCCGGGGACGAAGCGAGAGCCGAAGGCGCAATCCCAACCCTCCTCGAAGAGGCGGTAGTAGGCGGCGATGTCCTCTGGGTCGTCGGAGGCGTCGGCCATCGAGATCACCACGGCGTCGCCCTCGAAGACGTCGAGGCCGGCCCGGATCGCCATCCCGAACCCCTTTTCGTAGTGGGAGCGATGGCAGCGGACGCGCGGGTTGGCGGCGCCGATCGCCTCGACCACCGCCGCGGTCGAGTCCTCGCTGCCGTCGTCGACGACGACGACCTCGTAGTCGATCCCGTCGCGCTCGAGAACGCCGACGACGCCTTCGACCGTCTTGCCGACCGAGCCCTCCTCGTTCTGGGCCGGGATGACGACCGAGAGCTTCACGCCGGCGCCGCCGTCCAGCGCTCGACGTTCTGCTCGTACATCTCGCGCAGGATCGCCTCGACGTCGTAGCGCAGCTTCCAGTCGGGGTAGTCGGCTTCGAACGGCGCCAGGTCGGAGATCCACCAGCGATGGTCGCCGATCCGCGGCTCCTCGCCCATCTCCCAGTCGAGCTCACGGCCGGCGATCCGCTCGCAGATGTCGATCGCCTCCAGCATCGAGCAGTTGGAAAAGCGACCGCCGCCGATGTTGTAGACGGCGGCCGGGCGCGGGGCGCGGTGGAACGCCTCGAAGGCGGCGATCAGGTCGGCGCTGTGGATGTTGTCGCGCACCTGCTTGCCCTCGTAGCCGAAGACGGTGTAGGGCGTCCCGGTGGCGACGCACTTCATCAGGTAGGCGAGGAAGCCGTGCAGCTTGGCGCCCGCGTGCTGGGGGCCGGTCAGGCAGCCGCCGCGGAAGCAGACGGTCGGCATGTCGAAGTAGCGCCCGTACTCCTGCACGAGCAGGTCGGCCGCCGCCTTGGAGACCCCGAACAGCGAGTGGGTAGAGGAATCGATCGACATCGAGGTGTCGATGCCCTTGAAGTAGTGGTGGGACTCGGGTAGCTCCAGGCGCTTCTCGAGGCTCTCGAGCGGCAACCGGTTCGGCGTGTCGCCGTAGACCTTGTTGGTCGAGCAGAAGATGAAGGGCGAGTCGGGGCAGTGCGCCCGGGCCGCCTCGAGCAGGTTGAGCGTGCCGTTGGCGTTGACGCCGAAATCGGTCTGCGGGTCGCTCGCCGCCCAGTCGTGCGAGGGCTGCGCGGCGGTGTGGACCACGAGCTCGATCTGAGCGGCGTGGCGGGCGAAGATCGCGTCGACGGCGTCGCGGTCGCGGATGTCGACCGACTCGCTGCGGAACGAGTCATGCGTCGCGGCGAGGCGCTCGGTGACGTGCGCGGTCGAGGCCTCGGGGCCGAAGAAGCGGGCGCGCATGTCGTTCTCAAGCCCGACCACGTCGAAGCCGGCGGCGACGAAGTGGCCGACGGCCTCCGAGCCGATCAGTCCTCCCGAACCAGTGACGATCGCAACCGGCATCTCCCTTACTCCCTCTCCCCCGTGGGGGCGTCGATTTTCAGCGCTGCGGCGATCCGCTCCTCGTCGCTCGCGATCCAGGCGTGGATGTCGGCCAGGATCTGCTCGGCGCTTCGCCGTGGGCGCCACTCGTCCAGGCCGAACAGTCTTGCGCAGTCGGAGATGTAGACGGGCACGTCGCCCTGCCGGGTCTCCTGCTCGGGCTCGATCGGCACCTCGTTGCCGGTCAGCTCGCGGCAGATCGCGGTCGTCTCGCGCAGCGAGAGGCTGCACTCGCGGCCGCCACCGACGTTGACGACCCGGCCGTCCCACTCGTCCGGGGCAAGAAGCTGCCGCTCGACCAGGTCGACCAGGTCCTCGACGTGGAGCAGGTCACGCACCTGCTTCCCCTGCCCGCCGAAGCCGATGTAGCGCAGCGGCTGGCGAAAGCGATGGGCGAGCATCCAATGCGTGAAGACGCCCTGGTCGACCTTGCCCATCTGCCAAGGACCGGCGATCACCCCGCAGCGGTCGACGACGGCCCGAACGCCGAATCCAGCCCGGTACTCCTCGATCAGCAGCTCGGCGGCCAGCTTGGTCGTGCCGTAGAGCGTGCGGGCGCCGGCCAGCGGGAAGTCCTCCGAGATGCCGGCCGGCGAAGCGCCCGGGACCGGCTGCTCGGCGGCCAGCTCGAAGCGCGTCTCGGCCTCCTCGAGCGCCAGCTCCAGCTGCGGCGCGACCGGGTAGACGCGGCTGGTCGAGAGGAAGAGGAAGAACGCCCCGGTGCGCCGCGCCGCCTCGAGGCAGTTGTAGGCGCCCGTCAGGTTGGTGTGGAGGAGGTAGGAGGTGTCGCCGTCCACCCCCGACATCACCGAGGGCTCGGCCGAGCACTCGATCAGCGCCGCGAGAGAGCCGAAGCGCTCGAGGTCCGCCGGCTCGCGAACGTCTCCCTTGACGAACTCGACCCCGGCCTGCTCGAGGCGCGGCAGGTTGAGCTCCGAGCCCTGCCGGTAGAGGTTGTCGAAGGCGACGACCTCCCAGTCGGGATGGCGCGCCGCCAGCGAGACGGCGAGGTTGGAGCCGACGAAGCCGGCGCCGCCGGTGATCAGCACCCGGGTCACGAGCCGCGGCGGATCGGGAGCATGAATTCGAACACTTCGCCGACCGTCTCCACGGGGCGGAACTCCTGGTTCACGTAGTTGACCAGGGGACGGTCGGGCGGCGGCGCGCCCCCCAGCCAGGCCCCGGCCTGACCTTCGTTGCGGATCGCGCAGGGACGGGGCGAGCGGCGCAGCTGGCGGACCACCCGCGCCTGGCGCTCGCTGTCGAGGGCCTCGATCCAGGCCCCGGGAGCCGCCGGGGCGGGCGGCTCGATCCCCGACCACAGGTAGAGGCTGTTGACGTTCGGATAGCCGATGAAGTCGGTGCAGCGATGCTCGTGCAGCAGCTCGACCAGACGCGTGTAGTTCGCGGCGTCGGCTTCCGGCACCCGCAGCAGGCTCGCCCCCTCGAACGGGAGCTCGAAGTTGTTGCTGTAGGTCTCCGCGTTGTTGCCGATCGAGCGCAGGATCGTGTTGATCGCGAGGATGCTCGCCAGGGCGACCAGCGCGGCCGTCGCCACGGCGCCGACCCGCTGTGGGAGGAAGCCGCCGCGCGCCGCCGCCCAGGCCCGTGCCGAGGTCAGCGCGTCGTCGAGGCAGAGGACCGCCACGGGAACGAAGGTCAGCGCGGCGATCCCCACCTGGCTGCCCGGCACCGGATAGACCTGCAGCACCTCGGCGACCGCGAGCGCCGGCAGCATCACCCGCAGGAAGCGCTTGTAGGGGCCCTCGACAGCGCCGCCCGGCGGGACAACCGCGATCCAGGCCAGCACCGCCGCCAGCGAGGCCTGATTGCCGGCTGCGGGGCTGAGCGAGAGCGGGGTCACCCGGGTGATCGAGAAGATGATCGCCAGCGCGGCCACCACACGGACGAGGGCGGGCAGCAGCGAGAGCGACTCCGTCCGCTGATCGCGGAAGACCACGGTGAGCGCTGCGCCGGCGACCGCGACCACGGCCCAGTCGACCACCGCGGGCGCCATCGCGAGCTGGCCGGGGTTGACTTCCCGCACCCGCATCGCCTCGGTCACCATGCCGTGGTAGACGTCGGAGAGCGGGGAGCCGGTGGCGACGATCGCGACCAGGATCGCGACCACGGCGACGCCGAAGCCGGCGGCCGCGCCGAGCAGCCAGGTCGGCAGCGGGCTGCCTCGTTCCTCGCGCGGCCGGCCGAGCGGCCAGGCGGCAATCGCGACCGCGGCCATCGCAAGTACCTGCGCCGCGACCATGTCGCGGTTGGCGGGAATGTCGAGGTCGCGGAAGACGACAACCAGCGGCATGGCGACGACGAGGCCGACCAGCGGCCAGCTCAGCCAACGGCGGCGGCGCAGCGGCTCGAACGTCAGCGCTGCGGCGAGGACGACCGCGGCTGCCGCGTAGACGCCGAGGTTGAGCTTGGTCATCAGCAGCGCTCCGACCGCCGCCCCCGCTGCGGCCCCCAGCCAGAGGGGGCGGCGGCCAGGCCCGTAGACGGCGAGGGCGACGAAGATCCCCAGCAAGAGGACACAGAGCACCTGCGGGTGCATCGGCTCGTTGGCCAGCACGTAGAGGGGCGCGAAGGCCGCGATCATCGCCACGATCCCGACCGCGAGGCGGCCGGTGAGGCGCTGCGCGGCGATCCCGAACAGGAACGCCGTCGCCACCCAGAGGACCATCACGATCGAGCGGCTGGCGTCGTTGGTGACGTCGATGCCCGTGAGCGCGAAGAAGCCGCCGAAGACCTCGTGGTAGAACGGCCCGTATGGCGAGTAGACGTCGCGGTAGAGGGCGTCGCCGTCGACGAAGGCCTGCAGCGTGACGAGCAGCGTCCCCTCGTCGTCGTAGCCGGCCCAGACGGTGAAGACCGTGAAGTAGGCGGCGGTCAGGGCGCCCATCGCCACCACCGTGTAGGCGACGATCGACCTAACCGCCGGGTCGTCGAGCAGCGAGCGCCAGCCGGATCGTTGCTGCGTCTGGGCCTGCGTGGGGGGTGCTCCGGTCAAGGCCGGCGCACGATATCTGGCCGCCCCGCCGCTGCCGAGCGCCGCCTGCCGCCCTTCACCCGCAGCCGATAGGCGAGGCCGGCCACGTCCTTCAGCATGTCCATGCTCGCCGAGGCGACCCGGACGCTGGAGCGCGCGTCGTGCTTGTAGAGGATCGGCACCTCGGCGATCTGCAGGCCCGACCGGTCGGCCCGCATCAGCATCTCGACGTCGAAGGCAAAGCCCGGACAGGCCTGCTGGGCGACGAGCCGCTTCGCGGCCTCGGTCGGGAAGAGCTTGAAGCCGTTCTGGGTGTCGCGCAGCCGCAGCCCCGTGAGCAGTCGCACGGTGCCGTTGAAGGCGGCGCCGCTGAGCTTGCGGTGGGCGGGCCCGCGCTCGACGCGCGCGCCCGGCACGGCCCGCGAGCCGATCGCTATGTCGGCACCGCCGCGGATCGCCTCGGTGAGCGTCGGCAGCTCATCCAACGGCGTCGAGAGGTCGACGTCGGCGAGTAGCACGTAATCGCCCTCGGCATGCCGCACCCCGCAGGCGAACGCCGCCCCCTTGCCGCGGTTGCGCTCGTAGTCGAGCACCGGCTTCAGCAGCGGGTCGCGCTCGCCGGCTTCCCTCAACAGCTGCCGGGTGCGGTCGGTGCTGCCGTCGTCCACGATCAGCACCTCGAGCAACTTCATGCCCGCCCCCTCGACCGCGGCGGCGGCGCTCGTCCGCAAGGTCTCCAGCAGGTCGGGGAGCCGCTCTTGCTCGTTGTACGCCGGGATCACCAGCGAGAGGGTCGTCACGGCGCGAACCATAGTGACGAGAGCCGCTCACGCAGCCGGCCGAGCGCCCGCAACGGCCGCGTCAACCGCCAGCTCGCCGTCGCTTCATAGGCCTTCGCCTGCTCGTCCACTCGCCGCTCCGCCTCGTCGGCGCGGCGGCGCTCCTCGCCGACTTGCTGGCGCGTCGCGTCGAGCAGCTTGCGCAGGTAGTCGTTCTCGTTGGCGAGTCCGCTGATCTCGAGCCGTGCCCGCCACTCCAGCCGTACCAGTCGCGCCATCTCCTGCAGCTCGCTGCGCGGCCGGGTGGCGGGCGGCGCGAGTCGCTCGATCAGCGAGACCAGCTGCTGAGCGTGGACGTTGGCCCGGTGGTGGGTCATCACGATGTCATGGTTGACCGGCCCCATCGAGGCGGCGTAGCCGCGCAGGTCATCGGCAAGCCGCTCGGCGTCGAGGATCGTCTCGCAGGCGCCGCCCGCGATCCCGTTCGCCTCCATCGCTGGATAGGACTCCGGAGTCACCCAACCGTCGCCCCCTTTCCAGTCGAATACGTAGGCGGCCCGGCCGAATGCCATCGCCTCGAGGGTCGAGCGGCCGTAGCCGATCACGACGTCGGTCTCGGCGAGAGCCGGGCGGATGTCCGCGACGCGGCCGGCCAGCCCGCCAAGGCGGCTCAGCTCCAACCCCGCCGCCGCGCAGGCCTGCTCCAGCATCGTGAGGCGGTCGGAGTGCGGCGTGTTGCTGAGCAGCAACGCCTTGCGTGGCACCTCCGGCAGTGTGCCGCGCGGCCCAAAGCGGACCGTGTCGATCGGCTGGCGCAGTCGGACTACCTCGGCCTTCGTGGCGAGGCTGCGCATCCGTTCCGCAACCCGATCGTTGAGGACGACCACCGCGCCGACGAGGCCGTCGAACTGAGGCGGCGTCTGCAGGTCGAACTCAGCGCTGTGGGCGACGTAGAGCTGCCGCAGTGCTGGCTGGCGATCGGCGACCGCCAGGCTGACCCCCGCGTCCTGAACTATCGCCGCGTCATATGCGCCGTCGAGCGCCGCCTCGCCGAGGAGCGTTATGGCCCGCTCGCGAGCAACCTCGATGCCGCCTTCCGGTTCGGGCGTGTAGAGAACGGTCTCGTGTCCGAGCCGGTCGAGCTGCTCGGCCACGGTGAGCAGATACGACTCACTGCCCCCTAGCCCGAGGTGGTTGGTGGCGAGCAGGAGCCGCACGGGCGCGTAGCTTACGCGCCGTGACTCCACCTACCGAGGAGCGAATCGCGCTCGAGTCGGGCGCCGAGGTCCACGTCTGGCGAGCCTGCCTCGACTGCCTCGACTGGCCGGCGGCGGAGGGGCTGCCGGCGCCTGATCGTCGCCGCGCGGCGGCTATCCAGGTGGCGGCGCGGCGGCAACGTTGGGCCGCCTCTCGCTGGGCGCTGCGGATTGCTCTGTCGCGCTACGTCGCCGCCGAGCCGAGTGAGCTGGAGCTGCTCGTCGACCGGGGTGGCAAGCCCCGCCTCGCCGGTGACTCGGCGCTCCGCTTCAGCCTCAGTCATTCGGGCGAGCTGGCGCTGATCGCGGCTGCCGCAGGGCGGGAGGTGGGGATCGACGTAGAGCGGCGCGGTCGTCGTGCGGTCCCCTTTTACGAGGACTGGGTGCGCCGCGAGGCGGTCGGTAAGTGCTTCGGCGTCGGCCTCGCCGAGCCACCGCCGGACCGGCCCGTGCGGGTGCTGCCGCTCGACCTGGGCGACGAGTGGGCTGCCGCCCTGGCCGTCGCCGGGACGGAGCAGGCGCCGCTCGTCCGCCGCTTCGACCTTGTGCCCGCCGCTACGGCCGCGCTCGCCCGCCGGTGATGTCGACGAAGGTCCGCCAGGCCGCCTTCGGCTTCAGTCGGGGGCCGTTGTTGCGTCGGAAGAAGCCGGTCGAGTCGCAGAAGTTGCAGGATCCGGTCACGTCTTTCCAGGTGAACCAGTAGGTGCCCTTGAGGTTGAGGCGACCGCGGTTGCCGATCAGGTAGCGGTAGGCGAGGCGCATCTCGCGCAGCTGGAAGCCGACCCCCTGCTCGAAGCTGACCAGGTTGGGATTGTGCTGTGAGCCCCAGCCCATCTCGGTCATGTAGAGGCGGGCGCCGGGGTCGCCGTTGCGGACCATCACGCTGCGCAGCCCCTCGGTCATCCGCTCCAGGTCGGCCGCGTCTTCCGCGTAGGGGTGGAGGGCGACGCCCTCGAAGCTGCGCTTGATCCCAGGGACGCCATAGAGCCGATCGAGGAAGTCGGTCGCGTGCATCGCCCTCGGCGGCCTGGCGCTCGGCTCCGCGAAGAGCCCTGAGAGCATCAGTCGCGCAGCCGGGTCAGCGCGCCTCATCGCTCGGTCGGAGAGCTTGACGAGCCGGGCGTAGGCGGTCGGCGAGGCGGGCGTCGTGAAGTAGAAGAAGTTGGCCTCGTTCCAGATCTGCCAGTCGACGATCGGCATCCTCGGCAGGGGGTCGGGCGTGCCCGGCCCATGTTCGGCCCAGAAGTCGCCGCGCGGACCGTAGCGTTCGACCGCCGCCGCGAGGAAGGCAGACCAGGCGCGCCGCTGGCGCCCGTTGTTGACCGGCATGACGGTGAATTTGCGCGTCACCCAGCTCGGGGTCGAGTAGACGAAGGGCAGGATGCGCAAGCGCTGCCGGGCAGCGATCGTGACGATTTCGTCGAACGGCCCCCACTCGAAGCCCTGCGGGTCGGGCTGCGCCCCCGACCAGGCGAACGGCCAGCGCACCGAGCCGATCCGCGCCGCGCGCATGTATTCGGCGTCCTGTTCGGTTAGGCCGGTCTGCGGAACGATGCCGAAGAACGAGCGCGAGACCGCCTTGGCGGGCGGCGGCACGAGCAGCGCGACGAGCGAGGCGATCGCCACCAGAGCGGTGAGCAGGATCGCGGCGGGTGCGGTCTTCGACGCTTTCATCTTCTTCCAGGGTCCTTCCGGGTCAGTAGCGGCCGCCCAGCTTACGGTGGTCCCAGGTCGCAACCCGGATCGCCGCGAGCTGGATCGCCACCCGTTTCGGCGCCTGTGCTTCGAGCGCCGCCTTGGCGTCGCCCTCCACGGAGGAAATGCCCTCCGCGTAGCGCATGGTCAGCTCCTCCGCGAACCCGATTACGGTCTCGAAGTCGCGGTGGAGACGGGCCTCGGCCTCGATCATCGCGCCGCGCAACTCGGCGTACTCGTGCCCCGCCTCGATCAGCACCGTGGCGCGCGGGTCGCGTTCGAGGTTGCGGACCTTTTGCGACTTGGCATAGGTCCAGATCCAGACCTCGCCGCCGCGGGGCACGAACCAGAGCGGCATCGAGTGCGGCCAGCCGCGCGGACCGTTGGTCGAGACGACCGCGATCCGCTCGGCCTCGAGCAGTTCCAGCAGCTCCTCGTCA
Source organism: Solirubrobacterales bacterium (assembly GCA_036276735.1). GTDB lineage: Bacteria > Actinomycetota > Thermoleophilia > Solirubrobacterales > 70-9 > VRUE01. The sequence goes on along the minus strand of DASUOH010000001.1, from coordinate 2,683 downwards.
CTGAGCTTGATCTTGTCGCGGCGGCTCATCGACGGGGAAGACTGCCACTAGAGTGGCGCGCTTGCGAATTCCTCGACTGCCACGCCTGCGCCGCCGTCCACAGAGGCGGCTGATCGCGCTACTCACGTTCCGTGACGAGATGCGGTTCCTTCCGGGCCTCTTCGAGAACCTCGAGGGCCAGGTCGACGGCCTGATCGGGCTCGACGACCAGTCGTCCGACGCCTCGCGCGCCTATGTGGAAGCGCAGCCGCTGACCCTGGATGTGCTGGCGGTCCCTCCCGGCTCCCAGGGGGACAACGAGGACGGCAGGAACCACAAGAGGCTGATCGAAGCCGGCTGGGATCACGCCGACTGGCTGCTCGGAATCGACGCGGACGAGCGATTGGAGCGCGATTTCCGGCGCCGCGCCGAAACCGAGATCGACGCCGCGGAGCGCGGCGGCACGACCGCGCTGTGGGTCCCCTTCCGCGAGCTGTGGGGAGCCAACGACCGGATGCGGATGGACGGGATCTGGGGGGAGAAGCGCAAGGCATGCCTGTTCAAAGCCGATCGCGGGCACCGCTTCCACGAGCGCCGCTTGCACTCGATCTGGGCACCCTGGCCCCCACTCGCGGGCGAATACCCCGCCGCCGACCTGCGGCTCTATCACCTGCGAATGATCCGGCCGGAGGACCGGCAGGCCCGGATGGACCTCTACAACCGCCTGGACCCCGACCGCAAGCTCCAGGCGATCGGCTACGACTATCTCGTCGACGAGGACGGAATCCGGCTCGAGCCGCTGGAGCCGGGCCGCGAGTACCGACCCCTGCCGGGCTGAACGGCTCGACCCGCTAGGGCAGCGGGACCCAGCGGACGATGCGGGCGTCGGGGACGGCGACCACCAGACGCGCCCGCAGCTCGCCGCGCTCCCGCAGCAGGCCGATGCCGCGCCGGTTGAGCGGGACGCGGACCGAGGCGCTCGCCCCCCCGGCAAGGCGGATCGGAACCCGGGCGATCGGCAGCTCGACGAGGCGCGTTCGGCCGCGGCCGAGATGCAGCCGCTTGCGGGCTCGCAGCGCGATCCGGCCCGGGCACTGGACGCTGGCCGGCCACTCGCAGCGGATGCCGATCCGCACCGCGCGGGGGCCGCCCTCGGCGCGCAGGACGGAGAGTGGCACTCGCACGCCGACCGTGCGGCAGCCAAGCTTCTTGTCGGCGCCCTCGCCGAGGTTCACCGCGTAGGCGCATACGCGCTCACGGCCGGTCTTCGCGGTCGGGAAGCTGACGTCGAAGCCGCCGAGGCCGCCCGAGGCGCGGAAGCGAGCCGCGAGGTCGGGCCGGTGCTGGGTCGCGACCGGACCGAGCTCCTGGCGCACGGCGCCGCGCTTGCCGGCCTTGCCGCCGACGTAGACGCGGATCGCGACCGCCGTGCCGGGGGCGCTGGGGTCGAATGCCCAGCCGCTCACCCGCACCTGGCCGGGCTGCGGCGCTTCGACCAGGTCCACCTTGCCCTTCGGGTCCGCGGTTGCACTCGACCCCGAGCCGCCCGCCGTCCCCCCTTCGACGTAGTTGTTGTCGATGTTGATCGTCACCCCGCCCCAGCGCTCGTCGTGACCGCCGCGGTACTGGCGGATGCGCTGGTGCTCGCTCCAGGCGTCGTCGGGCACGTAGGGATCGTCGGCGGTGCGCCGCCCGTCCCAGTTGGCGATCCAGATGTGGTCGGGATGGAAGTAGCCGGTGCCGAGCCGGCTGACCAGGTCGGCGATCCCCGAGCTGGCGCTGCTGTAGACGCCCGACTCGTAGCCGAGCGCGTGGATGCGCTGCGTCCAGGCCGAGAGGAAGGTGAGCGTCGCGTTGGTGGCGCTGGCGGTGCGCGAATAGCCCTCCATGTCGAAGTAGATCGGGCTGCCGGGGCCGATGCCGACTTCGCGCGCCCGCTCGACCGCGTCGTCGGCGGCCGCGCTGCCCTGCAACGTGGCGGAGCCGGCACTGAGAAGCGCGCACGAGGTGCAGCTGCTGGTCGGCGCCTGCAGGCCGACGTAGGTCGGGATCAGGTGCCAGCCCAGCGAGACCTGTTCGGCGACCCAGCTAGAGGTCAAGTTGGGCTGCGAGCAGCCCCGGTTGAGGCCGCCGATGTAGATGCCGATCGCCCGGTAGGGCGAATCGTCCCAGGCGCGCATCGCGCTTCGCGAGGGTGCCGCGCAAGCGTCGAAGCCGAGGCCGGTGAAGTCCCCGACCGAGATGACGGCGCGCGGGGCGGCACTGGCGCCGGCCGCGCCCAATGGCGACCCGTCAGCCGAACCGGCGCCGATCAAGATCGCGCGGCGGCGGCCCATCGCCTCGGCCGGGCAGCGCTGCTCGGCGCTCGGCCGGCCGAGGTAGACGGCCTTGCGGTCGAGCCGCACACAGGCGCGCGGGTGCTCGGCGAGCCGGATCACCGGCCAGCCGGGCGGGACCTGGACCTGCTCACCCGCGAAGTAGACCGTCCTCGCGCCCTGCTCCTCCGCGGCGGCCGCGCCGCCGCCCAGCAGGGCGAGCAGCATGGCGACGAGGAGCGGCATGGCTTTTGCTGCTTGCCGCATCTCTCCCCCAACCGTGCCACACGTCCAACGTTGCGGCGGTTCTCCGAACCGCCTCGCAAGAACCCTGGCGCGCTTGGCCCGAAGCGCCCTGACGCACCTTGAGACCCTGACGCGGTTGACCA